>NZ_CP031015.1:2400000-3000000 GCF_003850245.1 Microbacterium sp. ABRD28 | reverse complement strand
AACCGCACGACCTTCACCTCCGTGATCGCGATCGTGACGATCGTGCTCGTGATCGCCCTTGCGATCATGCTGGTGATCCCGCTGATGCTGTCGGAGTACGCGCAGCTGGGCGACCTCTACTGGCGCTTCGTCGTCTCCATCACGATCCTCGCCGCCGTGGGTACCGCGCTTCTCCCGCTGATCAATGTGCTCTTCGCGCCGCGTCGGCCGCGGCCTGTCGCCCCGACGTACCCGGGTTACGCGGGATACCCCGGCGCGGATGCGCAGCAGACCGGCGTCATCCCCGCCTGGGCCCCCCACGCGCCCCAGGGCCAGACCTGGCCGGGACAGGCCCAGGCCGCCTGGCAGCCGCAGGCCGCCTGGCAGCCCCAGGCCGGATGGCAGGGGCAGAACGCTCCGCAGCCTTTCGCGCCGACCTCCGCCGCCCCGACCCCTGGGGCCCCCGCGCCCGCAGCTCCCGTCGCCGCCGCTTCCGCGCCGTCCGCTCCCCGTGCCACCGCCTCTGAGGACGACGCCGCCGCAGCCGATGTCACGGAGGGGGTACCTGCTCCGGCGTCCGCTGCGCCGGTGTCCGCGGCATCCTATTCCGCCGCCCCGGCACCCACCGACGGGGAGCTTCTCCCGTGGCCGATGTACGCCGACGGCCGCACGCCGTTGCCGATGCTCCCCGACGGCAGCCCCGACTGGCAGGCCTACCAGACCGGCCGACCCTCGCCGGGAGCCCAGTCGTTCGTGCCGATCGCACCCGAGCAGGCGTCGCAGCCGACGTTCCCGCCGCCGGTGCCGGGCGCCCAGGGCCCGGGAGGAGCACAGGCCTCTCACGGTACGCAGGGCTACGAGGGCTTCCCGCCCCCGCCGCCGCTTCCGCCGCGCAACTAGTCAGCCGAGCATCTCCCGCGCGGCCATCGCGGCGTTGTGCCCGCCGATCCCGCTGACCGCGCCGCCGCGCTGGGCGCCCGAGCCGCACAGCAGGATGCGTTCGTGCGCGGTGGCCACACCCCACCGCGATGCGGGGGTCGACAGGTCGGCGTCATCGTCCGCCCACGGCCAGGCGAGTCCGCCGTGGAAGATGTCGCCCCCGGCCATCCGCAGCGCCTCCTCCAGGTCGGCGGTCGTTCGCACCTCCACGCACGGCGATCCGTCAGGCGCGGTGTACAGACAGTCCTCGATCGGTTCTGCGAGCACGGCATTCAGTGACGATGACGCCGCGGCGAGTGCCTCCGCCCGGGCAGCGTCGGCGTCGCGGCCGGCGACCAGACGGTGGGGCACCTGAAGCCCGAAGAGGGTCAGGGTCTGCGCCCCCTCGGACCGTAGCTGCGGTCCGAGGATCGAGGGATCGGTCAAGGAGTGGCAGTAGATCTCCGCCGGCAGCGGATCGGGGAATTCGCCCGCTGAGGCGGCGGCATGCGCGCGGTCGAGCTGGCTCAGGGTCTCGTTGATGTGGAAGGTGCCCGAGAAGGCCGCCTCAGCTGACACCTCGCTGTCGCGCAGGCGGGGAAGCCGCCGGAGCAGCATGTTGACCTTCACCTGCGCGCCCTCGGGCGCGATGCCGGCGTTCTCGGCCGCGGCGCCCCCCGCTCGCAGCAGGTCGGTCAGCACCGCGGGTCCTGCGCCCATCAGCACCAGCCGGCCCCGCAGGGTCTCGCTCCGCCCGTCGGGACCCGCCACGGTCACCTCGCCGTCGGGATCGATGGCGGTGACCTCGGCGCCCGTGCGGACCTCTGCGCCGGCGTCGCGGGCGGCTCGGGCGAGCTCGGCGCTGACCCGTCCCATTCCGCCGACGGGCACGTCCCAGTCCCCGGTGCCCCCGCCGATGACGTGATAGAGGAAGCAGCGGTTCTGAGCGAGGCTCGCGTCGTCGGCTGTGGCGAACGTGCCGATGAGCCCGTCCGTCAGCGCGATCCCGCGGGCGAGGTCGGTCTCCAGCGAACGACGCAGCATCTCGCCCAGGGGCCGGTCGACGACATCCGTCCAGAGCTCGTCGTCGTCGACGAGCGAGCGCACCTGGGTGCGGGGGCGGAGGGGCTCGGTCATCGTGGGGAAGACCCGGCGGGCGAGCGGGAGGAGCCTGTCGCCGAAAGCGGCGAAGCGATCGGCCTCGGCGGGGTCGCCGGTCGTCCGGACGAAGCTGCGCGTCGTGGCCGCCGCGTCGCCCCGATCGATGAGGATGCCGCGAGAGGGATCGGTGGGAGAGGGCGTGTAGGAGGAGTAGCGCCGGCGCCGAAGGTCGATCCGAAGTCCGAGGTCGTCGATGATCGCGCGGGGGAGCAGGCTCACGAGGTACGAGTACCGCGACAGGCGGGCAGCCACCCCCGGCCAGGGTTCCTCCGACACGGCGGCTCCGCCGACGTGGTCGAGTCGCTCGAGGACGACGACGCGGTGACCTGAGCCGGCGAGGTACGCGGCGGCGACGAGGGCGTTGTGACCGCCGCCGACGATCACGACATCGTGCGTAGCGGCATCACGGGGGAGAGGCATGGCTCCACCGTAGAGGCGCTCGCCGACCTCCGCATGGATCCTGGCGACGAAACCGCCGCGGTAGCGTGAGGGGCATGACGCTTGCCGCGCAGCTGCACGATCTGGCCGTCGACCTCGCCCGGGAGGCGGGGGAGCTCGCCCGTCGCCGCCGCACCGAGGGCGTCGCGATCGCGGCGACGAAGTCGGCCCTCGCCGACATCGTCACCGAGGCCGACCGCGAGGTCGAGGAGCTGATCCGCGATCGGCTCCGCCGCGAGCGCCCGGGTGACGGTTTCCTCGGCGAGGAGTCGGGTGCAGCGCCGGTGTCGCACGGCGGTGACTCCGACGTCACCTGGGTCATCGATCCGATCGACGGCACCGTCAACTACGCCTACGGCATCCCCTCGTACGCCGTCAGCGTCGCCGCCGTCGCGGGCGGGAGCGACCCGGAGCACTGGGACGCCCTCGCCGGCGCCGTCTTCAACCCCGCGAGCGGGGAGCTCTTCCATGCCACCCGCGGCGAGGGTGCGTGGCTGAACGGGGCGCGCCTGACGGTCAACGCCGAACCGGCCGCCGCCGGAGCGCTCCTGGCCACCGGATTCGGTTACGACCCCGCGACCCACGCCTCCGACCTCGCACGCGTGGGCCGTGCGATGACGATCGCCCGCGACATCCGCCGCATCGGTGCCGCGTCGCTCGATCTCGCGTTCGTGGCCGCGGGGCGGCTCGACGGCTACTTCGAACGCGGGCTGCAGCCCTGGGACTTCGCGGCAGGGGCGCTGCTCGTGACCGAGGCGGGCGGGCGGTTCGCGCGAGTGGAGATGCCGGATGCCGCGGCGCGGCCCCTCACGGTCGCCGCCGGTCCCGGGATCTTCGAGCGCCTGGTGTCGCTCACCACAGATTGAGCCGCCGCGTGACCGGTTGCGCGCCGGTGTCGTACATGGCATTCCCAGACGTCGCCGGGTAGTGTTTATCCGTTCGTTACTTTTGGTGTCCGAACCGGAAGTATCCCCCAACGACCGCCTGCCGTGCACCCCCATGTGCGGCAACGACTCGGAAGCACGCCCCCGTTTTGCCCCACGATTCATCCTCGGCTCTTCGCCCGCGCACCCGCCGGTCGAGTCGAGTCTCCCCCGCGGACGTTCAGACCCCGGCGGAGACGACGACCGTTCCCCCCGCCGGTGAGCCCTCTACCGCTCCGCCGGCGATGAGCCGCCGAGCGCTGCGCGCCCGGGCTGCCGCGCAGCCGTTCCTCATCAACCCCGTCTTCTCGACCGGGTCCGTGCCGGTGGCCGGCTCCGCCTCGATGACCGGTGACGCCGGGGATGTCGCGCACTCGCCCGCCTCGTCGGTGACGGCGACCCCCGCCGAGTCGGCCCCCGTGGCCCAGGCGAGCGTGACCGAGGTGCCCGAGGCATCGGCGGAAGGATCGTCGACCGACGCCGATAACGGCGACGCCGAGGGGGCGGATCCCGAGCATCCCGACTCCCCGGCGACCTTCACCGGGGGGACCGGGGCGCTCCTCTTCGACGCCTCCACGACGACCGGACCCTTCCGTCTCCTCGAGCCGCCCATGGGTCACTCGGTCGCCGACGAGGTTCCGGCGGCAGATCCGGAGGACACCCGTGACGCTGCGCCGCAGGCGGACGATGAGTTCGAGGCCGCCGCGCGACTGTTCTGCTTCACCGGCGAGACGCCGGTGCAGAAGCTCGCCCCCGCCGATGACACCGCGGCGGACAGCGATCCCGCGCCCGCAACCCCCGACATCGCCGCGCACGTTGCGGCCGCCCGTCGCCGTCGCCCGGCACGCGGAGCCGCCTTCCGTCGCGCCGCAGCGGCATCCTTCTCGGTGAGCGTCATGGGGATCGTCGGTCTTCTCGCCGTCGCCACCACGACTCCTGCCGAGGCCGTGGCCGCTGCCACCGGCAGCGAATCGGCCACGCTCTCCACGATGGCACCGGCGTCGACAGACCTCTCGGTCGACCCCGACGAGATCCAGGCATACGTCGCCCCGGCCACCACCGAGAACGCCCAGATCGCCCGCGGCGAGAGCTACGAGACGGTGACGATGGCCGACCTGGCTGCCGCGTCGGGGATCACGAACTTCTCGAACTTCTACGTCAACGACCCCACCGCCGCCATCCAGTGGCCGTTCGCGGTCGGCGTGCCGATCAGCTACGGGTTCGGCATGCGCTCGGGGAAGATGCACGAAGGCCTCGACTTCGTCCCCGGCGCCGGAGCACCGATCCAGGCGATCGCGGACGGTACCGTGCGTGTGGCCAGCGAGTCGGGCGGCGCGTACGGGGTGCACGTGATCATCGACCACGTCGTGGACGGTCAGCTGATCTCGAGCCACTATGCGCACATGGAGTACGACTCGATGCAGGTCGTGCCCGGTCAGCAGGTCACGGTCGGCACCGTCCTCGGACGCACCGGCAACACCGGCCGCTCGTTCGGCGCCCACACGCACTTCGAGCTGCTCATGAACGGCACCACGCCGATCGACCCGCTGCCGTGGCTTCGGCAGCACGCGGGAGGGTGACCGCCGATTCAACGGGGAGCCTCGGCTCTGGTATTCTCGTTGAGTTGCCCGCGCAGGGCAGCACGCCCCGATAGCTCAGTGGCAGAGCACTTCCATGGTAAGGAAGGGGTCGTCAGTTCAATCCTGACTCGGGGCTCGCAGCATCCGGCATCTTGCTGCCGGTGTATCGCGGCAGGGTAGCTCAGTTGGTGAGAGCGCACGACTCATAATCGTGAGGTCGCGGGTTCAAGCCCCGCTCCTGCTACAGAGACAAGCCCCCGGCACTCCGGGGGCTTTTCGTGTTCTCCGGCGCCGTCGCGCCCAGCCCGCCGCCCCGTGATCGCTGCCCAGGCGGTGATCAGGGGGTGGCGGTAGCCTGGTCGACGGATCCCGACCGGATCCCCGGACGAGGGTTCAGTACCCGGTGAGCGACAAGACTGGCCATGGAGGCGAGCATCATGTCGTGGGTCATCCTCATCATCTCCGGAGTCCTCGAGGCCGTCTGGGCCACGGCCCTCGGAAAGAGCGAGGGCTTCACCAAGCTCTGGCCGAGCGTCGTGTTCGGCATCGCCCTCGTAGCGAGCATGGGCGGGCTGGCCTGGGCGATGCGCGAGATCCCGACCGGCACCGCATACGCCGTCTGGGTCGGCATCGGCGCATCCCTCACCGTGCTCTACGCCATGATCACGGGCGACGAGGGCTTCTCCTGGGTCCGGATGCTGCTGATCATCGGACTCGTCGGCTGCATCGTCGGACTGAAACTCGTCAGCGACGCCGAATAGCCGGAGGTCGCGCGATTGTACGGCAGTGCATGTCGCACCGGGAGAGGTTGCATGGTCGCGCCGCGCACCGATGAAGTGGCCAGATGGCTCAAGACGTCAGCGCGGCACCCGTCGAGGAGAAACACGGACTGAGGCGCGTGGTGGGGGTGTGGCTCCTCTTCGCGTTCATCGTGGGCGACACGCTCGGCGCCGGGATCTACACCCTGGTGGGCACGATGGCCCTGGATGTCGGCGGCGTCATCTGGCTGCCGCTGCTCATCGCGCTGGTGGTGGCCCTGCTGACCGCCGGCACGTACGCCGAGCTCATCACGAAGTACCCGCATGCCGGCGGGGCCGCGCGCTACGTCGAGCGGGCATTCGGGATCCCCTTCGTGTCGTTCCTCGTCGGGTTCTTGATGATGGCGTCGGGGATCACGACCGCGGCGGCACTCGCCAACGCCTTCGCCGGTGACTATCTCGCCACCCTCGTCGACCTCCCCGCGGCGCCGATGGCCGTCGCGTTCATCCTCGTGCTGACGCTGATCAACCTCCGCGGCGTGCGCGAGTCGCTCGGCGCGAACATGGTCGCGGCGATGATCGAGGTCTCGGGACTCGTGCTGATCATCGTCATCGCGGCCATCGTCTTCGGAGGCGGCGGCGGCGACCCGAGTCGCCTGGTCGAGTTCGCGCCCGATGTGCCGCCCCTGCAGGGGGCGTTCGCAGCGACGATCATCGCGTTCTTCTCCTTCCTGGGGTTCGAGGCGGCGGCGAACATGGCCGAGGAGGTGAAGAACCCCTCCCACGCCTACCCCCGGGCGTTGTTCGGCGCCATCCTCACCGCCGCCGTTGTCTACCTGCTTATCGCCATCGGGGCCGTGATCGTTGTGCCGCCGGCCGACCTCGCCGAATCGACCGGACCGCTCCTCGAGGTGGTGACGGCGAGCGGACTCCCCGTTCCGGGCTGGCTGTTCAGCATCATCGCCCTGATCGCCATCGCCAACGGCGCGCTGCTGTTCATGGTCATGGCAAGCCGGGTCGGCTACGGCCTCGGAGAGGCGGGATTGCTTCCGCGGGCGTTCCGGCGGGTTCTCCCGAAACGTCGCACGCCGTGGGTGTCGATCGTCGTCGTGGCGGCCGTCACGATCCTCTTGACGCTGCTCGGTGACGTCGCGACGCTCGCAGAGACGACCGTCCTCCTGCTGCTGCTGGTCTTCCTCTCCGCCAACGTCAGCGTCCTGGTCTTGAAGAAGGACCGCGTGGAGCACCCCCACTTCTCCGTCCCCCGGGTCGTCCCGATCCTGGCGATCATCGCCAGTATCGTGCTCCTCACCCAGCAGACCGGCCCCGTGTGGCTCGGAACGCTGGTCTATCTCGCGGTCGGCTCGGTGCTCTTCGTCGTCGCCAGGGCGCGGCGAAAGCACGAGATGCGCACTGAGCGGATCGACGTCATTCCGCCGTCGACGGCGCCGGCTCCTTCGGAATCACCAGCAGCTCCGAGATCCGACGACGATCGAGCCCGGTGACCTTGAGCGTCGCCCCATCCACCTCGACGGTGTCGCCGACGACGGCCAGGCGCCCGAGCCGCTCCAGCATGAAACCGGCGATCGTGTCGGACGACCCGCGGGGGAGGGTGAGCCCGGTGGCCTCCTCGAAGTCCTGCAGATTCAGCCGGCCGTCGACGGTGCCGCCGTTCTCCGACAGGTCGGCGGTCGCGGCATCCGTGTCGTACTCATCGAAGATCTCACCCACGACCTCCTCGACCAGGTCCTCGAGGGTGACGATCCCGTCGGTGCCGCCGTACTCGTCGACGACGACGGCGATCTGGTCGCCGGCCGCCCGCATGCCCGTGAGGGTCGGGAGCACCCGCGCGGTCGAGGGCAGATAGGGGATGGCGCGAACGAGCGGCCCGATGGGCTGACGCGGGTCGACCGCCGCGGCCTCGAACAGGTCGCGGACATGGACGAACCCCGTGATGTCGTCGATCGACTGATCGACGACGGGATAGCGCGAGTACGGCAGCTCGCGCACCCGCGCGGCGGCATCGCCCACCTCGTCGGCGTGATCCAGCGCGACCACCTCGGGGCGGGGGCGCATGACCTCGCTGATCTGACGTCCCCGGAGCGAGAGCACGTCGTCGAGGATGCGCCGCTCGTCCTCGGGCAGACCCTGGTGGCTCGAGACGATGTCGCGCAGCTCTTCCTCGGTGAGCTCGTCGCCGGTCTTGTGCGGGTCGCCGCCGAGAAGGCGCACCACGGCGTTCGTCGACACCGACAGCAGCCAGATCACCGGGCGCATGAGCACGGCGAAGCCGTTCAGCACCGGGGCGACACCATAGGCGAACTGCACGTTCCGCTGGATCGCCAGACGCTTGGGCACGAGCTCGCCCAGCACGAGCGAGAGGTACGCGATCATCAGCGTCAGGACCACGGTGGCGATCGTGAGTGAGAGGCCCTCGTCGAGTCCGAGGGAGACGAAGAGCGGCGCGACACTCGGAGCGATCGACGATGCGCCGTAGGCGGCTGACGCGAAGCCCGCCACCGTCACGCCGATCTGCACGGCCGAGAGGAACGTGTTGGGGTTGCGGGCCAGGTCGGCGACCTTCTGGCCGCGCTTGCCGCGCGCGGCGAGGGCGTTCACCTGGCTGTCGCGGAGGGTCACCAGCGCCATCTCGGTGGCGGCGAACACCCCGCCGATGAGGACGAAGACCACCACGAGGGCGATGTTGAGGAGGAGGTCGCCGTTCATCGGTTCACCTCCCCTCGCGGGGACGCGCCCGGGGTCACCCGGGCGCCGGGACTATGACAGTCGGATCCGTCCGCAGTTTTCGGCATGCGAGCCACGGTAGCGGTCCACGCTTCGAAACCGCCGTGTGCCGCATGCCGGGACGACGCCGATCAGACCAGGAGCGGCCCCGCGACATCCATCCTGTCGTTGTCGATGAGCCACCTGACCGACTCGAGGATCGCGTCTTCGGGTTCGTACCGCGGGCGATAGCCGAGCAGCGAACGAGCCTTGTCGATGCTGAGGTAGTGGTTGCGGTGCAGATGCCCCCAGCTCGCGTTGGCGTACCGTTCGCTCGTCTCGGTGCGGAACTGCTCCCAGGTGATGCACTCCAGAGACAGAGGCTGTCCGAACCAGGATGCCGCGGCCGCCGCGTATCCCCGGACGGTCAGCGCGGACGGCGCGACGGCGTGGAAGTCTTCGCCGGCGGCGGCGTCGCGGTGCGCGAGGGCGAGCTCGAAGACCTGCGCGACGTCGTCGGCGTGGACGTGGTGCATGAGGGCGCCGTCGCCTCCCGGCACTCGGAGCGTGCGGCCCGCCGACAGATCGGACCAGACGCGCGGATCGCCGTTGCCGAGCGGCCCGACCGGCGTCCAGCCCGGGCCGACGATGTGACCGGGGTCGACGGTGGTGGTGACGAGCCCCCCGGCGGCGGTCTCCGCGGCCAGCAGCGCGGCGATCTCGGCCTTGAGGATGCCGTACTCGTCGAACGGCGGCGTGCCCTCGCCCTCACGGATCGGCACCCGGTCGCTCGGGCCGTAGCGCCAGAGGGTTCCGCAGTGGACGAGGTGCCCGCCGCGACCGCGCAGGGCCTCGACGAGGGAGCGCGAGGACTCCGGGGTGAAGGCGAGGAGGTCGACGACGGCGTCGGGGTCGTGGGCGAGCACGATCTCGCCGAACGTGCCGTCGCGGTCGGCGGCCTCTCTGTCGGCGACGACCTGCTGTACCGCGTTCCACTCCGAGGAGGCGACGTACGGCGGCCTCGCACCTCTGCTGATCGAGACGACCTCGTGGCCGGCGCGGATGAGCCGTGGAACGAGGAAGGTGCCGATGTGGCCGGTTCCGCCGATGACGACGACGCGCACGCTGTCTGCCTCTCCGTGCGGGCGGGGCGCCGGCGCACCCCTCGAGCCTAGGGGCGCCGATGTCGGACGCGGCCGGTAGCGTGCGCGTCATGAAGGTCCCGGTCGACGCCCTCCGTGCGGCGCGCGAATCCGCGCAGCGGCGCCTCGCCGAGGTCGAGGTGCAGCTCGCGCAGCTGCGCGATGCGCGCGGCGCCGAGTCCGCCGACGACGAACACGATCCCGAGGGAGGAACCCTTTCTGCGGAGTGGTCGCGCATCGAGGGGGTGCGTGTTGGCGTGATGGCCGAGCTCGTGGGCATCGACGCCGCCTTCGACCGGGTGTCGGCGGGTTCCTACGGCATCTGCGAGGTGTGCGCGGACCCCATCCCGGAAGGGCGGCTGGAGGTGCGTCCCACCGCGACCCGCTGCGTTCGCTGCGCCGAGAGGCGGCAGTAGTCTTAGTGCGGCGGCCACCGGTTCCTCGCACGGCCGGAAGACGACGAAACGAGCGAGCATGAGCACGAACCCTCCCGGCTGGTACGACTACGGCCCCGGCACCCGTCGGTGGTGGGACGGTGCGAAGTGGACCGAGCACGTGCAGTCGACCGAGGACGGAACGGATGCGCCGCCGGCCGGACCCGATGCCCCTCCCTCGGCTCCGGGTTTCACGGGTGCGCCCGGGAATGCACCCGCCGGGGGAGCCTTCACCGCGGCGACCGAGCCGAAGAAGTCCAAGCTCTGGATCCTGTGGGTGGTTCTGGGTGTCGTGCTCCTCGGCATCGTCATCGCCGCCGCCGTGCTCATTCCCATCCTGATCGGGGTCTTCTCGTCGGGGGGCGGCGTCGACGAAGCCGACCAGCAGGAGGCCGTCCGGGCGGTCGAGCTCTACGACGAGGCATGGCGCGAGGGTGACTGCGACAAGTACCTCGAGGCGACGTCGGAGGCCTTCCGCGAGGGGGGTGGACTCACCGATTGTGCTGCGTTTGAGGAGCAGTCGGCCGGTTTCGCGCAGTCGGTGGAGAACTATCAGGTGGAGGTCGTGGGCATCAGTTCGTCCGAGGGCTCGATCTTCATCGACACGACGGAGACGTACGACAGTCTCTTCCTTGACGGCGAGCCGTTGGAGACCCCTGCGCCGATCGTCGAAAGCTGGCAGTACACCGTCGTCGAAGTCGATGGTGCCTGGGTCATCGACAACGCGTACTTCGAGGAATGACCGACGCCCCCACGGCGCGCGATGCGCGCTTCGTCTTCACGTGCCTCGGCGTCGGTTTCGTCGCCGGACTGATGTCCGGCCTGTTCGGGGTCGGGGGCGGCACCGTCGTCGTCCCGCTCCTCGTGCTCGTGCTCGGGTACGGTCAGCGGCTTGCGGCGGGAACGTCGCTGGCGGCCATCGTTCCGACGGCCGCGGTCGGGGTGATCGCCTATGCGGTGAACGACTCCGTCGCCTGGATCCCCGCTCTCATCCTCGCCGCGGGCGCGGTAGTGGGGGCGCAGATCGGCACCTGGCTGCTTCCGCGGACACCCGTGACGGTCCTTCGGTGGGGTTTCGTCGGATTCCTCGTGATCGTGATCGTGTCCCTTTTCCTGGTGATCCCCTCGCGGGATGCCGGCCTTGCGCTCACCGTCGTGACAGTGCTCGGCCTCGTCGCGCTGGGTGTCGTCACCGGCATCCTCGCGGGTCTTCTCGGCGTCGGCGGCGGGGTGATCGTGGTCCCGGTGCTGCTGCTCCTCTTCGGCACGAGTGACCTCCTCGCCAAGGGGACCTCGCTGCTGATGATGATCCCGACGGCGATCTCGGGCACCGTCGGCAACCTGATCCGCAAGAACGTCGACCTCCCTGCCGCCGCGATCGTCGGGATCGCCGCGTGTGCGACCGCCCCCGTCGGCACGTGGCTGGCCACCCTCGTCGACCCGCAGCTGGGCAACATCCTCTTTGCGGCCTTCCTGACGGTCATCGCCGTGCAGATGGCCGTGCGCGCCATTCGGGGGCGCAAGACCGCTCGGTAGGATGATCCGGTGCCAGTGAACCCCGAACTCGTCGGTCGCGTGTTCCCTCCGACGCCGCCGTATCTCGTGGGCCGCGAGAAAGTGCGCGAGTTCGCGCGAGCGGTCTTCGCCGACGACCCCCAGCACCTCGACCCCGAGGCCGCGCGTGCCCTCGGCTACGCCGACGTCGTCGCGCCCCCGACGTTCCCGATCGTGCTGCAGGACGTCACGCTGCAGCAGCTGCTCGCCGAACCCGACAGCGGCATCGAGCTGTCGCGCGTGCTCCACGCCGAGCAGCGCTTCCGGTACTCGCGTCCGATCGTCGCGGGCGACGAGCTGACCGCCCAGCTCAGCGTCACCGGCATCCGCACCCTCGGCGGCAACGCCATGGTCACCAGCGAAGCCGAGATGGTCGACGCCGCCGGCGCCCACGTCGTGACCGCGACATCCGTTCTGCTCGTGGGCGAGGGCGACGCATGAACGCCGTCACCGTGGGCGATGTCGTCGCCGAACGCACGATCCACCTCACACGCGAATCGCTGGTGCGCTACGCCGGAGCGTCGGGCGATTTCAACCCCATCCACTACCGCGACGACATCGCCGCCGAGGTCGGGCTTCCCGGAGTCCTCGCGCACGGCATGCTCACGATGGGTGTCGCCGTCGGCACGATCATGCCGTGGCTCGGCGACGGCGGTCGCATCCTCGACTACGGTGTGCGGTTCACTCGACCGGTCGTCGTCGACGCGGTCGACGGCGCCGATCTTCACATCGTCGCCCGGATCGGTCAGGTGACCGACGAGGCGGTCCGCATCGACCTCACCGTGACCGCCGCCGACACCACGGTGCTCGGAAAGGCGCAGGTGCGCGTGCGGCCGGCGGACGCCGCCGGTGCGCCTGTCGGCGACGGGACTCGATGACCGAGGTTTCCCCCGTCGCGCTCTCGAGCCTCACGACGCTTCGCGCAGGCGGAATCCCCGAGCGGATGATCGAGGCGCGGACGACCGGTGAACTCGTCGACGCGCTCCGCGAGGTGTGGGCGACGGGTGACCCCTGGTTCGTGCTCGGCGGCGGATCGAACCTGCTCGTGGGCGACGAGCCGTTCCCGGGCACGGTCGTGCGGATCCTGACCCACGGGATCGAGACGCTCCCCACCGCACGCGAGGGATTCATCCGCCTCCGGGTACAGGCCGGGCACGACTGGGACGCATTCGTGGGGTACACCGTCGAGCACGGGTTCGCGGGCGTCGAGGCGATGTCGGGCATTCCCGGGACCATCGGGGCCGCGCCCGTGCAGAACATCGGCGCGTACGGCCAGGAGATCGTCCAGACCCTCATCGAGGTCGAGCTCATCGACGAGACCACCGGCGAGGTGTCCACCGTTCCGGCCGCCGAGCTCGGGCTCGGCTTCCGCACCTCGGTGCTCAAACACCACTACGGCTCGGTGCCCGAACGACGTGCGGTGATCCTGTCGGTCACGGTGGAGCTCGCGGTCATCGGAGACGCGCCCCGTGAGATCCACGGCGATCAGCTGCGGACGGCGCTCGGCCTCCAGCCCGGCGCCGCGGTGACGCTGGCCTTCGTGCGCGAACAGGTGCTGCAGATCCGCGCGCGGAAGGGCATGGTGCTCGATGACGCCGACCCCGACACGTGGAGCGCCGGATCCTTCTTCCAGAACGCCGTCGTCTCGGCATCCTTCGCCCGGACCCTCCCGCCGGAGTGCCCGCGCTGGCCGGTCGCGCCCGACTTCGATCCGGTGGTGGTGGTGGCGTTGTCGAACTTCGACGGCAGCGTGCCGCCCCTGTCGACAGCGGAGTCCGATGTGAAGGTCAGTGCGGGCTGGCTCATCGAGCAGTCGGGCATCCGCAAGGGCTTCAAGCTTCCGCGTTCGCGCGCCGCGGTGTCGACCAAGCACGCTCTCGCGCTGACCAACCGGGGCGGCGCGACCGCCGCCGAGATCGCGGAGCTGGCGCGCTTCATCCAGGGCCGGGTGCACGCCGAGTTCGGCCTGCTGCTCCAGCCCGAGCCGGTCTTGATCGGCGTCGACCTCTAGCCTGCGACGACGCGTCCTCGCGGTCATCCACTCTCCCCAGCTCACCCGCTTCGTGCTCATTCCGCGGTTCGTTCGTCGCAGATGTACGCGATGGGACGCCCCGGACGTACGTATGCGACGAACGAACCGTGATCGAGGTGGGGATGGGTGGGTGGGGTGGGGCGAGGGAGCGCGGTCATTGATCCGTCACCCCTCGCCCATCGCCCCGGCTGACCCGCCTCGCGGTCCTACTCCCGTTCGTTCGTCGCAGATGTACGCGATGGGACGCCCCGGACGTACGTATGCGACGAACGAACCGGGATGAGTGCGGGGCGCGGGGGTGCGGAGCGGGAGCGAGCGGATGCTGCGGCGCGGCGCGCCGCGAAGATCACGCGCGAAGGAGCTGCCGGGCGGCCAGCCCGATGATCGCGCTGTAGGTGGGGTAGGCGAACTTCACGCCCGCAAGGGTTGCGACATCGATGCCGGCCGCCATCGCGGTCGTCACCGACTGGATCACCTCGACGGCGTTCTCGCCGACGGCGTGAGCGCCGAGGATCAGCTCGCGTCGGTTGTCGGTGATGAGCTTGAGGAAGCCCACGGCGCGGTCGTCGATGACGGCCCGCTCGAGATCGGCGTAGTCGGCCACAGCCACGATGCAGCGCGCGTCGCGCTGCCGGGCCTGCTCCTCGGTGAGTCCGACTCCGGCGTAATCGGGATCGGTGAATCCGCCCGCCGGGAGAAGGTGATGCGGGGTGCGGCGATTGACGCCGAGGACCGCGTTCTCCGCCGCCGCCTCGCCTTCGAACTGCGCGGCCTGCACGAGCATGTCGCGCCCGATCGCGTCGCCCACGGCCAGGATGTGCGACACCTCCGAACGGAAATACGCGTCGACCGGGATCGACGAACGCTCGATCCGGACGCCCGCGTGCTCGAGCCCGAGATCTTCGACGTCGGCGGGCCATCCGGTGGCCATCACCACCGCGTCGAAGCGATCCTCGGCCGGTCCGTCCTGCTCGCGCCAGCGGAGCACGATCCCGCTGCCGTCCTTCTCCAGGGCGTCGACGCCGGCGATTCCGGTGCGCACCGTCATCCCGTGGCCCTCGAACGAGGCGGCGATCGCGGCGGAGACCTCGGGGTCGGAGGCCATGAGCACGCGCGGTGCCACGTCGAGCAGACTCACCTTCGAGCCGAACGACTCGAAAACGGTCGCCAGCTGCGCGCCGGTGTTGCCCGCACCGATGATCGCGACGCGAGGCGGAAGGCCCGGCAGCTCCAGCACGTGTTCGGGCACGGTCGCGAACTCCGCGCCCGGAAGGGGGAGCCGCCGGGAGTGCCCGCCGACCGCCACGATGACCGAGGAGGCACGGATGCGCCGACCGGAGTCCAGACGCAGGGTGTGCGCATCGGCGAAGCGCGCCCGCCCCTCCTGCACGAGGTCGATCCCCGCCGCGCCGAACCTCTCGGCCTCGTTCTTCACCGCCCGCACCCGGTCGACCCGCTCATGGACGCGGGCGACGGTGGCGGGCCAGTCCAGTGCCTCGGGGTGGGTCACCACGCCGTAATCTCGGGCCGCACCCACCTCGCGCATCAGCCGGGCGGCCTTGGCGAGCACACGGGTGGGCACGCAGCCGGTGTTCACGCACGTGCCGCCGAGGCGGTCGGATGCCTCGAGCACGACCACCTTCGCACCGAGCTCTGTGGCGCGAAGGGCTGCCGCCGTCCCGGCGGGGCCTGCTCCGATGACGGCGAGATCGTATGAGGCGGTAGGAGGGGTCACGCAGTCAGTGTGGCATCCGATCACCACGGCAGGACCCGCCGGCGGTCAAACCGCGACGAGGTGGGGTGATCAGGCGCCGAACAGGCGCTGCAGGCGCTGCACACCCTCGAGGAGGGCGTCGTCGCCGAGCGCGTACGACAGGCGGAGGTACCCGCTGGGTCCGAACGCCTCGCCCGGAACCACCGCCACCTCGGCCTTCTCGAGGATCAGGTCGGCGAGCTCGAGGGTGGTGGTCGGCGTCACGCCGGCCCACTCACGGCCGAGGAGCCCCTGCACGTCGGGGTAGACGTAGAAGGCGCCGAGCGGGTTCGGCACCGTGACGCCGGGGATCTTCGCCAGCTCCGTCACGATCACGCGGCGACGGCGGTTGAACGCGCTCCGCATCTTCTCGGCCTCGACCTGCGGGCCGGTGAGGGCAGCCAGGGCGGCACGCTGCGCGATGTTGTTGACGTTGCTCGACAGGTGCGACTGCAGGTTCGCGGCGAGCTTGATGGCGTCGGCCGGCCCGACCATCCAGCCCACCCGCCATCCGGTCATCGCGTAGGTCTTGGCGACGCCATTGACGAGGATGGTCTGGCCGGCGACATCCGGCACCGCCTCGACGATCGATGTGGCGCGGGCGCCGTCGTAGACGAGGTTCTGGTAGATCTCGTCGGAGATCACCCAGATGCCGTGCTCGAGCGCCCATTCTCCGATCGCGCGCGTCTCATCGGCGGAGTAGACCGCGCCGGTGGGATTGGAGGGCGAGACGAAGACGAGCACCGTCGTCCGCTCGGTGCGCGCCGCTTCCAGCTGTTCGACGGTGACCTTGTACTCCTGGTCGGCCCCGGCGAAGACTTCCACGGGCACGCCGTCTGCAAGGCGGATCGCCTCGGGATAGGTCGTCCAGTACGGTGCGGGCAGCAGCACCTCGTCGCCGGGGTTCACCACGGCCTGGAACGCCTGATACACCGCCTGCTTGCCGCCGTTGGTGACGATGATCTGCGACGACTCGACGTCCCACCCCGAGTCGCGAAGGGTCTTGGCGGCGATCGCCTCGCGCAGCACCGGCAGTCCTGCAGCGGGGGTGTAGCGGTAGTTCGCCGGGTCGCTCAGGGCTTCGGCAGCGGCGTCGACGATGAACGAAGGCGTGGCGAAGTCGGGTTCCCCCGCGGCGTACGAGATCACCGGGCGGCCGGCGGCCTGCAGCGCCTTGGCCTTCGCGTCGACCTTGAGCGTGGCCGATTCGGCGATCGCGGACAGTTTGCGGGAGAGAGGAGCGCGGGAGGTCACGATATGAGAGTAGCGGCGCACCGCCGCGCGCACCGGGTCGAATGGCCTCTGCCGGTCCCCGCCGACGCCGAAACCGACACCGCCCGCCGGGACCGCACGCGTGGGCGTGCGTCTCGACGGGCGAGTGCGGTCTCGGCAGGCCGGCTCAGGCGAGGTAGCGGGTGTAGGCCGGGACGGTGAGGAACGCGGGGAACTCCGGCTGCAGCGCGACCTCGCGGAACAGCTCGGCGGCGTCGTCGAACCGGTCGCCGTCGCTGCGAGCCACCTCGCCCAGCACCCGTCCGATGAGCCCCTCGACGTAGTCGGCCGTGATGGGCGTGCCGTCCGAAAGAGAGCGGTCCTGGTGGATCCACTGCCAGATCTGCGAGCGGCTGATCTCGGCGGTGGCCGCGTCTTCCATCAGATTGTCGATGGCGACCGCGCCCACTCCCCGCAGCCATGCCTCGAGATAGCGGATCGCCACCGACACGTTGGCGTGCACACCCGCGGCGGTGACGGGGAGTCCGATGTGCACGTCGATCAGCTGCGCCGCGGTCACCGTCACGTCGTCGCGCCGGCGGTCGACCTGATTCGGCCGGTCGCCGAGCACCGCATCGAACTCCGCCCGGGCGATCGGGATGAGGTCGGGGTGGGCGACCCAGGTGCCGTCGAAGCCGTCCGCGGCCTCGCGCTTCTTGTCGGCGGCGACCTTCTCGAATGCCCTCGTGGTCACCTCGGGGTCGCGCCGGTTCGGGATGAAGGCGCTCATCCCGCCGATCGCGAACGCCCCGCGCCTGTGGCACGTCTGCACCAGCAACTCGGTGTACGCCCGCATGAACGGCACCGTCATCGTCACGTCGCTGCGATCGGGGAGGACGAATCGCGCACCGCGCCCGCGATAGTTCTTGATGATCGAGAAGATGTAGTCCCAGCGCCCGGCGTTCAGCCCCGCGCAGTGGTCGCGCAGCTCGAACAGGATCTCCTCCATCTCGAACGCCGCGGGAAGCGTCTCGATCAGCACCGTGGCGCGGATCGTGCCGTGCGGTATGCCCAGGGCGCGCTCGGTGAAGGTGAAGACGTCATCCCACAGCCGCGCCTCCTCCGCGCTCTCGAGCTTCGCGAGATAGAAGTAGGGGCCGCGGCCGGCGTCGATCAGCGCCTGCGCGTTGTGGAAGACGTACAGGCCGTAGTCGACGAGTGATCCCGATGCCGACAGAGTGCGACCGGTGCGATCGGTGAACTCGATGTGCGCCTCGGGCAGGTGCCAGCCCCGCGGACGCATCACGATCGTCGGGGTCTGCTCCGCCGTCACGCGGTAGCTCTTGCCCTCGGGGCTCGTGTACGACAGCTGTCCACGGATGGCGTCGAACAGCGACAGTTGGCCCTCGATGACGTTCCGCCACGTCGGCGAGGTGGCGTCCTCCTGGTCGGCGAGCCACACCTTCGCGCCGGAGTTCAACGCGTTGATCGTCATCTTCGGATCGGTCGGGCCGGTGATCTCGACCCGGCGGTCCTCCAGGCCCGGGCCGGCACCGGCCACCCGCCACTGCGGATCGTCGCGGATGTGCGCGGTGTCGTGGCGGAAGTGCGGGTCGCGACCATTGCCGATCTCGAAGCGGTGACGCATGCGCTCGGCGAGGCGGTCGTGGCGGCGACCACCGAAGCGGTCATGGAGGGAGGTGACGAAGGCGAGGGCCTCGGGGGTGAGGATCTCGTCGTACCGCGGGCCCAGCTCACCGGTCACCCGGATCGTCGGCTGGTGCGTGCGGATGGGCCCGGTGGTCGGCCGCAGCATCGGCGGCGGAGTGGTCGGGAGCGGTGGGGCTGTCGTGAGGGTCATGATCGGGTCCTTCTGGTTCGACGAAGCACGGGTCAGTGGAACTGCTGAGCCTCGGTGGATCCCACCAGGGCGAGGGTGGCGCTGTCGGGGTTGAGCGCCGTGGACACGCGGTCGAAGTAGCCGGTTCCGGCCTCCCGCTGATGCCGGGTGGCGGTGTAGCCCGCCGCCTCGGCGGCGAACTCCGCCTCTTGGAGCTCGACGTAGGCGGTCATCGCCCGGTCGGCGTAGCCGCGAGCGAGGTCGAACATCGAGTAGTTCAGGGCGTGGAAACCGGCGAGGGTGATGAACTGGAACTTGTAGCCCAGCTCTGCCAGCTCCTGCTGGAATGTCGCGATCTGCCGGTCATCGAGGTGCCGCTTCCAGTTGAAGCTCGGCGAGCAGTTGTACGCCAGGAGCTTTCCGGGGAACTGCGCGTGCACGGCCGCGGCGAATTCGCGGGCGAGTTCGATGTCGGGTTCGCCGGTCTCGACCCACAGCAGGTCGGCATAGGGCGCGAAGGCGAGGCCACGGGCGATCACCGAGTCCAGGCCCGGACGCACCCGGTAGAACCCCTCGGCGGTGCGCTCGCCGGTGAGGAACGGGCGGTCGCGCTCGTCGACGTCGCTGGTGAGGAGGTCGGCCGCCAGGGCGTCGGTGCGCGCGATCATGACGGTGGGCACGCCCGCGACATCCGCCGCCAGTCTCGCCGCATTCAGGGTCCGGATGTGCTGCTGGATCGGCACGAGGACCTTGCCGCCGAGGTGGCCGCACTTCTTCTCGCTGGCCAGCTGGTCTTCCCAGTGGATGCCGGCCGCACCCGACTGGATCAGCGACTGCGCCAGTTCGTAGGCGTTCAGCGGGCCGCCGAAGCCGGCCTCGGCATCGGCCACGATCGGCGCAAGCCAATCCCGGGTGGGCGTTCCCTCGGCGTGCTCGATCTGGTCCTGGCGGAGGAGTGCATTGTTGATCCGGCGCACCACGGCGGGAACCGAGTTGGCGGGGTACAGGCTCTGGTCGGGGTAGGTCTGCCCGGCGAGGTTTCCGTCGGCGGCGACCTGCCAGCCCGAGAGGTAGATGGCCTTCAGTCCCGCACGCACCTGCTGCACGGCCTGACCTCCGGTGTAGGCGCCGAGGGCCCGGATGTAGTCCTCGGTGTGGAGCAGGTTCCACAGGCTCTCCGCTCCTCGGCGGGCGAGGGTGCTCTCCTCGCGCACCGAACCACGGAGGGCGACGACATCGTCGGCGGTGTAGGTGCGCTGGACACCGTCCCAGCGAGGATCGGTCTCCCAGGCCTCCTGCAGCTCCGCGGCGGTCTGCGTCTGGTCTCCGGCGCGGAGCGGCGGGCGGCTGGCGGCGGTGGCGGTCATGGTGCTCTCCTTCATCGGATGTCTGGTGCCGACCGGGTCGAAACGAGAAGGTCGTGAACTCACTCTCCGTGAAGTTCACGACCCCCACCCACCGATTCGCGTGTGAAGTTTCACCAAAATTCTGCTTCTGTGACAGAATGCCGGTCATGACGCTCGCCTCCGACCGCGAAGAAACCGTCGACCCCGGCTCGGGCATCGAGGACGACGCGCTCGATCCGCTGATGATCGGCCGTCGCATCCGAGCCGCGCGCACCCAGCGCGGGATGACACTGGAATCCCTCGCGGACGCGGTCGGCCGGGCGCCGAGCCAGCTCTCCATGATCGAGAACGGCCGCCGCGAGGCGCGTCTGTCACTGCTGCAGTCCATCGCGAAGGCGCTCGGAACGACGCTCGACGCCCTGCTCGCCGGCGATCCGCTCGACGAGCGGGCGACACTCGAGATCTCGCTCGAGCGCGCGATGCGCGGGCAGACGTTCCAGGCGCTCGGCATCCCTCCGTTCCGCGTCGGCAAGACGATCCCGACCGAGGTGCTCTCGGCCCTGATGACCCTGCAGGGCGAGATCGAGCGCCTCCGCGACGAGCGCTCGGCCACGCCCGAGGAAGCACGGCGCGCCAACGTGGCGCTTCGGCGCCTCATGCGTACGCAGGACAACTACTTCCCCGAACTCGAGACCGAGGCCCGGCGGGTCCTCGACGCCGTGGATCACCCCGGCGGACCGCTGACCCAGCGCGCGGCCTCCGACATCGCCGCGCACCTCGGCTTCACCCTGCACTACGTCGCCGACCTGCCGCAGACCACGCGGAGCGTCGCCGACATGAAGAACGGCCGCCTCTACCTCTCCAGTCGCGTGCCCGCCAAGGGCGACCCGCGCACCGCGGTGCTGCAGGCGCTGTCCAGCCGCATCCTGGGTCATCAGGAGCCGAGGAGTTACGCCGAGTTCCTCCGCCAGCGGGTGGAGACGAACTACCTCACCGGTGCGCTGCTCGTTCCCGAGGCGCACGTGGTGCCCTATCTGCAGGAGGCGAAGAAGGACCGCGCGATCTCGATCGAAGATCTGCGAGACGCGTACTCGGTGACGTACGAGACCGCCGCACACCGCTTCACGAATCTCGCGACGGTGCACCTGGGCATCCCGGTGCACTTCCTCAAGGTGCACGAGTCGGGAACGATCACCAAGGCGTACGAGAACGACGACGTGAACTTCCCCACCGATCGACTCGGCTCCATCGAGGGACAGATGTGCTGCCGGCGGTGGACCTCGCGGGTCGTGTTCGACATCGCCGACAAGTTCAACCCGTACTACCAGTACACCGACACCGGCAACGGCACCTACTGGTGCACCGCGCGGGTGGAGCCCTCGAGCGAGGGCGCGCACTCGGTGTCGGTGGGGGTCCGCTTCGACGACACCAAGTGGTTCCACGGGCGCGACACCGCGAACCGCGGCGTGTCGCGGCACTCGGTCGAGGTCTGCTGTCGTCGGGCGCCGGCGGAGCTGGAGTCGGTGTGGCGCGAGCACTCCTGGCCGAATGTCCGGACGCCCCGGACCCTGCTCGCGACGCTCCCGACCGGTTCCTTCCCCGGGGTGGACACGACGGAGGTCTACGAGTTCCTTCAGGCGCACGCCCCGGCATCCGGCTCCTGATCCGTGACCCGTGACCGGTGACCCGCGACCCGTGACCCGTGACCCGTGACCCGTGACTCGTGACCCGTCGATTTTTGCGGCCCGGATGCGGCGGAAGCAGCCATTTCTGACGGCTCGCGATGCTGGGCGGGGGAGGGGGTGGGAGGAGCTGGGTCAGGAGGATGCCGCGAAGGCGGCCCACAGCTCCGCACGCACCGCGAACGACGACAGGTCGCGGCCGAGCACCCGTTCGGCCAGGGCCAGGCGGGTGCGCACCGTGTGGCGGTGCACCCCGAGGGCGCGTGCGCACGCCTCGTGCGAGCAGTCCTGCTCGAGCCAGGTGCGCAGCGTTGCGACGAGCGCCGTGGCGTGGTCGGCATCGTGGGTCGCGAGCGGTGCGAGCTCGGCGTCGGCGACGGCGCGCGCCTCGCCCGAGAGCGCGGTCAGCGCGGCGATCACGCCCGATCGTGCCACCTCGGCGAAGTGCGTCACGGGTCCGCCGCCGCGCTCCGCCGCGCGGTCGCGTGCGATGCGCGCCTGTTCGACCGCCGCCGCGAAGCCGTCGTAGCCGGCGCCGTCGGACACGCCGAGTCGCGCATCGAACCGCTCGACGAGCTCGTCGAGCACGTCGGGCGCTGCGGCCGGGACGACCACCGCGAGTCCGTCTCCGCTTCGTCCGAAGAACACCGCCCCGCGCCGTTCCTCAGCGCGCAGCTCCAGGAATTCGGCGACACTGTCGACGCGCGCGGTCGTGGCATCCGTCATCGCCACCACCACCGGCGGGGCCGGCAGCGAACCCCAGAGATCGCGGGAGATCCGCCGCGCGAGAGCGGGATCGCCCGACAGCAGCGACTGCACGAGACCGGCCCGAAGGGTGCCTCGGGCGCGGGCGAGACCCTGCTGCTGTTCGAGGGCGAGGCCGGCCATCGCGATCACCGCGGTCACGACCCCGCGGCCCTCCTGATCGAGGTCGCCGGCGGCGATGGCGATGACACCGCGCAGGTGCCCGCCGCGGCCGAGGGTCTGCAGGGTGAACGGCAGACCTCCCAGGCGCATCGACGACCCGGCACGGGCACCGCGACGCAGCACTGCGTCGATCTCGCCGTGCAGCGCCACGGCGGTCGCCTCGGCCAGGCCCCCGGTGGGGTGCTCGCGCGAGAGCTCGCCCGCGGCGTCGTACAGTCCGACCCAGGTGCCCAGCTGCTTGGCGAGCTCGGCCACCGTGGCTCCGAGTCCGTCGGGGCGCAGGGCCGCCATCGAGATGGCGCGCTGCGCCGCGAGCGCCCACGATCGGCGGGCGTAGCCGACGGCGGCGATGGCTTCGGCGTTGGCGCGGGCGACGGCGATGAAGGGCGTGCGGTAGGGCACTTCGAACAGCGGCATGCGGTGGCGCCGGCACGCGTCGATGAGCGTGGGCGGAATGCCGTCGCGCACGACTTCGGTGCCGAACCCGACCCCCACCACGCCCCGCTCCGACAGGCGCCGCACGTACGCGTCGACGACGGACGCCTCGTCGGCGGACTCGAGGAACTGGGTGCCGGTGGTCAGCAGCACGAGGCCTTCGGAGAGAAACGGCGTCGGATCGAGCAGATCGGTGCTGTGGACCCACCGCACGGGGCGAGACAGGGCGTCGTCGGGGGCGGTGTCCTCGGCGCGGAGGTGGAGGTCGGTGCGGGCGAGAAGGGAGCGCAGGGTGGGGGGCGCAGCGGCATGGGCCGACGTCGTCATCGTGTCTCCTCGCGGGGAACGGTCCGCGCCGCTCCACTGTACGGATGGTACAGCCCCGGATGCAGAATGTACGCCGGGGCCGGTGCGCCGGCGGCATCCGGAACCCTACGCTCCCGGCATGACCGCTGCCACCCTCATCGCGCCCCCGCTCGGCGGACCGACCCTTCCGCAGGAGCGCCGACTCGTCACCTCCATCCCGGGCCCCCGGTCGCAGGAGCTGCTGGCCCGGAAGGCCGCGGCCGTCAGCGCCGGTGTCGGACACACCGTGCCGGTCGAGGCCGTCGCCGCCGGCGGCGGGGTGGTCGTCGACGCGGACGGCAACTCCTTCATCGATCTCGGGTCGGGCATCGCCGTCACCACGGTCGGCAACGCCCACCCCCGCATCGTCGAGGCCGTGCAGGCCCAGGTCGCGCAGTTCACCCACACCTGCTTCATGATCTCGCCGTACGAGTCGTACGTCGCCGTCGCCGAAGCGCTGAACCGCGTCACCCCTGGCGACCACGCCAAGAAGAGCGCGCTGTTCAACTCCGGCGCCGAAGCGGTGGAGAACGCCGTCAAGATCGCCCGCAAGTACACCGGCAAGCCGGCCGTCGTCGCCTTCGACCACGGCTACCACGGGCGCACGAATCTGACGATGGCGCTCACCGCCAAGGCGATGCCCTACAAGAGCGGGTTCGGGCCGTTCGCCTCGGAGATCTACCGGGCGCCGCTGTCCTACCCGTTCCGGGACGGACTGAGTGGAGCGGATGCTGCGGCGCGAGCCATCTCGGTCATCGAGAAGCAGGTCGGGGCCGACAACCTCGCTGCCGTCATCATCGAGCCCATCCAGGGCGAGGGCGGATTCATCGTTCCCGCCGACGGCTTCCTGTCGGCGCTCGTGGAGTGGTGCCGCGCGAACGATGTGGTCTTCATCGCCGACGAGGTGCAGACCGGGTTCGCCCGCACCGGCGCGATGTTCGCCAGCGACGTGTTCGGCATCGTGCCCGACCTCATCACCACGGCCAAGGGAATGGCGGGGGGCCTGCCCCTGGCCGCCGTCACCGGGCGCGCGGAGATCATGGACGCCTCCCACCTCGGCGGACTGGGCGGCACGTACGGCGGAAACCCCATCGCCTGCGCGGCGGCCCTGGCGGCGATCGAGGCCTTCGAGACGGAGGCCCTCATCGACAGGGCCCGCGAGATCGGCGGCATCCTCACCGAGCGCCTCCGGGCGATTCAGGCGACGGACCCGCGGCTGGGCGACGTCCGCGGCCGCGGCGCGATGGTGGCGGTCGAATTCGTCGATCCGGCTACCGGTGCACCCGACGCCGCCCTGACCGCTGCGGTTGCGAAGGCGTGCATCGCCGAGGGAGTGATCGTCCTCACCTGCGGGACGTTCGGCAACGTCATCCGATTCCTCCCTCCGCTGGCGATCGGCGACGCGCTGCTGAACGAGGGGCTCGATGTCCTCGCGAACGTGCTCGACGAGTCCCGCACCGACAGCGAGCCCGTGCTCGTCGGTGACGACGCCCCCGCCCCCACGGCAGACTGACCCGGGATTACCCGGTGCCGCGGCACCGGGTGGCCTGCTCGAACCCGATGCAAAGGAGCACCATGACAGATCCCACCACCGGCGTGCTGACGCGCGACGTCGTCGTCGTCGGCGCGGGAGCGGCGGGCCTCACCGCGGCGAATGAGCTGCGCAAGGCCGGCCTCTCGGTCGCCGTTCTCGAAGCGCGCGACCGGGTCGGCGGGCGCCTGCACACCGATGTGATCGACGGCGCCATGCTCGAAGTGGGCGGACAGTGGGTCTCGCCCGACCAGGAGGCCCTGATCGAGACGCTCGAGGACCTCGGGCTGGAGACCTACTCCCGTTACCGCGAGGGCGACTCGGTGTACATCAACGCCGAGGGTGCGCTCACGCGGTTCACCGGCGAGATCTTCCCCGTGCCCGAGGCGACCGAGAAGGTGATGGTCGACCTCATCGAGCGGCTCGACCGGATGGTCGCAGAGATCGACCCGGACCGTCCTTGGGAGCATCCCGACGCCGAGGAGCTCGACCGCACCTCCTTCGAGGCGTGGTTGGCGGCGCAGACCGACGATGTCGAGGCCCGCGACAACATCGCGCTCTTCATCGCGGGGGCGATGCTCACCAAGCCGCCCCACGCGTTCTCCACCCTTCAGGCACTGCTCATGGCGGCCTCGGCCGGGAGCTTCTCGCACCTGGTCGATGCCGATTTCATCCTCGACAAGCGCGTCGTCGGGGGTCTGCAGCAGGTGCCGCTCCTCCTTGCCGAGCGTCTGGGGGGCGACGTCTTCCTCGATCAGCCGGTGCGTCGCATCGAGTGGAGCGACGGCGGCGTGACCGTGGAGGCCGACCGGATGACGGTGCGCGCCCGCTTCGTCATCCTGGCCCTGGCGCCGGTGCTCTACCCGCGCATCTCGTTCTCGCCGCCCCTGCCGAGACTGCAGCACCAGATGCACCAGCACATCTCGATGGGATTCGTCATCAAGGTCCACGCGGTCTACGACCGCCCGTTCTGGCGGGAGCAGGGGCTCTCGGGCACGGCCTTCAGCCCGTACGAGCTTTCGCACGAGGCCTACGACAACACCAACCATGGCGACGAGCGCGGCACCCTGGTCGGGTTCGTCTCCGACCGGCATGCCGACGACGTCTTCCGCCTTTCGGCCGAGGAGCGCAAGGAGCGGATCCTCGAGTCGCTCTCGCACTACTACGGGCCCGAGGCGAAGAACCCGGTGGTCTACTACGAAAGCGACTGGGGGACCGAGGAGTGGACGCGCGGCGCGTACGCCGCGAGCTTCGACCTCGGCGGGCTCGCGCGGTACGGCGCGGATCAGCGCGAGCCGGTCGGCCCGATCCACTTCGCCTGCAGCGACATGGCGGGCCTCGGCTACCAGCACGTCGACGGCGCCATCCGCATGGGCCGGCTCGTCGCCGCGAACATCGTCGAGGCGGCGCGCGCATGAGCGGCCGCATCGTCGTCGGCTACACCGCGACGGATGCCGGAGCCGATGCGGTCGCCCTGGGGGCGCGGCTCGCGAAAGCGACGAGCGCGCAGCTCGACCTCGTCGTTGTGCTTCCCAGCGACGACCGCAGCGTCATCACACCCCCGAACGCCAGCTACGACCGCTACCTGCGCGAGCAGGCGACGACCTGGTTGGAGGGCGCGGCCGCCGGCATCCCCGCAGACATCGCGCACGTCGGCCACGTCCGCTACAGCGACTCGTTCGCCGAGGGCCTGATCGCCGCCGCCGACGAGTTCGGCGCGTCGCACATCGTTGTCGGCGCGGCCAACGGAGGCCTGCGTGGCCGCCATCGCCTCGGCACGGTCGCGACCGAGCTGCTGCACTCCTCCGACGTGCCGGTCGTCCTCGCCCCTGAAGGGTCGCGCCGCCAGGACGCGTCCCTCGGCCTCACCCGCATCACAGCCGCGATCGGCACACGTCCGGGCGCCGAAGCGCTCATGGAGGAGAGCGTGGCGCTCGCCGCGGCGACCGGGGCGGAGCTTCGGCTGCTGTCGCTCGTCTCGGTCGACCTGCCGTCGAGCGTCGACACCGGCGTCATCCGTCTGGCCGGCGCCGCCCACGCCGACGACGTGCTTACCAAAGCTCTCGCGTCGCTTCCCGAAGGCATCACGGCCGACGTCGTCGTCGCGCGTGGCGAGAGCATCGAGGACGCCGTCTCGCACCTCAGCTGGGAGCCCGGTGAGCTTGCGATCGTCGGATCGAGTCGCCTCGCGCAACCCCGGCGGCTGTTCCTCGGCTCGACGGCAGCGAAGATGCTGCACGAGCTTCCCGTCCCGATGGTCGTCGTGCCCCGAACGCGCGTCCACGAAAGCATGAACGGAGAGCGGCGATGAGCGCTGCACACCGCGGGTCGCGAAGCGGCGGCCCGACACCGACCGCCACGGCCCCCGCACCCGAGGCACTGACCGGCGGGCTGTCCAAGAAAGGCCTGAGCGCGGGCACGGTCGGCCTCATCGGCGCGGTCGTCATCGGCATCTCCTGTATCGCGCCGGCCTACACGCTCACCGCGGCGCTCGGGCCGACGGTCTCGGAGGTCGGTTTCCAGGTGCCGGCCATCATCCTGCTCGGGTTCATCCCGATGCTCCTGGTCGCGTTCGGATACCGCGAGCTCAACCGCACCATGCCCGACTCGGGCACCTCGTTCACGTGGGCCGTGCGGGCGTTCGGGCCGTGGGTGGGGTGGATGGCCGGCTGGGGCCTCGTCGCGGCGACGATCCTCGTGCTGTCGAACCTCGCCGGCATCGCCGTGGAATTCCTCTTCCTGCTGATCGACCAGATCGCGGGAAGCCCCGGGACGATCGCCGAACTCGCCTTCAACCCCTTCATCAACGTCGCGGTGTGTCTGCTGTTCATGCTGGGTGCGACCTTCATCTCCTATCGGGACATGCAGACGACCCAGAAGCTGCAGTACGTGCTGGTGAGCTTCCAGGTGCTGGTCCTCCTCGTCTTCTCCATCGCCGCCTTCGTGCACGTGGCGAACGGCACGGCGTTCGACGCGAGTCCGGTCGAGGCCTCCTGGTTCAATCCGCTGACCGTCACGCCGGCGATCGCGATCGTGGCCGGCCTGTCGTTGTCGATCTTCATCTTCTGGGGGTGGGATGTCACGCTCACGATGAACGAGGAGACCCGCAACCCCGAGAAGACGCCCGGACGCGCCGCGACCGTCACCGTGGTGACGATCGTCACGCTGTACCTCCTCATCTCGATCGCGCTGCTCGCCTTCGCGGGCACGGGCGAGGAGGGATTGGGCCTGGGGAACCCCGACATCCAGGCGAATGTCTTCTTCTACCTCTCCGGGCCCATCCTGGGGCCGCTCGCGTTCCTGGTCTCGCTCGCCGTGCTCACGAGCTCGGCGTCGTCGCTGCAGTCGACGTTCGTGGGCCCGGCCCGCACGCTCCTCGCGATGGGGCACTACGGCGCGCTCCCGCCCGCGTTCGCCCGCGTCTCGCCGCGGTTCTTCACACCCGGGTACGCCACCGTCGTCTCGGCCGTCGTGGCGTCGGTGTTCTACGCGGTGATGCGCTTCATCAACGAGAACGTGCTGTGGGACACCATCACGACACTCGGCATGATGATCTGCTTCTACTACGGCATCACGGCGTTCGCGTGCGTGTGGTACTTCCGCCGGCAATGGTTCGACTCGGTGCGCAGCTTCGTCTTCACGCTGCTGTTCCCGCTGGTCGGCGGTGTGATCCTGGCTGCCCTGTTCGTCATCACCCTGGTGGAGAGCCTCGACCCCGACTACGGCAGCGGCACCGAGTGGTTCGGGGTCGGAAGCGTGTTCGTGCTCGGCGTGGTCATCATCGGTCTCGGTATCGTCATCATGATCTGGCAGGCGATCAGGCGTCCGGCGTTCTTCCGGGGGGAGACGCTCAGCCTCGACGCGCCGGAGAGCCTCCGGCGTCGCTGACCATCAGACGGCGATGGCCGATACGACCTGAACGACAAGAAAGGCACGAAACCGATGAGTGACTATGCCGTCATCAACCCCGCCACGGGGGAGACCCTCGCCACCTACCCGACGATCAGCGACGACGAACTGGCTGCAGCGATCGATCGGGCCGACATCGCCTATCGCTCCTGGCGCCACCTGCCGGTCTCGGAGCGCGCTGCGCTGCTCCGCCGGGTCGCCGACCTGCACCGAGAGCGTCGCGACGAACTGGCGGCCATCATCGTGCGCGAGATGGGCAAGCCGCTCGTCGCGGCCCTCGGCGAGGTCGACTTCGCCGCCGACATCACCGAGTACTACGCGAACGTCGCCGAGCGGGTCACCGCCGACCAGCCGCTGGAGATCGAGGGGGAGGGTACCGCCGTCATCCGTCGGACGCCGCTCGGAGTTCTCCTGGGCATCATGCCGTGGAATTTCCCGTACTACCAGGTCGCGCGCTTCGCGGCCCCGAACCTGATCCTCGGCAACACCATCCTGCTCAAGCATGCGCCGCAGTGCCCCGAGTCCGCGGCCGCCCTGGAGGCGATCTACCGCGACGCGGGACTTCCCGTCGGTGCGTACACGAACATCTACGCCACGAACGATCAGGCCGCGGCGGTCATTGCCGATCCGCGCGTCCAGGGCGTGTCGGTCACGGGCTCGGAACGGGCCGGTGCGGCGGTCGCCGAAGTCGCCGGGCGTCACCTGAAGAAGGTCGCTCTCGAGCTCGGCGGATCAGATCCCTTCATCCTCCTGTCCACGGATGATCTCGACGCCACCGTGCAGGCGGCGGTGGACGCCCGTCTGGACAACAACGGACAGTCGTGCAACGCGGCCAAGCGCTTCATCATCATCGACGAGCTGTACGAGCCCTTCCTCGAGAAGTTCTCCGCGGCGATGGGCGCGGCGAAAGTGGGCGATCCGCTGGCCGAAGACACCATCCTCGGTCCGCTCTCCTCCGAGACGGCGGCCGAGCGACTGCAGAAGCAGATCGATGACGCCGTCTCCCAGGGGGCCCGGCTGGTGACGGGAGGGGCGCGGGACGGCGCCTTCTTCCCGGGCACGGTGCTCACCGATGTCACGCCGGAGATGGATGTCTACGGCGAGGAGCTCTTCGGCCCGGCGGGAGTCGTCTACCGCGTCAAGGACGAGGCCGAGGCCATCCGCGTCGCCAACGACACCGGCTTCGGGCTGGGATCTTATGTCTTCACCACCGATCCTGAGCAGGCCCAGCGCGTGGCCGACGAGATCGATGCCGGCATGGTCTACGTCAACGTGGTGCTGGCCGACTCGCCCGAGCTCCCGTTCGGCGGGGTGAAGCGCTCGGGTACCGGACGCGAACTGGGACTCATCGGCGCCGACGAGTTCGTCAACAAGAAGCTCATCCGGGTCGCCGGCTGAGTGCGTCGGGGGGCGGCGCGGCATCGTGCCGCACCGCCCCCGACGTCGCTTTGCGTGGTTCAGGCCGCGAGGACCACGTCCGCGCTCGCCACCTCGATCTGCAGCGCCGCGCCGACGTCGGCGTTGGTGAGCATCCCGTCGTGCGTGCTGAGGCCGGCCTTCAGCGCCGCATCGGCGCGCAGCGCGTCCTGCCATCCGCGGTCGGCCAGGCGCAGCACGTAGGGCGCGGTGGCGTTCGTGAGGGCCCGGGTGGCGGTCTCGGGAACGGCACCGGGCATGTTCGCGACGCAGTAGTACAGGCTCTCGTGCACGGCGAAGGTCGGCTCATCGTGGGTGGTGGGGCGCGAGCCCTCGAAGCAGCCGCCCTGGTCGATGGCGATGTCCACCAGCACCGACCCCGGCCTCATCGCCGCGACCATGTCGTCGGTGACGAGCTTGGGTGCGGCCGCCCCGGGGATCAGGACCGATCCGATGACGAGATCGGCGTCGACGAGCTGGTCGGCGATCTCGAGGGGTGAGGAGTGGCGGGTCTGGATGAGACCGCCGAACTCCGATTCCAGGGCGCGCAGGCGGGGGAGCGAGATGTCGATCACCGTGACGTCGGCCCCGAACCCCACGGCGTTGCGGGCAGCGTTCTCGCCGGCCACCCCGCCGCCGATGACGACGACCTTGCCCTTGCGGGTGCCGGCGATTCCGCCGAGGAGCGTGCCGCGTCCCCCGGCCGGACGCATGAGGTTCGTGGCACCGACCTGGATCGAGAGGCGTCCGGCGACCTCGCTCATGGGGGTGAGCAGAGGCAGCGAGCGATCGGGGAGCTGCACCGTCTCGTAGGCGATCGAGGTGACCCCGCTCGAAAGCAGCGCGTCGGTGCACGCGCGCGAGGCAGCGAGGTGGAGGAAGGTGAAGAGCACCTGCCCTCGTCGCATCCTGCCGTATTCGGCGGCGATCGGCTCCTTGACCTTGAGGATCAGGTCGCCCTGCTCCCACACCTCGTCCGCGCTCGCGGCGATCCGGGCTCCCGCGGCGGAGAAGTCGGCGTCGGAGATGCGCGATCCCTCCCCGGCGCCGGATTGGATGACGACCTCGTGGCCGCGGCGCCGCAGCTGGTCCACGATCGCGGGCGTCGCTGCCACGCGATCTTCGTTGTTCTTGATTTCTGCTGGGATACCGACGCGCATCACAGCTCCTTTCGCAGTTGATGAATAGTGTTGGAGAAAAGTCGTCAGGATGGCAGTCCTTCCGATGAAGATTCGGCGGATACCGCTGATCGGCGGGTCTGCAACGAAGAAGGAGGTGTCGGATGACGCGTGAGCCGAACGATCCACAGCCTGTTCCGCTGGACGAGCTCGATCGCCGGATCCTCGAGGCGGTCACGGCGGACGGCAGAATCACCAACGCGGCGCTGGCAGAGCAGGTCGGTGTCGCCCCGTCCACCGCTCACACGCGCCTCCGGGGGCTCATCGACCGCGGAGTCATCTCGTCGTTCACCGCGAGCGTCGCCCAGGCCAGGCTTGGAAGAGCGCTGCAGGCCCTGGTCGGGGTGACGCTCCGCCCCGGTGCTCGGCAGGCCAGCATCACCGATTTCGCTGAACACACCCGCTCGCTGGCGGAGGTGGTGCAGGTGTTCTTCCTCGGCGGCGCCGACGACTTCATCGTCCACGTCGCGGTGACCGACTCCTCAGCGCTGCGACGATTCGTCGTCGAGCAGATCTCGGGTCATGACCGCGTGGCTTCGACGCGGACGAACATCATCTTCGACTACCACCGCAACGCCGTCGTCGATTCGTTCCGCTGATCCCCGGGCTGCATGGCCGACGGATGTGTTGACTTCGATGAACGCATAGTGAACACTCGTGCGTATAACGCACACTTCCCGCCCCGTTGTCATGCCTCGAAGGAGCAGCTCCCGATGAACACCCCCGCCTCCCGCCGCGTTCTCGTCGGCCTTGCCGCCTTCTCCGCCCTCGGGCTCGCACTCGCGGGCTGCACCTCGGGTTCCGCCGCGGACGCCGGCGATTCGGACCTCTCGATCGAGGTCGCCGGAGTCACGATCGAGACGAACGACGAGCTCGCCGCGCTTGTGCCCGATGACGTGGCCGAACGGGGAACCCTGACGGCCATCCAGTTCGACAACGCCCCCGCCGACACGTTCCTCGACGAGAACGACGAGATCGCCGGATGGGGTCCTGACCTCGGTCGCGCGGCTGCAGCGCTCCTCGGATTGGAGTACACCGCAGAGGTGTCGGGCGCGTTCGACACATTCATCCCGGGGATCGATAACGGCCGATTCGACAGCTCCTGGGCGTCGATCATCGTGACGCAGGAGCGGCTCGACGTCGTCGACATCGTCGCCGTGCACGAGAGCACGACCGGGGTCATCACGAGTGAGGACGCGGGCCTGGACATCAGCACCCCGGAGGACCTCTGCGGCCTGCGTGTCGGGGCCTTGGCGGGCTCGGCGTTCCTCATCCAGATCGAGGAGATCGTCGCCATCTGCGAAGACGCCGGGGAGCCTGCTCCGACCATCGACTCCTTCCCGCAGCAGGGCGCGGCGCTGCTGGCCGTCAGCTCCGACCGCATCGACGCGTTCATGACCGCCAAGGGGCAGCTCTCGTGGCTGCTGCGCGAGGACAGCAGCGCCGAGGGTCTCGAGATCCAGCCGCTGGACTACCAGCCGAACCTCGAGGGCGTGGCCGTGGGGAAGGACTCCGGCATGACCGAGGCCATCGCGGCGGCCATGAACCAGCTGATCGAGGACGGGACGTACGAGACGATCATGACCAGCTGGGATGTCGATTTCGGCCTCCTCGACGAGGCGGTCGTCAATCCGAGCGTCGAGCAGTGACCTCGACCGGCACAGATGAGGCACCCGACGATCGTCGGAGCCGGGGGCCGCTGACGGCGACGCTGCAGATCGGCCGAGGTCCGGAGGGGCCGCGGGTACGGACCACCACCGGGCGCCAGATCGCTCTGAAGGCCGCGGGCTGGGCGCTGCGCATCCTGCTGGTGCTGTTCGTGCTCGAGATCATCTCGAAGTTCCTCACCGCCGATGCCATGCGGTGGGATGTCGTCGGCGAGTACCTGTTCAGTGCCCGCGTGCTTCAGGGGGTCGGCCTGACCCTGTTCCTCACCGCGGTCGCGATGGTGCTCGGCTGCCTCATCGGGTTGATCCTCGCCCTGATGAAGATCTCGAACAGCCTGCTGTTCAACGTGGCGGCCGATGGCTACATCTGGCTGTTCCGGGGGACGCCCCTGCTGGTGCAGCTGCTGTTCTGGTACAACCTCGCCAGCTTCCTCCCCAAGCTCACCCTCGGGATCCCGTTCGGCCCGCAGTGGTTCGAATGGGACACCAACACGGTGGTCAGCTCCCTCATCGCCGCGCTGCTCGGGCTCGGGCTGAACGAGGGTGCGTACATGTCCGAGATCATCCGTGCCGGCATCCAATCGGTCGATCAGGGCCAGAGTGAGGCTGCGGCCGCGCTCGGCATGTCGCGCCGTCGCGCGATGCGGCGCATCGTCCTGCCGCAGGCGATGCGGGTCATCGTCCCACCGACGGGCAACCAGGTGATCTCGATGCTCAAGGGAACGAGCCTGGTCAGCATCGTCGCCATCAGTGAGCTTCTCTACACCGTCCAGGTGATCTACGCGCGTACGTTCGAGACCATCCCGCTTCTGGTGGTGGCGTGCATCTGGTACCTCGTGCTGACGACCGTGCTCTCCATCGGCCAGCACTACATCGAGAAGTACTACGCGCGCGGCGCCACCCGCAGCGCTCCCGACACGTACGCCCAGAAGCTGCGCAAGCTCCTTCCCCGCACCACGCCCTCTTCGGGGCTGAAAGAGAAGGCGCCGGTATGACAACGATCGTCGATCCCGTCATCCGTCTGCAATCGGTGAGCAAGAGCTTCGGATCGCTTGCGGTCCTCCATGCCGTCGATCTCGAGGTCTTCCGCGGCGAGGTCGTCTGCGTGATCGGTCCATCCGGGTCGGGGAAGTCCACGCTGCTGCGCTGCATCAACCACCTCGAGACCCCGACCGCGGGGATCGTATGGCTCGGTGACGAGCCGGTGGGGGTGCGTGAGAGCCGGGGCCATCTCATCGAGATCGCCCCGGCGGAGCTCGCACGTCAGCGCACCGAGATCGGCATGGTGTTCCAGAACTTCAATCTCTTCGGTCACATGACGGTGCTGCAGAACATCATCGAAGCTCCGATCCAGGTGCTGCGCACCCCGCGTGCCGAGGCGGAGACCCATGCGCGACAGCTGCTGGAGTGGGTACAGCTGAGCGGCAAGGAGTCGGCCTACCCGCGGCAGCTCTCCGGCGGTCAGCAGCAGCGCGCGGCGATCGCCCGGGCTCTGGCCATGCGCCCGCGCGTCATGCTCTTCGACGAGCCCACCTCGGCCCTTGATCCCGAGACCGTCGGGGAGGTGCTCTCCGTCATGCGGCGCCTCGCGTCCGAGGGATTGACGATGATCGTCGTCACGCATGAGATCGAGTTCGCGCGGGAGGTCGCCGACCGGGTGGTGTTCATGGACGACGGACGGATCGTGGAAAGCGGCAGTGCGGCAGAGGTGCTCGATCGCCCGGTGGAGGAGCGCACCCGACGCTTCCTCTCCCGAATCCTCGACACGCGCTCCGCGGAGGATGCCGGCGAATCTTTCCCATGATCGGGGATGCGGTCCCCGTGGTTCTGGGGCAAGATGGACATGGTGAACGCACAGTGAACGTTTGTGCGGTAAGCGAACAAGAGGCGAGGATACTTCCGTGATGACCCCCCGCGATCGACGGATGCGGCATGTCCGCCCCTGACCTGACCGGCCGCACCGTGCTGGTCCTCGGTGCCGCGGGCGCCATGGGGCGCTCGGCGGCGCGCACGCTCGCGGGGCACGGGGCGCGCGTGATCGTCGCCGACGAGGATGTCGCGCAGCTCGAGGCCGCCTTCGGCGCCGATGACCGCTTCCAGGTGTGGGAAGCCGACGTCACCGACGGCACCCACGTGCAGCGGTTGGCCGCGGAGTTCGACGACACCGAGGTGCTGATCCACTGCGCCGATGCCGGATCGACCACGGCTGTCCCGATGACGGCGGAACAGGACCTCGTCGATGCGTTCGCCGCCGAGGTCGCGTCGTGCTGGGCAGCGCTTCGCCATTTCGCTCCCGCGATGGCCGCCCGGGGTCGCGGATCGATCATCGCCTACTCGGGGACTCGTGCCGCGACGGGCGGGGAACGCGGCACGCGCGCGATGACCTCGGAGGCGATCAATCAGATGGTGCGGGAGTTCGCTCAGGAGCTCCAGCCCCACGGTGTGCGGGTGAACGCCCTGGCGCCCGCCGGCGATCAGGATGAGACGGCGCTGCGCTTCCTCGCCTCCGATGTCTCGCGACACGTCACCGGCGCCCTCGTGGTGATCGAGTCGGGGTGGAGCGTCATCGAACGCATCGAAGAGCGCGTCGGCACCCGCTGAGATCAGCAGGTCAGCGCACGTACGTGGCGCCGTTGACGTCGAGCGTGGCGCCGCTCAGATGGCGAACCCGACCGCCGGCCAGCAGCGCGATGAGCTCGGCGATCTCGGCCGGCGGGACCATCTCGCCCATGGCGAGCGTCTGCAGCACGGCGTCGCGCCCGCCGCGGTCGGCTCCCGCTGAGGCGGACATCGCGGTGTCCACGGCGCCGGGGGCGATCAGGTAGGTCAGGACGCCGTCGGCTGCGTACGCGCGGGCGACCGTCTTCAGAGCCGCGGCCGTCGCCGCCTTCGAAGCGGCGTAGGCGACGAGGTTGGGGTTTCCCGCTCCCCGCTGTGTCACCCAACTGCTGAGTCCGACGATCGTGCCGCCGCCCTCGGTCAGGAAGTGCGCCAACGACCGTCGGATGAGGGTGAGCTGGCTGAGCGTGTTGACCTGCAGGGCCTGTTCGAAGGTGTCGTTCCACGCGTCGTCGGTGTCATCGAGCTCGACCTTGGGCATCATCGCCGCATTCAGAACCACCACGTCGATCCGTCCCGCCCAGTCCAGAGCGGCCTGCCACAGGTCGGATGCGCCCTGCGGGTCGGCGAGGTCGGCCTGGACGATCGTGGCTTTTCCCTCGGGGAAAGCGGCGATGGCCTCCAGGGCCCCCTCGGGATTCGAGCGGCAATGCCCGATGACCCGGGCGCCGGTCGACGCGAGCCGCTCGACTGTTGCGCGGCCGATCCCGCCGGACGCGCCCGTGACGAGGATCGTCCGTCCCGCCAGCCCGCTCATCGTCCACCGCCGACGCGGTCGGACGTGGGGAGATCAGCAGGCGGACGGGTCATGATTGCCTCCGGGAACGGTCGCGGGACGTCGGGAACCAGCATAATGGATCCGGTTCGTATGGCGAATGAACGTGCGTCCTGCGAACGAGACAGAGGAGACGCGGATGAGAGTGACCACCCCCGGCATCAGCGGCGACGCGGAGGGCGATGGCGCGCTGTGCTTCGACGGCGGCACCGTGCCCGTCACCGCCACCGACTCGGTCGCCAGCGCGATGGTCGCGGCGGGAGAGCGGGGCAATCGCGCCGATGACACGGGCGGTCGGCGCGGGATCTGGTGCGGCATGGGCGTGTGTCATGAGTGCGCGGTGCGCATCGATGGCGAGGATGCCCGGCTCGCCTGCATGACCCCCGCGCGGGACGGCCAGATCGTCGAGACCCAACCGCCCCGGCGTCGGGTTCCCGTCGCGTCGGCCCCGGCGCGCCCCGAGACCGAGATCGAGCCCGACGTCCTCGTCATCGGGGCCGGGCCCGCAGGTCTCGTCGCTGCGACAGATCTCGCCGCAGCGGGTCTGGATGTGCTGCTGGTCGATGATCGTCCGAAGCTCGGAGGGCAGTACTACAAGCAGCCCGACCCGGCGTTCCACGTCGACGAGGACCGCCTGGACGGGCAGTACACCGCGGGTCGCCGATTGATCCGCGCGGCTCAGACCGCGGGGGTGCGTACCCTCCTCGGCACCACGGTGTGGGCGGCCTTCGAGCCCGATCGCCTCCTCGCGCGGTCGGAGCGGGAGCGCTGGATCATCCGCCCCCGACGCGTGGTGATCGCCGCCGGCGCCTATGAGCGCGGCGCGCCGATCCCGGGGTGGACCCTCCCGGGTGTCATGACCACCGGTGCCGGCCAGACCCTGCTCCGGTCCTACCAGGTCTCCCCCGGCGACCGTGTCCTCGTGGCGGGGAACGGCCCCTTGAACGTCCAGCTGGCCGCTGAGCTGTCGCGCGGGGGAGTGAACGTCGTCGCGCTGGTCGAGGCCGCGCGGATCTTCTCGCCGCTTCGGGCAGCCGCGGTCGCGCGCATGGCCCTCGCGGTCCCCGGTCTCACCGCCGACGGCGTCCGTTACCTCGCCGAGCTGACCGCGCGCCGGGTTCCGATCATCACCGGCGCGGCCGTGGTGGGGCTCGAGGGGGATCCCGCAGACGGTGTCTCCCGCGCGAACATCGGGCGCATCGATGAACAGGGGCGGATGACGCGGGAGCTCCGTTCCTTCGACGTCGACGCGGTGTGTCTCGGCTACGGCTTCCTCCCGGGAAACGATCTCGCACGATCGCTCGGGTGCCGGCACGAGGTGGATGCGGCCCGCGGAGCGTTGCGCACGGTCACCGACGGTGACGGCCGCACATCGATCGAGTCGGTCTTCGCGATCGGAGACACTGCCGGCGTGCGCGGCGCGAAGTTCGCCCAGGCGCAGGCGAAACTGGCTGCGGCCGCCATCCGCAGAGACCTCCGGGGCGAGCCGTCGGGCGCCCCGCGGCAGGCGGCGGCGGACGCACGCCGTCAGGCGGCGTTCCAGCGGGCCGTCAACACGCTGTTCGCCGCCCCGGTCCTCACCGACCAGCTCGCCCGGCCCGACACGGTGGTCTGCCGTTGCGAAGGCACGACGTACGGCGACCTCGCCGAGTCGATGACCGACGGCGTGACGACGGCCGGCGCGGTCAAGCGCGTCACGCGCGCCGGCATGGGCAAATGCCAGGGGCGGTACTGCGGACCGGTCCTCACGGCGATGCAGGCTGCGCGCACCGGTGTCGCCGTCGCGGAGCGCTCCGGGTTCGCCCCGCAGGCCCCGGTCAAGCCGGTTCCGCTCGGGGACGTCGCCCAGGGGTGAGAGCCGTCGGCCCGGAAGCGCTCCGCCCGCTCAGAACCGGGTCGGGGCGAACGGCGCGAGGTCGAGTCCCGGATCCTTGCCCTGGGCCAGATCGGCGAGGATCCGCCCCATGAGGGGGGCCGCCGTGAAGCCCATGTACGGATAGAACCCGACGACGACGTCGCCCTCGGCCGTCACGGGGCCGATGATCGGGCTGTGGTCGGGGGTTCCGTTGCCGATGCCGGTCCAGGTGCGAAGGAGGGCGAGGTCGGCGATCATCGGGGCGATGCGGATCGCCATCGCCAGGTTCGCACGCAGCGAGTCGGGGTTGACGACCCATTCCCCGGCGGCATTGCGCCGGGCCGGCCATCCGCCGCCGATGAGCAGGGTGCCGGACTGCGCCTGCTTGAAGGTCAGCTTTCCGCCGGCGTAGTAGAACAGGTGCGCCACCATCGGATCGACGCGCTCGGTGACACTCACCTGCACCGCGCCGCTCGAGATCGGCAGGTCGAGGTCGAAGTGGCGGGCCAGGTCCGGCATCCCGTCCCCTCCCGCGAGGACGACGCGCCGCGCCCGCACATCACCGCCGGGGGTCCGGATGACGCGCGTGTCGCCGTCGCGATCGAAGCCCACCGCCGGGGTCTGGGTGCGTACGAGGGCTCCTGCCTCGACGGCGCGGCGCGCGAAGGCCGGCGCGACGAGCAGGGGATTCGCCTTCCCCTCGATGGGGCACAGCTCTCCGCCGACGACGGCATCGCTGAGCCACGGCGCGAGGCTTCGGAGTTCGTCGGCGGACAGCATCCGACTGGGAATGCCGATCCGATTCTCGAGCGCGACCTTCCGCTCGATCGCGGCGAGCTGGCTCACGTCGTCTGCGACGAGGATGCCGCCCTTCTTGGCCACCTGCAGATCCGTGCCCAGGTCGTCGCTCAGATCGTCCCAGAGCGTGAGGGAGTCGGCCAGGAATCGCAGTGCGGGCAGCCACGCCTCCGCCCACTCGGCACCTTCCTCCAGGAACGGCTCGTGCTGGATCTGACCGTGGAGGCTTCCGGCGTTTCGCCCAGACGCCTCGGTATTGAGATCGTTGCGGTCCAGGAGCACCACATCGAGTCCGGCTCGGCTCAGATGGTAGGTCGCCGAAGCTCCGCTCGCGCCGCCACCGACCACCGCGACATCGAAGACATGCCCGGGATGCTTCCGATCCAACATGCCTACACCGTATCCTGGGTGTTCACTTTACGTACAGTTGTTCGCAGAGAGGTCACTTCATGCCCGCCACTTTCTCGGGTTCCTACACCGTCGCGGTCACGCCCTTCACCGACGACCTCAGCCGGATCGACCTCGACCGGCTGCGTGCGTTCCTCGATTGGCAGCTCGCAGAGGGCGTTCCCGGAATCATCATGCTCGGAACGACGGGCGAGTTCCTGTCGGTCACGCCGGAAGAGCGTCGCGAGCTGGTGGGGGCGACCGTCGAGCACATCGACGGGCGGATTCCCGTGCTCGTCGGCACAGCCGACGCCTCCACGACACGGGCGGTGCAGTTCAGCGTCGAGGCGCAGGACCTCGGGGCGGACGGCCTGATGATCGTGCCCCCCTACTACTACACGCCCACCGACGACGAGATCTATCGTCACTACGAAGCGATCGTCGGAGCGGTCGATCTGCCGATCATGCTCTACAACAATCCCGTCACCTCGAACGTGGACATGAGCGCTGAGCTCGTCGCGCGTCTGGCGAAGGACTTCGCCACGATCTCGTACATCAAGGAGTCCTCCCAGGACATCGCGCGCGTGCGCGACGTGATCGACCTCGCCGGTGACGCCATCACCGTCTACGCGGGTGAGCGGGTGGTGGACTCCTACCTCCTGGGCGCGAAGGGGTACGTCAATCCGTACGGCAACTACATCCCCCGCGCTTCCGCGGGAATCTGGGGTCTGCTGGAGGAAGGACGCATCGAGGATGCTCGACGGATCGACGATCTGATCAAGCGGTTCGACGCGATCATCGCCGCGGGGCACCCCACCTACGGTCACCAGTGCTACTCCAAGCGGCTTGCCGAGCGAGCCGGCTTCCCGATGGGCACGGTGCGCCCGCCGCTGACGACGTTCGCGCAGCTGGGAGCGGAGGGCGAAGAGCGTCTCGGGCGCATCGGCGTCGTGATCGACGAGCTGGACGACGTGACCCGCCAGCTCGGACTGTGACGATTCCGTTGCAACTCCCTATAGACAAACGGCCGGTTGATCCGTCAGATTTCTTCTGAACGTAAGACGTGAGACGGATTTCTCTTTACGAAATACGGCTGAAACGAAGAATCTGTTTCCATCTGAGCAACCGCGGTTCCCCCCCCAACACCGAGGAAGTGACATGTCAGCACCCGTGACCGACGACGAGAAGTGGCTGCACGACGCCGTGTACGCCATGTACGACGCGTACCTGACCAGTGACCGTGCGCGAGCCGACAGCTACATCGCCGAAGACGTCACGCTCTGGGACACCGAGCACGAGCCCCTGGTCTTCGGGCTCTCGGGCCTGAATGCGCTGCGCGACAGCCGGCCCGCGGGAAGCGTCGCGGCCGTCGCCGGAATCGACGTCACCGAACCGGTCATCGACGTCTGGGACGACTTCGCGCTCGTCCGGCACACCTTCACCGTTCGTTTCACCGATCCCGCCGCCCGCCCTGAACGTGTCCGGAACACCGGCGTCTGGCGGCGGCGAGAGGGCACGTGGCTCCTCGTCCACAATCACGAAGACGTCCTGCCCGAGCAGTAACCCCCCACCCGAGAAAGAAGAGTCCCGTGAAAACACCCAGAAGGCTCCTCACGGCGGCGACCCTCGTCGCCGCCACGGCCCTCGCCCTCGCCGCGTGCGCGGCTCCGGCCGACACCGACACCGACCAGCCCGATGGCGAGCAGAGCGAATCGCTCGTCATCGACAAGTCCTTCGACCTCGTCACGGCCGACCCCGCGCGGATGTTCGAGACCACCGGAAACATCGTGCTGCACGCGGTCTATGACAGCCTCCTCACCTTCGCGGATGGGGATGCCACCGAGCCGCTGCCGAGTGTGGCGTCCGAATGGTCCGTCAACGACGACGCGACGGAGTACACCTTCACGATCCGCGACGGCATCACGTTCTCCGACGGCACCCCGCTGACGGCCGAAGACGTCGTCTTCTCGCTCAACCGCGTGAAGAACGTCCAGGGCAACGGATCCTTCCTGATGAGCGGCCTGAGCGTCACCTCGCCGGACGAATCCACCGTGGTCATCACGTCGGAGACGGCGAACACCGCGGTCCCGGCCATCGTGACCAGCCCCACGCTCGGAATCGTCAACAGCGCTCTGGTGAGCGAGAACGGCGGCACGGACGCCGAGGATGCCGCCGAGACCGACACGGCGGAGGAGTTCTTGAACACCACCTCCGCCGGCAGCGGACCCTACATGCTCGAGACCTTCGACACGACCACCGAGACCGTGCTCGTGGCGAACCCCGAGTACTGGGGCGAGGCGCCGGTGTACGACCGCGTCGTGCTGCGCAACGCCACCGCAGAGGCGCAGCTGATGGACATCCAGAGCGGGACGGCCGACATCGCGCTCGACCTCGGTTCGGACCAGATCAACGGTCTCGGCGGCGATGTCGTGATCGACACCGCACAGGCGCCGACGATGTTCTTCTTCTTCCTCAACGCCAACCCCGAGGTCTCCGAGATCACCTCGTCGCCCGACTTCCGCGAGGCCGTCCGGTACGGCATCGACTTCGATGCGATGCTCGAGCTCGCCGGCGAGGGCGCAGAACGCGCCTACGGGATCATCCCCTCGTCGTATCTGGGGGCGCTCGGAGCGGACAGCGCCGTCGAGCGCGACGTCGAGCGCGCCCAGGCTGCCGTCGAGCGACTGGGTGGCGATGTCACCGTCGAGCTGGAATACGCCAGCGACTTCTCGAGCAACGGTCTGAGCATGGGCCCGTTCGCCGAGCGCATCGCGGCACAGCTCGCCGAGGTCGGCATCACCGTCAACCTCGCTCCCGGCCCGATCGCGACGACGCTCGAGAGCTACCGCGCGGGTACCGAAGAGATGGGCCTGTGGCTGTGGAACCCGGACTACCCGGACTCGGCCGACTACCTCGCGTTCGGCCCCGGTGGGATCGTCGGCGAACGCGCCGGCTGGACGGCCGGGATGGCGCCTGAGATCGAAGCGGTCATGGAGGAAGTGCGCAGCGAGATCGACCCCGCGGCACGCGAGCCTCTGTACCAGGAGTTCCAGGAGCTCAGCAACGAAGCCGGTGTGATCGTGCCGCTGTTCCAGCCCGCGGCGTCGGTGGTGTCCACGTCCGCTGTCGGCGAGGTCGCGTACGACCCGGTATTCTCGCTCGACATCGCGGCCATCGGTCGCTGAGCACGGGGAGCACGCTCCCGGGAACGCATCCGGGAGCGTGCTCTCCTCCCCTTCCCCCCACCCCATCCAGATCGAGGTCGTCGCGTGGCATTGTTCATCGCCAAACGTCTCGGCGCTGCCCTTCTCCTGGTCGTCGGCACCATCCTGGTGGCGTTCGTGCTCACCGCCGTCCTCCCCGGCGACGCCGCGACGGCGCGCCTGGGCGAACAGGCCGCTGCGAACCCCGAGATCGTCGAGGCGATGCGCCGGCAGATGGGGCTCGACCGCCCCCTGTACGAGCAGTTCTTCATCTATCTCGGCGGGCTCTTCCGTGGTGACCTCGGCGACTCCGTCCAGACCACGCGCCCCGTCCTGACCGATCTCATGCTGTTCGGGCCCGCCTCTGCAGAGCTGGCGCTCTCGGCCACGCTGATCGCCGTCGTGGTCGGCGGCGGGCTGGGAATCGTGGCGGCCCTGCGGGCCAACACCGCGGTGGACAACGTGCTGCGGGCATTCAGCCTCGGCGGCGTGTCCATCCCGATCTTCTGGTTCGCGTTGATCGCCACCTCGATCTTCGCCACCCGGCTGCAGTGGTTCCCCTCCTCCGGGCGATTGGACGCGGGAGAGATCCCGCCGCCACGTGTCACCGGCTTCTACACGATCGACTCGCTGCTGGCCGGCGACCTGCCCCTGTTCTTCCAGGCCGTGGATCACCTGATCCTCCCCGCCATCGTGCTGTCGGCACCGATGGTGGGGCTGCTGATGCGCTTCACCCGGGCTTCCGTGCTCGACGTCCTCGGACAGGAGTACATCCGCGCCGCCGAAGCCAAGGGCCTCAGTCCCCGCTCGGTCGTCTTCGGTCACGTCCTCCGCGGCGCGCTCGTGCCGGTGATCACCGTCGTGGGAACGGCCTTCGCGTCGCTTCTGGCGGGAACGGTGCTGGTCGAGCAGATCTTCGCTTGGCCGGGCATCGGCTCCTACGCCTACCGGGCGGCCTCCACGCTCGACCTGTCGGCGATCGTGGGAGTGACGATCTTCGTCGCGCTGATCTACATCTTCGTGAACCTGATCACCGACATCCTGTACGGCATCATCGACCCGAGGATCCGGCGCGCATGAGCACCACAGAGAAGGCCCTCGACACGGTCGATCCCATCGAGGCGGCAGACGGTCGTCGATGGATGCCGCGCTGGCGCCTCCCCGCGGCGTGGCGGCGTCCGCTCGCGATCGTCGGCATCGTCATCGTGGTGTTCTGGATCGTCGTGATCATCTTCGCGCCGCTGCTGGCTCCCTACGATCCGCTCGCCCAGGACTCGGCCCGCTTCCTGCCGCCCTCGCTCGAGCATCCCTTCGGCACCGACGGAGTGGGGCGCGATGTCCTCTCGCGCGTGATCTACGGCGCCCGCATCAGCATCCCCATCGCCATCATGCTCGTCGCGCTCTCGCTCATCGTCGGCTCGACGGTGGGAGCCGTCGCGGGGTACTTCGGTGGCGCCGTCGATGCCGTCCTGATGCGCATCGTCGACCTGTTCTTCTCCTTCCCCGCCATCATCCTGGCGATGGCCGTCTCTGCGGCCCTCGGCCCGTCGCTGGTGAATGCGGTGCTGGCGATCGTGGTGGTGTCGTGGCCCGCTTATGCGCGCGTGACCCGATCGCTCGTGCTGGGGCTGCGCGACAGCAACTTCATCGCCGCCTCCCGGCTGCTGGGTGCATCGTCGCTTCGCACACTGCTTCGCGACATCGCGCCGAACATCCTCGGCCCCATCGCCGTGATCTCGACGCTCGAACTCGGCAACGCCATCCTGCTGCTGGCGGGGCTCAGTTACCTCGGTCTCGGTGCGGTGCCCCCCACCCCCGAGTGGGGGGCCATGGTCTCCGAAGGGTCGCGGGTGTTCTACAACTACTGGGTGGCCCTCTTCCCGGGCGTGGCGATCCTCAGCATCGTGCTGGCGTTCAACTTCATCGGCGACTCGCTCCGCGACGCGCTCGACCCCCGCACCTCGCGCGCCGTGCAGGCGGTGGAACTGTGAACGCGCCTCTCCTCGATGTCCGCGACCTCCGCCTGCGCTTGGGCGGTCGTGCCCTGGTCGACGGGGTCTCGCTCTCGGTGGCCCCGGGCGAGATCGTGGGGCTGGCCGGCGAGAGCGGAAGCGGCAAGACCCTCACCGCCCTGACCGCCCTCGGGCTCATCCCCGATGGCTCGGCGACGGAGGGGGAGGTGCTGTTCGACGGTCGCGACGTCCTGACCCTCAGCAAGCGCGATCTCCGGGCGCTGCGGGGGGACCGCGTCTCCGTGGTGTTCCAGGACCCGATGACGTCCCTGCATCCGATGCTGACCATCGAACGACAGCTGACCGAGCACCAGCTCGTCCATCGATCGGTGACGCGCAAGCAGGCGCGCCAGCGCGGCATCGAGCTGCTGGACCGCGTCCGAATCCCCGACCCGCACCTCGCGATCCGCTCGTATCCTCACCGGTTCTCCGGGGGGATGCGGCAGCGCATCGCGATCGCGTCGGCGCTGGCCTGCGAGCCCGAGCTGCTGATCGCCGACGAAGTGACCACCGCCCTCGATGTCACCGTGCAGGCCGGAATCCTCCGACTTCTCGAGGGACTCCGGCAGGAGCTGGGCATGGCCATGCTGTTCATCACACACGACCTGGCGGTGATGAACGTGCTGACCGATCGCCTGTACGTCATGCGCTCCGGTCGCGTGGTCGAGTCGGGCTCCACGCGAGAGGTGCTCGCCGCCCCCACCGACGACTACACCCGGGCGCTCGTGGACGCCCTGCCCGACACGGAGGCCATCGCATGAGCGCACTGGAGGTGCAGGACGCCGTCGTGGAATACCGCGTTCCCGGCGCGAAGACCGTTCGGGCGGTCTCGCGGGTCTCCCTCCGGGTCGAGGCGGGCGAGGTCCTGGGCCTGGTCGGCGAATCCGGCTGCGGCAAGTCCTCGCTCGGCAAGGCCATCGTGGGGTTGAACCCGCTCAGCTCCGGACACATCCTGGTCGAGGGGCGCGAACTCGCGCCCCTCCGCCGCCGCGCCCGGCCCGTGGCTGACCGTGCCGTGCAGATGGTCTTCCAGGATCCGTACTCCTCCCTCAACCCGCGGCGCCGGATCGGTCGCCAGATCCAGGATGCGATCTCCGCCCGCGGCGGCTCGGCGCGAGCCGGAGAGCTGCTCGAATCCGTCGGCTTGCCGGCGTCGGCCCTCCTGCGCTTCCCCCACCAGTTCTCGGGAGGACAACGCCAGCGCATCGCGATCGCCCGCGCCCTGGCATCCGATCCGAGCGTGATCGTCGCCGACGAACCGGTGTCGGCCCTGGACGCCTCGACCCGGCAGCAGGTGGCGGGCCTCCTCTCGGACACCGCGACCGCCCGGGGGGTCGCACTGCTGATGATCTCGCACGACCTGTCGGGATTGCGCACCATCGCCCACCGCCTGGCGGTGATGTACTTCGGACGCATCGTGGAGACGGGGCCGACCGAGGCGATCTGGGCACAGCCGCGTCACCCCTATACGCGCACGCTCATCGGCGCCATTCCGCGGATGGGCCGGGGAGCGCCCCTGCCGAGCGAACCCGACCGGCGCGTCCCGCGAGAGGTGAGCGACGAGGAGGCCCGACTGGTGGAATGCGCACCCGGCCACTTCGTCGCCGCCGAAGCCGTGGAACAGGATGTCACGAAAGTAATGTGAAAGGTCACTCTGGCTTTTCAAGTTCAAAGCATTGGCGGGATGTACGTGACATTCGCTAGCCAAACGGCGGTGAGATGAGGCAGACTGTTCCCATGCTCACCACCGATTCCGCGTCGGGCACCGACACCCTCTCGACCCCCTTCGATCACGCTGCGCGGCAACGCCGGCTCTGGGAGAAGATGGACGCCGCGGGCGTCGACGTGCTGTTCCTTCCCGCGTCCCAGTCCGACCTGGAGTACTTCACCGGGGTCCCACGACGTGCGCCGTCGTTCGGGAACATCGGCTACACCAACCACTGGATCTCGGGGGCCTTCGTCAGCCCCGGCGAGGAGCCGCTGTTCGTCCTGACGCGCCACTTCCAGGAGTTCGACCTCCCCGAGGGGGTCTCGGGCGAGGTGGTCACCGCCACCGAAAGCGATGACGGCCGCGAGGTGTTCCGCCGCGCCTTCGACAGCTACCGCGCGCGTACGGGTGTGGTGGCGATCGGCGGGCGCCCGACCGATGAGCACTGCGCTCACGAGGGCGTGAGCTCGGAGCGGATCGCGCTGGCCGGTCGCACCTGGGCCGAGACCGCCGTCGAGCTGCGCAACCACCGGCCGGAGGCCGAGTTCGTCGTCGCCGATGGTCTCATCAACGAGATCCGACGGATCAAGGATGACCAGGAGATCGCCCTCATGCGGCGATCGGCCGCCATTGTGGACCACGTGATGCAGGCGGTGGCTCCTCTGGTCGTGTCGGGGGTGACCGAGCTCGATCTCGCCGCCGAGGTGGATCTGCAGATGCGGCGCCTGGGGTCTCCCGGTGCCTCGTTCGACACCGGCGTCTGGGCGATGGGGCCGGCGCTGGGTCGCGATGCCTCGGTGCGGGTGTCGACGAACACGCTCGGCCCGGGGTCGGGCGTCAGCTTCGACTTCGGTGCCATCACCCGGGGCTACTGCTCCGACTTCGGGCGCACGGTGCACATCGGCGATCCGAACGAGGAGTACCTCGAGGTCTACGACATCGTCATCGCCGCCCAGGAGGCCGGGCGTCGAGCCGCGGTCGTCGGGGCGACGGGAGGCGATGTCCACCGAGCGACCCGCGCGGTCATCGAGGACGCGGGATACGGAGATTGGTTCCGTCACCGCACCGGCCACTGCATCGGACTCGATGTCCACGAGCTGCCGTACATCTCCGAAGAGGATGAGACGCCTCTGGAAGCAGGGATGCTCTTCACCATCGAGCCGTCGGTCTTCTGGCCCGGCCGGGTGGGGGTCCGCGTCGAGGACGTGTTCCTGCTCTCCGACGACGGCTGCGCGTCGATCAACGACCACCCCAACGCGCCCGTCGTCAACTGACCTGCGGGGGTGCTTCCCTCTTGTGGCACCCCCGCAGCCCTTCGCGTGCCGCTGTCACCCCGGTGGACGCCGACCGTATGCTCGATCCGACAGTGATCGACGAAGACCATCATCACGACCAGACAAGGAACGGCATGGCCCGATCATCCTCGCCGGAGGAACCGCCGGAGGTCCGCGCGAAGCGCTCGCCCATGTCGAACATGACCCGTGAGGTGGAGAAGCCCCACCCGGTGGTCGAACTCGACGAGATCGACCGGAGGATCCTCTTCCTGCTCAGCGACGACCCGCGGGTGTCCCAGCGCCAGCTCGCTCGTGCGGTGGGGATGTCGCCTCCGGCCGTCGGCGAGCGCATCGCGCGTCTGGAGCGGCAGCAGGTCATCAGGGGGTACACGACCGTCGTGGACTGGTCGGCGCTCGGCTACCCGGGGCTGGTCTACATCCCGATGACGCTCGCGACCGACGCCGATCTCGGGGAGATCCTGACCGAGCTCCGGTCGATCTCCGAGCTCACCGAGCTGGTCGTCGTCACCGGCAGCTTCGACATGATCGCTCGGTTCCGCATCCGCGATCATGCCCACCTGCAGGCGCTGCTGCTGGATCGGATCTGGCCGATTCGCGGCCTCCAGCGCATCGAGACGTTCCTCAGCCTCGGCGAGGTCATCCGCGAACGCGCGGTGCGCGAACTGCTCGAGGGCTCTGTCGACGACGCCGCGGAAGACGTCGAGGACCACTCCGGCGACGACGCCGCCTGACGGTTCCCGATCTGGTTCGACCGCGAACGCCGGCGCGCTGCCGCGCGCGCGGACGGTAATTCAAATGTTCGGAGTTTCACGTAAGATTCTTGGCGATGGGAAATTCCAGAGCATTGCGGTGTTTACGAATGATTCCGGATGACGCACACCGTCGTGCGTTCGGCTCCCCCCTGTCAGAAAGGACCTGAGATGCCACGCACCGCCGTTCCGGCGTCGCACCTGCCGCACTCGGGCATCCGCGAGATCGTCGACCTGGCATTGGGTTCGTCATCGCCGATGATCCGTCTCGAGATCGGCGAACCGGACTTCGCGACACCGGCACACATCATCGACGCCGCCTTCGAAGCGGCGCGGAAGAAGACCTCCTACGTGCAGACCGCCGGCATCCCCGTGCTGCGTGAGGCGATCTCCGAGCGTCTGGCGGGTGATTACGGCCTCCGGGCACCGATCGAACGCGTTCTCATCTCCCACGGCGCCGTCCAGGCGGTCGACGCCGTGATGGCGGCGGTGGTCGCGGCGGGGGACGAGGTCCTCATCCCCGACCCCGCGTGGCCGAACTACGAGATGCAGGCGACCCTGCTCGGCGCCGTTCCGGTGCGCTACGGTCTGCGTCCCGAAGACGCCTTCCAGCCGGACCTCGCCGAGATCCGTGCGCTCGTGACGCCCCGGACGCGGGTGATCGTGATCAACTCTCCGAGCAATCCCACCGGCGCGGTGATGCCCGCCGAGACGGTGGCGGCGATCGTCGAGTTCGCCGTGTCGCGCGACATCCTCGTCATCAGCGACGAGGTCTACGACGAGATGGTCTTCGACGGGGGACACACCACGGCTGCGGCCCTGGCTCCGCAGCACGTCGTGTCGGTCTTCAGCTTCTCCAAGACCTACGCCATGACCGGATGGCGCGTGGGATACGCGCTCGTGCCGAGCTGGCTCGCCGACACCGTCGTTCGCATCCTCGAGCTGCAGTCCTCGTGCGTGTCCAGCGTCACCCAGGCTGCCGCGCTGGCGGCGATCACGGGTCCGCAGAAGATCGTCGGCGAGATGCGCGACGCCTACCGCCGGCGTCGCGATCTGGCGGTCGGCATCCTCGCCGGTGCCGGTACCGAGATCGTCCGCCCGCACGGTGCCTTCTATCTGATGCTTCCGCTCCCCGGTGACATCGATGCGCGCAGCGCAGCGCTCGAGCTCGTCGCTCACGGTGTCTCGTTCGCTCCGGGCACCGCCTTCGGTCGGCAGACCCCGCACCATCTCCGGGTGTCGCTCGCGGCCGCCGACGAGACGATCCGCGAGGGACTCGGCCGCTTCCTCACGTGGCGGGACGCACGTCTCACGCTGCCGACCGGCTCTGGTGTCTCGGTCCGAGGAGCCTGACGATGTCCGAAACGCCGACGGGCTCAGCGACCGAGAAGCCTCTTCGCTTCAGCCTTCGCGTCAACAACGACCTCGACCTCGAGGCGCTGAGCGCCATGGCACTCGCCGCCGAGGAGGCGGGGATCGACCAGCTGTGGGTCTCCCATGACCTGATGTTGCGTTCGGCGCCCGCACTCCTGGGAGCGCTGTTCACGCGCACGACGCGCATCCACCTCGGCATCGGCATCATGAATCCGTACTCCGTCCATCCCGCTGAGCTGGCGATGACGGCAGCGACGCTGCAGGAGATCTCCGGTGGACGATTCCTGCTCGGCCTCGCGGCGGGCTCGGGCGAATTCCTGTCGTGGATCGGGATCGAGCAGCCGAGGCCCCTCACCGCCACCCGCGAAGCCCTCCGGTCCGTGCGTGCGCTCCTGTCCGGCCAGCGGCCGATGGACGTGGTTGGAGCGGGGGAGGGGTGGACCCGTGACGCCTATCTGCGTCTCGCGCCGACGTCGGTCCCCATCTACATCGGGGCGATGAGCCCCCGGATGCTGGGGCTCGCGGGCGAAGAAGCCGACGGCGTTCTGGCGCTGCTGTTCCCTCCGGAGCACTTCACCACCGCGTCGGCTCTGGTCGCAGACGGCGCACAGCGCGCCGGCCGCACGATGGCCTCGGTCGACATGCCCGCCTGCATCTGGCTCTCGATCGACGAGGACCGTCGATCGGCGGATCGCGCCCTCGCCCGCAAGCTCGCCTATTACGGCGGGGCGTTCTCGCCCTACCTCCTGGAACGGGCGGGCCTACGCACGGAGGACTTCGCTGCGGCGTCGGACGCGCTGCGCGAGGGCGACGAGGAGGCGGCGATCGACACCATCACCCCGCAGATGCTGTCCCTCGGCATCTCCGGAGATCCCGACACGGTCATCGAGCGGTGCCGGGCGCTGATGGCGCTCGGGGTCGACCATCTCTCCTTCGGACCCCCGCTCGGCCCCGATCCCGTCGCCGCGATCGAGCTGCTCGGTCGCCGCGTCCTTCCCGCCCTGAGGAGCACCCCATGAACGACGCCCTGATCGCGCTCTCCAACGACATCGAGGAGTGGGCGCGCCGCGCGGCCTTCCGCTCGTCCGACGACATCCCACGCCTGCGCCGCGACCCCCGGTGGCTGCCCGACTTCACTCCCGCCTCCATCGAGGATCGGCGTCGGGCGGTGTCGGAGTTCCGCGAGCGGCTGGACGCGCTTCGGATCGCCGACGGCGATGTCGCCGGGCAGGTCGATCTCCGGCTCCTGCGCTCGGTGCTGAACAGGATGGAGTGGGACACCGATGTGCTCCGCAACTGGGAACGGGATGCGGTCTTCCTGGTCGGTCAGATCCTGGGCCCCTGGTTCGACCTGCTCCTTCCCCGGCCTCCCTTCGCCGCCGAGGTTCAGGAGGGGCTCATCGAGGTCGCCCGGTCGATCCCCGAGCGGGTCTCACTCGCCGAGGAGAACCTCCGGCGCGCGGGGGTGGCCGACCTGGCCCGCGTGGCCGCTCTCGAGCTCCGCGGCATGCGCGAGCGCTTCCCCGCCTCGGTCGAGGCCCTCGACGGTGTCGTCGCCGGCGACGTGCTCCGCGAGCTGCGCCTCCTCGCGCCGGCTGCCGGCGAAGCGCTGGCGCGGTTCGGCGAGTGGCTGGACGCCGAGGCCTCGGGCTTCGCCCCGTCGGTGCCGGTGGGGCGCGAGAAGTTCGTCTGGTTCCTGCGCAACATCGCCTTCATCGCCGAGGAGCCCGAAGAACTGGTCCGCGCCGCTTTGCAGGACTACCGTCGCGCGGTACTCGCCGAGACCGTCACCCGCAACCGCTTCCGAGATGTTGCGCCCGATCCGATCGCCGCGACCATCGACGATCAGGTGCAGCGACAGATCGTCCAGGAAGCCGAGGTGCGCGCCTTCTCCGAGCGCGAGGGCCTGCTGTCGCAGCCCGACGGCCTGCAGCGATACCACGTGGCGCCGATGCCGGCCTACCTCGAACCGATCCGATTCCTCGGCGTCACCGACGACCTCACCGACCAGGACCGGCTCGACCAGGACGGGGTGTCGTACATGCCGCCGCCCCGACCGGACCTGCCCTACTTCTACGCCGCCAACGCCCGCGACCCCCGCCTGGGGATCATCCACGAGGGCGCCCATTACAAGCAGCTGGCGCTGTCGTGGGCGAACCCGGATCCGGTACGCCGTCGCTACGTCGATTCCGTCGCGAACGAGGGCATCGCCTTCTACAACGAGGAGCTGATGCTGCTCGCCGGGCTGTTCGACGACGCCCCCCACTCGCAGGAGGTCGTCCACAACTTCAACCGCCTGCGGAGCCTGCGCGTCGTGGTCGACGTGAACCTCGCCACCGGCGCCTTCTCCCTCGACGAGGCGATCGACTTCTTCGTCCGCCTCGTCCCGATGGACGTCGAGACCGCGCGCGAAGAGTGCGCCATGTATCTGGCGACCCCGGGGCTCGCGATGTCGTACCACGTGGGCAAGCAGCAGCTGCTGCGCCTCGTCACCGACGCGATGGTCGCCGAGGGTGAGAGCTTCTCGCTGCAGCGCCTTCACGACCGGGTGTGGCAGAACGGCAACGTGCCCTTCTCACTGCAGCGCTGGGAGATCCTCGGGGATCGGAGCGACCTCGACGCGATCGAGGCGACCCCTGCGCAGGCGTAACCGAATTGGTATCGAATGTAAGGTGAGTTTGACGTTAGGCTTGTCAAAGCCAAACTTCACGCAATGAAGAGTGATTGTTTGCAAAACTGAAACACATGTGGCCGTGCATCGAAACACAGTCGCGGCACGGTGTTCACAACCCCCTTCGGCGCCCGTGCGGAGGGAAAGCCGACGAAACGCATGAGAGGAAACACCATGCATAAGAGATCACGGCTGGCGGTCATCGCCGCAGCCCTCGCGTTGCCCGCGCTCGTTCTGAGCGCGTGCTCCAACCCCGGGGGAGGCGAGACGGACGCATCCGGCGGCGACGACGCCGCGACGGGCGGCACCCTCCGCCTCGCGGGGAACTCCGACGTGCTCTACCTGGATCCTGCGGCGGCCTACTCCGCGCCGGACTACCAAATCCACCGCACCCTCACCCGGACGCTCTTCGCGCACGTCCCGACCGGCAACGACACCGGCAACACCGAGATCGTGCCCGACCTGGCCCTGGAGATCCCGACCGTGGAGAACGGCGGCATCTCCGAGGACGGGACCGTCTACACCGTCGAACTCCAGGAGGGTGTCGAGTTCGACGCGCCCGACGGCGCGCGCGAGATCGTCGCCGAAGACGTCGTGCTCGCCGCGAAGCGCATCTGCAACCCGGTCTCGCCGTCCAACGCCCTCGGCTACTTCACCGACACCATCGTCGGCCTCGACGCGTACTGCGAGGGGTTCGCCGAGGTGGAGCCGACGGTCGAGGCGATCCGCGAGTACATCGAGGGCAATGACGTCGAGGGCGTGCGCGCCGTGGACGAGCGCACCGTCGAGTTCACCATCACGCAGCCGGCCGCCGACTTCATCGACATCATGGCCCTCGGCGTCTTCCTCGCGCCGCAGCCGGTCGAGTACCTGGAGTACCTGCCCGACTCCCCGGAGCTTCGCCAGAACATCATCTCGACGGGCCCGTACCGCATCGCCGAGTACGTCCCCGAGGAGAGCTTCACCCTCGAGCGCAACCCGGTGTGGAACGCCGAGCTCGACCCGATCCGCGACGCCAACGTCGACGCGATCGAGATCTCGATGGGTCAGGACGCCGCCGCCGTGCAGCAGCAGCTGGAAGCCGGCACCGTCGACATGCAGTGGGCCGACACGGTCACCCCGACCGCCTCGGTCCCGGCGCTGATCGGTGCGAACGACGAGCGTCTTGTCATCGGCAGCGACGGCGCGATCCGTCCCTACGTGGTGATCAACACCCTCAGCCCCAACGCTGACGGCGCGTACGGCGACACCACGGTGCGTCAGGCGCTCAACTTCGCCATCGACCGCGCCGCGTCGCAGCAGATCCTGGGTGGCCCGGGCCTTGCCGAGGTCGCCACGCAGATCCTTCCGCCCGAGGTTCTGGGCACCGAGCAGGCCAACGTTCTCGACGTGCCCGCCGAGGGTGACACCGAGCGTGCGCAGGAGCTGCTGGAAGAAGCCGGTTACGCCGACGGTCTTCCCGTCAAGCTGCTCTACCGCGAGACCGAGCCCTATGCCTCGCTCGCCACGGCGATGCAGCAGGACCTCGAGGCCGCAGGCTTCCAGGTCGAGATGAAGGTCACCACTCAGAACGCCTTCTACGGCGAGTTCCTGCTCAACCAGGACATCACCGAGGCCGGCGAGTGGGACATCGCCATCGCGGCGTGGAGTGCGGACTACTTCGGTGGGCGCCCCTACCTCGTCCCCATGCTCGACGGTCGCGGCTACGTCGACGGCTCGCCGAACTTCGGTGGCTGGAACAACGAGGAGTTCAACGCCCTCGTGGACGAGGCCCTCGCGGCAGAGACCCCGGAACAGGCGAACGAGCTGTGGATCGAGGCCGACGCGGTCGCGACCGAGGATGCGGCCTGGGTGCCGATCGCCTTCGCTCGCACCCCCGTCTTCCACTCCGAGCGGGTCGGCGGGTTCGAGTGGAACGCGTGGACCAACAACGGTGACATGACGAAGGTGTTCCTCAACGAGTGATCGTCGAGGAATCTGAATACCGCTGAATGAGAGAGAAGGAGGTGCCACGTGTTGCTGAGCGTCGAGGATCTTGATGTGTCGTTCGACACGGGAGACGGTCGACTACACGCGGTGCGTGGCATCTCCTTCGATCTCGACCGGGGGGAGACCCTCGGTGTGGTCGGAGAGTCCGGTTCGGGCAAGTCCGTCAGCACCCAGGCGATGGTCGGGCTCTCCAGCGGCGCGATCGTCTCCGGACGCGCGCTGTTCGAGGGACGCGACCTGCTGACGATGGGTGACGCCGACCTGCGCTCGATCCGAGGGCGCGAGATCGGCATGGTCTTCCAGGACCCGCTGTCGTCGCTGCATCCGCAGTTCCGCGTCGGCGCCCAGATCGCCGAGGCGATCCGGGTTCATGAGCGCACCTCGCCGAAGGCGCTGCGCTCGCGGGTGATCGACGTCCTCGACGAGGTCGGGATCCCGAATCCCGACAAGCGCGTGGACGACTACCCGCACCAGTTCTCGGGCGGCATGCGCCAGCGCGTCATGATCGGTCTCGCTCTCGCGCTGCGCCCGTCGCTGCTGATCGCGGACGAGCCGACCACGGCGCTGGATGTCACGGTGCAGGCGCAGCTGCTCGAGCTGATGAACCGTCTCCAGCGCGAGCATGGCACGGCCATCCTGATGATCACCCACGACCTCGGGGTTGTCGCCGGCATCGCCGACCGCGTCATCACGATGTACGGCGGGCGGATCGTCGAGCGGGGCTCGCGCACCGACGTCCTCGCCCAGCCTCACCACCCCTACACGCGGGGTCTGCTCGGCTCCGTCCCCCGGGTCGGCTCGCAGCGCACGGTGCTGCAGGCCATCCCCGGAAATCCCCCGAGCCTGCTGATCGATGAGCCCGGCTGCCCCTTCGCCTCGCGGTGCGCCTTCGCGCACGCCGAGTGCCTCCCGAGATTCCCCGAGGAGAAGCGGATCGCGCCGGGGCACGGATCGGCCTGCGTCCTGCCGGTCGAGAACGCCGGCCCCGTCGTCCTCCCCGTCATCGAAGAGGTCCACGCCGCCGCGAGTGCCGACCGGGAGATCCTCGCCAGGATCGAGGACGTCCGGATCACCTTCCCCGGTGCGCGGAAGGGTGTCCTGGGCCTGAAGTCCGACACGGTCGTCGCCGTCGACGGCGTCAGCCTCGACATTCCGCGCGGCGGAACCCTCGGCATCGTCGGAGAGTCAGGAAGCGGCAAATCGACCCTCGCTCGCGCGCTGACCGGGCTCATCCCGCTCACCAGCGGCCGCGTCGAGTTCGAAGGTCGCGACATCTCCACGATGCGACGCGCGGAGCGGCGCGCGCTTCGTCGAGAAGTGCAGATGGTCTTCCAGGACCCGTACGGCTCTCTGAACCAGCAGCGACGGGTCGGATCGATCATCGCCGACCCGCTCGTCATCCACGACCAGGCCGAGGGCAGGGGACTGCGCCCTCGTGTGCAGGAGCTGATGGAGCTCGTGGGGTTGAACCCCGAGCACTACAACCGCTTCCCGGCCGAATTCTCGGGTGGACAGCGCCAGCGCATCGGCATCGCCCGGGCGCTCGCACTCAATCCCAAGCTGATCGTCTGCGACGAGCCCGTCTCGGCGCTCGACGTGTCGATCCAGGCGCAGATCCTCAACCTCCTCAGCTCGCTGCAGGACGAGCTCGGACTCACCTACGTCTTCATCGCCCATGACCTCGCGGTCGTCGAGCACATCGCCGATGTGGTGGCCGTGATGTATCGCGGCGTGGTGGTCGAGAAGGGGACGGTGGACGAGATCTACCGTTCGCCGAAGGAGGACTACACCCGTGCGCTTCTCGAAGCCGCGCCGCACGTGGATGCCGCTCTGGACGGCGGCGGGATGTTCGCGAAAGGTGGAGAGCGATGAGCGGGCCCGGACCCACGGATGCGCGCGTGGAGGCAGAACGTGAGGAGGAGGCCGAGGCCATCGAGGCGCAGGCGGTCCCGGGCCAGACCCGGCAGACCGCTGTCGTCGCGCGCAGCCCGCTCCAGCTGGTCTGGGGCCGCCTGCGGCGCGACCGCACGGCGATGATCTCCGCCGTCGTCATCCTCCTCGTCATCGTCGCGGCCTTCGCCGCGCCGCTGGTCGCCGCGTGGGTGGGCCACGGTCCGAACGAGCAGTTCCGTCAGGAAGGACTCTCGGAGTTCGGTGCTCCCGTCCCGCCGGGGCCGCAGTTCCTCCTCGGCACCGACAACCTCGGTCGCGACGTACTGGTCCGACTCGTCTACGGTGCCCAGGTCAGCCTCATCGTCGCCTTCGCGGCCACCATCGGGGCGCTGGGGATCGGCACGCTGGTCGGACTCATCGCCGGGTTCCTGCGCGGCTGGGTCGACACCGTCCTGACGTGGCTGATGGACACGACCCTCAGCCTTCCGCAGCTGCTCTTCGCCATCTCCCTCGTGGCGCTCGTCGGACCGTCGCTGACGACGACCGTGGTGGTCATCGTGCTGTTCTCCTGGGCACCGATCGCCCGAGTGGTGCGTGGGCAGGTGCTCTCGCTTCGCGAACGCGAGTTCGTCGAAGCCGCCCGTTCCCTCGGTGCGTCGAACTGGCGCATCATGCGCGTGGACGTGCTGCCGAACCTGCTCGTGCCGATCCTCGTCTACGGCACCCTGCTGATCCCGCAGGCGATCGTCTTCGAAGCGACCCTGTCGTTCCTCGGGCTCGGTGTGCTGCCTCCGACGGCGACCTGGGGGAACATGCTCTCGATCGCCTCCCAGGGGTCGCTCTACACGATCGCTCCGTGGCTGGTCATCTTCCCCTCGGCGGCGCTGCTGTCGGTGACCCTCGCCTTCAACCTCCTCGGCGACTCGATCCGCGACGCGTTGGACCCGCGGCAGACGCTCTTCGCCGGACGCCGAGGTCTCGCCCGCCGCCGCGCCGCCAAGCGCGCCGCACGGAAGGCCGCGCACGCATGATCCGCTTCCTCAGCCGCCGGGTGGTCTCCGGCATCCTCACCCTGTTCGCGATCAGCGCGATCATGTTCCTGCTGTTCTACGTCGCGCCCAACGACCCGGCACGCACCATCGCGGGCGTGCAGGCGACGAACGCCCAGGTCGACCAGGTGCGCGAGCGCCTGGGGCTGGATCTGCCGATCCTCGAGCGCTACGCGATCTACATGGGCGGACTGCTCAGGGGCGACCTCGGGTATTCGTTCTTCAACCAGCAGCCGGTCCTCGACTCGATCGTCGCGCGCCTTCCCGAGACCGCCTCCATCGCGATCGGCGGACTTGCGATGGCGCTTCTGATCGGCATCAGCATCGGCATCGGCGCCGCCCGGCGTCCCGGATCGTTCCGCGACCGGGTGAGCACCGTGTTCGTGCTCAGCGGTCTGAGCGTCCCCACCTTCGTCGTCGGCCTGCTTCTGCTGTACGTCTTCTTCTTCCAGCTCACCGTGCTGGGGCTGCCCCTCTTCCCCGCCGCGGGGTACGTTCCCCTCACCGAGAACCCCTGGGAGTGGGCGCGGCACCTGATCCTCCCGTGGATCACGGTGGGCTTCGTCTCGGCGGCGACCTACGCCCGACTCACGCGCAGCCAGCTGGCGGGGGTGCTCGGCGAGGACTACATCCGCACCGCCCGCGCAAAGGGCTTGAGCGAGGGCGCCGTGGTCTACCGGCACGGAATGCGCAGCGCCCTGACGCCTGTCGTCACCCAGGTGAGCCTGGACATCGCGGTGCTCATGGGCGGCCTGGTCGTGACCGAGCAGATCTTCGGGATCAACGGCATCGGTCGTCTGGCGATCCAGTCGGTCACCCGCGGCGACCAGCCGGTCATCATCGGAACGATGCTGCTGGCCTCGCTGTTCGTGGTGATCTCGTCGATCCTGGTCGACATCGTGTACGCGCTGCTCGATTCGCGCGTCCGCGTGAAGTGAGATCGAAGAAAGGTCATCATGCTCGATGAGCACACGCGCGCCCTCGCCAAGGGGAAGAACTTCGCCTCTCTGACGACGCTGCGCAAAGACGGATCGCCCACCGCGCAGGTGATGTGGGTCGACTGCGACGACGAGCACATCCTCATCAACACCGAGGTGCACCGTCTGAAGTACCGTCATATGAGACGCGACCCCCGGGTCGCGGTGCTGATCATCGATCAGGCGAACCCCTACAGCTACGCCGAGGTGCGCGGCGAGGTGGTCGAGTTCATCCTCGGCGATCGGGCGCGCGCCCACATCGACGAGCTGTCCGAACGGTACTTCGGGCGCCCCTACATCGCCGAGCAGATCGAGAGCGAACGCGTCATCTGCAAGATCCGGCCCCATGCGTGAGCGCGAAGGAGAAGGCATGACCCGTTCGAGCGAGGACCTGGCCGCCGAACTCGGCCCCGACGTCATCCGCTGGCGCAGCGTCGGACCCTCCCGCGGCGGCCGCGTCGTCGCCGTCGCGGGCGATCCTTCCGACCGCTCCCGTTTCTGGATGGGCGCGTGCTCCGGCGGGGTCTGGATGACCGACGATGCCGGCCAGTACTGGAAGCCCATGTCCGACGGCTTCCTCGAGTCCGCCTCGGTGGGGGCGATCGCCGTCGCCGACGCCGATCCGCAGGTGATCTGGGTGGGAACGGGCGAATCCTTCGCCCGCAACAACGTCGTGCCCGGTGATGGGGTGTACCGCACCGTCGACGGCGGCCAGACCTGGCAGCACCGGGGGCTGGATGCCACCAAGCACATCGCCAAGGTCCGCGTCGATCCGCGCGACGCCGACGTCGCGTTCGTCGCGGCGCTCGGAGACGTGTTCGGCCCCTCCGCCGAGCGCGGCGTGTACCGCACCCGCGACGGCGGCGACACCTGGGACCTCGTGCTGCACGTCTCCGAACGTGCCGGGGCCGCCGACCTCGTTCTGGACCCGACGAATCCCCGCGTCGTGTACGCCTCCATCTGGCAGATGGTCCGCCACCCCTGGGACATCGTCTCGGGCGGGGAGGACTCGGGCCTGTGGCGATCGCGCGACGCCGGAGACACGTGGGAGCGGATCTCCGATCACCCCGGCTTCGCCTCCGGCCTGCTCGGGCGGATCGGCATCGCGGCCAGCCCGGCGCGCCCCGGTCGGGTGTGGGCGCTGGTCGAGGCGATCGGGGAACAGGGCGGCGTCTACCGATCGGATGACGCGGGCCAGACCTGGTCGCAGGTGTCCACCGAGCGGTCGGTGCAGGGCCGACCCTGGTACTACAGCCACATCATCGCGCACCCCACCGAGGCCGACACCGTGTGGTGCATGAACACCTGGGCCTGGCGTTCGCGCGACGGCGGCCGGACCTTCCAGCAGGTCCAGACCCCGCACGGCGACAACCACGATCTGTGGATCGACCCGAGCGACCCGCAGCGGATGATCAACGGCAACGACGGTGGCGCGTGCGTGAGCGTCAACGGCGGGATGACCTGGTCGTCGATCTACAACCAGCCCACCGCGCAGTTCTACCGGTTCGACGTCGACCACCGGTTCCCGTTCGACCTCTACGCCACCCAGCAGGACAACTCCGGCATCCGCGCGCCCTCGCGGTCGTGGAAGGGGGCCTTGCGCTGGCCCGATTGCCTCGAGCTCGGCGAGGCCGAGGCCGGCGATGTCGCTCTGGATCGCTCCGACCCTCGTTTCGTCATGCTGGGCGGGGCCGGCTTCGGCCACCCCGGTCCGCTGCTGCGCTTCGATCAGGTCACGGAGCAGGCCCGCGACGTGGCGGTGTGGCCGGAGTACTTCATGGGCATCGGTGCGAGCGAGATGAAGCACCGCTTCGGATGGACGTATCCGATCGAGTTCTCGCCGCACGAGCCGAAGGTGCTCTACGTCGGCGGTGAGCGGGTCTTCCGCTCGCCCGACGGCGGGATCACCTGGCAGAGCATCAGCGGCGACCTCACCCGTGACGACCCCGCCAAGCAGCAGCCGACGGGCGGGCCGATCTCGGGGGATTCCACCGGAGCCGAGGTCTACTGCACGATCCACGCCTTCGCCGAGTCGCCGATCACGCCGGGCGAACTGTGGGTCGGGACCGATGACGGACGCGTCCACCTCTCCCGCGACGGCGGCGGCGAATGGACGGAGCTGTTCCCGACGGGTCTGCCGGAGTGGGCGACGGTCACCCGGATCGAGCCCTCCCAGCACCGCGCCGGGCGTGCCTACCTCACTGCGCATGCCTACCGGCTGCAAGACCTGCGGCCGCTGGTCTATCGGACGGATGACTTCGGCGCGACGTGGGAGGCGATCGCCACCGGCATCCCCGAGTCGGAGTGGGCGCGCAGCATCCGCGAGGATCCCACGCAGCCCGACCTGCTGTTCCTGGCCACCGAACGGCGGGTGTGGTTCTCGGTCGACCGGGGGAGCACCTGGGCGAGCCTGCGCGGGAACATGCCCTCGGTGCCGGTCTACGACATCAAGGTGCGCGACCACGAACTCATCGCGGGCACGCACGGGCGGGCGTTCTGGATCCTCGACGATCTGGCGCCGCTGCGCGAGATCGCCGCGCTCGCATCCGACGGGCTTCACCTCTTCACCCCGCCGACGGTCTACCGCTATCCCACTCCGGACGGCTTCGACATGCCCGGCGAGGGCACCTGGGTGGGCGGCTTCCCGGGGGTTCCCCTGGGCGGTGCGACCTTCACCCGTCGCCACCTGCCGGACGGCAGTGCCGAGACGGTGTGGCTGGACGGGGGGAAGAACCCGCCGAACGGCGCACAGCTCATCTATCGCCTGCCCGCCGACGTCTCTTCGGTCACGATCGCCATCGCCGACGCCGAGGGCCAGACGCTGCGCACCTTCCGCTCCTCCGTGCCGGAAGACCGGAAACTCCCGCCCGCCGAAGTGCCGTCCACCGACGCCGGCGCGCACGCCTTCCTGTGGGATCTGCGCGTGGAGCCGGCCCTCACCGCGCCGGGTGAGGACGGGCGACGCGGCGTGGTCTACCCCGGTCCCCGTGTGGCGCCAGGGCGCTACACCGTCACGATCACGGCCGACGGCGACAGCCGTGCGCAGGTCGTGGCGGTGCACCGCGACCCCCGCGGCGTGGCCGACGACGACGATCTGCGCGAGCAGTACCGCCTGCTTCTGCGCATCCGGGACCTGCTGCAGCGGGTCGCCGACGGCATCGGCACATCGACGGCCGTGCACGACGTGCTCTCGGGGCTCACACGCCGCCTCGGGGATCATCCGCTCACGGCACGCATCGCCGAGATCGCCGAGGAGGCCGACGCGGTGCGTCGGATCCTCACCAATCCCGACATGAAGGATCACAACGACGCGCTGAAGATGGCGGCGGGCCTCGAGCAGAAGATCGTGCTCCTGCCCGAGATCGTCGTCGAGCTCTCCGACACCCGGCCCGTGCCGGGGGTGTACGAGGTGCTCGACCGCTTCGAGGCCGAGGCCGACGAGGCACTCCGGCGCCTGGCCGCCCTGCGCGCGGACGGGCTGCCGCAGCTCGATGCAGCCCTGCGCGCGGACACCACCGTCCCCTTGCTCGGACTGAGTCTGTAGGAGAGTCGTGCGCATGCGTGCCCCCCGTTCCGTCGTTCTGGCGCTCGCCGCCGTGCTCGCCCTCACCGGCTGCGCAACGGGTACCGGTGCCCCCGGGGGCTCCTCGTCGACGGATGGGGCGTCGGCGATGGGGGGAGCCGACCTCGTCGTCTATGTCGGGCGCAACGAAGACCACGTGCGGCCGCTCGTGGAGGAGTTCGAGCGGCGCACCGGGCTCGACGTCGACGCGCGGTACGGCAGCACCGGTGAGCTCGCGACGACCATCCTGCAGGAGGGGGCGTCGTCTCCCGCCGACCTCTTCTTCACGCAGGACCCCGCCTACATCGGCGCGATCTCGGAGGCAGGGCTGCTGAGCCGCCTGCCCGACGATGTTCTCGACGCCGTCGTCCCCGGGATCGCGGGAAGCGACGGCGACTGGGTCGGCGTGACGGCTCGACGGCGGGTCCTGGCCTACGACCCCGCGACGACATCGGCCGATCAGCTTCCGGACACGATCTCGGAGCTCGTGGAAGAGCCGTGGCGCGGGCGGGTGGGGCTCGCGCCCACCCACAGCTCCTTCGTCTCGTTCGTGGCGGCTCTCGTGGCGATCCGCGGCGAGGGCGAGGCGCTCGCCTGGCTCGAGGGCATCGCCGCCAACGATCCCCAGATCTTCGACGGCAACGAGGAGCAGCTGCGAGCGATCGCGGCGGGAGATCTGGATGTGGGGCTGGTCAACCACTACTACGTCCACCGGCTGCGGGCCGAGGATCCCGCCTTCTCGGTGCGCAACCACTCCTTCGCCGCGGGCGACGCCGGCGACGTGCTGATGCCCACCGCGATCGGCCGCCTGACCGGCGGTGCGCACCCCGAGGCTGCGGTGGAGTTCATCCGGTTCCTCCTCTCAGACCAGGCGCAGCGCCACTTCCTCGACGAGGTCGGTGAGTACCCGCTCGTGCCCGGCATCGGAACGCCCGCGGGCGAGCGGCCGCTCGATCCGGAACTCATCGATGCCATGAACCTCGCCGAGGTGGCCGGCAACCTGGATGTCGCCACCGACCTGATCGCACGGGCAGGCCTGATCTGACCCGTGTGAGATCGTCGACCGTGACGGTGAGCCCGGTGGTGCGCGGCGGCGCGGCGGCGAGCAGAGGCCGAGTCGCGACGATCATCGCCGTGGTCGTGGTCCTCGGACTCAGCGTGCCGCCGCTCGTCGTCCTCGTGGTCCAGGGGGTGGCGGGGATGGGAGCTGAAACCGTCCCTCCGGCACGCTTGCTGATGCTCCTGGGGAACACCCTCCTGCTCGCCGCCCTCGTCGTCGCCCTCTCGCTGCCCGTCGGCACGGCCACGGCGTGGCTGACGGTGCGCACGACCTTCGCGGGCCGGCGGGTGTGGGCGACGGTGATCACGATCCCCCTCGTGCTTCCCGCCTACGTCGTCGCGGTCGCCCTGTCGGGCATGTTCGGCGGAGACGGGCTTCTCACCGACATTCTCCGCCCCTGGGGGATCTCCCGCCTGCCGCCCGCTGCGGGGCTCTGGGCGGCGACACTGTGCCTCACGATCGTGGCGGTGCCTATCGTCCACACCCTGGTCACCGTCGCGCTCTCGAGGATGGACCCGGCGCTCGAGGAGACCGCGCGCCTCCTCGGCCAGAGCGGCCCGAGGCTGTTCTTCCGCGTGATCCTCCCGCAGCTGCGCGGCACTCTCGCCCTCGCCGCCTGCGTGGTCGCGCTGTACGTCATCTCCGACTTCGGCGCGGTGTCGATGCTGCGCTACGAGACCTTCACCCGGGCGATCTACGCACAGTTCCGCGGACGCGTCGAGGTCGGCCCGGCTTTCGCGCTGTGCCTCACCCTGGTCCTGGTCTCGGGCGTTCTCATCGCCGGTCAGGTCATGCTGCGCGGCCGGCACGGCGCCGGGGCCGCCCACACCCGGCCGGCGGCCGTCACCCCGCTCCGACCGCTCGCCGCGGCGATCGCCTCGACGCTCCTCGGAGTGCTCGTGCTCTTCTCGACCGTGCTGCCCGTGATGACGCTGACAACCTGGGCTCTGCGGGGATGGGCAGCGGGGGCGCGGCCCGGCCCCGTCCTGGAAGAGGCGGTGAACGCTTTCGGTCTCGCCCTCCTGGCGGGTGCGGTCACGACGCTCCTGGCGTTCCCCATCGCCCTGGCGGCGCGGAGGCGCAGCAGATTCACGCGGGCGATGGAAGGCGTGCCGTGGATCACCCATTCCCTGCCGCACCTTGCGGTGGGCCTGGCGATCCTGGTCCTCTCCATCGCCGGCCCGGCGGCGCTCTACCAGTCCCGCACCACGCTCGTCCTCGCGTACGCCGCACTGTTCCTCCCCTTGGCGATCGGTCCGCTCTCCGAGGCGCTGCGCGGCATCGACGAACGGCTTCTCGACGTCTCCCGGTCTCTCGGACGAAGTGAGATGCGCACCCTCGTCGGCGTCGTCCTGCCACTGGTCCGACCTGCCATGCTGACCGGGGCGGCGCTGGTGTTCTTCGCGACGCTGCACGAGCTGCCGGTGACGCTGTTGCTGCGTCCGACGGGGTCGGAGACGCTCGCGGTGCGCCTGTGGGGTGCGATGATCGAGGGGCAGTACACCACTGCCAGCATCGCCGCACTCCTCATGGTCGTCATCAGTGTCCCCCTCCTCGCGCTGCACGCGCGGTCGCAGGTGCGTGTGAGCGTGGCGTCGTGAGCGTCGCAGCGCTCGACGCGCGCGCACTGGTCCGCCGCTTCGGCGACGTCGTCGCCGTCGATCACGTCGATCTCACGGTTCGGCAGGGCGAGCTGGTCGCCCTTCTCGGACCGTCGGGCTGCGGAAAGACCTCGATCCTGCGCCTGGTCGCCGGCCTCGACCGCGGCGCGGGGACTGTCGACATCGCCGGGGTGCGCATGAGCGGGGGTGCGCGGTTCGTGCCGCCCGAGGCGCGCGGGGTCGGGCTGGTTTTCCAGGACAGCGTCCTCTTCCCTCACCTCGACGTCGCCGGCAACGCCGCCTTCGGACTGCGCGGGGCCGATCGGATGGCGCAGGCGGGCCGCATCCTCGACCTCCTGGGCATCGCGCACCTGGCGGCGCGGATGCCGTCGGAGATCAGCGGCGGCGAGCAGCAGCGGGTGGCCCTGGCGAGGACCCTGGCGGCGCGGCCCGCGCTGGTGCTTCTGGACGAGCCCTTCTCGCACCTCGATGCGAGTCTGCGCGAACACGTTCGTGACGAGACCGTCGCGGCGCTGCGCCGCACCGGGACCTCGGCGCTGCTGGTCACCCACGATCAGGGCGAGGCGCTCGCCGTCGCCGATCGCGTGGTGGTCATGGGGGCCGGTCGGGTCCACCAGGCAGGGCATCCGGCCGAGGTCTACCGGCGCCCGGCCGACCGTTTCACCGCCGAGTTCGTCGGGCGATCCACCCTTCTTCCGGCGCGGGTGACACGGCCCGGCGTCGCCGTCACCCCGCTCGGCCAGATCGCCGTCGACCCCGAAACACCGCCGGGCGCGCGTCTGGCGGTGCTCCGGCCCGAGTCGGTGTCGCTCACCGATCCGGCCGCCGGTCTCGGCGCAACGGTCGTCCGCGCCTCCTTCCGCGGTGCCGACCGACTGGTGCGGATCGCCCTTCCGGGCGGGGGCGAGATCGAGGCCGTGACGCCCGCCGACCTCGGTCCCGGTGATCGGGTCGGTGTGATCGTCGAGGGAGTGGTCGCGACCGTCGCGGATGACGGAGCCGCCGCTCACCTCACGCCGCGGGCGGCGGACTCGCGGGAGCGGGAAGCGAGCGCGCGGCGCTGATGAGGTCGGCGCCGGCGGCGGCGATCACCTGGGTGTCCACGGCCACCGCGACGCTGGTGTACCCGCGGCCGATGAGGTTCTCGGCCGCTGCCAGACCTCCCGCGAAAGCGCCCGCCACCGTGCCCGCCCGGCGGCACGCCGCCACGACGGTGTCGAGCGGGTTGCCGGGCGACCGGTCGGCCAGGAGATCGCCGACCGTGGTGCCCAGGGCAAGGGCGAGGTCGAAGGGACCGACGAACACCTCATCCACCCCGGGGGCCGCGGCGATCGCCTCGACGTCGGCCACGGCGCGCGCGGTCTCGACCATGACGGCACACCAGACGGCTTCGTTCGCCGTCACCGGGTCGATCGTCGGTTCGCCCCGGTAGGCCGCGAGAGGACCCCAGGAGCGCTCTCCGAGCGGGGGGTACCGGCTGGCGCGTGCCGCCGCGATCGCCTCGTCGCCGCTCTGGACCATCGGCACGATCACCCCGCGCGCCCCGGCGTCGAGGGCACGTCCGATGAGAGCGGGGGAGTTGTGCGGCACGCGCACGTGCACCGGGACTCGTGCGGCGCCGGGGATGGCCGCGACCAGGGCGGCGTCGTCGTACAGGCCGTGCTGCCCGTCGAGCACGAGCAGATCGGCGCCGATCCCGGCGAGGAGGGATGCCGCGGCGGGGACGCCGAGCATCGACCATGCGGCGAGGCGCACCGGGGAGGGGGAGGAGGTCACGGGCCGACTCTACTGAGGCGCCGCCATCGGCGTCACACCGGCCAGATCCTCCCGGCGGGGGCGGACGTCGGCGAGGGGGTTGTCGAAGTGCTGCAGCAGAGACGCCAGACGCATCATCGCGCGGTCGCGCTCGCGCACGTTGTCCTCCCATGCCGGATGCGGCAGGCGCTGCTCGATGGTCGTGGCCACGTGTTCGATGGTGTCGGGATTCCAGGGGTTGTCGCCGCCGCGCTCGAGCGCGATGCGGGCGTACACCGGCCCGAGGACCTCGGCGTGGCGGCGCAGCCCACCCCGCGTGTTGAGCTCACTCGTGGTGAAGGGGCCGATCACCGACCAGCGCAGGCCCAGGCCCTCCCGCACGAGGGTGTCGATGTCCTCGGCCGACACCACGCCGTCACGGACGAGGCAGTAGGCCTCGCGGAGCATCGCGGCCTGCAGGCGGTTGAAGGCGAATCCCTCGATCTCGCGGCCGAGCACGATCGGGGTCAGCCGCGCGCGCAGGAGGAGCGCCTGGGCGGTGGCGACGGTGCTCGCGGCGGTGAACGGCGCGGGAACGACCTCGGCGACGCGGAGGAAGTACGGGGGATTGGCGGGGTGGACGACGAGACACCGCTCACGTCCGGCGAGACCCTCGGCGAAGGCCGAGGCCGTGATCGTCGAGGTGGAGCTGGCCAGCACCACTCGGGGATCGGTCAGTGCATCGAGCTGGGCGAAGAGACCCTGCTTGACGCCGAGGTCTTCGATCACGCACTCCTGCACGAAATCGGCCCCGCTCACCGCCGCCTCGAGGCTCTCGAGCACCTGCACCCGCTTCAGCACCGTGGCGACCGGCTCATCCAGGAGCCCCGCTCCGGACAGCTCGCCGAGCATGTGGGCCACCTCGTCCATCGCGGCTCTGCGCACCCCCGGCGCGGCCTCGAAGATGCGCACGCGGATCCCTGCGGAGGCGAAGACGATCGTCCAGGCGATGCCGATGCTGCCGGCGCCGATGACCGCCACGGTATCGGCGACGGACGCCGCGGCGTCGGGTCGAGCGGGCGGGGGTGAGGTCATATCGGCATCCGATCCGAGGTGGCGTTCTAGGCGGTGATCGAAGACGGTCACCGGATGTACGAGGCTCCGTTGAGGTCGATCGTCGAACCGGTGAGGCTCGGGCATCGATCCGAGGCGAGGAAAGCGGCCAGTTCGGCGACCTCCGAGGGGTGGACGTGGTCACCCATCGCCAGGCCGTCGGCGACGGCGTCGATCTGCGCGGGATCCAGGTCGGCGGTGCCCATCCCGGCACCCACGACGCCGGGCGCGATCGTGTAGACCCGCACACCCGACCGTGCATGGGCGCGAGCGAGTGTCTGGGCGAAGTTGCGCAGGGCCGCCTTCGAGGCGGCGTAGGCGCCGAGATCGGGGATGCGGCTGCCCTGCAGTGCCGCCCAGCTGGAGATCGCGATGATGGTTCCCGAACCGCGGGCCGACATCGTCGCCGCCGCTTCCCGCATGAGCGTGGCCGCGGCCACGACGTTGACCTGGAGCGACAGCTGCCAGCCTGGGTCCCAGATCTCGTCCGCGCCGTCCAGAGGCGTGGGCGTGAGGGCGGCGGCATTGACGACGACGGTGTCGATGGTCGACATCTCGCATGCGCGGTGCCAGAGGGTGCGGGCAGCCTCGGCGGTGTCGAGATCGGCGTGGAGCAGAGCGCGTCGCGACTCGGGGATGCCGGCGAGGGCGCCTTCGGCTTCGGCGGGTCGGCTGCGGAAGGTGCCGATGACCCGGGCGCCCTCCCGGCCGAACGTTGCGGCGGCGGCGGCTCCGAGAGCCCCGGATACTCCGGTGATGAGGGCGGTGCGTTCCGCAAGCGTCGTCATGGCGTTCTCAGAGCATCCCGCCGTCGACGGGGAGGAGGTGCCCCGTGATGGCCCGCGAGAGCGGGGAAGAGAGGAACACGGCCGCATCCGCGACATCCTGCTCCTCTGCCAGCCGGCCGAGCGCGGTGAGTTCCGCCGCCTTGGCCAACGCCTCGGTGCGGGAGAGGCCCGTGGTTGCGGTACGGCCGTCGACGCGGGAGAGGAGGGCAGCGGTGGCGACGGGACCGGGCGCGATCGCATTCACGCGGATGCCGCGCGGGCCGAGCGCCATCGCCGCCGACCGCACGACGCCCAGCACCGCGTGCTTGCTGGCGACATAGGACAGCAGGTGGGGATCACCGCGCCAGGAGTTGAGGGATCCGATCGCGACGATCGTCGATCCCGGCGGCATGGCGGGCGAGACCGCGGCGATCGTGGTGACGACGCCTGTGACGTTGACGGCCATCACGCGGTCGAAGTCCTCCAGATCCACCTGGTCGGGAGCGTGCCAGGACGGAACGATCCCCGCGGCGGCGACGAGACCGTCGAAGGGTCCGCTTTCCTCGGCGAGGGCCCGGATCGCCTCGCGCGCCCCGCGCTCGTCGGTCAGGTCGGCCTGCGCCGAGGGCCATGTGGAGGCGACGCCGGGTTCAGGGGGGAGCAGATCGACCACCGCACCGGTGGCGCCTGCCGCCGACAACGCCTCGACCACGGCGGCGCCCAGGCCACGCGCTCCGCCCGTCACGAGGAATCGGCGGCCGGAAAGCAAGGTCGGCGCCATCGCCGCTGCGGGCGATGCGCCGGAGGAGAGATCGTCCTGTGCCACCTGTCTGCCTTTGTTTCGTTGTCAGTAACGTACGTTATGCGAACGAAGTATCGCAATCCGAACAGTTCTGTGCGTATTGCGGACAAGTGTTCGTTGTGCAAACATCACTCCACAACGACAGTCCGGGGAAGAAGAGATGCACGGGACAGATTTCCGATTCGGAACGCTGCTGGGGGTCGACCACATCGGGGTCGGAGTCTCCGACATGGCGGCGTCGCTGGCCTTCTACGCCCAGCTCGGCTTCATCGACGTGGCCTTCGACTACACCGGCGAACTCCCCGGGATGTCTCCTCTCACCGGGCACGCGAGCACACGCGCGCGCGTGGTCTATCTGCGCTCGAGCCAGCCGACCGTGCTGGGTCGGTCGGGGATCAAGCTGGTCCAGATCCTCGACCGCCCCCAGCCCCCGCTTCCGGATGGATTCGCGTATGGCGAGCCGGGCATCTGCGAGGTCTGCATCCACGTGCAGTCCTACGAGGAGTTCCACGACAAGCTCGTGGCCGCGGGGCACCGCGTCCTGATGGAGCCGAACGACCAGGTCCTCGAGCCCTACGACACCCACTGCGGCCTGTCGTACGTCGAAGACCCCGACGGGGCCAAACTCGAGTTCATCGAGTGGCGATCCCTCGAAGCGGGCTGGCCCTACCCCGACGGCCCCCAGGGGGTCAATCACGTCGCCTTCGGCGTCGGCAGCGCCGATCGGACCGAGGAGTTCTACCGCAAGCTCGGCTTCACCGCGAAGCTCTTCGACATGGCCGGCATCAACGAGCCGATGAATCAGTGGTTCCTCGACGTCGGCCGCCAGCCGCCCAGCCAGCGGATGATGATGCTGATGAGCCCGCACGGCGGCTCGCTCGAGCCCGTCGAGCAGACCCCCGCCGGTCCGGACATGCGGGGCGAGTGGGGGCACCTCGGCACCTTCGAATTCGCGATCGGTGCGCGCAACCTCGACCTCGCCGTCGACCATCTCGGATCGATCGGCGTCGAGCTCGTCGGCGAACCCGCGGAGATCGCCCTCGATGACCGTCGCTCGTGGCGCTACGCCTACTTCCGCGACCCCGACGACCTCTACGTGTCGGTCACGGAGGTGCGGGCGTGAGCACGCGCACAGCCACGGTGGACGAGGTCACGTCGCACGCTGTCCCGATCATCCAACTCCAGAAGATCAACAAATCCTTCGGCAAGACGCAGGTGCTGTTCGACATCGACCTCACGATCGAGCGGGGTCAGCACGTCGTGCTGTTCGGCCCGTCCGGGTCGGGCAAGTCGACGGTCCTGCGCAGCATCAACCTGCTCGCCGACCCCGATTCGGGTTCTCTCAAGGTCGACGGGGTCGAGTTCGGCCCTGGGCTCGCCGGTGACCGGGCACCGCGCGGCGGCCGCTTGGCGCTGCGCCGCCGGGTGGGAATGGTCTTCCAGCAGTTCAATCTGTTCCCTCACCTGTGCGCCCTCGACAACGTGGCCCTGCCACTGCGGAAGGTGCGGGGGATGAGTCGGTCGGCGGCGCGCGAGAAGGCGGCCGTGACGCTGCGCCGAGTGGGCCTGATCGACCGCGCGGCGAACTACCCGGCTGAGCTCAGCGGCGGACAGCAGCAGCGCGTCGCCATCGCTCGCGCGCTCGCCCTGGACCCGGAGGTCATGCTGTTCGACGAACCCACGTCGGCCCTCGACCCGGAACTGGTGGGTGAGGTGCTGAAGACGATGAGAGAAGTCGCCGAGACCGGGATGACGATGGTCGTCGTCACCCACGAGCTCGGATTCGCCCGCGAGATCGGGGATCTCAACGTCTTCATGGAGGATGGGCGGATCGTGGAGACCGGACCGCGCGGGTTCTACGACAACTGCCGCAGCGAGCGCGCCCGCGAGTTCCTTCGGGCGGTGATGTGATGTCGATCACCGACTACGACTGGAGCCTCATCTGGGAGAACCGCGAGGCGCTCCTTGCCGGCCTGTGGACCGCATTCGCCGTGGCGATCGTGGGCCTGGCCATCTCGCTCGTCTTCGGTCTCCTGCTCGCGGTGCTCCGCTCCGCGCCGAAGCCGTTCTCCTGGATCGCCCTGGCCTACATCAACATCTTCCGCGGCGTACCGGCGCTCGTGAGCGTGATCTGGGTGTACTTCGGACTGGCCCTGCTGCTCGGAGTGCGATTCTCGGTCTTCGAGGCCGGAGTGATCGCCCTCTCGCTGCTCTACAGCGCCTTCTTCGCCGAGATCTTCCGTTCCGCTCTCCAGGCGGTGCCGAGCGGCCACACCGAGGCCGGTTGGGCGCTGGGAATGCGGTCGATCCAGATCTTCTTCTCCGTCACGCTCCCGCAGGCGGTGAAGATCGCCCTGCCGAACATCGGCAGCATGTTCATCGGCATGGTCAAGGACACCTCGACCTTCACCGTCATCGGGTTGCTCGAGGTCGTGCGGGTGACCCAGAACCTCGTCGCGACGAGTTTCCAGCCGTTCGTGCTGTACACCGCCGCTGCCGTGATCTACGTCCTCGCCGCTTTCGCCATCGATCTGGTGTTCCGCCTCATCGAGAGCACGTACGTCCGCCCGCCCCTCGGGGTCCTCGGCCGTGCCCTGCGAGCCCGCCAGCGGCGACGTATCGAGGCGCTGGCGGCACGGGTGAAGGCCGTCACGCCCGGCACCGGGGTCATCGCCACCCCCAAATGATCCCTCTCGACCCTTCGAGCACTCCCACCCATCCGAACGATTGGAAACCGTTGTGAACACACGATTCAGCCGGAAGGCGCTGCGCCTTCCCGTCATCACCGCTCTGGCGGCGGCAGCACTGGTGCTCTCCGCCTGCGGCGGAGGCAACGCGGGCGCCGACGCGGATTCCGGCGGTGAGGCTCCGGCGGACGACATCGGCCTCATGACCCCGGGAACCCTGGTGGTCGGAATGAACCTCCAGTACAAGCCGCAGATGTTCCTCGAGGGCGATACCCCCTCGGGCTACGACGTCGATCTCCTCAACGCGCTCGCCGACGAGCTCGGTGTGGAACTGGACATCCAGAACCTCGACTTCAACGGTCTGATCCCGGGTCTGCAGTCCCGGCAGTTCGACATGGTGTCGGTGGGCCTGGGCGCCACCGACGAGCGCAAAGAGGTCATCGACTTCAGCCGCGGCTATGTCCCCTACGCCACCATCCTGGGCGTTCAGCCCGGCGAGGAGCTCGGGTCGACGCTCGAGGACTACAACCAGGAAGGTGTCGTCATCACCGCGCTCCAGGGCTCGACCGGCGAGCAGCTCGTGCGCGACACCTTCCCCAATGCGACCGTTGCCGGCTTCCCCGACCAGAACGCGGCGCTTCTCGAAGTCGCCACCGGCCGCGCGGACGCGGTGGTCGTGGAGGACTACATCCTCGCCGAGTTCGATCGGTCCAACCCCGACCAGCTCACCGCGCTCGACCTGGACGAGCCCCTCAGCCTCTACTACGGCGCGTGGGGCGTGCAGAAGGACAACGGCGCTCTGGTCGACCAGCTCGATGCATTCCTGTGCCAGGCTCAGGAGGACGGCACCCTCGAGGAGCTGTACACGAAGTGGATGGCCCCGACCATGCCCGAGATGCCCGGAGGCTGCTGATCGATGACCGTCGATGAGCACGTGCACGACGTCCTGATCATCGGGGGCGGTCCGGCCGGCATGGCCGCCGCCGCGACCGCGGCGACGCGCGGACTGGATGCGGTGCTCATCGACGAGCGTCCGACCCTCGGTGGGCAGGTGTACAAGCAGCCGGGTCCCGGGATGCAGGTGGTGAACGCCCGCGAGATGGGGAAGCAGTACCGCCAGGGTCGGAGTCTCATCGACGAGGTCGAGGCCTCGGGGGCGACGGTGCGGCTTCGCTCCAGCGTGGTGGATCTCGAGCCGTCCGAGACGGGGTGGACGGCCATGGTCCACCCCGAAGACGGCGCCGTCGTTCCGCTCCGTGCGCGAGCGGTCATCCTCGCGACGGGAGCGCACGACCGTCCGGTCGTCTTCCCCGGCTGGGATCTCCCCGGTGTCATCACCGCCGGCGGTCTGCAGACCCTGGCCAAGACGCAGTCCTTCGTCCCGGGAGACCGGGTGGTGTTCGCAGGCTCCGGTCCGGTCGCCCTCGCCTTCCCCGCGCAGCTGGCCGGATACGGCGCCAACATCGTCACCGCGCTCGAGGCCGGGCCCGCACCATCCGTCACCGACCTCGCCCGGATCGCCGCCGCCGCCCCGGGCAACGTCGGCCTGCTCGGCGACGCCGCGCGGTACCAGGCGACCCTGCTGCGTCGCGGGATCCCACTGAAGTATCGGCGCATCGTCGTGCGCGCCGAGGGTGAAGGGCGCGTCGAACGCGTCGTCCACGCGCGCGTGGACGAGCGGTGGCGCGTGCTTCCCGGTACCGAGGAGAGCATCGAGGCCGACATCCTCTGCATCGGCTACGGGTTCACCCCCAGTGCCGAGCTCTTGCGGCTCGTCGGCTGCCGTTTCGACATCGACGAGGATCTCGGCGGCCCCGTCGTGCACCGCGACGACCTCGGCCGCACCGATGTCGCCGGCATCTATGTCGCCGGTGACGGCGCGGGCGTCGAAGGATCCGCCGTGGCCGCCGACGAGGGGCGCCTCGCGGCGCTCGCCGTGACGCAGGACATCGGCACATCCGTCGACAGCCCGGCGATCGAGGGCCTGCGTCGCCGGATCAGCCGGCGCCGGGCGCTCACCCGCGCGACCACCCGGATGTACCACGTGGGCGAGGGGATCTTCGACCTCGCCGAGGACGACACCGTCGTCTGCCGTTGCGAGGGCGTCCGCGAAGGCGAGATCCGTGCCGCGGTCGCCGAAGCACCCGACGTCAGCGCCGTCAAGGCGCTCACCCGTGCGGGCATGGGTCCGTGCCAGGGCCGGATGTGCGGCCGGCACATCGCCGCCCTGATCGCGGGGGAGAAGGGCGTGGCCCCGGCGACGGTGATGCCGGCCACCCCGCGAATGCCTGCGCGGCCCGTGCCGATCGGCGCGATCGCCGATGCCGACGTGGCCGATCCGGGCCTGTTCCAGGCGGGGGAAGACGATCCCGTCGAACCCGAGCGCACCGACCTCGCCCCGGGCGACCTCGCGAGCCGGCCACGCGACCCGCTGACCGACACTGACGTCCTCGTCATCGGCGGCGGCATCGCCGGTGCGGCCGTCGCCTACTACCTCGCCCGCGAAGGTGTCGAGGTGGAACTGCTCGATCGCGGCCAGCTCAACCGCGAAGCATCCGGGACCAACGCCGGCAGCTTCCACTTCCAACTCGCCATTCATCAGCTCTCTGGGAAGGGCACCGAGGCCGATCGGTCGCGGCTTCTCAGCGACGCGCGGGCGAGCGTCGAGGCCTATGCGCTGTGGACGTCTCTCTCCCAGGAGCTCGGCGCCGATGTCGGGCTCCATCAGACCGGCGGCTGGATGGTCGCCGAGACGCCGGAGCAGCTCGCCCTCCTTCACGAGAAGCACCTTCTCGAGGAGGAAGCGGGCATCCACACCGAGGTGCTCGAAGGTGCGGCGCTGCGCGCCCGTGCCCCGTACTTCTCCGATCGCGTGCTCGGGGCGACCTACTGCGACCTCGAGGGTCATGCCAATCCGCTCATCGTCGCGCCGCTGTACGCCCGGAGGGCGCGAGAGCACGGCGCGCGGTTCCGCGTGGACACCGAGGTGTTCGCCATCGAGGTCGACGAGTCCGACTCCTCGTTCCGCTTCCGAGTGACGACGAGCGCCGGTGTCATCCGTGCGCGCCACATCGTCAACTGCGCAGGCGGCTGGGCGGGCGAGATCGGCGCGATGGTGGGACTGGACTTCCCCATCAGGCGCGAGGGTCTGCACGTCAACGTCACCGAGGCGCGCAGGCCTCTCCTGCCCTCCATGATCCAGCACATCGGCCGCCGGCTCACCCTCAAGCAGACCCATCACGGGTCGTTCATCATCGGCGGCGGGTGGCCGAGCCCGGCGACGGGCTACCCGCGCCGCTATCCGACCACCTGGCGCAGCGCCGCAGGCAATCTGCGAGTGGCCCTCGACGTCGTCCCGCAGCTCGAGGACGTCCGTGTCGTGCGCACGTGGTCGGGGGTCATCGCCTTCACCGACGACTACTCGCCGATCGTCGGAGAGTCCGAGCGGGTGCCCGGCTATCACGCCTGTGTCGCCTCGACCGGCTTCACCTTCTCCCCGATCTACGCCCGCCAGGTCGCCGAGTCCATCGTCGATCCCGCGCGCACCGCCTCCCGATTCCCGACCCGGTTCTCGCTGGACCGCACCATCGCCTCGGCACCGACGCGATGACAACAACCCTGAGGAGCACTGCCTGATGAACCGCGACGATGTCGACTGGGCCGGCTATTACCCCGCCGTCGTCACCCCCTTCACCGAGACCGGCGAACTCGACCTGCCCACCCTCCACGCGCTGATCGATCAGTACGCCGACCGCGGCATGCACGGCGTGGTCGTGAACGGCACCTGCGGCGAGTGGTTCTCGCAGAGCGAGGACGAGCGACGGCAGGTTGCCGAGACCGCGGTCGCTGCCGCGCGTGGCCGGCTCCGCGTTCTGGTGGGATGCACGTCGAACACCGCCGCCAATGTCCAGGCCCTCGGCCGTCATGCGATCGATGCCGGCGTCGACGGCGTGCTCGTCTCGCCGCCGCCGTACATCAAGCTCTTCCCGAACGAGGTCGTCGCCTGGTACGAGGAGATCGGCGCGTCGCTCCGAGCGCCCGTGGTGGTCTACAACTGGCCGCACGGGACCGGCATCGACATCGGCACGGAGCTGGCCGACCGCCTGGCCGACGTCGATGCCGTCGTGGCGATCAAGGACTCCACGCCGGACGCCGATCAGTTCTTCGAGACGTCGCGGCGCGTGCGCGATCGGGTACGGGTCTTCGGTCCGTACATGTCGGCGCGAGGGGTCGAGGTGCTCCGCAGCGAGGGCGGCGACGGCACCGTCGGGGGCGGTTCGCTCTACGGCCGACCGGATCCGCAGTTCTGGGAGGACCACTGGGCGGGCGACGTCGATCGGATGCGCGCGCACGCCGAACGATCGGACCGTCTGTTCCCGAAGCTGTGGCTTCCCGGCGGTTGGGCGGGGCAGTTCGGCTCGTACCAGGCGCAGCTGAAGGCCCTGATGCACATGCTGGATCAGCCGGCGGGCCACGTGCGCCGACCGCGGCTGCCCATCACCGACGCCGACGACCTTCGCACGATGCGATCGATCCTCCAGGAGGAGGGGCTGCTCGCACCGGATCGGGTGACCGCGTGAGCGGCCGCAGGCTGCCCGGCCACGGGCTGGAGCGCGGCCGTCCGGTCGACATCGTCGTGGACGGCGTCGCGGTGACCGCTTACGAGGGTGAGAGCGTCGCCGCCGCCGTCATGGCCGCCGAGACGCTGGCCCTGCGCCTGACCGAGGGCGGCGCCCCGCGCGGATACTTCTGCGGCATGGGGGTGTGCTTCGACTGCACGATGGTGGTCGACGGAGTGCCGCAGACCCGCACCTGCATGACGTGGGTGCGCGAAGGGATGACCGTCGAGCACCAGGTGGGAGCCGGTGCCGGCGAGCCGGAGCCCGACATCGCCCACTGACCCTCCGCGGTCGGCGCGAGGCGGGACGGGTCGCGGCTCAGGGGATGCTCTCGACGTACTTCGCGCGGTTGTACTGCCACGGCCACGCCAGCTCACCGCCGAGCGCCGCCGCCGCGCGCAGGGCGAACGTCGGCTCGCGCAGGAACTGCCGGGCGACGTAGACGACGTCGGTGTCTTCCGCCCCGAGCGCCGCCTCGGCCTGCTCGGGGGTGGTGATCAGGCCCGCCACACCGACCGGAGCGTCGATCGCGGCGCGTACGGCGCGCGAGAGCGGCTGCTGGTAACCGGGCCCGGAGGGGATGGCCTGGTCGGGATTGTTCCCCCCGGAGGACACGCTCACGAGGTCGACACCCTCGATCAGGTGGAGCGCAGCGATGGTGTCGTCGACGGTGACCCCGCCCGGCACCCACTCCGACGCCGACACGCGCAGCACCACGGGCATCTCGGACGGAACGCGCGCACGCACGGCCTCGACGACCTCGCGCACGATGCGCGAGCGCCCCGCGACGTCGCCGCCGTACTCATCGGTGCGGAGGTTGGAGGTGGGGGACAGGAACTGGCCCAGCAGGTATCCGTGCGCCGCATGGATCTCGACGAGGTCGAAGCCGGCCTCCACCGATCGCGCAGCGGCATCGCCGAACTCCGCGACGATGCGCGCGATCCCCTCGCGGTCGAGTTCGACCGGCGGCGTGAACGGTCCCCACGCGACCGCTGACGGCCCGACCGTGGTCCACCCGCCCTCGGACGCCGGCACCGATCCGCGCCCTCGCGTCGGGGGATAGGTCGAGGCCTTCCGCCCGGCGTGCGACAGCTGGATGCCGATCAGGCCGTCCATGCCGTGGACGAAATCGACCACACGCCGCCATCCGGCGGTGTGGTCGTCGTTCCAGATGCCCGCGTCGTCGGGCGTGATGCGTCCGATGGGCGAGACCGCCGCGGCCTCGGTCATGATGAGGCCGGCGCGCCCGATGGCGAACGAGCCGAGGTGGACCAGATGCCATTCGCCGGGCATGCCGTCGACCGAGGAGTACTGGCACATGGGAGCGACCCAGAGACGATGGGGAACGGTCAGGCCGCCGACGGTGATGGGGTCGAACAGGCGCGGAGACAGACGAGGCACAGGGGTCCTTCGAGAAAGAGCGAGAAAGAGCGAGAAAGTGATGCGATCTACGAGGGGATCACTCGTAGGTCTTGCGCCGGTCCAGCAGCGCGAGGTCCGCGCTCATGGCGCGGGTGGCGTCGAGCAGCTGCGGGAGGTAGTCGGTGACGAGCTGCTCGACCGAGACCCGAGAGGTCGACACCGAGAGGTTCACCGCGCTGACGTAACGACCGTCGGCGCCGATGACGGGGGCCGCGACGGAACGCGCGCCGAGGTCGACCTCCTGGTTGTTCAGCGCCCAGCCCTGCTGACGGACCTCGGCGATGCGTTCGCGCAACTCCTGCTCGTCGACGATCGTCGCGGGGGAGAGCTTCTCGCGCGGATAGGTGCGGAAGTACTCATCGAGCGCGGCGTCATCGAACTCCGAGAGCAGCACCCGTCCGGTCGAGGTGCAGAAGGCGGGCAGCCGCCGGCCGATTCCCAGGCGGATGGGCATGATCGTCTCGGTCGCGGCGCGGGCGACGTAGACCACATCGCCGTCGTCGTACTCGCACGCCGACACCGACTCGCCGATCTGCGCCGACAGTCGCCGCAGGTGGTCCTGGATGATGTCGATCCGGCTCGAGGACGACAGGAACGCGTAGCCGAGGTCGAGCACCCGAGGGCGCAGGTAGAACCGGTTCTGACGGCTGCCGACGTACCCCAGGGTCTCGAGGGTCAACAGCGCCCGGCGCACCGATGCGCGGCTGAGGTGGGTGATCTTGGCGACGTCGGCCAGGGACAGCAGGTCGCGTTCGTTGGAGAAGGCGCGGATGACGGCGAGCCCGCGATCCAGGGACTGGATGAACTCGCCCGACTTGCGGTCGGTCTCGGTGTCGGTCATCGCGCTACGTTCCTCTGTGACGTCGGCGGAAAGTGGGATCACCATATCAATCCGCCTCAGCCGTGGACCGGCCGCCCCGCGGCATCCGGGTCACGCGACGCCCTCGATGCAGATGTATTTCAGGTCGGTGTACTCCTCGATCCCGTGCCGCGAGCCCTCGCGGCCGATGCCCGACTGCTTCACCCCGCCGAAGGGCGCGCCCTCATAGGAGATGAGGCCCGTGTTGACACCGACCACTCCGACCTCGAGGGCTTCGGACACCCGCGTGATGCGTCCGATGTCGCGGCTGAAGAAATACCCGGCGAGGCCGAACTCGGTGTCGTTGGCCATCCGGATGGCCTCCTCCTCGGTGGAGAAGCGGATGACGGGGGCGAGCGGTCCGAAGGTCTCCTCGCGCGCGAGCAGCATGTCGGGGCTCGCGTCGACGATGAGGGTGGGGGTGAAGAACGTGCGTCCTCGCTCGGTGAGATCGCCGCCCTGCACGACGCGGGCGCCCTTGTCTCGGGCGTCGTCGATGTGGCGGCGGACCTTGTCGACGGCGGCGGGGGAGATGAGGGGCCCCTGGGTCGTCCCGGGCTCGCGGCCGTCGCCGACCCGAAGCTTCGCCATCTCGCGGCCGAGCGCCTCGACGAACGCGTCGTGGATGCCGTCCTGGACGAAGATGCGGTTGGCGCACACACAGGTCTGCCCGGCGTTGCGGAACTTCGAGTCCATCGCGCCCTTGACGGCGTTGTCGAGGTCGGCGTCGTCGAAGACGATGAGGGGGGCGTTCCCGCCGAGCTCGAGAGCCAGGCGCTTGAGGGTGCCCGCCGACTGGGCCATGAGGATGCGCCCGACCTCGGTGGAGCCGGTGAAGCTGATGGTGCGCACGCGCTCGTCACGGGTCAGCACCTCGCCCAGGCGGGGGCCGGACCCGGTGACGACGCTCAGCACGCCGGCGGGGATCCCCGCCTCCTGGGCGAGGGCGGCCAGGGCGAGGGCCGACAGCGGCGTCTCTTCGGCGGGCTTGATGATCATCGAGCAGCCGGCCGCGAGGGCGGGCGCGGCCTTGCGCAGGATCATCGCGCACGGGAAGTTCCACGGTGTGATCGCCGCGGTCACGCCGACGGCGCTGCGGATGGTCATCATGCGGCGGTCGGGGTTGTTGGTCGGGATGACCTCGCCGTAGAGACGCTTGGCCTCCTCGGCGAACCACTCGATGAAGCCGGCGCCGTAGAGGATCTCGCCGCGCGCTTCGGCCAGTGGCTTGCCCTGCTCGGCGGTCAGCAGCTGTGCGAGGTCGTCCGCGCGCTCGACGATGAGCTCGTACCAGCGGCGCAGAAGGCGCGAGCGCTGCGGAGCCGGCGTGCGCGACCAGCTGGCGAAGGCCTCCTGCGCCGCGTCGATCGCCGCCACCATGTCATCGGGGGTCGCGACGGCCACCTCGGCGACGGTCTCGCCGGTGGCCGGATCGATGACCGGGGAGGACTCTCCGGCGGAACCGTCCCGCCACCCGCCGGCGATGTGAAGCTGGGTACGTAGCAGATCGTCGGCGATCAGCGTCGCTGGTGTGGACATGGGCGCCCTCGTCCTTTCCGGACCGAACAGAAGGTGGTGTTTGATCCTCACCCAGCATAGAGGTAGTGTGCGAGAAGCGACCATAAGTGCGTAATGCGAACGGATGAAGCCCATGACGAACGTCGAGGAGTTGGACCGGAACTACCTGTTCCACCCGATGACCAACCTTGCTGCCCACGCGCAGAACGGCCCCCACATGACCGTGGTCGAGGGTCACGGCGCGACGATCATCGATCGTGCCGGCAATCGATATCTCGACGCCATGGCGGGGCTATGGTGCGTCAACGTGGGCTACTCCCACCCCGACATGGCCGAGGCGCTGCGCGCCCAGGCGTTGAAGCTGCCCTACTTCCACGCCTTCTCGTCGATGGGCACCGACCTCCCCGCGCGCCTGTCCGAGCGCCTCATCCGGATGGCCCCGGTGCCGATGAGCACGGTCTTCTACGGCAACTCGGGCTCGGACGCCAATGACACCCAGGCCAAGCTCGTCTGGTACTACAACAACGTCCTCGGCCGTCCCGAGAAGAAGAAGATCATCGCCCGCCGTCGCGGGTACCACGGCGTGACGGTGCTGTCCGGCGGACTGACGGGCCTGCAGAACCTCCATGACGGGTTCGACCTGCCCCTGCCGATGATCCGTCACGTCCGCCCGCCTCACCGCCTCTGGGAGCGGGCACCCGGGCAGACCGACGACGAATTCGCCACGGCGCTCGCGGCTGAACTCGACCGCTTCATCATCGAGGAGGGCCCCGAGACGGTCGCCGCGATGATCGCCGAGCCGGTCATGGCCGCCGGTGGGGTGATCGTTCCCCCCGACACCTACTTCCCGAAGATCCAGGAGGTGCTGGACCGGCACGACGTGCTCCTCATCGCCGACGAGGTCGTCAACGGCTTCGGACGCCTGGGGGTTCCCTTCGGCAGCCAGTCGGTCGGGATGAAGCCCGACCTGATGACGCTCGCCAAGGGCATCACCTCCGCCTACGTTCCCCTGTCGGCCATCCTCGTCAGCGAGAAGGTCTGGAAGGTGCTGCTGGACGGATCGACGAAGTACGGCAGCTTCGGCCACGGCTACACCTACTCCGCCCACCCGCTGGCGGCGGCGGCGGCGATGGCGAACCTCGACATCATCGAACGCGAGGACCTGATCGCCACCGTGGCGCGCAACGGCGAGCTGCTGCACGAGATGCTGCGCGACGCGTTCGCCGATCACCCCCACGTCGCCGAGGTGCGCGGGCGGGGCCTCATGGCGGCGGTGGAGTTCGTGGAGTCTCGCGATCCGCTGCGCCCCTTCGCCGCGCAGGGCTCGTTCGCCGCCGCGGTCACCAAGGCCTCCCTCGCCGCGGGCGTCATCACCCGCGCCCTCCCGGCTGCCGACACGGTGTCGTTCTCGCCGCCGTTCGTCACCACCCCCGATGAGCTCGAGCGCATGGTCGCCGGTGTGCGCACCGGACTCGATCGCGCCGTCGCCGACCTCCGCCGCAGCTGAGGTTCCCGTGCGCGTGGGCGTGGTGCTGAACCCCGTTGCGGGGTACGGCGGCACGCGTGCGATGCACGGCACCGACGACCTGTCGCCCGAGCAGTTCGACGCGGCGGTGAGCGCCGGGCGTGCCCGCGACCGGCTCGTGCGGATGCTGCGGCGCGCCGAAGCGGAGCGGGAGGCCGCGGTCTTCCTCACCGCCGACGGCATCCTGGGCGCTGACGCGCTCGCCGAGGCCGGTGTCGCGTTCGACGTGGTCTCGGCCGCCGCGACGCCGCACCGCACGTCGTCGGCCGACACGCAGGCCGCCGTCCGCGCGCTTCTGGCGGCGGGGGCGGACTGCCTGGTGTTCGCCGGCGGTGACGGCACCGCGACCGACATCGCCGAGGTGCTCGGCGATGCGGTACCGGTCATCGGCGTCCCTGCGGGGGTGAAGATGCACTCGGAGGTGTTCGCCCGATCGCCCGAGAGCGCCGGTCGTCTGCTCCGCGACCTCGTCGCCGGGCGGGCCTCGCGCCGCCGGGTCGAGATCCTCGACGTCGTCCCGGGCGAGTCCGGATGCCCGCGCCGGCTGCACACCGTCATCGCACCGGTTTCCACCGACCCGCTGCAGGGGGCGAAGGCCGTCGCGCCGCCCGGCACGGGCGAGGGCGATCGCCGCCGGATCGCCGAGGCGCTCGTGGCCGCAGCCCACCCCGACACCACGTGGATCCTCGGCCCCGGGACCACCACGGCCGCGCTGGCGGAGGTGCTGGGGTTCACCGCCACCCTACGGGGCGTGGACGTGCGCCTGCCGGGCGGCGCGCTCGAGCACGACGTCACCGAACCGCGACTGTTCGACCTCGTGGGCAAGGCCCGCCACCCCCGACTCGTGCTCGGCGTCGTCGGAGGACAGGGATTCCTCCTCGGGCGCGGCAATCAGGAGATAAGCCCCCGCGTTGTCGCCGCCGTCGGCGCCGACAACATCGAGATCGTCGCGACCGAGGACAAGGTCGGCGCTCTGCATCCGCCGGTCCTCTTCGTCGACGCCGACCCCTCGCCCGGCCTCGCCGCCGGCTCTTCGTCCCCCCATCCCCTCCTCGGTTATCGGCGCGTGCGCACCGGGGCCCGCGACATCCGGGTCCTCAGGGTCGTCGACGCCGCAGCCTGAGAATCCCCACCCGTTTCCGTCATCGCCCGCGAAGGAGCACTGCAGATGAGCCCGTCCCATCCCTACATGGCCAACTCGGCGGAGGGGAGCAGGAACGCCCTCCTCGAGGCGGTCGGCGTGAGCGACCCGGACGAACTGTTCCGGCAGATCCCGGCGGACCACCGCTCGGATGACGCGATCGTGCCGTCCGCCGGCATCCGCTCGGAGTTCGAGCTGCGCCGCATGCTCGAAGACCGGCTCCGCGGTGTCGCCTCGACCGACTCGCACGTGTCGTTCCTCGGCGGCGGGTACTGGAAGCACCACATCCCGGCGCTGTGCGACGAGATCGCGGCTCGGCCCGAGATCTCGACGTCGGTGTGGGGCACGCCGAGCTCCGATCACGGGCGCAACCAGGCGTGGTTCGAGTTCACCTCCCAGATGGGCGCGCTCGTCGACCTCGAGTTCGTCGGCCTGCCGGTCTACAGCTGGGGGTGCGCCGCCGGTCACGCGCTGCGCATGGCGGCCCGCCTCACCGGGCGCTCGGTCGTGGTCATCCCCGCGGGGCTCGACCGTGAGCGCCGCCTCGTGATCGAGACCTATTGCGGCTACCGCGAGTTGGACGGCTCGCTCAGCATCCGCGAGGTGGCGCTGGACCCCGCCACCGGCACGGTCTCGCTCGCCGCCCTGGCCGACGTGCTGGATGACGCCGTGGCCGCCGTCTACGTCGAGACGCCCAACTCGTGGGGGGTCATCGAGGCCGACATCGCGCGCATCATCGACGCCGCCCACGCGGTCGGGGCGGAGGCCATCGTCGGGGTCGACCCGATCTCGCTCGGGGTCATGGCGTCGCCGGCGAGCTTCGGGGCCGACATCGTCGTGGGTTCGCTGCAGCCCCTCGGGATTCCGCTGAACGCCGGCGGTGGTGTCGGCGGCTTCATCGCCAGCCGCGACGAGGAGCGCTACGCCCGGCAGTTCCCCACGCTGCAGGTCAGCATCGCCCCGACGATCCGCGAGGGCGAGCGGGCGTTCGGGATGACGCTGTTCGGCCAGAGCTCCTACGGCGCCCGCGAACTCGGCAACGACTGGACCGGCAACTCGGTCTACCTGTGGGCCGTGCGCGCGGCGATCTACCTCGCGCTCCTCGGACCGCAGGGGATGCGGGAGCTGGCCACCACGGTGGTCGGCAACGCTCGGCGGGCAGCCGCCCTGATCGCCGAGGTGCCCGGGGTGTCGGTGAGATACGCCGACGGCATCTTCAAGGAATTCATCGTCGACTTCTCGGACACCGGCCTCTCGGTCGCCCGGATCAACGCCGCGCTGTTCGCCCGCGGAATCCTCGGGGGCCACGACCTGTCCGGCACGGGTGAGGGACTCGAGGGCTGCGCTCTGTACTGCGTCACGGAGGTCACCTCCGAATCGGACGTCCGTCGCTTGATCACCGCACTGGAGGAGGTCGTCGCCTCATGAGCACCATCCGTCGCTACCACGCCGCGTCGTGGGATGAGCCCGTCATCTACGAGCTGGGCGCCCCCGGGCGCCGCGGCGTCGTCCCGCCGTCGTCCTGGGCGCCGGCGGCCGATGACCTGATCCCCGCGGACCTGCGCCGCGCGGCCGACCCCGACCTGCCCGAGCTGGCCGAGTACGAGGTCCGCCGTCACTACACCCACCTGTCTCAGCAGACGATGGGGATGGTGGGCATCAGCCTCTTCGGCACGTGCACGATGAAGCACAACCCGACCGTGAACGAGCAGATCACAGCCCGTCCCGAGGTCGCCGCCGTGCACCCGCGGCAGGATCCTTCGACCTACCAGGGGCTGCTCGGGATCGTGCACTCGCTGGAGGACGAGCTGCGAAACCTCTCGGGGATGTCGGCCTTCAGCTTCCAGCCCGGAGGCGGCGCCGACGCGGCGTACCTCCACACCGTGATCACCCGGGCCTACTTCGCCTCGAAGGGCGAGCTCGCCCAGCGGCGGCAGATCATCACGACCGCCCAAGCGCACCCCTGCAACCCGGCGACGGCGAAGGCGGCGGGCTTCGAGGTCATCACCCTCCCGATCGAGGAGGACGGATACCCCAGCGTCGAGGCGCTGCGGGCCGTGGTCGGACCTCACACGGCCGCACTGATGCTGAACAACCCGGATGACATAGGGATCTACAACCCGCACATCACCGAGTTCATCGACGCCGTGCACGAGGTCGGCGGGCTGGCGTTCTACGACAGCGCGAACTTCAACGGGGTGATGACGCGGCTGCGCGCCCGCGACCTCGGGTTCGACGCCTGCATGTACATGCTCCACAAGACCTTCGGTGTGCCCAAGGGCGGCAACGGCCCCTCGGTCGGTGCGTACGGCTGCTCCGAGGAGCTCGCCCGCTTCCTCCCGGGACCCCGCGTGGTCAAGAACGGCGAGACCTACGACCTCATCGAGCCCGAGAACAGCGTCGGCCGCGTCCGCGAGTTCCTCGGCAACGTCCAGCAGCTGGTGAAGGCCTACTCCTGGACCCGCGCGATGGGCACCGATGGGCTGCGCGAGGCCGCCGACCTGTCGGTGCTGGCCAACAACTACATGGAGAAGCAGCTGATGGCCATCCCGGGGGTGACGATGGCCTTCCCCGGAAAGGCTCTGCCGCGCCTGGAGATGACGCGCTACTCGCTGGAGGAGTACACCGCCGAGACCGGTGTGACCGGCCATGACGTGCAGAACCGGATGACGGACTTCGGCATCGACGCGTTCTGGACATCCCACGAGCCGGCCTTCATCCCCGAACCCTTCACCCCCGAGGCGGGGGAGATGTGGTCCAAGGAGGATCTGGACGAGTGGATCGCCGTGCTCGCGCACGTCCTCGAGGAGGGCCGGCGTGACCCGGAGCTCGTGCGCACCGCGCCGCACAACCAGGTCGTCGCCCAGATCGACGGTTCCGGTCTCGACGACCCCGACACGTGGGCGGTCACCTGGGCCGCCTATCGGCGCAAGACCGCCGCGCGCCAGACGGTCGGCTCGTGACATCCGCCGGGGAGGGTGAGGACGAGCGGGAGATCCGGGATCTGTCCCACCGCTACGCCGTCGCGCTCGACCGCGGCGACGCCGACGCATGGGCGGCGCTCTTCGCCGACGACATCGCCTTCGCAAGCGGCGACACCGTCCGCGGACGAGACGACGTCCTCACCATCCCCGGCGACCAGCTGGCGCGCTACGAGCGGACACTTCACGCCGTGACGACGCAGGTCATCGCGCGCGACGGTGACCGGGCCACGGGCACGGTCTACTGCATCGCGCACCACCTGTATCGCGACACCCATCAGCACGGGCGCTTCCCGTTCGACCTCACGCACGCCTTCCTGATCCGCTACGAGGACGAGTACGCCCGCATCGGGGACCGGTGGCTGTTCACGCGGCGCGAGGTGATCACCGAGGCCCGCTACGTCCACCAGGTGATCCCGGGACCGCCCGTCTCGGCGTGACCGCCTGCGCGGGCGAGAAAGGTGTCGTCGTGCACGGCCGCGGGCCATGATGGGAACATGTCCGACCACCACGACGCCGTGACCGCCCTCGACGACGACCAGTGCTGGGAGCGGGTGCGCGGCCACCAGCTGGGGCGCCTGGTCACCCGTGTCGGCGACGTGCTGGACATCTTCCCGGTCAACTTCGTCGAGGATGACCGGACGGTCCTGTTCCGCACGGCCGAGGGCAGCAAGCTGTTCGAACTCACCGTCAACGACGAGGTCGTCTTCGAAGTCGACGACGTCACCGCAGACGACGCCTGGAGTGTGGTCGTGCGCGGACGCGCCCAGCGCCTGGACACCTCCGCCGAGGTGGAACGCGCGGATGGTCTGGGGCTCACCCCCTGGATCCCCACGCTGAAGTACGTGTACGTGCGGATCGTGCCGCACGCCATCTCCGGCCGCGCCTTCCTGCGCGGCCCCGAACCGGACCGATACGGCGTCGCGTCGGACTGAGTGATTCGCGGGGTCCTCGGGCATGGCGTAGACTGGGAGATGCAGTTGAAGTCTGCATTCTTTCGCCGTGCCCGCCGGTCGGGACCTCCTTCCTTCCAGGCAGGGGCAGAAGTCTGCAGGCATCCCGGGGTCGCAGACCCTTAGGGCGGTAGCTCAATTGGCAGAGCAGCGGTCTCCAAAACCGCAGGTTGCAGGTTCGATTCCTGTCCGCCCTGCGCGTCAGCGTCTGCTGGCACGAGGAAACAATCAGGTGGGTGGCATGCTCCAGGACGAGCCGAAGAACGAGGTGGTCGCACGCAGCGACGCGCCCCGAGAGAAGAAGCCCAACTTCTTCGCGCGCATCGTCCTGTTCATCCGACAGGTCTTCGCCGAGCTCCGCAAGGTCGTCACGCCGACGCGGCAGGAACTGGTGAAGTTCACCGCCGTGGTGCTCGGTTTCGTTCTGGTGATGATGGCGATCGTGTACGGACTCGACGTGCTGTTCGTCTGGATCGCGCAGTACGTCTTCGGGATCCCGGGCGCCTGAGCCGACAACGCGCCCACGGGTTCGTCCGGTGGCGGCGCGCGACGCGTCGAGCCGGACCCCCGGCCACGACAGAGGAAGAGAACACAAGTGTCTGAAAGATATGTCGACGACGCCGACTGGGCGCCCGCGGCGGAGCAGTCCTCCGAGGAGGACGAGGCCCAGGAGGGCAACATCCTCGAGTACGAGGAGCGCGCGAACACCCCCGCCGAGCACAGCGCCATCCACATCGTCGACGACGAGGACGACGTCGAGGACGACACCGAAGAGCTCGACGACATCGAGATCCAGGATCCGGAGGCAGACGCCATCGTGAACGACGCCCTGAACATCGACGAGACCGCCGAGGCCGAGGCCGCGGCGGAGGTCCTCAGCGACTCCGTGGCCGAGGAGATCGCGGAGCTCGAGGCCGAGGCCGCCGACGAGGTCACCCCCTACGACGGGCCCGACGTCAACGGCGAGGACGACCGTGAAGACGCCGCCGACGACGAGGAGCTCGACCCGTTCGAGGCCTTCCGCGCCGAGCTGCGGTCGCTGCCGGGCAAGTGGTACGTCATCCACTCCTACGCCGGGTTCGAGCGCAAGGTGAAGGCGAACATCGAGCAGCGCAAGTCCACGCTCGAGGTCGAGGACGAGATCTACCAGGTCGAGGTCCCGATGGAAGACGTCGTGGAGATCAAGAACGGCCAGCGCAAGATGGTCACCCGCGTCCGTATCCCGGGCTACGTGCTGGTGCGCATGGACCTGAACGAGGACACCTGGTCGGTCGTGCGTCACACGCCCGGTGTCACCGGCTTCGTCGGCAACGCGCACAACCCCACCCCCCTCCGTTTCGAGGAGGCCTTCACCATGCTGAAGAGCCTCGTCGAGGTCAAGGAGGTGGCCCCCGCCAAGGGCGCGGCCAAGGGTTCTCCCGCGACCGCGCGCAGCATCCCCGCCGAGGTCGACTTCGAGGTCGGCGAGACCATCACGATCAAGGAGGGTTCGTTCGCGGGCCTTCCCGGCACCATCAGCGAGATCAAGCCCGAGAGCGGCAAGCTCACGGTCCTCGTCTCGCTGTTCGAGCGCGAGACCCCCGTCGAGCTGTCGTTCGACCAGGTCACGAAGCTCTGACTCCATAGGCACCGCGCTCCGGAACGGCCGGAACCGCGGGAGAAGCGGATGCCGCGGCATCCGGTTCGAAGAAAGGAAACGACAATGGCACCGAAGAAGAAGGTGACCGGCCTGATCAAGCTCCAGATCAACGCCGGCGCCGCCAACCCGGCACCGCCGATCGGCCCCGCGCTCGGTCAGCACGGTGTGAACATCATGGAGTTCTGCAAGGCGTACAACGCCGCGACCGAGTCGCAGCGCGGCAACGTCATCCCCGTCGAGATCACCGTCTACGAGGACCGCAGCTTCACCTTCGTCCTGAAGACCCCGCCGGCCGCCGAGCTGATCAAGAAGGCTGCGGGCGTGCAGAAGGGTTCGCAGACGCCGCACACGGCCAAGGTGGGCAAGCTCACCAAGGACCAGGTGCGCCAGATCGCCGAGACGAAGATGCCCGACCTGAACGCGAACGACATCGAGGCCGCCTCGCTGATCATCGCCGGCACCGCCCGTTCCATGGGCATCACGGTCGAGGACTGAGGGGGAGAATAACCATGGCACAGAAGTCCAAGGCCTATCAGGCCGCCGCCGCGAAGATCGCGGCCGACACGTTCTACTCGCCGACCGAGGCCGTCGCCCTCGCCAAGGAGACGGGCTCTGCGAAGTTCGACTCGACCGTCGAGGTCGCACTGAAGCTCTCGGTCGACCCCCGCAAGGCAGACCAGATGGTGCGCGGCACCGTCATCCTGCCTCACGGCACCGGTAAGACCGCCCGCGTCATCGTCTTCGCCACCGGCCCCGCGGCCGAGGCCGCCATCGCGGCCGGTGCGGACGAGGTCGGCGGCGCCGAGCTCATCGAGAAGGTCGCGGGCGGCTACACCGCCTTCGACGCCGCCGTCGCCACCCCTGAGCTCATGGGCCAGGTCGGGCGCCTCGGCAAGGTGCTGGGTCCCCGCGGCCTCATGCCCAACCCCAAGACCGGAACGGTGACCCCGAACCCGGCCAAGGCGGTCGAGGACATCAAGGGCGGAAAGATCGAGTTCCGCGTCGACAAGCACGCCAATGTGCACTTCGTCGTCGGCAAGGCGTCTTTCAGCGCCGAGCAGCTGGACGAGAACCTCAAGGTCGCCCTCGAGGAGATCATCCGTCTGAAGCCGTCGAGCTCGAAGGGTCGATACATCCAGAAGGGTGCCGTGTCGACCACGTTCGGCCCCGGCATCCCGCTGGACGTCAACTCGCTGGCCTGATCGCCGTCGCGCACAAGGGGCTCCGCCGTCAGGCGGGGCCCCTTCGTCGTTCCCCGTGCTGCGGCCTCGGCACGGCCTCGGCTCAGTGAGGCAGGACCAGTGACACCCCGAGCGCGATCATGACGACCGCGACGCCGCCGTCGAGGATCCGCCACGAGGTCGGTGTCGAGAGCCACCGTCCGAGATAGCGAGCCCCGATGGCGAGGCCGAAGAACCAGATGACGCTGGCGGACATGGCCCCGAAGGCGAAGAGCCAGCGGGCGTCGCCGTGGGTGTTGGCGACCGAGCCCAGCAGGAAGACGGTGTCGAGGTAGACATGGGGGTTCAGCCACGTCAGGGCGAGCGTCGTGAGGATGACGGGGAGAAGCCGTGTCTGTGTGGTGGTCGCCACGCCCACGGCGCCCGCGCCCCCGCCCGTGGCATCCCCCGTCGACGCGTCCTGGTCCCGCACCGTGAGCGCCTGCCCGCTCGGGCGCCAGGCGCGGTGGGCGGCGATCACACCGTAGCCGATGAGGAAGGCCGCTCCCGTCCATCGGACGGCGGTCACCAACCACGGCACAGCCTGGAGCAGCAGACCGATCCCCGACACGCCGATGCCGATGAGGACGGCGTCCGACACGGCGCAGAGCGCCGCGACGACGATCACGTGCTCACGCCGAAGTCCCTGGCGGAGGACGAAGAGATTCTGGGCACCGATGGCGATGATGAGGGAGAAGCCCAGGCCGAGTCCGGCGAGAAGGGGGAGAGTCACCCTTGCACGTTACGACCGGGTCAGAAGAAGCACCAGTTCAGACTTCTTCAGGTGCATTAGCATCACTTCAGATGCGCATCCCCTTCGATCTCGCCGAGACCCTCGCCGCGGTGGCGGACGAGGGCACGATGGATGCCGCGGCCCGGCGGCTGCGGATCACGCCGAGCGCGGTGAGCCAGCGGGTGAAGTCCCTCGAATCGTTGCTCGGGCAGGTGCTCCTCGTCCGATCCCGACCCGTGCGCCCGACCGCAGCCGGCATCGCCGTCGTCCGTCTGGCCCGGCAGCTCGCCCTCCTCGAGCACGATGCGATCGCGGGCCTCACCGGCGACGACGCGGCGGGGACCCGGGTGTCGGTGCCGCTGGCGGTGAACGCCGATTCGCTCGCCACGTGGTTCCTGACGCCGCTCGCGACCTTGGCCGCGCGGCATCCGATCGTCTTCGATCTGCACCGCGACGATCAGGATTTCACCGCGGGACTGCTCGAGTCCGGAACGGTGATGGGCGCGGTCACCTCGCGCGAGGAGCCCGTGGCCGGATGCCGCGCGATCGCTCTCGGCCTCATGAGATATCAGGCTGTCGCCACCCCCGCGTTCCACGATCGGTGGTTCGCGGACGGCGTGACCGTCGAGGCGCTGACGGCCGCCCCCGTGATCGACTTCGATCGTCGCGACGACCTGCAGCGGCGCTGGCTGCGGGTGCACGGCGTGGAGGCGACCGCGCCGCCTCGCCATTACGTCCCCGCCTCGCACGACTTCGCCACCGCGACCCGCCTGGGTCTGGGATGGGCGCTCCTTCCCACCTCGCAGTCCGCCGAGGGGCTGGCGTCGGGAGAGCTCGTCGCGCTCGGGGGACCGTCGGTGGACGTCCCCCTCTCCTGGCAGCAGTGGAACCTGCGATCGCCGCTCCTCGACGCCGTCGCCGAGGAGATCGTCGCCGAGGGCAGGCGCGTGCTCGTCGCGCCCGCGACCGCCGGATCGGTCAGTCGTCGCTGACGCGCAGCACGATCTTCCCGCGGGTGTGGCCCTGCTCCAGCTCGGTGTGCGCCGTCGCGGCGTCGGGCAGGTCGAAGACCCGATCGATGTAGACCTGCACGGCACCCGAGTCCAGCAGGCGGGCGATCGTCGCCAGCGTGCCACCGTCGGGGATCACCTTGTACGCCGTGGCGCGAACCCCCGCCTCTTCGGCGGCCTGTGCGTAATCGGGCCACGAGCCGGTGGGCACCAGCACGTACAGACCTCCCGGTCGGAGCACCTGCAGGGATCGGCTGGCGGTGCGGTCCGACACGTTGCCGACGAGGTCGATGACGACGTCCATCTCGCCGACGACCTCCTCGAAACGGGTGGAGGTGTAGTCCACGACCACGGCGGCGCCGAGTTCGCGCAGCCAGGCGGCGTTGCGCCCGGAGGCGGTGACGGTGACATGGGCGCCGAAGTAGGCGGCGAACTGCACGGCGAAATGCCCCACGCCACCGCTGCCGGCGTGGATCAGCATCCGCTGTCCCTCATGGGCGTGTGCGATCTCGACGACCAGACCCCAGGCCGTGAGGGCGGCCAGCGGCACACCGGCCGCCTCGACGTGCGAGAGGGAGGCGGGCTTGCGCGTCACCGACTGGGAGGGGACCACCACGTACTCGGCGTACGTGCCGCCGGTTCGCGGGAAGGGCACCATGCCGAACACCTCGGTCCCCGGCGTCAGCGGATGCGCTTCGAAGGGAGACGAGACGACGACGCCGCTGAAGTCGAAGCCCGGAACGACCGGGGTGTCGCCGAGCGCGGCCGACACGCCTCGTCCGGCCCGGGTCTTGGCGTCGATCGGGTTGACTCCCGCCGCCACAACCCGCACGAGGAGTTCGCTGAGCACGGGGCTCGGTGTCGGTGCCTCGCCCCATCGGAGCACGTCGGGTCCGCCGGCGCGGGCGAGGGTGACGGCGCGCATCGTCTCGGGCGGCGCGTCGGGCTGCGCCGCCGGGGCCTGCGGGGGAGAGGGGGATCGCAGCGGCCGGAATCGCATCGGTCGCTCCTTTCTCGCGCCGCCCCTCGTCGGGGACGCAGGCAGATGGGTCGGTGAGACTCAGTACACCCGGCCATTGTCTCGCCCGTGTTACGCCGGTGCTAAAGAACGGCGTCGGCGTCCCTCGTCTCAGCGTGCCTCGAACTGGCGGCTCAGTGATTCAGGGGAGAGGGCGTGCTCGACGGCCAGCATGCTCGCGCCGAGGACGGCGGCCCGTTCGGCCGTGACGGACTGGGCGATGGTGAGGTGCTCGGTCGCCAGAGGCATCGACCGGGTGTAGACCACCTCGCGGACGCCGGCGAGGAGGTGCTCGCCGACACGGGCCATCGATCCGCCGATCGCGATCACGGAGGGGTTGATCAGGCTCACGCAGGTCGTGAGCACCTCGCCGATGTCGCGGCCGGCCTGGCGGACCGTCTGGACGGCTTCGACGTTGCCCTGCTTCACCAGGGCGACGACATCACCGCCGTCGTGCGCCTCGATCCCCTGCGACCGCAGCGTCCGTGCCATCGCCGGACCCGTCATCGGCTTCTCCGGGCCCGCCGCCGACCACGGCTGGCTCGGAGCCATCAACTCGGGGGCCCAGGCCGCCGCCGACAGCTTCGACGACGTCGAGCTTCGCGTCGCAGAGGGCACCAACGACGCCAACGCCCAGATCGCCGCGGTCGAGACGTTCATCAACGACGGTGTGGACGCCATCGTCCTGCTGCCCACCGACGGTGCGGCACTGACCGAGGTGGCGATCGAGGCCATGCAGGCGGGGATCCCCGTCATCAACGTCGACCGGGAGTTCTCGAGCCCGTTCGCCGCACGCACGACGATCCTCGGCGACAATTACGGTATGGGCGTCAGCGCGGGCACCTACATCTGCGAGCAGATCGGGGACAACCCCGACGCTGTCGTGGCCGAGATCGCGGGCATCGACTCGCTGCCTCTCACCCAGGATCGATCGCAGGGCTTCGAAGACGCTCTGTCGGACTGCGGCCTCGACGTCTCAGCCCGTGTCGCGGCGGACTTCACCGTCGCCGGAGGGGAGGCGGCAGCATCGCAGCTGCTCGCCGCGAACCCGCAGATCGATGCCATCTGGAACCATGACGACGACCAGGGGATCGGCGTTCTGGCCGCCGTCGAGGCCGCAGGCCGCGACGAGTTCATCATGATGGGCGGCGCCGGGTCGCGCAACGCCATGGAGGCCATCCAGGCCGATGACTCGGTGCTGAAGGCCACGGTCATCTACCCGTCGACGCAGGCGGCCGACGGCATCGCTTTGGCCCGCTTGATCGCCCAGCAGAAGACCGTGGGCGACCTCATCACGCCCAGCGTGCCGAACCGGGTCGTGCTGGACGCACCCGTGGTCACGAAGGACAACGTCGAGGAGTTCATCGACCTGTCGTTCGAGTCCTGACACAACCATCGCGGGGCGCCCGAGAACCCTCGGGCGCCCCGTCCTTCGAAAGGAGAATCGCGTGGGAGCACCGCTGCGCGTCGCCATGATCGGGCACGGCTTCATGGGAGCCGCGCACTCGCAGGGATGGCGGGTGGCCCCGCGGTTCTTCGATCTTCCCCGCGACCCGGTGATGCAGGTCGTCGTCGGCCGGGATGCCGAGCGCACCGCTGAGGCGGCGGCCACATGGGGATGGCACGAAGCGGCGACGGACTGGCGCGAGGTCATCCGACGCGATGACATCGACCTCGTCGACATCGTCACCCCCGGCGACACCCATGCCGAGATCGCGATCGCGGCTCTTCGGGCGGGAAAGCATGTGCTCTGCGAGAAACCTCTCGCCAACACGGTCGTCGAGGCCGAGGCGATGACGGCCGCCGCAGAAGAGGCGGCACGGTCGGGCGTGCGGTCGATGGTCGGTTTCACCTACCGCCGCGTGCCGGCGACGACCTTCGCGCGTCAGCTCGTGGCCGAAGGCCGCCTCGGTGACATCCGTCAGGTGCGTGCCGAGTATCTGCAGGACTGGCTCGCCGATGAGAACGCACCCCTGACGTGGCGCCTGAACAAGGACATCGCGGGCTCCGGGTCGCTCGGTGACATCGGGGCGCACGCGGTCGACCTCGCCGAATACATCACCGGCCAGACCGTGGACCGGGTCTCGGGCATCCTCGAGACGCTCGTCGCCGAGCGCCCGGTCATGGCCGAGGGAGTCGGGCTGTCAGGGACCGCGGGCTCAGAGCGCGGCCCCGTCACCGTCGACGACCTGGCGCTGTTCACCGGCCGGCTCTCCGGCGGCGCGCTCGCGTCGTTCGAGGCCACCCGCTTCCGCACCGGTCGGAAGAACGCGCTCCGCATCGAGATCTCGGGGTCGCGCGGTGCGCTCGCGTTCGACCTCGAGCGCATGAACGAGCTCGAGTTCTACGACGCCACCCTCCCCGATTCCGAGCAGGGCTTCCGGCGCATCCTCGTCACCGAGCCCTCGCACCCGTATGCCGATCGCTGGTGGCCCACGGGTCACATGCTCGGGTACGAGCACGGCTTCAGCCACCAGGTGGTCGACCTCGTCACCGCGATCGCCGAGGGCACCGACCCCGCGCCGTCCTTCGCGGACGGACTCCACATCCAGCGGGTTCTCGACGCCGTCGAACGCTCGTCTGAGGCCGACGGGTCCTGGCAGACGACCCGCTGACCATTCCGAGCCCGGGTGACGCACGTCTCCGGCACCTTTCAGAGAGGACGACAGCATGGCGCGACCGATCACGTTGTTCACCGGCCAGTGGGCGGATCTCCCCTTCGAGGAGGTGGGGCGCCTGGCGGGCGAGTGGGGGTACGACGGTCTCGAGATCGCGTGCTGGGGCGATCATCTGGATGTGTCGCGGTGGGATGACGCGGAGTACGTGCAGTCGCGGAAGGACATCCTCGAGCGCAACGGGCTGACGGTGTGGGCGATCTCGAATCACCTCACCGGTCAGGCGGTGTGCGACGACCCGATCGACCAGCGGCACCGCGACATCCTGTCCGACCGTGTCTGGGGCGACGGTGACCCCGAGGGTGTGCGGCAGCGGGCTGCGGAGGACCTCAAGGACACCGCGCGGATGGCGGCGAAGCTCGGCGTGACCACGGTCAACGGATTCAGTGGTTCGTCGATCTGGAAGTACGTGGCGATGTTCCCGCCGGCGTCGGAGGCGATGGTCGACGCCGGGTATGCCGACTTCGCGGCGCGGTGGCATCCGATCCTCGACGTCTTCGAGGAGGTCGGGGTCCGCTTCGCCCTGGAGGTGCACCCGTCCGAGATCGCCTACGACTACTGGACGGCGAAGCGGACGCTCGAGGCCATCGGACATCGGAAGAGCTTCGGATTCAACTTCGACCCGTCGCACTTCGTGTGGCAGCAGCTGGACAGCGTCGCGTTCGTGCTCGACTTCGCCGACCACATCTTCCATGTGCACTGCAAGGAGTCGGTCACCAACCTGGACGGCCGCAACGGCGTGCTCGGGTCGCACCTCTCGTGGGATGACCCGCGGCGGGGGTGGACATTCGTCTCCACCGGGCACGGCGCCGTGCCGTGGGAGCCGATCTTCCGCGCCCTGAATGCGATCGGCTACGACGGGCCGACGAGCGTGGAATGGGAGGACGCCGGCATGGACCGTCTCGTCGGCGCTCCCGAGGCCCTGGAATTCGTACGGAGACTCGCCCGGATCACTCCGCCCCACCAGCTCTTCGACGCCGCCTTCAGCTCGAAGTAGCACGCTCCGGAGCCCGCGCAAGGGGGGAGCGCGGGCTCCGGTACCGGCGCTGTCCCTCTTGCCGGATGCTGCTCAGGGACGTTCGCGCGCCGTGAGGGCGTGCAGCAGGCGGGTGAGGGTCTGGATGTCGTCGATCGACCACTCCTCGAGGGCGTGCAGGAGCGTGCTCTCCTGCGGTGCTCGAGCCTCGGCGAGCCGCTCCAGGCCGAACGGAGTGGGGAAGAGGATGCTGGAGCGGCGGTCGGTGGGATCGGGTTCGCGTCCGATGAGCCCCAGCTCCTCGAGCTCGCGCACGGTGCGACTGATCTGGCCCTTGTCGGCGACGAGCATCTCGGAGAGCTCCGACTGCGTCACGCGTTCGCGGCGGACGATCGTGGTGAACACCTTGTAAGCGGCGGGCAGCATGCCGGGGCTCACCCGCTCGGCGTTCTCACTGACGATCCGGCGCACCTGATGGATGAGACCGCTGAATTCCGCCTCGAGCGCCCGCACGGCCTCCGTGCGGGCGTCGGGGTCGGGTGCGGCGCTCATCGCCTTCGAGACTAACGTCGTCCTCACCGCCGGCGCGCGGCCCGCGGGGCAGGGGTCCGACCGGTGGCGGGAAGGGCGTTCATCCCCGTGCTGGTGGACACGGTGGCGAGATCGGCTTCGCCGGCGTGGATGCGCTCGGTCGTCGTCATCCGATTCAGTGGTGTGTTCGGGAGGAACACGATCGCGATCAGACTGAGGATCGCCACCGGCACGGCGATGAGGAACGAGTGCGCGATCGCCTGAGCGTAGACATCCTCGAAGATCACCCGGAGCGCCTCGGGGAGGGCGGCGACCTGCGGGATCGTGCCCGACTGCAGCTCCTGCGCGAGGGTTGCGCCTTCGGCGCCGAGGTTCGACAGCGCGGTCGCGATGTCGCCCTGACGTTCGCCGGTGAGGGTGGTCGCCTGGCTGGCCAGGGCCGCGCCCATCACCGACACCCCGATCGTGCCGCCGAGGCTGCGGAAGAAGGTCACGCCGGAGCTCGCCACCCCCATCTCCCGCGGATCGGCGGTGTTCTGCACGACCAGCACGAGGTTCTGCATGGTCATGCCGACACCGGCGCCGAGGAGGAACATGTACACCGACACCAGGACGAACGGGGTGTCGTAGTGGATCGTCGAGAGCAGGGCGGTGCCGGCGGTGAGCAGGACACCGCCGACGATCAGGTAGGGCTTCCAGTGGCCGTAGCGCGAGATCAGCGCACCGATGATGACGGAGGCGAGGAGCAGCCCCGCGATCATCGGGATCGTCATGATGCCCGCCTCGGTGGGGGTGGCTCCCCGGGCCATCTGCATGTACTGGCTGAGGAAGACCGTGGTGCCGAACATCGAGATGCCCGTGGCGATGGAGGCGACCACCGCGAGCGAGAAGGTGGCGCTGCGGAAGAGGCGGAGCGGGATGAGCGGCTCGGCGGTGCGCAGCTCGACGACGATGAACAGGAGGGTCGCCAAGGCCGACCCTCCCACCATGAGGCCCGTCGGCAGGCTCCACCAGTCGAACGACGTGCCGGCGTTCGTCACCCACACCAGCAGCAGCGACACGGCGGCGCTGAGCAGGACGATCCCCACGTAGTCGATCCGCACCGCGCGGCGCGGGCGCCCCGGCAGATGCAGGGTGCGCTGCTGGATGATGAGGGCGGCGACGGCGACGGGGAGGGCGACGAAGAAGTTCCACCGCCAGCCGAAGGCATCGGTGATGACCCCGCCGAGGAGCGGCCCGCCGATCGTGGCCACCGCCATCACGGCACCGAACAGTCCCATGTAGCGGCCGCGCTCGCGCGGGCTGATGATGTCGGCCATGATCACCTGACTGAGGGCGGCGAGCCCGCCCGCGCCCACTCCCTGCAGCGCGCGGAAGGCGATGAGGGTCTCGGGGTTCTGCGAGAACCCGGCGGCCGCCGTCGCAAGCACGAAGATCACGATCGCGATCTGGATGAGGAGCTTGCGGTCGAACAGATCGGCGAGCTTCCCCCAGACCGGGGTGGAGATGGCGGTGGTCAGCAGCGTCGCGGTCACCACCCACGTGTACGCGGCCTGGTCGCCGTCGAGGTCGTGCACGATCACCGGCAGCGAGGTCGAGACCACTGTGGAGGCGAGCATCGACACGAACATGCCGAGGAGGAGCCCGATGAGCGCCTTCACCACGCCGGGCCGGTGAGCCGGTGGAGCGTCTGCATTCCTCGCCACGTGTCCTCCTGAAGGTTGATTTATATCAACGATATTCCGAATGTTGATCTTTGTCAACGAATGTGGAGAGCTGGGTCCCCGGCCTCGGCTCACGCAAGGATGGAGGAGTGATCAGTGTCGAGGTGCTGCCCGACGCCGCCACGGATGCGCTCGCCCGTGCCGCGTGGCAGCGTCTGATCGACGCCGGACTGCCGAGCGCCGGCCGCCACACCGGCGAGAGCAACCGGCCCCACATCACTGTGGCCGTGCGCGATTCACCCGACCTCGACAAGCTCGCGGACCTCGCGGATCTGCTTCCCCTCACCCTCCGTCTCGGTGGGGTGCTGCTGTTCCCGCGCTCGGGTCAGGCGGTCGTCAGCTGGCAGGTGATCGTCACGGCTCCGCTGGCGGAGTTCCATCGCCGCGTCGCCGCCGCTCTCGGCCCGGCCGACGAGCGCTACGCGCACACCGCGCCCGACGACTGGACGCCGCACGTGACGATGGCCCGCCGGGTGAGGCTCGCCGATCTCGGCGCGGCCGTCGAGGCGATCGACCTCTCCCCGCACGTCGGCGAGGTCACGGGACTGCGCATCTGGAATGCGACCAGCCGGACGGTCACGACGTTGCGCTGACCGGCTGCGTCAGTCAGCGAGGGCGAGCGCGCGATAGGGCTGCGCGGGCGGGCCGGCGGGTTGCGTCATCCGCTCGGCTCGCGACAGCTGCGTGCGTCGGTACAGCTCGTCGATGAGGGATGTCGCCAGGCGCACCAGTCGACCGATCTCGACCTCGTCGCGATCGACCCAGGCGCACCGGGGCTCATCGCCCACGGGGACGAAGCCGTCGTGCTCCTCCCAGACGACGAGGGTGCGTTCGGCGCCCAGGACATGCTGCTGCCACCACACCTGCCGGAGGTAGGTGCGGGGGATGCTCCGCCACGCCTTCTTCGTCGTCTTGATCTCGGCGAGGACCACGCGGCCGGTCGGATCGACGGCGATGCCGTCGGGAGTGGCGAGGTGGCGCTTCTCGATCTCGGCGTGGAAGAGCGCGCTCGATGGCCGGATCCCGTGGGTGGCGGCCACCCACGCGGCGATCTCGGGCTCGCGGATTCGTCCGTGAGCGGTATAGGCGTTGCCCGAGAAGTTCGAGCCCATGAGCTTGGCGTCGGCGGCTCGGGGGATGACGCGCTCGGAGGTGAGCGCTGCCACGTCGGTCGCCGTGATCCCACGGGAGCGGGCCCGCACCCATGCGACCCGATCGCGGGAATCCGCGACGATGCGGGCGGCGAGTTCGGGTGTCACGCGTTCGAGGGTAACCCGGGGTGGCGGTGGTGGCGGGACGCGACACCCGAGACGGCGGGTGCGCTCACTCCGGGGCGACGGCGACCGCGGCGCCGTGCACCGAGATCGTTGCGCGTTGACCGGGGGAGACGTGCGTGTCGGGGCCGGTCCGGACCGTGAGCCCGGTCCCGCCGTCGAGCCGGAGGTCGACCAGGACGTCATGCCCGAAGTAGCGCACGCGGATCACCTCTCCCGAGCCGGGGCCCGGGGTCGGGCTCGAGGCGGCGTCCAGGGCGATCTGCTCGGGCCGCAGGACGATCGCCACCGCGCCCTGCGCGGGTGCGGCGAGCGCGATGACGCCGAGCGCACAGGTGGCCCGGTCGCTGCGGGCCTCGGCCGGCAGCACCAGGGCTTCGCCGAGGAAGCGCGCCGTCCACGCGTCCACCGGCGCGGTGTACACCTCGCGGGGCGTGCCGGCCTGCACGATCCGCCCGTCGCGCATCACCGCCACGCGATCGCCGAGCGAGAGCGCCTCCTCCTGATCGTGGGTGATCAGTGCCACCCCCACACCGCGGTCGCGGAGGATCTGGGCGACGTCGTCGCGCACCTGCTGCCGCAGGCCGGCATCCAGCGCACTGAACGGCTCGTCCAGGAGCACCAGACGGGGCTCGTGCGCGAGCGCGCGGGCGACGGCGACACGCTGTCGCTGACCACCGGACAACTCATGGGGGCGGCGACGGAGGAGACCGCCGAGACCGACGACGTCCACCAGGCCGCGGACGCGGGGATCGCGGTGCGCGTGACGGAGGCGGAGGCCTCGGATGCCGTAGCCGACGTTCGCGGCGACGTCGAGGTGCGGGAACAGCGCGCCCTCCTGGGGGACCAGCCCGATCCCGCGTGCCTCCGGCGGGAGCACGGTGACGTCGTCGCCGTCGATGACGACACGTCCGCCGGCAGCGGGGTGCAGGCCCGCGATGACGCGCAGGAGTGTGGATTTGCCGCTCCCCGACGGCCCGAGCACGCTCACCCGTTCGCCGGGACCGATGACGAGATCGACGCCGTGCAGCACCTCGCGCTCTTCATAGGCGGCGCGCACCTGCTCCACGCGGGTCGTCATGCTTCCCTCCTCACGGTGCCGGCGAGCGCGTCGGCGCGCGTCGGCCCGTCGGATCCGCGTCGGCGTTCCAGTCCGCGGGCCAGCAGCAGCGCCGGTGCGATTCCGGCGACGATGAGCAGAAGACCCACGGGGGCGGCCGCACCGTAGGCGCCGAGCGAGGTCTTGCTCCACAGCTCGGTGGCGAGGGTCTCGAATCCGATCGGACGCAGCATGAGCGTCGCGGGCAGCTCTTTGGCGACGGCGGTGGCCACGAGCACCCATCCGGCGAGGATGCCGGGGAGCGCGGCGGGGAGGGTCACCCGGATCCAGGTGCGGACGGGGCCGCGGCCGAGCGAGCGCGAGACCTCCTCGAGCTCCGGCGGAACCTGCGCGACGGCGGTGCGCGAGGCGCCGACGGTCTTGGGCAGGAACAGGACGGCGTAGGCCACGAGCAGGACGAGGATGCTCTGGTAGGCGCCGGGGAAGAACTGCAGCGACAGGGTCACCAGGGCCAGGGCCACCACGACGCCCGGGAGCGCGTGCCCGAGGTAGGACACCGACTCCAGGCCGGCGACGACCGGGCCGCGGAAGCGCGCCGCCAGCACGCTGACCGGCAGGGCGAGGAGCACGGCGACGGTGGCAGCCAGCGCGGAGACGCCCAGGGTCGTGACCAGAGCGCCGACGAGGTCGGTGGGTGCCGAGGAGTACCGGTCGCTGCTGAGCATCCGAATCCCCAGGGCCACGAGCGGGAAGGCCACGGCGGCCGCGGTGACCGCACCGAGTCCGCACAGCGTCAGGGCAGTGCGAGCGCGACCGAGCTCGGTCGGCGGACGCGAGGTCACCGCGGTGCGGATGCGGGCGGGTCGCGGGCGGACGACGCGCTCGCCCGCGACGCAGAACATCGCGACGACGGCCAGGAGCAGAGCCGTGGTGGCGGCAAGAGTGCGGTCGAACCCGCTGCTGAACTGCGCGTAGATGCCCGTGGTCAGGGTCTCGAAGCGGAGGATCGCCGGTGCGCCGAAGTCGGAAAGGGTGTACAGCGCGACCAACAGCGCTCCGGCGGCCGCGGCAGGGAGGACGTGCGGGAGCACGATGGTGAGGAAGACCCGGGCCCGGCTCCTGCCGAGGGTGCGGGCGACATCCACCAGGCCGTCGTCGAGGGTGGACAGCGCAGCCATCGCCGGAAGCGTCACATACGGCGCGGTGCACAGGGTGAGGACGATCACGAGCGGCCAGAAGCCGTCGACCGTCGGCCACGTGGCCGTCCAGGCGAAGGCGGCGACGAAGCTCGGAACGGCGAGCGGCAGGCAGAGCGCCACCCACCACAGGCGCCGTCCGGGAAGACGCACCCGGACCGCCGCGACGGCGAGCGTGATCCCCAGCAGCAGCGCCGCGACGCTCACCGTCGCGACCAGGATCAGCGTGTTCGCCAGGAGCTCGACGGTGCGTGGTCGCAGCAGCGCCGTCGCCGCCGCCTCGGCGCCACCGGACGCCGCCCGGACGATGAGCTGGACCAGCGGTGCCGCCGCGCACGCCGCGACGAGCGCCGCGGCGGCCAGGAGGGGGAGGGGGGCGCGCCGAGACGACGTCCGCGGCCGTCGGCCCGGACGTGCGATGACCGGCGCGGCGGTCAGAGCAGTCCCGCCTCGGTGATCAGCGCCACCGTCTCCTGAAGCGATGCGAGGTCGGACAGGTCGATGTCGGGGGCGCCGAGATCCTCCCGTGCCGGAACGCCCTCGGGTCCCGGGAGGTCTCCCACGAGCGGGTACTCGAAGGTCTCCTCGCGGAAGTAGGTCTGCGCTTCCTCCGACACGAGGAACTCGACCAACGCGATGGCCTCGGGTGAATCCGCGGCCCCGGTGAGCACTCCGACCCCGGTGACATTGACCAGCGCGGAGATCGAGCCGGGATCTCCGAACTTCAGCTGCGCGCGCAGCGTCGCGGGGTCCTGCTCCGATCGCGCCCAGTAGTAGTGATTGATCAGCCCGAGGTCCACGGCCCCGGAATTGACGGCTTCGAGCAGTTCGCCGTTGCTCGCGTAGATCGGGGCGTCTCCGGCCACCAGGCCTTCCAGCCAGGACCTGGCCACATCTTCTCCCTCGCTCACGCGCAGCGCGGTGACGAACGCCTGGAACGAGGCGTTGCTCGGCACGATGCCCACTTTCCCGGCCCATTCGGGTTCGACGAGTTCCAGAACGTCGCCGGGCACCTGGTCGGCGGTGTACTTCTCGCTGTCATACGCGATCACGCGGGCTCGTCCGGTCAATCCCACCCACGATCCATCCGACGAGGTGTACTCGGCCGGCACGAGCGAGGTGATCTCATCGGGAAGGGTCGCGAACATGCCGGCGTCGGAGACGGCGCCCAACGCGCCGGCGTCCTGCGAGAGGAAGACCTGCGCGGGCGTGCGCTCGCCCTCTTCGAGCAGCTGCGCAGCCAGCTCCGTGGTCCCGGCGTAGCGCACTTCGACGTCGATTCCCGACTGCTCCTCGAACATCTCCATGAGCGGGTCGATGAGCTCGGCGTCTCGGCCGGAGTACACCGTCAGCGTCTGCGGTTCGTCCGACGGCGTGCCCGGGTCACCGGGGGTCTGCCCGGCGCAGGCCGTCAGCGACAGGACGACGAGGCCGGCGACGGCGGCGACGAGGAGCGTGGAGCGGCGAGAGGGCATGCAGGACATCCTTGGGGGAGGGGAGGGAAGGCGGAAGCGCCATGGTAAGGCTACCCTAACCATTCCGGCGGAGACGCCGATTTGGCGGGACGTCTGCGCTCGGCGTACCATGGTCGGAGCCGAAGACCGCTGGTCATCGAGGTGCGCGAGCACCGAGACCGAAGCACTGCATCGCAGGGGCCCGCGCAGGTGACACGATCGAAACCCTTTCCAGGATGACGCTCCGTGCGCTTGCGCCGGAGCGTTTTGTTTTGCCGTGACGACCGGATGTCGCAGGCCGACGCACCGCCACCGTGGTGCGTCTCACAGATACAAGGAGTGGCCATGGCGCAGAAGGAAGCATCGGTCGCCGAGCTCACGAAGCAATTCGAGGACTCGACCGCCGTCTTGCTCACCGAGTACCGCGGCCTGACGGTTGCCGAGCTCAAGGAGCTTCGCAACACCATCCGTCAGGATGCGGAATACGCCGTGGTGAAGAACACGCTGACCAAGATCGCCGCGGGCAACGCGGGGGTCACGGGGCTGGACGAGGGACTGAAGGGTCCGTCGGCCATCGCGTTCGTGCACGGCGACCCGGTCGCCGTCGCGAAGGGTCTGCGTGCCTTTGCCAAGGCACACCCCCTCCTGGTGGTCAAGGGCGGATTCTTCGACGGAAACCCCCTCACCGCGGAGGAGGTCAACAAGCTCGCCGATCTCGAGAGCCGTGAAGTCCTGCTGGCGAAGCTCGCCGGCGCGATGAAGGCCTCGCTGACCAAGGCGGCCTACGTCTTCAACGCGCTGCCGTCGAAGGCCGTTCGCACGGTCGACGCGCTGCGTGAGAAGCAGGAGTCCGCGGCCTGACACGGGCCCGGCAGATAAAACCACCCAACAAGGAGATACATCATGGCAAAGCTCAGCACTGAGGAGCTGCTCGACGCGTTCAAGGAGCTCACGCTCATCGAGCTGTCCGAGTTCGTCAAGGCCTTCGAGGAGACCTTCGACGTCACCGCCGCCGCCCCCGTCGCGGTCGCCGCTTCCGGCGCCCCCGCCGGTGGTGCCCCCGCCGAGGAGGAAGAGGTCAAGGACTCCTTCGACGTCATCCTCGAGTCGGTCGGCGACAAGAAGATCCAGGTCATCAAGGTCGTCCGCGAGCTCACCTCGCTCGGCCTCGGCGAGGCGAAGGCCGTCGTCGACGGTGCCCCCAAGCCCGTTCTCGAGGGCGCCAACAAGGAGACCGCCGACAAGGCCAAGGCCGCTCTCGAAGAGGCCGGCGCCACCGTCACCCTCAAGTGAGCCGTGCCGGGTCGATGCGCGCATAGCGCGCGTCGACGCGGCGTCGACTCAGGTTGAGATGCCGCCCAAGCGGCGTATCGAAACCTCTCGGCGCTCACAGCGCCACATCGAAAGACCCGGGACACCCGTCGTGTCCCGGGTCTTTCGTCGTTCCCACTGACCTCGACCCGTCGAAGAAAGCGGCTGGACGCGCGCGTGCACCGCGTTTCCCGACGGGTCGCGAGGGGGAGTCCCTACATCCGCCCCAGCGACGCATCCGCCACCGCGGCCGACTGGCGGGGATTGACCGGTCCCGTCGAGTTGCGAACGACCAGGCGTGCCTGCGTGCGGATGACGGAGGGCGGCCGTTCAGGATCGGCGAGGTGCTCGAGCAGGGTCCGCACCGCCGCGGCGCCCTGCTCGCGCGGTGTCTGCCGCAGGGTGGTGAGGGCGAACATCTCGGCGTACTCGTGGTCGTCGATGCCGATCACGCTGAGATCGTTGGGCACCTGGATGCCCAGCCTGCGCGCCGCGATGATGGCGCCGATGGCGACCTCGTCGCAGACCCCGACGATCGCGGTCGGTCGATCCCGGGAACCGAGCACGTCGACGGCGGCGGCGTAGCCGGAGGGCAGGCTGAGGCGCGACATCACGTGCTGCGCGAGGTCGCCCATGCCGGCATCCTCCATCGCTCCTCGGTAGCCCTCGCGGCGTGCGCGTTCGACGTCGGACCCGGCCACCTTCGGCCCGTCGGGGGCGCCCCCGCCGAGGAACAGGATGCGACGGTGACCGAGGGCGATGAGGTGGTCGGTGGCCCGTCGAGCGGCGTAATCGTCGTCGAGGGCGATGACACTGAGTCCGTCTGCTCCGCCGACGATGCTGACGACGGGCTTGCCGATCCGTCGCAACCGCGCGAGCTCAGCGTCCTCGGGTTCGAGCCCGACGGCGATCAGCCCGTCGAACTGCTTGCGAGAGAGGAAGTCCTCGAAGATGCGCCGACGGCCCGGGGTGCCCGGCTGGGCGTCGTAGAGGGTGAGATTCAGACCCTCATCCAGGAGGCTGTCCTGGATGCCTTCGAGAACCTCGGCGAAGAACCAGCGGTTCACGCACGGCATCACGACCCCGACGTTGCGGGTGCGACCGGTGACGAGACTCACTGCGCTCGTCGAGGCGACGTAGCCGAGCTCGGCGGCCGCCCGCTGCACGCGCTCGCGCGTCTCGGTCGACACATACCCCGCTCCTGTCAGGGCGCGGCTCGCCGTGGACTTCGACACCCCCGCGAGGCGTGCGACGTCGGCGATCCCCATCATCGTGCGAACCCTCCTTCGGGCTCTCGGGGCCGGTGCGGTGCCACCGAAATCTGGAACCGTTTCCACGTCATCATGCAACGTCGATCGTCGGCGCGCCACCAGTGTGCGCATCGGTTATCGAGTCGTGATCAATTCGCGTTGTGAAGCCAAGGCGGTATCCCGTACGGTGATCCTGGAATCGGTTCCCTACCCGACGCCTGCGGGTCGCAGGACGGTGGGAACTGCTCGATGAGGAGGCAAAATGAGATTCGGAAAAGCGGGTCGCGTCGTCACAGCCGTCGCGGCCCTCGGTGTTTCCGCCCTCGCGCTGTCGGCATGTACCGGCGACATCGCGGCGAACGAAGACGTCGACTGCACGGAGTACGAGGAGTACGGCACGTTCGATGGTGCCGAGGTCACCATCGGCGGCACCATCCTCGACCTCGAGGCTGATCGCCTGGTGGAGTCCTGGAGCGACTTCGCCCAGTGCACGGGTATCAACATCGAATACCAGGGCTCGAGCGAGTTCGAGGCGCAGATCGCCGTTCTCGCCGAGGGTGGCAACGCTCCCGACATCGGCATCGTGCCGCAGCCGGGTCTTCTTGCGCGTCTGGCCGAGGGTGGCTGGCTGATCCCGGCATCGGCCGAGGTCGAGGCCAACGTCGACGAGTGGTGGTCCGAGGACTGGAAGCAGTACGGCACCTATGACGGCACGTTCTACGCCGCGCCGCTGATGGCCAGCATCAAGGGCTACGTCTGGTACTCGCCGGCGCAGTTCGAGGAGAACGGGTGGGAGATCCCCCAGACCCTCGACGAGCTGACCGCGCTGACCGAGGAGATCGCGGCCACGGGTCAGAAGCCCTGGTGCGTCGGGCTCGAGTCCGGTGACGCCACCGGTTGGCCGGCCACCGACTGGATCGAGGACTGGGTGCTGCGCCTGCACGGCCCCGAGGTCTACGACCAGTGGGTGACCCACGAGATCCCGTTCAACGACCCCCGCATCGTCGAGGCTTTCGACGCCGTGGGTGCCTACATCAAGAACGAGGACTACGTCAACGGCGGCATCGGCGACGTGTCGACCCTCGTCACCGAGGCCTTCCAGACCGCGGGTCTGCCCATCCTCGACGGCGAGTGCTCGCTGCACCACCAGGCCTCGTTCTACGAGACCTTCTGGAACGCAGAGGGCGGCGACGAGGTCGTCGTGGCCTCGGACGGCGATGTGTTCGGCTTCCTCACCCCGCCGGCCACGGCCGGTGACCCGCTGTCGGTGACCGGTGGTGGCGAGTTCCCCGTCGCCTTCCGCGACGCCGAAGAGGTCGAGACGGTGCGCGCGTTCCTCTCCAGCGACACCTGGGCGAACAACCGCGTCAGCCTCGGCGGCGTGATCAGCGCCAACAAGGGTGTGGACCCCGAGAACGCGTCGAGCGAGCTGCTGGTGCAGTCGATCGAGATCCTGCAGGATCCCGAGACCACCTTCCGCTTCGACGGGTCGGACCTCATGCCCGGCGCGGTCGGCGCCGACTCGTTCTGGCGCGGCGTGGTGGCGTGGGTCACCGGGCAGAGCACGCAGGAAACGGTCGACGCGATCGAGTCCAGCTGGCCGGCCAGCTGATCGGCTGATCCAGGTCGGGGGTGGGGCACCGTTCGCCCCGCCCCCGACCACTCCGAACGCCGGATGACGCGGCACCGCGTCGTCCGTACTTCAACGACGAAGAAGGGATCGTGACCGATGACCACCGCCGATCTTCTGGGGAAGATCCTCCAGGTCGTGATGGGACTGGCCGTGTTCGCCGCCATCGTGGGCCTGCTGGTCTTCTTCATCGACCGGGCTCCGAAGAAGGGCCGAGACTACTGGCAGCTCGTCGGCTTCCTCGCCCCCGCCATCATCCTCCTGGCCATCGGCCTGATCTGGCCGGCGATCCGCACGACGGGACTGGCCTTCCTCGACAACAGCGGCAACTTCAGCTGGGACAACTTCATCTGGATGTTCACCCAGCCCGCCGCCATCCGTACTCTCATCAACACCGTCGTCTGGGTGCTCTTGGTCCCCACCCTCGCCACCGCCCTGGGGCTGGCGTACGCGGTCTTCATCGACAAGTCGCGCGGTGAGCGCTACTACAAGGCTCTGGTGTTCATGCCGATGGCGATCTCGTTCGTCGGCGCGGGCATCATCTGGCGCTTCGTCTACGAGTACCGCGCCGGTGAGCGCGAGCAGATCGGTCTTCTCAACGCGATCGTGACGGGTCTCGGCGGCGAGCCGGTGCAATGGCTCCAGACCGATCCGCTCAATACGTTCCTCCTCATCGTCGTGATGATCTGGATCCAGACCGGTTTCGCGATGGTCGTCCTGAGCGCCGCGATCAAGGGCATCCCCGCCGAGCAGATCGAAGCCGCTCAGCTCGACGGGACCAACCCGTGGCAGCGGTTCACCAACGTCACCGTTCCCGGCATCCGCGGCTCACTGGTGGTCGTGCTCACGACGATCTCCATCGCGACGCTGAAGGTGTTTGACATCGTGCGCACGATGACCGCCGGTAACTTCAACACCTCGGTCGTCGCCAACGAGATGTACACCCAGGCGTTCCGCGCGAGCGAGGTCGGACGAGGGTCGGCGCTCGCCGTCATCCTCTTCCTGCTCGTCCTGCCCATCGTCATCTACAACGTCAACGTGCTTCGCAAGCAGAGGGAGATCCGATGAGCAGCGTCGCCCCCGTCGATCTTCCCACCGGTGAAGGAAGAGACGACTCGAGTTTCGAAGAGGCAGCCCGCGACACCAAGTCGAGCCGGATCAAGCGTCGGCTGACCTCGCCGTGGGCCACCGCCGCAGCGATCGCGATCGCGGTCGTCTGGACCATCCCCACCTTCGGTCTGTTCATCTCCTCGTTCCGGCCCGCGGAACTGATCCAGACCACCGGCTGGTGGACGATCTTCCAGAACCCCGGCTTCACGCTGGACAACTACCGCGACGTCCTCTTCTCGCCGTCGCAGTCGGCGCCTCAGCTGGGGGCGTACTTCGTCAACTCGTTGGCGATCGCCATCCCGGCGACGATCTTCCCGCTGGTGATCGCCTGCATGGCGGCCTACGCGTTCGCGTGGATCAAGTTCCGCGGAGCGAACGTGCTGTTCATCCTGGTGTTTGCCCTCCAGATCGTGCCGCTGCAGATGGCCCTCGTGCCGCTCCTGCAGTTCTTCTCCTCATGGCTCCGGCCGCTGCAGGTGGGGTTGCACAATCTGATCCCGATCATCCCGGAGCAGAACTATCTGCCGGTCTGGATCGCGCACACGATCTTCGCCCTTCCGCTCGCGATCTTCCTGCTGCACAACTTCATCCATGAGATCCCCGGCGACGTCATCGAGGCGGCGCGCGTGGACGGCGCCTCGCACAGCCAGATCTTCTTCCGGATCGTGCTGCCGCTGGCCATCCCGGCGATCGCGTCCTTCGCGATCTTCCAGTTCCTGTGGGTGTGGAACGACCTGCTGGTCGCCCTCATCTTCTCCGGCGGTACGCAGGACGTGGCGCCGCTGACGCAGCGCCTCGCCGAACTGGTCGGGTCGCGTGGACAGGACTGGCAGCGTCTGACGGCGGGTGCCTTCGTCTCGCTGGTGGTGCCACTGATCGTGTTCTTCTCGCTCCAGAGATTCTTCGTCAGAGGACTCTTGGCGGGATCGACGAAGGGGTAGGACGAGGGTTCCGGATGGTGTTGGCGCGGCGTCCGACGATGTGCGTCGCGTCAACCGATCCGGGATTCACCGTGGCGGGACGACCGCTACTGTCTGAGCATGGCCACGCCTGAGATGGACGCCCACGCCGATGACGGCGTCATCACGGCGACGCTGATCGAGATCGATCCCGACACGGGGCTGCGCGCGGCCGAGGTCGCCGAGCGTGCGGCCGCCGGCCGCACCAACGCGTTCACCGCCGACACCAGTCGAAGCGTGTGGAACATCGTCCGGGCGAACGTCTTCACGCTGTTCAACGGAATCGTCTTCGGATGCTTCTTCGTGCTGTTCGTGCTCGGCAGATGGCAGGACGCACTGTTCGGCTTCGCCGCGTTCGCGAACTCGATCATCGGATGCGTGCAGGAGTTCCGCGCCAAGGCGGCACTGGACAGGCTCGCGCTTCTGAACGCCCCCCGGGCGCGCATCCGTCGCGATGGCGAGGAGGGCGAGATCGCGCCGGGCGAGGTGGTCATCGACGACATCCTCGTCCTCCGCGCCGGTGATCAGGTGCCCGCCGACGGTGTCGTCCGCCGCGCGCGGGGGCTGCAGCTGGACGAATCGATGCTCACCGGCGAAGCCGACCCGGTCGACAAGCGCGACGGCGCGGAGGTGCTCTCCGGCTCCGTGGTGGTCGCCGGCGAGGGCGAGGCGCAGGTCACCCGAGTGGGGGCTGACTCCTATGCGAACAGGTTCGCCGGCGAGGCCAAGCGGTTCTCGCTCGTCGCCTCGGAGCTGCGGACCTCGATCAACCGCGTGCTGCGGTGGATGAGCTGGCTGATCGGACCGCTGGGGCTCCTGGTGCTGAACGCCCAGATGATGGTCGCCGGCGGGTGGGCCGCAGCCTGGGAGTCGGGCGGCTGGGTGCAGGCGATCGTCAACACGATCGCTGCTCTGACGGCGATGATCCCGCTCGGGCTGGTGCTGATGACCTCCATCGCGTTCGCGGTCGGCGCGGCACGTCTCGCGAGTCGGCAGGTGCTCGTCAACGAGCTCCCCGCCGTGGAGGGTCTCGCGCGCGTCGACGTCATCTGCCTGGACAAGACCGGCACTCTGACCGTCGGCGACATCGCGTTCGACGCCCTGCACCCCCTCGACGGTGCGGCGGAGCCGGCCGAGGTCGCAGCTGTGCTCGCCTGGTACGGAGCCGCGCCGGATGCCAACGCGACGGCGCGCTGTCTGCGGGAACCCTTCCCGGTCGCGGACCCGAGCGTGCCCGCGCACGCCATCGCGTTCTCCTCGGCGCGGAAGTGGAGCGCCGTGTCGTTCGCTCACGGCCCCGCGGGCACCTGGATCCTGGGGGCGCCCGAGATGATCTTCGGCGACATCGCCACCGACACCGCCACGCCGCTGGGTGAGCGTGTCGTCACCCTCGCCGCCACCGGCCGTCGGACCCTCGTCCTGGCTCGCACCGCTCTGTCGCTGACCGATGAGGATGTCGCTGCGGAGCGTCTCCCCGCGCAGCTGCAACCTGCCGCGGTCCTGACGTTCCGAGAGACCGTGCGTCCCGATGCGGCGCAGACGCTGGCGTACTTCGCGCGTCAGGGCGTGGGCGTGCGCATCATCTCCGGCGACAACCCGCGCACAGTCGCAGCCATCGCCCGTGACCTCGGGGTCGAAGCCCCCGAGGGATACGATGCCCGGCGCCTCCCCGAGGACGACGAGGCGCTGGCGGGCGTGCTGGAGGAGCACACGGTCTTCGGGCGTGTCACCCCCGAGCAGAAGAAGCGGATGGTCGTCGCCCTGCAGAGCCGCGGACACACCGTGGCGATGACCGGCGACGGCGTGAACGACGCCCTCGCCATCAAGACGGCCGACATCGGCATCGCGATGAACTCGGGGTCGGCGGCGACGAAGGCGGTCGCGCGCCTGGTGCTCTTGGACGGCAAGTTCTCGCACCTCCCCGACGTCGTCGCGGAGGGGCGGCAGGTCATCGCCAACATCGAGCGGGTCTCGATGCTCTTCCTCACCAAGACCGCGTACGCGACCGGGCTCGCGCTGCTGTTCGGTCTGCTCGTGCTGGAGTTCCCGTTCCTGCCGCGACAGCTCTCCATCACCGACGGTCTCACCATCGGCATCCCGGCGTTCTTCCTTGCGCTGCTGCCGAACACCCAGCGCTACATCCCCGGATTCCTCCGGCGCTCGTTGAGCTTCGCGATCCCCGCGGGTCTGATCATCGCGATCTCGTTGACGCTCTACACCCTCGCCGCCTCGTCACTCGGTATCGGCGAGGCCGAGCTTCGAACGGGGTCGACGATCATCCTCGCCGTCGTGGGGATCTGGGTGCTGACCGTCCTGTCCCGGCCCGTCACCCGGGTGAAGGTGCTCGTGATCGGGGCCATGTTCATCGCGCTGCTGGCCATCTTCACCCTCCCGGCGACGACGGCCTTCTTCCAGCTGGTCGACCCCGGACGGGATGCCGCCTGGCTCATCACCGGCGTGATCATCGTCACGATCGGGGCGATCGAGATCGTGCGCTTCTTCCACCGGCGCGTCGTCGCGCGCGACCTCGCGCGCGATCGGGGGCGGCCGACGGGTCAGCCGACGGGTTCGCCGGCGTCCGACCGCCCGGCGGGTGCGGTGAAATAGCGCGACGCGGGCGGCACCCACACGAAGACGACGGCGATCACCTGCACCAGCAGCTGAACGGTCGCGGGGATGTCCCAGCTGTCGCTGGAGACGATCGTGACCACCTGCAGCGCGACCAGGAGGGCGACATAGCCTGTCAGGAACAGGCGTGCCAACCGACTGCCCCGGGCGAGCGCGGAGGCGAGGGCGACCACCAGAAGACCGAAGAGGATGATGCCCGCGCCCAGCAGCGACACGGGGAGCACCTCGTCGGCGGCGACGTCGTATCGGCTGAGGAGGACGAGGATGCCGAGGGCGACATTGGCGAAGGCGACGGTATAGACCAGCACCACCACGACGGTCAGGACGACCCCGCGTCGAGGCCGCGTCTCGCCGGTCGCAGCGTCGCCGCGGACGCTGTCACTCCGAGGCGCGCTCACGGGTTCACCCTAGTGGTGCACCCTCCCGCGCGGCATCAGTCCGTGCAGCCGAGGCGCTGCTGCATGCTCGTCATCCGGTCGATCTCGGCCTCCTGGGTCTCGATGATCGACTGCGCGACGGCGAGGACCCGAGGTTCGGAACCGAGGTCGATCACCGCCTCCGACATCGGGATGGCGCCCTGGTGATGGCGGATCATCAGGGCGAGGAAGTCGCAGTCGGCCTGCGCGCCCGTCGCCGCACGGAGGGCGTCGAGCTCGGCCGGGGTCGCCATGCCCATCTCGGCCTCCAGCTCGGCATTCGTCAGGGCTTCACCGTCCCCGCCGCCGTGCCCGCCGTGGGCGTGGTCGGTCCCCGCCATCCAGCCCATCAGCGGACCCCCCGACTGCGGCAGACCCCAGCTGACGAGCCAGCCGTACATCTCACCGCGTTGACCAGATTGGCCGGTGGCGATGTCGTAGGAGAGGGCACGCACCTCGTCGTCCTCGGCCTTGCGGTAGATCTCCATGGCCATCTCGATGGCCTGGGCGTGATGCACCTGCATGTCGCGGGCGAAGCCCGCCTCGGCGGATGTCGTGCCGGGTGCGGCGACCGCGCTCGCCGCACCGAACATCGAGAACCGGCCGATCGCGAAGGCGAGCGCCCCGATGCCGAGCGCGACGAGCGCGATCAGCACCCAGCGGGGGAGTCCGCGGCGCGAAGCGGTGGGGTCGGTCATCGGCTCCCGATCACTGACGCCCGGGACCGTCGATGGCGCCGCTGCAGGCGGCGTTGGGTTCAGGGGCGTTTTGGCTGCGCCAGTACTCCTCGAAGAACTCCGTGATGCGCTCGTCGGAGGCCGAGTCGACCTTCAGCTGTGCGTTCCACGCGCTGACGGCGATCGGGGTGTCCATGCCCTCGTAGGGGGAGAGGATCGCGTAGCTGGAGGGCAGGTAGCTTTCGAGGGTGTCGACGTCCTCGGCGCTCACCTGCGCGGGGTCGTAGGTGACCCAGACCGCGCCGTGCTCCATCGAGTGCACCGCGTTCTCGTTGGCCTGCGGTTCGGTGTAGACGCCGCAGTTCAGCCACACGGCATTGTGCGGACCGCCGGCGGGAGGAGTCTGCTCGTACTCGACGGCACCGTCGACGTGGTCGGTGGCCAGCTCGAACGTCTCGACACCCTCGATCTCGGCGCCCGTGCTGTCGAGGGCGCCGTACGTGGGGGGAGGGGCGGGGGCGAAGACGATGGATGCCACGATGGCCGCGATCACGGCGACCGCCGCCGTCGAGCCCACGGCCCACCAGACCACCTTGCTGCGGCGGCGCTTGGCGAGCTGGCGCTGATACTCCGCGAGCTTCTCCTGCTTCTTCTGCTCGCGCTGCTGCTTGACGGTCTGATTGATCTCGGCCTGGGTGGCCGGATTGCCGCTGGCGCGCTTTCCGGACGGACGGGAGGACGAAGACGGGGTCATGGCATGGGCTCTCGGGTCTGGCGCGGCGAGCGCGTCGAGGCAGGAGGGACGTGCCCATCTTATGCGGGCGCATGGGGGTGAGCCCTGGGAACGGGCTCGTAAACGGCCCCGCATCCGCTAGACTCGGGTGGTCTTCGAATCGATTCGACGCGCGTCTCTCTCCGACGCAGCGACGACCCCCGTCGGCTGCCTCCTCTTCCGGCCGCGCGACACCCTGCCACGAAACCGAGAGTGACTGTGCTCGATACCGCCTCCCAGCCGACCGTCCCGCCCGCCGCTGCCTCCCCGGCTCGCACGACCACCGGAGCCATCCGCACCCTCGGATCCAATCCCGCGACGGCGCCCGTCATGCTCCATCCGGGCGACGCCATCCCCGCCCGCAAGCGCCTGCTCTACATCATCCTGCTCGGGGCGCTCACGGCCCTCGGGCCGTTCACGATCGACCTCTACCTGCCGGCCTTCCCGGTCCTCGAGGACGACTTCCAGACCACCGCTGCCGCGATCCAGCTGACCCTGACCGGCACGATGATCGGGTTCGGTGTCGGACAGCTGATCGTCGGACCGCTCAGCGACAAGGTCGGGCGCCGCGTGCCGCTCATCTCCGTCACGGCCCTCCACGTCATCGCGAGCATCGCCGCCGCCCTCGCGCCGACGTTGATGCTCCTCAGCGTCTCTCGCGTCTTCATGGGGATCGGCGCCGCTGCCGGCGGTGTGGTCGCGATGGCGATCGTCCGCGATCTCTTCGGCGGCAAGCGGCTCGTGGTCATGCTCAGCCGCCTCGCCCTCGTCACCGGTGTCGCGCCGGTCGTCGCACCGCTCGTGGGCGCCGGGCTGCTCGCCGTCATGCCGTGGCGGGGACTGTTCATCGTGCTCGCCGTCTACGGGGCTCTCCTGCTGGTGTGCGCCGTCCTTCTCGTCCCCGAGACGCTCCCCCCGGCCCGCCGAGGCGGCAGGGGCGGCACGACCGTTCTGCAGCGGTACCGGAGCGTCCTCAGCGACCGGGTGTTCCTGGGCGTCCTCGTCATCGGCGGCATGACCTTCAGCGGGCTGTTCTCGTACCTCTCGGCCTCCTCGTTCCTGTTCCAGGAGGGCTACGGCTTCGACGCGCAGCAGTACGGCCTGCTGTTCGCCGTGAACTCCCTCGGTCTCGTGGTCGGGGTGCAGACCGCGTCGCGGCTCGCGGCGCGGTTCGGCCCGCAGTGGGTCCTGGCGGGATCCACGGCGACGCTGGTGCTCGCCTCCAGCATGATCATCGTCCTCGATCAGCTCGGCCTGGGTCTGTGGGGCACCGTCGTGCCGCTGTTCCTCTTCATGACGGCGTGCGGGTTCACCTTCCCCTGCATCCAGGTGCTGGCGCTCGATCGGCACGGCAAGGCCGCCGGCACGGCGGCATCCATCCTCGGCGCGGTCAACTTCGGCGTCGCCGGCCTCATCTCCCCGGTGGTCGGGTGGATCTCGCAGGACACCGGCATCACCGGCACCTCGATGGCCGTCGTGATGGTCGGATGCGGCGTGGTCGCCGTGCTCGCTCTCTGGCTGATCGTCCGCCCGCGGTCGGTTGCACAGCTGACACCCTGAGCGCAAGCCCCCCGCGGCTGTCCACCCCGTGCGAGAACCGCGGGGCAGAATGAGCCGATGGACACCGCCACACCGCCGACGCTGGATCGACGGGCGTGGACCGTGCCGCTGGTCGCCGGACTGATCCTCGTCGCCCTCGCGGTCGGTCTCGGGGCCTGGATCTTCATCCGGGGCAACGAGCCGTTCGACCTCGACGCCGAGTGGAACATCCTCCTGGCGGGCTGGTCGTCGCCGGTGGCGACCGCCTTCTCGCAGTTCATGAACGTCGTCGGCGCGGGGTGGTTCTCGATCGCCGTCGTCCCCCTCGCCGGTGCGCTCCTCCTGATCCTCCTCCGCCGGCCCTGGGGGGCGCTGTTCCTCGTCGTGTCCCTCGCAGCCTCGGCCGCGAGCGTGCAGGTGCTCAAGCAGACGTTCGGCCGAGCGCGGCCGGAGGACATCGTCGTGGTCAGCGACTACGGCTCCTTCCCGTCCGGTCACGCCGCGAACGCCGCGACCGTCGCCGCGATCGCGCTCGTTCTCTTCCCGCGGGTGTGGGTGGGGATCGTGGGTGCGGTGTGGACGCTCCTCATGGCTTTCAGCCGCACCTACCTCCATGCCCACTGGCTCAGCGACACCCTCGGCGGCGCGCTCGTCGGGGCAGGCGTGACGCTGCTGCTCGCCGCGGCTTTCGCCGTGCCGTTGGTGAGGGAGAGACGACGGCGGACGGATGCCGCGGCGGAGCCCGTCTCGCTACTGTGAACCCATGACCCAGGCGGAGTCGTCCGATCCCGATGCGGTGGTGGCCGCCGAACTCGCGCGGCTCCGCGCCGACGCGGAGGCCGCCGAGGCGGAGCTGAAGGCCGCCCGAGCGCGCGCCGCGCTCGCCGCAGCCGAAGAAGCGGCCGCTCGCGCGTCTCAGGCGCCGCCCGATACCCCCAGACCCGTATCGGAGCCGGTGGGGGACGGTCCGCTCACCGAGGATGGCGTCGCCGCCGTCGTCCGCGGCTACACCTTCGACGAACCGGGCCTGCATCTCGGCGCCCTCGTGAACGGCGAGGCCGTGCCGACCGCACAGGTGCGCATTCCGTTCGGGATGCTGAATCGACACGGGCTCGTCGCGGGCGCGACCGGCACCGGCAAGACCCGCACCCTGCAGCTGCTGGCCGAGCAGATCGCCGCCGGCGGGGTTCCTGTCTTCGCCGCCGACATCAAGGGAGATCTGTCGGGGGTCGCCACGCCCGGTGAGCCGAGCGAGAAGCTGCTCGCGCGCACGCGTGCCATCGGGCAGGACTGGCAGCCCGCGGCATCCGCGACCGAGTACTTCTCCCTCGGGGGCATCGGAACCGGCGTGCCGATCCGCGCGACGGTGTCGGCATTCGGGCCGCTGCTGCTGAGCAAAGTGCTGGGACTGAATCAGACCCAGGAGTCCAGCCTCGGGCTGGTGTTCCACTATGCCGATGCCAACGGCCTGGCGCTCGTGGACCTCTCCGACCTCCGGGCGGTGCTGACCTATCTCACCAGCGCAGAGGGCAAGGCGGAGTTGAAGGAGCTCGGCGGACTCTCCGCGGCGACGGCCGGGGTGATCCTCAGAGAACTCATCACCTTCGCCGATGGCGGCGCCGACGTCTTCTTCGGCGAGCCGGAGTTCGACGTCCGCGACATCCTCCGCACGGCTCCCGACGGCCGCGGCATCATCAATCTCCTCGAGATCCCGGGTGTCGCCGACAAGCCCGAACTCTTCTCGACGTTCCTCATGTACCTCCTGGCGGAGCTCTTCGAGATCCTCCCCGAAGTCGGCGACCTCGACAGGCCGAAGCTGGTGTTCTTCTTCGACGAGGCGCACCTCCTCTTCCGCGACGCCTCGAAGGATTTCGTGGCGGCCATCGTGCAGACCGTGCGTCTCATCCGCTCCAAGGGCGTCGGGGTGTTCTTCGTCACGCAGACGCCGAAGGACGTCCCGTCCGACGTACTCGCCCAGCTCGGCTCGCGGGTGCAGCACGCGCTGCGGGCCTTCACCCCCGAGGACGCCGCGGCCCTGCGCGCAACCGTCCGCACGTACCCGACCTCGGGGTACGACCTCGAGCGCGTCCTGCAGGAACTGGGCACGGGGGAGGCGATCGTGACCGTGATGAGCGAGAAAGGCGCTCCCACACCCGTGGCCTGGACCAGGCTGCGGGCGCCCCTGGGGCTCATGAGCCCCTCAGCCTCGGAGAAGATCCAGGCCACCGTCGCCGGATCTCCCCTCCTCGCCGCGTACGCCGAGGCCGTCGACCGCGAGTCGGCGCGGGAGATCCTCACCGCCCGGATGAACGCCGCGGCGGAGGCCGCGGCCGCCGCCGATGCGGCCGCGGAGCAGGCCAGGATCGAGGCCGAGCTGGCGAAGCAGCGCGCAGCCCACGACAGGGCCCAGGCGGACGCTGAGAAGAAGGCGCGGAAAGAGTACGAACGTCTCCTGAAACAGAGCGCGGGCAGTCGCTCCACCCGCACCACCCGGCGCGCCGACCCGTCGCCGATCGACCGGGTGCTGGGCTCGAAGGCGACGCAGAGCATCCTCCGCGAGGTGATCCGCGGCGTCTTCGGCACCGCGCGCCGCTGAGTGGGAACCCCCGTTCGCCGTCGCCGGGGCGAGGGTAGCCTGTGGACATGGCGACGAAGCCCCCCACCTCCGACATCGATGAGAACGACCTGAAGGTCGGTGACCGCAAGAAGGTCGCGGTCGGCGTTCCCGCCGTTCTCCACGCCCTGCAGATGTCCTACGAGCAGATGGGGGTGGTGCGCAGCGCCCAGACCCTGCTCCGGGTGAACCAGAAGGACGGCTTCGACTGTCCGGGCTGCGCGTGGCCGGAGGAGGACAAACGTCATATCGCGGAGTTCTGCGAGAACGGGGCCAAGGCCGTCGCCGAAGAGGCGACGCTGCGGAAGGTGGGTCCGGATTTCTTCGCGCGACACAGCGTCGCCGAGTTGCGGGAGCGCGACGACTACTGGCTGGGTCAGCAGGGTCGTCTGACCCACCCGATGATCCTCGACGAGGGGGCTACGCACTATCGGGAGGTCTCGTGGGACGACGCCCTCCGCGTCATCGCCGATGAACTCCGGGGGCTCGATGATCCTGACGAGGCGGTGTTCTACACCTCCGGGCGCACGTCGAACGAAGCCGCCTTCCTCTACCAGCTGCTCGTCCGCGGGCTCGGGACGAACAACCTCCCCGATTGCTCGAACATGTGCCACGAATCATCCGGGTCGGCGCTGACCCAGACGCTCGGGATCGGCAAGGGCACGGTCTCCATCACCGACATTCACGAGGCGGATCTCCTCATCGTCGCCGGGCAGAACCCGGGCACGAACCACCCCCGCATGCTGAGCGCGCTCGAGAAGGCCAAGGCCCGCGGAGCGACGATCATCGCGGTCAACCCGCTCCCCGAGGCCGGGCTCATCCGGTTCGAGAACCCTCAGACCCCCAAGGGCATGATCCTCGGCGGCACGCGGATCGCCGACCAGTTCGTGCAGATCCGCCTCGGCGGCGACCAGGCGCTGTTCCAGGCCATCGGCAAGCATCTGCTCGAAGCAGAAGACCGTGCGGGAGGCGTGATCGACCGCCCGTTCATCGACGCCTACACCTCGGGCTTCGAAGAGTACCGGGCGGCGATCGCCGCGGTGCCCTGGGAGGAGCTGGTCGTCGCGACGGGGATCGCCGAGGACCGCCTCCGCCACGTCGCCGAGACCGTCCGGGGATCGGGGGCCACGATCGTCTGCTGGGCCATGGGGCTGACCCAGCACAAGCACTCCGTGCCGACGCTGCGCGATATCGTGAACGTCCTGCTCCTCCAGGGGAACATCGGGCGCCCCGGTGCCGGGGTCTGCCCCGTCCGCGGCCACTCCAACGTCCAGGGCGATCGCACCATGGGCATCTACGAGAAGCCCTCCACGGCGTTCCTCGACGCGCTCGACCGCGAGTTCGACTTCGCCGCCCCGCGCGAGTGGGGCTATGACACCGTCGACGCGATCCGCGCCATGCGCGACGGGCGGGTCCGGGTGTTCTTCGCGATGGGCGGCAACTTCGCCAGCGCCACGCCCGACACCGCGGTGACCGAGGCGGCCCTGGCGACGACGGATCTGACCGTGCAGGTCTCGACCAAGCTCAACCGCTCGCACCTGGTGACCGGGCGTCGGGCGATCATCCTGCCCACGCTCGGCCGCACCGACCGCGACCGCCGGGGCGGCGGAGAGCAGCGGGTCACGGTGGAGGACTCGATGAGTGCGGTCCACGCCTCCCGCGGCCGGCTCGCACCGCCGTCGGACGACCTCCTCAGCGAGGTGGCGATCATCGCGCGCCTCTGCCGGATGCTGTTCGGCGACGTCGACGGCGACGCGGTCGATGCGCCGCCCACGGCGCCGCCGCTCGAGACCCAGCCGGCACCCGAGGAGGTCGATCGCCGGCAGGTCGAGCGCGACACCGTGGAGCCGGGCGGCGCCGACCCCGCCGGGGTGGATCGCCCGCGCAATGTTCCCCACGCGGACTGGTCGGCCCTGGAGAACGACTATGCACTCATCCGCGCTCACATCGCCCGGGTGGTCCCCGGCTTCGAGGACTTCGAGGAGCGGATCGCCAAGGGGCGCACGTTCATCCTCCCGAACGGCCCCCGCGACGCACGCACCTTCGCCACCGAGACCGGGCGGGCGATGTTCACCGCCAACCGCCTCGAATACCCCGAGATCCCGGCCGGAAGGCTGCTGCTGCAGACGCTGCGGTCGCACGATCAGTACAACACCACGATCTACGGCAAGGATGATCGCTACCGCGGCATCCACGGGGGCCGCCGGGTGGTCCTCGTCAACGAGCACGACCTCGGCGCCCAGGGGCTGCGCGACGGCGACCTCGTCGACCTCGTATCGGAGTGGACGATGACGAACGGCGCGGTCGAGGAGCGCCGCGCAGAACGGTTCCGGGTCGTCGCCTACCCCACCCCGCGCGGCAACGCCGCGGCCTACTATCCCGAGACGAACGTCCTCGTTCCGCTGGACTCGGTCGCCGACGTCAGCGGCACACCCACGTCGAAGTCGGTCGTGGTCCGCCTCGAACAGGTCGCGGCAGCTGCGCGCGCCTAGGCTGAGGGCGTGCACACCGCCGCCGTCATCACCGTCTCCGACCGCTCCGCCGCCGGCACGCGTGCCGATGAGAGCGGACCGCTCGCCGTCGCCGCGCTCCGCGAGGCCGGCTTCGACTGCGACGAGGCGGTCGTGATCGCCGACGGGGCCGACAGCGTCGAGCGTGCGGTCACGGCTCAGGTGCTCGCAGGGGTGAAACTCGTGATCACGACCGGCGGCACGGGCGTCGGACCGCGCGACGCGACGCCCGAGGGAACCGCGAGGGTGATCACCCGCGAGATCCCGGGGATCGCGGAGGAACTGCGCCGACGGGGTGCGGCGGAAAAGCCCGCGGGCATGCTCACGCGGGGGCTTGCCGGGGTGGTGGACCCGCACGGTGTGATGGTGGTGAACCTTCCCGGCTCCCCGCGGGCCGTGACGTCGGGCATGCCGGTCGTCCTGTCGGTCGCCCGGCACGTGCTCGATCAGCTCGCGGGTGAGGACCACCGATGACGCCGGTGCGGATGGCGCGGATCAGCGCCGACCCCCTGAATCTCACCGCACATCTCGATGCCGTGGAAGACGTCGCGGCGGGCGCGGTCACTACCTTCATCGGGCGGGTGCGAGACCACGATCCGGATGCCGCAGCAGCGGTGCGGGCCCTGGAGTACACCGCTCATCCCGATGCCGAGACGGTCCTCGCCTCGCTCGCGCAGGAGGCCGCCGGTGACACCGGCGCGCTCGTCGCGGTCAGCCATCGCGTGGGAACGCTCGGGGTCGGAGACGCCGCGGTGCTCATCGCGGTGGCCGCGGCGCATCGCGGCACCGCCTTCGACACCTGCCGTCAGCTCATCGAGCGGATCAAGACGGATCTGCCGGTGTGGAAGAGGCAGATCGAGGTCGACGGGACCGCGACCTGGCTCGGCCTCGGCGGCTGATCCTCACCCGCCGGCGAAGGGCGGGAGGACATCCACGACGGTCTCGGCGCTGAGCGGCTCGTCGTCATCGACCCGGCTGCCGCCGACGAGCACCGCACAGCGGGGGAGGAGGCCCGCCATTCCCGGACGCTCGGTGGCCAGCGCCGCGCGCAGCGCGCCGAGGGTCGGCTCGGCCCTCGTCTCCTCGCTCGTGCCGGCCATCTCCTCGGCCGCGGCGAAGTACCTCACGCGCGCCATTCAGGTCTCCGCCGTCTGCTCGGAAGGTGCGTCGTCGTACTGGGCGACGAGGTCGACGACGGCGGCGAGCGCGGCCCTGACGTCGTCGGGGCCGGCTCCGGCCCGACCGGCGACGAGACCGGCGACGAAGGCTCCCAGGGGGGCGCCGGGTCGGGCGACGCCGTTCGCGACCTCCCGCGCGAGGTCGAGGACGCCCGAGACGGGCACCTGATCGGCGGCGAGGTCGAAGTGGTCGCGCATCAGCTCGGCCCAGCGGTCCAGAGCCTCCGGGGGCAGCGTGCGCGGTGTCGGTGTGGGTGTCTCACTCACGGTTCCCGTCCTCCCCGGCGCGGCGCGCCGCTTCAAGATCCTCCCACGTGTCGACGTCGAAGGAGAGAGCCGCGGCGGCGTCGGAGGAGAGAGCCGCGGCTCCCGGATCGCTGACGACCGTCACGGCGAGGTCGTTCACGAGGTCGCGCACGGCCGCGTCACGGCCGCGTCGCGGCATCCGCTCGATCTGGCGCCCGAGGGGGGCGGTACGGAACAGGCCGACGAGGAACTGCGGTCGGCTGGTGGCGTCACCGAGGCAGACGGCCTCGACGTCGCTCGGCACCAGCGCGGCCGCGGCCGTGAGAAGGGGGACGGCGGATTCGGCGTGGGGGAGGTCGCACGCGAGCACGAGCGTCCACGCGGGCCGAGTGTCCGCCGCTGCCATCGCGGCGTCGAACCCCGCGACGATCCCTGCCACCGGTCCGCCGAACGCGGGATCTTCGCGTGTCCACCGCACCGTGCCCACAACCGGCATCTCAGGGCCGACGGCGATGATCGGATAGGCGCCGGCACGGGTCGCTGCGGAGACGGCGATGTCGAGCAGGGATCTGCCTCCGACGGTCTGGAGCGGCTTGGCCACCCCGCCGAGCCGCCGCGCGCGCCCGCCGGCGAGCAGGATCGCGGAGAGATCGATCATCCTTCCGGGCGCACCCACGTTCCTGAGCGCCCGCCCTCCTTCGCCACGATCCGCACGGCCTCGATGGAGGTGGACTTGTCCATGCCCTTGACCATGTCGACGACCGCGAGGGCGGCAACGCTCACCGCGGTGAGAGCCTCCATCTCCACGCCGGTGCGATCGGCGGTGCGGACGGTCGCCTCGACCGACACGCCCTCGTCCTCGACGACGAGGTCGACCGTCGCGCCGTGCACGCCGATGACGTGGGCGAGGGGCAGCAGGGTGGGGGTGAGCTTGGCCGCCTGGATGCCGGCGATCCGCGCCACCGCCAAGACATCGCCCTTGGGGATCGCCCCATCCCGCAGGGCGGCGACGACCGCGGGCGCGCAGCGGACGAAGCCGCGCGCGGTGGCGGCGCGGACGGTCGGGGTCTTCTCGGTGACGTCCACCATGCGGGCCCGGCCGGCGGCGTCGAGGTGTGTGAAGCTCATCCCCTCAGCATGACATCGACCCTCTGAGCATGACGTCAACCCTGTCGCCCGGCTCGACCTGCTCCACCTCGGCCGGGACGATCGCGAAGGCCTCGGCCTGAGCGAGGCCGCCGGCCAGGTGCGAGCCCGAGCCGCCCGCGGTCGCGGGGACCACGCGCCACGCGGCGGGGTCGCTGCGATCGATGGCGGCGGGGAGGTACTGGCGGCGACCGGGGGGCGTGCGCCACCCCGTGCCGGCGGCGAGTCGCAGCACGGGCCGCTCGAGCTGCGCGCGCCCGGCCATGAGGAGCAGGGCCGGGCGCACGAAGACCTCGAACGACACCGCGGCACTCACGGGGTTGCCCGGGAGACCGAACAGCAGCGTGCCGTCGTCGAGTGCGCCGAACCCCTGCGGCTTGCCGGGTTGCATGGCCACGCCGGTGAAGGTCATCTCCCCGGTGGGACCGAGGGTGGACTTCACCACCTCGTAGGCGCCCGCGCTCACGCCCCCGGAGAACACCACGGCGTCCGCGCCCGCGTCCCGGGCTGCGGCGAGCGCGGGTCGGAGGCCCTCGTCGTCGTCGGCGACGGTCGTGCGCAGGACGACCTCGGATTCCGCGTCGCGCGCGAGCCCCGCGAGGAGAATGCTGTTGGACTCCGGGATCTGGCCCCGCGCCAGGTCGGCGCCGGGGGCGACGAGTTCGGATCCCGTCGAGATCACCGCCACGCGTGGTCGGCGGCGTACCCGGACGACGGCGACACCCGCAGCAGCGGCCGCTCCGAGCTGGAAGGGCCCGAGCGCGACACCCGCGGCGACCACTTCGTCGCCGGGGGACAGATCACCACCACGGTGCCGGCGGTGGGCGCCGCGGGCTCGTGGGGCGCGCAGCACCTGGATCTCGCCGAGGGAGTCGGCCAGACCGTCGGCGGTGTCCTCGAACGGCACGACGGTGTCGGCGGCGGTGGGCATCGCCGACCCCGTCATGATGCGAGCGGCCTCGCCGGGGCGGAGGGAGGGGTCGAGGGGGCTCCCTGCGGGCAGGTCGGCGACGACGCGCAGCGCGACCGGTGTCGACGGCGTCGCACCGGCGACGTCGTCGTAGCGCACGGCGAAGCCGTCCATCGCCGAATTGTCGAAGACCGGAATCGGCACCCGTGCGCGCACCGGTTCGGCGAGGGTCAGACCGAGCGCGGTCTCGACGGGCGATGCGACGACGTCGCAGGGGCGGACCGCGGCGAGGATGGCGTCGCGGTGCTCCTCGACCGACCGCAGAGCGTGGACGGAGCTCACGTGTTCGCTCCGGCGGGTGCGCCTGCCGCGGCGATCCACGCCGTGTAACCGCCCCGGAGCACCGAGGCGTCGACACCGGTGGCGCGAAGCGCCTCGGCGGCCCGCCGGGCGCGGCCGCCCGCCTGGCAGACGACCACGACGGGACCGTCGCCGGCGGGGCTTGCGAGCGCGGTGGGCGCGGCGAGCACGTCGGCAAGGGGGCGGAGAACAGAACCCGGGATGACGCCGCGGGCGGTCTCCCACGGTTCGCGGACGTCGAGCAGCACCGCCCCCGTGTCGAGCTTCTCGGCCAGTCGCTCCGGTTCGATCTCGAGGATGTCGGTCGCGGCGACGATCGGCGCGGGGGAGGATCGTCGCGCGGGCGCCAGCGGCACGTCACGCACCGCACCCGCCCAGGCGTCGACCACCAGGATGCGGCCGAGGAGCGGCTCGCCGACGCCGGCGATGAGCTTCACCGCCTCGGTCGCGAGCAGTCCGCCGACCTGCAGGCACAGGGGGCCGAGGACTCCCGCCTCGGCGCACGAGGGGGCGTCGTGAGCCGACCCGGTGGGGTAGAGGTCGTCGAGGACGACCCGCGCGGCGCCGTCCGGCGGGGTCGACCAGAACACGGTCACCTGAGCGGCGGCCCCCTGCAGGGCTCCCCACACCAGCGGCACCCCGAGCGTCTCGGTCGCCCTCGCCACGGCCTCCCGGGTGACGAAGCTGTCGCTGCCGTCGACGACGAGATCGGCGCCGCGGAGCAGATCGGCCGCGTTGTGAGCGGTCAGGCGCTCTCGCCGCGCGTGGACGCGAGTGGTGGGGGACAGGTCGCGGGTGACGCGTTCGACGCTGTCGGTCTTGGGTCTGCCGAGATCGGCCACGCGGTGCAGGACCTGACGCTGGAGGTTGGACAGATCCACCACGTCGTCGTCGATGACGGTCAGGGTTCCCACGCCCGCGGCGGCGAGCGCGAGGATGACCGGCGAGCCGAGCCCTCCGGCCCCGATGACGGCGACGTGCGCGGCAGCGAGGCGCCGCTGACCGATCTCGCCGAGCCCGGCCAGGGCGGCGTGTCGGAGCGTCCGCTCCTGCTCGGCGGGGTCGAGCAGCGGTGCCGGGTCGACAAGGGGTGGCAACGGCATGGCATCAGGCTAGCCCCGCCGCCGATGCCCCGCGCCGCCTCCGCGTCTGCGGAGATATGATGCGTATTGTGCCGAATTTTCGGATCTCAGACGCCGCGGCCCTTCTGGGGGTGAGCGATGACACGGTGCGCCGATGGATCGATCAGGGAACGCTCGAGACCACGGGTGCGGTCCCGGCGGAGATCTCGGGAACCGTCCTGGCCGCACACGCGCTCGCCCTGGCGAAGCAGGCGGGCGACCCCACCGGGGTTCTCTCCAGCGCCCGCAACCGCTTCGTGGGGCTCGTGACCCGCGTGCAGCGAGACGGCGTCATGGCCCAGGTCGACATCCAGTGCGGGCCGCACCGGGTGGTGTCGCTCATGTCGTCCGAAGCGGTCGACGACCTGGGGCTCGAGGTCGGGTCGCTCGCAGTGGCGTCGGTCAAGGCCACCACGGTGACCGTGGAGGTCCCCCGGTGACGGGCGCTCCCTCGACCGGTCGTGCGAGATCTCGACGTCACATCCGTCGTGTCACGATCGGTGCTCTCGCGGCAGCCGCCGTCATCCTCAGCGGTTGCGCCGGGTCGGCCCCGACCTCGCCGTCGCCGGGTTCTGCCCAGGGAGGACTCACAGGGAGCCTCACGGTCTACGCGGCGGCGTCCCTGCAGAGCGCGTTCGATGATCTCCTGACGGTCTTCGCCGAGGAGCATCCGGATGTCGCGGTGCAGCCTCTCGTCACCGACGGATCATCGGCCCTCGCCACCCAGATCATCGAGGGGGCGCCCGCTGATGTGTTCGCCAGTGCCGATGAGCGCATCATGCAGCAGGCGGTCGACGCCGGGGTTGCGGCCGATCCGGTGGTCTTCGCCGCGAACACCCTGGTCCTCGTCACCCCGACGGGCAACCCCGCGGGCATCGCAGGGCTCGCCGACCTCGTCGATGCGACGGTGGTGCTGTGCGAGCCCGATGTCCCGTGCGGCGCCGCCTCGAGGACGCTCCTCCAGAACGCAGGGGTGAGTCTCACCCCCGCGAGCCTGGAGCAGAACGTCACGGCGGTGGTGACCAAGGTCGCCGCCGGCGAGGCCGACGCGGGCCTGGTGTACGCCACCGACGTCGTCGGCCGCGATGACGTCGAGGTGATCGTGCCCGGCGGAGCCGCGGACGTGGTCAACCTGTACCCGATCGCGGTGACCACCGGGGCCGCCTCCGACGAGGTCGCCCGCGCCTTCGTCGACCTCGTCACCGGTCCCGAGGGGCAGCGTGTGCTCGCCGACGCCGGGTTCGCGTCTGCCGGACCATGACCTCCGACTCGCGCTCGCTCCGATCGGCGCCCGCCCCCGCGGTTCCTCCGATCCTCGCCGTCCCTGCCGTCCTGGGACTCGCCCTGCTCGTCGTCCCCCTGGCCGCGCTGGTGTCGCGGGCGCAGTGGTCGACGCTCTGGGCGGACGTGACCTCGCCCCCGGCGGTGTCGGCGCTGCTGCTGTCGCTGCAGACCGGACTCGCGGCCACGGCGCTGTGCATCATCCTCGGCATCCCCCTCGCGCTCGTGATCGCGCGCGCCTCGACGCGGACCGCTGCTGTTCTGCGTGCGGTCGTCACCGTTCCGCTGGTCCTCCCGCCGATGGTGGGCGGGGTGGCGCTGCTGTTCCTCTTCGGCCGCAACGGCTGGCTCGGTCCTGCACTGGATGCCGTCGGCATCCGACTGCCCTTCACCACCACCGCCGTCGTCCTCGCCCAGGCCTTCGTCGCGCTGCCGTTCCTCGTCCTCGCTCTGGAAGGGTCGCTGCGGGCGATCGGGAGCCGGTTCGAGGAGGCGGCAGGCGCGCTCGGCGCCGGTCACTGGACGATCCTCGCCCGCATCACTCTTCCGCTGGCCGCACCGGGGCTCATCGCCGGTGTCATCCTCTGCTTCGCTCGGGCGGTGGGGGAGTTCGGCGCGACGGCACTGTTCGCGGGGAACGCCCCGGGGGTCACCCAGACCATGCCGCTCGCCATCTACAGCGCCTTCAACGGTGCGGGCGTGGCGCAGGGGACCGGAGTGGCTCTGTCGCTCCTCCTGCTCGTCACCGCCCTGGTGGTCCTGCTCCTCGTCCGTGCCTGGCGACCGGGGAGCCTCCGGTGACGGCGGGGCGACTCGAGGTCGAGGTCGACGACCAGGCGCGCGGCGACATCCGGCTGTCGGTGTCGTTCGTCGCCGAGCCGGGCGAGGTCGTGGGCATCATGGGTCCGAGCGGTGCGGGCAAGTCCACGCTCCTCGGAGTGATCGCGGGAACGGTGCGGCTGGACTCGGGACGCGTCGTCCGGGACGGACGTGTGCTGTCGGCCCCCGGACGCCTCGTGCCGGCCGCGGCACGCGAGGTGGTGCTGCTCGGCCAGGACGCGCGGCTGTTCCCGCACCTCTCCGCTGCCGAGAACATCGCGTTCGGGCCGCGGGCGCGCGGCGTCTCGCGGTCGAAGGCGCGCTCCGACGCGGCATCCTGGCTCGAACGGGTGGGCCTGGCGGGCCTCGGCGATCGGCGGCCCGGAGAACTCTCGGGCGGTCAGCAGCAACGGGTGGCCCTCGCACGCGCGCTCGTGACCGACCCGGCCGTGCTGCTGCTGGATGAACCCTTCACCTCGCTCGACCCCGTCACCGCTGACGACCTGCGCGCGGTGCTGCGCGATCAGCTCGCCGCGACGGGCGTCACCGCCGTCGTCGTCACCCATGACGCTCTTGATGCCGCGGTGCTCACCGACACCCTGATCGTCGTCGAAGCCGGTCGCGTCAGCCAGCGCGGGCCGACCCGCGAGGTGCTCGCCACCCCGGCGACGGCGTTCGTCGCGCGCATCGCGGGTCTGAACCGGGTCGAGGGGGTTGCGCGGGACGGAGCCTGGGAGCGCGCAGGGCGGCGGGTCGTTCCCGCGGATGCCGCCTCGCGCGCCCTTCTCGTGACGGGTGGGCGGGTGTGGGCGGTGTTCCGCCCCTCGGCGGCGGCGATCGGGGCACCCGACGGCGGTGGCGGCGCCGCGGCGGAGGGAGTGGGCGGATGGTCGGCGCGGATCGTCCGGCACGAGGCCACGCCCTCGGGGGTGCGTCTGCACACCGACGAGCCTCCCCTCTTCGTCGATGCCGACCTGGCCGCCGCCGCGCGCTTCCCCGTCGGCGCCGACGTCACCGTCACGCTCGACGAGGCGGCGGTCCGGCTGACACCTGACACGCGCGCCGTCCCGCACGCCGGCCGCGTAGACTCCCGGCGTGCCGCGCCTTCGCCCCTTCCGCCCCGGTGACGAACCGGCGCTCGCCGAGATCTGTCTGCGCACCGCCGACGACGGCGCCGACGCGGCCGGCGTGCTGCCCGATGACGATCTCTGGGCCGCGCTCTTCGTCCTCCCCTACGTCGCGCGGCACCCCGACCTGGCCTCGGTCGTCGAGACCGATGACGGTCGGGTCGCCGGTTACCTCGTCGGAACTTCTGACACCGCCGCGTTCGAGGGCTGGTTCGCGCGCGACTGGTGGCCGCGGGTCGCCCCGCACCGTCCCGGGAGGGAGGGGGCCGAGGGGCGCCACGCCGACCTGCTGAACGACGCCGCCGCTCGGGGGACGAGCGCACATCCGTATGCCGGCGAGTATCCCGCTCACCTGCACATCGACCTCCTCCCCGAAGTGCAGGGACAGGGGTGGGGGCGCCTGCTCATCGCCGGCTTCGTCCAGACGCTCCGGGACCGGGGCGTGCCGGGTGTGCACCTCGTCGCCTCCGCCGGCAACACCGGGGCGCTGGCGTTCTATCGTCGCCTGGGCTTCGCGGCGCTGCCGTCGACGCCCGGGAGTCAGGCCTTCGGGATGCGTCTGGACTGATCGCGCGCCGCCCTCCGCCCCCCGCGGCGGCGGTAGCCTCGCTGGCATGGACGACCTCTCCGCTCCGACCGGTCGCGAAGCGGCGCTCGTCGCCGTCGCGCGCGATGACGGCACCGCCCCCCGCGCCCTCGTCCTGGGAGCGACCGGCTACATCGGCGGACGCCTGGTGCCGCGGCTGCTCAACGCCGGCTATCGGGTGCGGGTCCTCGCGCGCGATCCGCGTCGCGTGGCCGCCTTCGCCTGGGGCGAGCGGGTCGAGATCGTGTCGGGGGATGCCGCGGATGCGACCGTCATGACAGGCGCTGCTGCCGACGTGGACGTCCTGTACTACCTCGTGCACTCGATGTCGGCGGGTCGGGGGTTCGAGACGGCCGACCGGGAGGCCGCCGAAACCGTCGCCCACGCCGCCGCCCGCGCGGGCGTCGCGCGCCTGGTGTACCTCGGTGGTCTCCATCCCGAGGGGGTGCCGCTGTCGGCGCACCTGCGGTCGCGCGTCGAGGTGGGACAGGTGTTCCTCGACAGCGGTGTGCCCACGCTCGTGCTTCAGGCGGGCGTCGTGATCGGGTCGGGTTCGGCGTCCTTCGAGATGGTCCGCCACCTCACCGACGTGCTCCCGTACATGCCCGCGCCGCGGTGGGTGCGCAACCGCATCCAGCCCATCGCGGTGCGTGACGTGCTGCACTATCTCCTCGGCGCCGCGCGCGTCGCCCCCGATGTCAATCGCGCCGTCGACATCGGCGGCCCCGATGTGCTCCGCTACGGCCAGATGATGAACGGCTACGCGCTCGAGGCCGGGCTCCCGCAGCGGGCGATCGCGGCGCTGCCGGTGCTGACGCCCCGTCTCGCCTCGCACTGGGTGAACCTCGTGACCCCCATCCCGCGCTCGATCGCGCGTCCGCTGGTGGAGTCCCTGCAGAACGAGTGCGTCATGAAGGACAACGATGTCGACGCTCTGATCCCGCGTCCCGAAGGCGGGCTGATGCCGTACCGGGAGGCGGTGGCGCGAGCTCTCGGACGGGTGGCGGAGGATGCGATCGAGACGAGCTGGCAAGACGCCGAGGTGCTCGGCGTTCCGAGCGATCCGCTCCCGAGCGACCCGGACTGGGCGGGGAAGGCGGTCTTCGTCGACGAGCGGTCAGCGCACACCACCGCCCCTCCCGAGGCGCTCTGGCAGGTCATCGAGGGGATCGGCGGCGAGAACGGGTGGTACTCCTCCCCGGTGCTCTGGGCGATCCGCGGGTGGATGGACCGTGTCGTCGGGGGTATCGGCCTGGCACGCGGGCGACGCAGCCGCGCCCGTCTGGTCGTGGGCGACGCCCTGGACTTCTGGCGTGTGGAGGCGATCGAGCCGGGAAGGTTCCTCCGCCTCCGTGCCGAGATGAAGGTGCCGGGGCTCGCGTGGCTCGAGCTGCGGGCGCGCCCCGAGGCGGGCGGCTCACGGTACGAGCAGCGCGCCGTGTTCTTCCCCCACGGCCTCTCGGGGCGCCTGTACTGGTTCGCCGTGCTTCCGTTCCACGGCTTCATCTTCGCGGGCATGGCCAATCGCATCGCCGCGGCTGCCGAGACGGTGGTGGGAAGCAGCGCCCGGCCGACCGTGACCTCGCCCGCCTGAGCGGCGGGCGCGGCGCCGGCCTACGGCGTCGTCGCGCCCACCTCGCGGACGACGCGGCCGGCCTCCAGGCGCACCACGCGATCCACACCGCCCGCGGGGACGTCGGCGTGCGAGATGAGGATCACGGCCTGCTCGGACCCGGCGGCCGAGAGGAGGTCGCGAAGAAGCTCATCAGCGGCAGCCGGATCGACGCCGGCGGTGGGTTCGTCGAGGACGAGGACGGGGAAGCCGCGCAGGAGCGCTCGGGCGAGGGCGAGCCGCTGGGCCTGGCCCCCCGAGACCCAGGCGCCGCGCTCGCCGACTCGCGCGTCGAGGCCCCCGCGCCGACCGACCCAGTCCCACAGCCCCACCCGTTCGAGGGCCCGCTCCAGGTGCGCGTCGCTCGCGGTGGGCCGTGCGAACAGCAGGTTCTGGCGGATGTTGTCATCGAAGAGCATCGGATGCTGCTCGACGAGACCGATCGTGCGGCGGACGTCGTCGGACGAGAACGCGGTGACCGGAACGCCGCCGATCGTGTAGTCGCCGCCGGCCTCGAGGAAGCGCACCAGCACGTGCGCGAGCGTGGTCTTCCCCGCCCCGCTCGCGCCCGACACCAGCACGCGCTCGCCGGGGGCGACGTCCAGGTCGACGCCGCGCAGCACGGCCTCCGCGCTGCCCGGCCACCTCGCCGTCACGCCCCGCAGGGACAGCCCTTCCCCCAGGGACGGGCCCATTCCGGTGGGTGGCCCCGGCCGATCGGACACGAGCTCGGTCGGAAGGGCGTCCGGCACCGCGTCGGCGATGCGGGTCGCCGCGGCGTGCACGCGCCGCCACGCTGCCGCCGCCAGCGGCACGACGGTGAAGACCTCGAAGACCGCCATCGGTACGAGGACGACGACCGCGAGTCCGGGACCGGACAGCGCCCCCGAGGCCACGGCGGGCGCGCTGACGAGCACGGCGGCGATCGATGCGACGCCGGCCGCGACCGACACGACCGCGGTCGTCGCGGCCTGAGCTCCGGCGCGACGCACGACGGCGCGGCGGAGGGCGCGATCGGCGGCGTCGATCCGGGCGCGACTGGTCTCGGTCGCGCCGTAGGCGTGGAGGACGTCGAGGGCGGAGAAGTGATCCATCAGGGCCTCTGTGACCCGCGCCCGCAGGGGCGCCACAGCGCGCTCGGCGCGTGACCCGGCAGCCCAGCCCCACACCGCGGCGGTGACGGCGGCCAGCGCCAGGCAGGCCAGCAGGGTGAGGGCCGCAGCCCACCACACCAGCCCGACGAGGATCACCGACAGCGCTGCCACGAGCGCCGAGGAGGCGAGGGGCTGGATGACCCGGAGGGGGAGGTCCTGCAGCTCGTCGACATCGTCGACGAGGGCGCCGAGCACCGAGCCGCTCCGCGTCCGGCTGAGGCCGTCGGGGGCGAGGGGAACGAGGCGGCGGACGAGGTCGGTGCGGGTGCGCACGAGCTGGCCGAGGGCGGCGTCGTGTCCGAACAGGCGCTCGAGATAGCGGGCGGCGGCCCGGGAGAGGGCGAAGAAGCGCACCCCGACGACCGCGAGCGAGAGGTACAGCACCGGCGGCTGCTCCGACGCGCGCACGATGAGCCATGCGCTGACCGCCAGCAGTGCGACCGCTGATGCCTCCGCGGCGAGGCCGGTCACGATCGTCGGCACCCACCGCGGCGCCGGTGGCAGCGCGCCGCGGAGGATCGAGCGAGCGCTCGTCCGGGCTTCAGGCTGCGACATGACGGGCCTCCGGGACGGGGATCGTCTCCGCGGTCATCGACGCGATGCGGTCGGCGATCCGGCGCGCGCTGGCACGGTGGGAGATCAGCAGCACCGCGGCACCCTCGTCGGCGAGGATGCGCACCGAGCGCCAGAGGCGCTCCTCGGTGTCGGCGTCGAGAGCGGCGCTCGGTTCGTCGAGCGCGAGCAGGCGGGCACCGCGACCAGCCGGGTCGCGGAGCAGGCGGTAGAACGCCCGCGCCACGGCGACGCGCTGGGCCTGGCCCCCCGAGAGACCGGCTCCGCGCACGCCCAGACCGGTGTCGGGAGAGACCCCGTCCGCGCACGCGAGGTGCAGCGCGCGGCGCACCAGCGCCTCATCCGGGTCGGGATCGCCGAGGGCGACGTTGTCCGCGACGCTGCCGTGGAGAAGGCCCGCGTCCTGACCCGCCCACGCCAGCCAATCCGCGGGAGAGAGCGCCCGGACATCCCGTCCCTGCCAGGTCGCCGTGCCCTCGGCAGCGGCAGCTCCGCGGAGCGCCGCGAACAGGCTGCTCTTGCCTGCTCCGCTCGGGCCGGTGAGGAGGGTGACGGTGCCGGGTGCCGCCGTGAGGTCGACCGCGGCGAGGAAGACGTCGCCACGGCGTACCCGCAGGCCCTCCACGACGAGACCCTCTTCCCCTCCGCCCGGACCCTGCCCCGCGGCATCCGATGGGAACGGCCGATCATCGCCGGCGGGAGCGGTGTCGCCGGCGGCGTCGAGCACGTCGAAGACCTCCTCGGTCGCGGCGACGCCTTCGGCCGCCGCATGGAACTGCACGCCCACCTGACGCAGCGGCAGATACGCCTCGGGGGCGAGGAGGAGGACGAACAGGCCCACGGCGAGGGGCAGCGCGCCGTCGAGGAGTCGGAAGCCGATCGAGACCGCGACGATGGCCACGGCGATGCTGGCGAGGAACTCCAGGGCGAAACCCGACAGGAACGACACCCTCAGCACGGTCATCGTCTCGCGGCGGTACCGGGCGGTGGTCTCGCCGATCGAGGAGACCGCGCGGTCCTGGCGCTGGTAGAGCTTCAGGGTGCCCAGGCCCCGCACGGTGTCGGCGAAGCGGGCGGCCAGCCGGCCGAGCGTGTCCCACTGCCGCTTCTGCACTGACCGGGTCGCAAGGCCGATGAGCACCATGAACAGCGGAATGAGCGGGAGGGTCAGTGCGACGGTGAGGGCCGAGACCCAGTCCTGCCACCACATCACCGCCACCAGCAGCGGCGTGGCCACGGCGGTGAGAACCAGCTGCGGCAGGTAGCGGCCGAAGTAGGCCTCCATCGCCTCGAGCCCTCGGCCGGCGGTGACGGCCAGCCGTGCGGTGTTGCGGCCGGCGAGCCAGCCGGGGCCCAGGCGGTCGATGGCGGCGAGGACGGCTGCTCGCAGTTCTGACTGCGCGCGGGCCGCGGCCCGCGCCGCCGCAGCCTCACGCACCCAGGCGAGCGCGGCGCGGAGGGCGACGACCGCCACCAGTGCGGTGAGGATCCCGGCGAGCTCGGCCGGCGGCATCCCGTCGATCGCGCCGACGATCGCCTGCGTGAGCAGCCAGGCGAAGGCGACGACCACCACCGCCTGAGCGAACCCGATCAGCACGAGGAGCGCGAAGAACGGACGGGATGCCGCGGCGTAGCGGAGAAGCCGAGGGTCGACGGGACGAGCCATGAGGGATTCTCAGTGGGCGGCCGCGGCGCCCGCGGTCTCGATGTGACGGCGGGTGACGCGCTTGCGGAACACCCAGTACGTCCAGCCCTGGTAGGCCAGAACCAGCGGAAGGAAGATGAGCGCTGCCCACGACATGATCGTGAGGGTGTAATCGGTGCTCGAGGCGTTCTGGATCGTCAGGCTGAACGCGGGGTCGGTGGCCGAGGGCATCACGTTCGGGAACAGCGCGAACCACAGCGTGAGCACCGCGCCCGCGACCCCGCCCACCCCGAGCGCGAAGGCGCGGCCCTCGCGGTCTCGGGCGCTGGCGATCACCCCGCCGAGCACGCACACGGCGGCCACACCGGCGGCGATCAGGGCGGCGGGGAAGGCGGGGGCGCCCCCGCCCCAGGCGTCGGCGAGGGTCCAGGTGAGGAACACCGCGGCGACGGCGAGGGTCACGATGCCGGCGCGGACGGCGAGCCGGCGCGCGCCGGCGTGCACCGGTCCATCGGTCTTCAGAGCCACGAACGTCACCCCGTGGGTGAAGAAGAGCAGCAGGGTCGTCGCTCCGCCCAGGAGCGCGTAGGGGTTCAGCAGGTCGAGCAGGGTTCCGGTGAATTCGAAGTCCTGGTCGATCGGCACGCCGCGGACGATGTTCGCCACCGCGACACCCCAGAGGAACGCCGGGACCGCCGAACCGACGACGATCATGAGGTCGAAGCGCCGCTTCCAGCGGAGGTCATCGCGCTGGTGGCGGTATTCGAACGACACCCCGCGGACGATGAGGGCCAGAAGGATCAGCAGCAGCGGCAGGTAGAAGCCGCTGAACAGGGTCGCGTACCACTCGGGGAAGGCCGCGAACAGGCACGCGCCGGCGACGATGACCCAGGTCTCGTTGAGGTCCCACACCGGCCCGATGGTGTTGATGATCTGACGGCGCGAGGTCTCGTCCCGGCCGAGGAACGGCAGCGACATCCCGACGCCGAAATCGAAGCCGTCGAGCACGAAGTAACCGAGGAAGAGGAAGCCGACGATCCAGAACCACAGGGAGGGGAGATCCATGATGCGCCTTTCGCCTAGTAGACCGTCGTCCGGGTGGCCAGTTCCGCGTCCTCGTCGTCACCGGCGGGAAGGGTCGTCTCCGGTCCCTTCTGCGCGGCGCGGAGGATGAGTCCGAACTCCACGACGGCGAGGGTGGCGTAGATCAGCGTGAAGGCGATGAGCGAGATCAGCACCGTCCACCCCGGGACATTCGGCGAGACCCCGTCCTCGGTGAGCATCAGCCCGAAGACGATCCACGGCTGCCTGCCCATCTCGGTGAACACCCAGCCCACGAGGCTGCCGAGGAGGGGGAGCGGGGCCGACCAGATCGCGACCTTCCACATCCACGTCGCCACCGGGCGGGTCGCCTTCTTGCGGGTGACCCACAGCCCCGCCACGGCGACGAGAGCGGCGAGGCCGCCGAGGGCGATCATCCACCGGAACGACCAGTACGTCACCCACACGATCGGGCGGTAGTCGACGCCGGCGCCGAACTGCTCGGTGTACAGAGCCTGCAGGTCGTTCAGGCCCTCGACGCATCCGTCGAGGCTGTGGGTGGACAGCAGCGAGAGGAGGTACGGCACGCGCAGCGACCAGATCTCCTCGGTGCCGTCGGGGGTGCCGATGGAGAAGATCGAGAACGACGCGTCCGCCCCGCAGGCGGTGTCCCACATCGCTTCGGCCGCGGCCATCTTCATCGGCTGGGTCGCCACCATGACCAGGCTCAGCTGGTCGCCGCTGATGGCGACGCCGATGAACGAGGCGATGACGAACCACAGGCCGAAGCGCAGCGACGAGCGCATCGTGTCGAGGTGCTGGCCGCGAGAGAGGTGCCATGCCGAGACGGCGACGACGACCGTGCCGGCGAACATCCACGCGGCGAAGATCGTGTGCGGGAAGGCCGCGAGCACGACGGGGTTGGTCAGCACGGCGCCGATGTCGATCAGTTCGGCGCGGCCGCCGTCGGCGGCGAGCTGATAGCCGACCGGGTTCTGCATGAACGCGTTCGCGGCGAGGATGAAGTAGGCCGACAGGGTCGAGCCGAGCACGACCATCCAGATCGAGGCCAGGTGCAGCAGCCGCGGCAGCCGATCCCACCCGAAGATCCACAGCCCGATGAACGTCGCCTCGAAGAAGAAGGCCATGAGGCCCTCGAAGGCGAGCGGGGCGCCGAAGACGTCGCCGACGAATCGTGAGTAGGCCGACCAGTTCATGCCGAACTGGAACTCCTGCACGATTCCCGTCACCACGCCCATGGCGAAGTTGATGAGGAAGATCTTGCCGAACAGACGCGTGAGGTGCAGCCACTTCACGTTCCCGGTGCGGTGCCATGCCGTCTGGAAGATCGCCACGACGAGCACGAGCCCCAGGGTCAGCGGGACGAAGAGGTAGTGGTACAGGGTGGTGAGCCCGAATTGCCACCGCGCCAGCAGCAGCGGGTCGAGGAGGTCCACGTCAGCTCTCCGATCTCCGGTTGAGGCCTTCGGGACCGAGCGTACGCTGTGGTCTGACCACAGCGTGGAGGACTGTCTCGACGTCGAGCGGATGTGTCTCGATGTCGAGCGAGGCGAGCGGCGTACGGTAGACGGGTGAGCGCCTACATCTCGGCGTTCGAGCTGTTCTCCATCGGTGTAGGACCCTCGAGCTCCCACACGGTCGGCCCCATGCGGGCTGCCGGTGACTTCGCTCGACGGCTGCGCGCTGGCGGAACGCTCGATCGCGTCATCCGCATCTCCTGCACGCTGTTCGGGTCGCTCGGGGCGACAGGGCTCGGTCATGGCACTCCCGACGCGGTGGTCGCGGGGCTCCAGGGATTCGAGCCCGAGACGGTGGATCCGAACGTCGTGCGAGCGGCGTGGGCGCAGTGGCCGACCGGTGGGCTGCTCGAGGTCGCCGGGACCCATTCGATCGCGTTCTCGAAGGACGACGTCGTGTTCGCTCCGCGGACCCGGATGCCGGGCCACCCCAACGCGCTGACCCTGGAGGCATGGGGTTCGGCGGGCGAGGCTCCGCTGCTGTCGGAGACCTACCTCTCGATCGGCGGCGGGTTCATCCGGCGCGAGGGGGCCGACGACGAGGTGGTGGCGGCCACCTTCCCCTTCGCGTTCGCGAGCGCGGCGGAGCTCATCAGCCTCTGCGATGATCACGGCATCACGATCGCCGAGCTCGCTCGGCGCAACGAAGAGGCGCTGCGCTCACCGGATGAGATCGCCGCGGGCCTGGATGCGATCTGGGATGCCATGGCGGGGTGCGTTGCGGCGGGTCTTCACACCGACGGGGTCCTTCCCGGGATGCTGGGGGTCAAGCGCCGCGCGGCGGCCATTCGTGCGCAGCTCGAGGAGGCGGAGTCCTCCGGGCACCGCGAGCTCCCCGGGGAATGGCTCGGCGCGTTCGCGCTCGCCGTGAATGAGGAGAACGCGGCCGGCGGTCGTGTCGTCACCGCGCCGACCAACGGTGCCGCGGGGATCCTCCCGGCGGTGGCGATGTACTGGTGGCGATTCCTGTCGGATTCGGGGCTGGGTGTCGGCAATGCCGTCACCCCGTGGGGCGAGCTCGTCGGGAGCGCCCTTCTCGGCTTCAACGCGGACGGGGCCGGGGCTGCCGGCGGGGGAGTCTCTGCGGAGGACCCCGCCTTCGTCGCCGAGGCGAACCGGCGGCGTGGCATCCGGCGGTTCCTGCTGACGGCGACCGCGCTCGGGTCGCTGTTCAAGGCCAACGCGTCGATCTCGGGGGCCGAGGGCGGGTGTCAGGCCGAGGTGGGTTCGGCATGCGCGATGGCCGCGGGCGGCCTGACGGCGGTCATGGGCGGCACGACGCGGCAGATCGAGAACGCCGCCGAGATCGCGATGGAGCATCACCTGGGGCTGACGTGCGACCCTGTGGGCGGGCTCGTGCAGATCCCGTGCATCGAGCGCAACGCCATCGCGGCGTCGACCGCCGTGACCGCGGCGCGCCTGGCGCTTCGCGGCGACGGATCGCATTTCGTCTCGCTCGACGCCGTGGTCGAGACCATGCGCCAGACCGGCATCGACATGTCGCACAAGTACAAGGAGACGAGCGAGGGCGGCCTCGCCGTCAACGTCATCGAGTGCTGATCCGCGCGTCGCGCCGCTCTCGTGGGGAGGAAGCGACACCGGCCCAGGGCGGGACTACGCTCGAAGGATGACTGCGCGGCGAGGGAGCAGCTGAGATGGTGGCCATCCCGGTGACGATCTCACCCGCGCGGTCGCGCCCGCAGGCTCATCCGGTCGAAGATCCCGGCACGATCGGCGATCCGCTCGTCGACACCCATGGCCGGGTGCACCGCGACCTGCGCGTCTCGCTGACCGACCGCTGCTCCCTCCGCTGCACGTACTGCATGCCCGAGCAGGGCAACGAGTGGCTCGCGCGCACCAGCATCCTGACCCTCGACGAGATCGAGCGTGTCGCCCGTATCGCCGCCGCCGACGGGGTCTCGACCTTCCGGCTGACGGGGGGCGAGCCGCTGCTGCGTCGCGACCTCCCCGAGATCGTCGCGCGGCTCGCGGCCCTGCGCGGACCCGACGGGCCGGTGCAGATCGCGATGACGACCAACGGCATCGGGTTGCGTGCGGCGCTCCCCGCCCTCATCGGCGCGGGCCTTTCGCGGGTGAACATCTCGCTCGACACGCTCCGCCGCGACCGCTTCCGCGACCTCACCCGCCGCGACCGGCTCGCCGATGTCCTCGACGGGATCGACGCCGCCGCGGCGTCAGCACTGCGCCCCCTCAAGATCAACGCCGTCGCCATGCGCGACGTCAACGACGACGAGCTGGTCGACCTGGTCGACTTCGCGCTCACCCACGACGCGCAGCTGCGCTTCATCGAGCAGATGCCCCTCGACGCCGGTCACACCTGGGACCGGCAGCGCATGGTCACACGCGACGAGATCCTGGCCGCGCTCTCGGAACGCTGGCATCTCACCCCGGTGCCCGGTCGCGGGGGCGCGCCGGCGGAGCGCTTCCTCCTCGACGGTGGTCCGGCCTCGGTCGGTGTGATCGCCTCGGTGACCGCGCCGTTCTGCGGCGCCTGCGACCGGCTCCGTCTCACCGCAGACGGGCAGCTGCGCAACTGCCTGTTCTCCACGACCGAGTACGACCTGCTCCCCGTCCTGCGCGGGCCCGCTGCGGGCGATGACGCGATCGACCGGATGCTCCGCTCCTGCGTCCACGGGAAGCTCCCCGGACACGCCATCAACGATCCGTCCTTCCTTCAGCCCGCACGCGGGATGAACGCGATCGGCGGCTGAGATGGGACGCATCACCGCGCGCCGACCCGTCACACGCGTCACGATCGGCGGCGGCGAGGGGGGAACGGATGCGGCGCGCAGGCGTCCCGACGCGCTCGCCGTGGAGGAGCCCCTCGAGATCCGGGTGCGCGGCACGTCGCTCGCGGTCACGATGCGCACGCCCGGGCACGACGTCGAGCTCGCCGCGGGCTTCCTGGTGTCGGAGGGGGTGATCTCCCGCGGTGACCAGTTCCGTTCGGCCATCCACTGCGGGGGCCCGGGGACGGGAGGGCTGACGGGAGGGATGCCGGGAGGGATGCCGGGCGCCACCGCATCGTTCGCGGGATCATCGGCTGACGGCAACACCTACAACGTGCTCGATGTGACGCTGGCCTCTGACGTCCCGCCGCTGGACCCGGATCTCGCCCGGAACTTCTACACGACGAGCAGCTGCGGGCTGTGCGGCAAGGCGTCGATCGATGCCGTCCGCACGGTGTCGAGCTACGACATCGCGCTCGACCAGGCGAGGGTGCCGGCGGCGATGCTCTCCGGCTTTCCCGACGAGCTGCGGCGCCAGCAGGATGTCTTCGACAAGACCGGCGGGCTGCACGCTGCCGCGCTCTTCGACGCCGCGACCGGTGAGGCGCTCGTGGTGCGCGAGGACGTCGGGCGCCACAACGCGGTGGACAAGGTGGTCGGGTGGGCGGTGCTGAACCACCGGCTTCCGCTCGCGGGCACGGTGCTGCAGGTGTCGGGGCGGGCGAGCTTCGAGCTCGTGCAGAAGGCCGTGATGGCCGGCATCCCGATCCTTGCGGCGGTCTCGGCGCCGTCGTCGCTCGCCGTCGAACTCGCCGAGGATTCGGGTCTCACGCTCGTGGGTTTCCTGCGGGGCGCGTCGATGAACGTCTACACGCACCCCGACAGGATCCTCCTCGCCGGCTGAAACCCGTCGCCGGGAAGACCGGTCCGCGCCGGCCGATCAGAGGAACGGATACGCCTCGTACACGGTGTCGGCCGGCAGCGGGGTGAAGAAGATCGCCTCGAAGCGGGCGCTGCCGCCGTCGGCGGGCAGGCGCTCGATGTAGGTCGACGTGCCGCCGATGATCGCTCCGCCCGGATCGCGGGCCACGACGGTGACCCCCACGAACTCCTGATCCACCGGGAACTCCCCGGTGACGGTGCCGGAGACCTCGGTGACGTAGTCGTCGCCGGTCGCCGCCAGCTCGCCGACCGAGAACGTGCCGGCACCGGTCGAGGGCTCGGATACCGCTTCGGCGGGATCGGGACCGATGACCTCCAGCGCGATGATCTCGTTCGCGCCCACCTCGTAGAACGATCCGGAAACGGCGACCTGACCGGGAAGCATCGTGATGTAGTCGGTGGAGCTGTCGAGGATCGTGCCCGAGGCGTCGACCGCCTCGGTGGTGATCTCCCCGAACTCGAAGACCGCGTCGGGGTTCGGGTTGTCGACGATCACGACGTACCACCACAGTCCGGGATCCAGGGTGTCCTGGCCGAAGGCCGTCTCCACGACCTGGATCGGTTCGGCCGAGGCGACCGGTTCCCCACCGCCGGGGGCCAACGGGTCGGTCATGCCGTCGTCGATCGTCTCGATGGTCGAGATCGTCGTGAACAGCGTCGCCACGATCGTCACCACGATCGCCGTGATGCCGCCGAGCACCGAGATGATCAGCGCGGAGATGCTGAAGCCCTTGCCCCCCTGCGACTTCACCGCCAGGCCGATGATGGCCATCACCAGCGCGGCCAGCAGGACCGGTGCGGAGAGCCACCCGAAGAAGGGGATGAAGGCGATGAGGAGACCGACGATCGCCGCAGCCAGTGCGACGATCGCGAGGACCTTGGGGCGCGTATCGGGTGCTCCCGGGGAGGACGGCGACCCCGGATAGGCCATGCCGGGTTGGGCATACGGCGGGAGCGGGGCGCCCGGATAGGAGGGCGGCGCGGGATACTGCCCGGTCGGAGGCGCGTACTGCCCCGCCGGAGGGGCGTACTGCCCCGCCGGAGGTGCATACTGCCCCGCGGGAGGGGCGTACTGCGGCCCCGGCGGTGGCGCGTAGTGACCTGCGGGAGGCGCGTAGGGGCCCGCGGGCGGAGGATCGGCGGGCTGCTGCCCGTCTCCGGGAGAAGGGTTCTGGTCGGACATGGCTTCCTCTCCATGCGACGGATCCGCGTCAGCGCCGCCGCTACACAGTAGCGAGGTCGGCGGACACGGCCCAAACTCCGGCGCGACCGCCCCCCGGACATGACGAGAGCGGATGCCGCCCCCACGGCATCCGCTCTCGTCTTTCGCTGTCAGCGCCGGGGCTTGCGGTTCTCCGCGCTCACCATCCACGACAGCTGTTCCACGCGCTCGAGAACCCCGTGCAGGATGTCGGCGCTCGTGGGGTCTTCATCATCGACGGGGTCGTGCACCTCGCGGACGGTGCCGGCGACGGCGTCGAGACGTTCGGTCATCAGGTCGATCACCTCGGTCGTAGCGATCTCGCCCTGCGGGAACTCCGGCAGGGTGGTCGTCTCGGCGACGGTGTCGCTGCGGCCGTCAGGCAGGGCGTGGAGCGCCCGCATCCGCTCGGCGATGTCGTCGGCGAATTCGCGGGCTGCGTCGATGATCTCGTCGAGCTGAAGGTGGGTGTCACGGAAGTTCGTCCCGACGACGTTCCAGTGGGCCTGCTTGCCCTGCAGGGAGAGTTCGATCAGGTCGACCAGAACACGCTGCAGGCTGTTGCTCAGGGTCTCGGACGCCTGGAAGCCCTTCTCGGCATTCTGCTCATCGGTGAGTTCGGCGCCGCGCGACGGCCGCCGCTTGTTGCGGGTGGCGGAAGAGGCTTTGTCGGACGTGGTGGCCACGGAACGCTCCTATCGGTCGGGGTGGAATCGACGATAGGCGAGCGACGAATTCGGAGGGAGAGCTTGCACCGGGCCGACAGCAGTGATAGCCGCTCGTCGCACGGCGTCCCTAGACTGCGAGCAGGGGCCGGACCGTCCGGTGCGCGAAGCGGAGCGAGGACAGATGCAACTGGCGATGGTGGGACTGGGGCGGATGGGTGCGAACATCGTCCGACGGTTGATGCGCGACGGTCACGACTGCGTCGTCTACGACGTCAATCAGGACGCGGTCTCCACTCTCGCCGCGGAAGGTGCGACGGGCGCGGCGACCCTGGCCGATCTCGCGGGCAAGCTCGAGACCCCGCGCGTGGTGTGGTTGATGATCCCCGCAGGTCTCACCGGCGGGGTCGTCGACCAGCTCGTCCAGGTGCTCGAACCGGGCGACATCATCATCGACGGCGGCAACTCCAACTATCGCGACGACGTTCGTCGGGCGGCCGCGCTGAAGCCGAAGGGCATCCACTACGTCGACGTCGGCACGAGCGGTGGCGTCTTCGGCCTCGACCGCGGCTACTGCCTGATGGTCGGAGGCCCGGACGAGGCCTTCACCCGCATCGAGCCGGTGCTGGCGACGATCGCCCCCGGTCGAGGGGAGATCGAACGGACCCCGGGCCGCGAAGGCGATTTCGCGCCGGAGGAGCTGGGCTACCTCCACTGCGGTCCGTCGGGTGCCGGCCACTTCGTGAAGATGGTGCACAACGGCATCGAATACGGGATCATGGCCGCGCTCGCCGAGGGCCTCAACATCCTCGAACATGCTGATGCCGGCATCCATCAGGCGGAGCACTCCGCAGAAGTGGCGCCGCTGGAGGAGCCGGAGTTCTACCAGTTCACCATCGACACGCCCAAGGTCGCGGAGCTCTGGCGCCGCGGGTCGGTCATCTCCTCGTGGCTGCTCGATCTCACCGCGGCCGCGCTGCAGGACAACCCCACGCTCGACGGTCTCGCCGGCCGGGTGTCCGATTCGGGCGAGGGCCGGTGGACGGTCAAGGCCGCCGTCGACACCGGCGTGCCCGCCCCGGTGCTCGCCGCGTCGCTGTTCGAACGTTTCGCATCGCGGGGCGAGGACCACTTCGCCAACCAGGTGCTCTCGGCGATGCGCCTGCAGTTCGGCGGTCACCAGGAGCTCCCCGCGGGCGACGTGCTCGAAGCGGGGGGCCGCAAGGCCGACGCCTGATCGGACATCGCGATGGCCTATCTGCCCATCTCCACACCCGGCGAGGTCGGCGGACCCGACGGATACTCCTACGGCGCGCTGGTGCTGTTGACGGATGCCGCGGACGCAGCCTCTCTGGAGAGGATTCTCCGCGTCATCCGCTTCACCGGTTGGATCGCACCCGCATCATCGGGCACGCAGGTCGTGATCGGCGATCCGGGAGCGGGAGTCGTGGCGGCGGAACGCCGCGGGATCATCGAGGTCGCAGCGGTGGTCGCCGAGCAGCTCGAGTGTGCGGTCCTGGCCGTGCGGGTGCGCCGCGACCGGCAGCTCGGGGTGGTCGCCTGGCGGGGCACGGAGGAGCTCGGCCGCTACGACAGCGACCCGTCGGCCGAGCCCGGCGCTGACGACGATGTCGCCGCCGAGCCGGTGGGTGTCGCCGCGGCGCCGGAGTTCGCGGCCCTCGCGGGGGTCCCCGAGGCCGGCGAGAAGCTGACGGAGATCCTCGACGAGGAGCTGGAGCGCGACAGCGTGTCCGAGTCCGAGCGGCTGAGGGTCATCCTGCGTCTCCTCTCGCTCCCCGACTGGATCGTCGCAGCATCCTCGCTGCCGCGTGACATTCCCACCGGTCCTCGCGCCGCCGATCTCATCCGATTGCGCGCGGGGATGCGCGGGGCGCAGGGGATCGGCCGCAACCCCGCCGTGCGGCGCCTGCGCCGCCGGTGGACGCCGCCGCCGATCATCGCCGATCCGCCCCGGGAGAGCGGCCAGGGTATGGAGGGGATCGAGCCGTGGATGTTCTGAGGTGAGCGGCCTCGTCACGGGTGCGCGGCGACGCTCCGCCGTGTGGGGGCTCGTCATCAGCTCGGTGCTGCAACTGGCGCTCGTGCTGCTGGGGATCGGCTTCATCCTCGCCCCCGGCAACGCGGCCTCCGCCGTCCTTCTGTTGGCCTGGTGCGCCGTGGGCACGGCATACGCGGCAGGCATCTGGGTGGTCCTGTGGGTCGCGGGGCGTCGAGCCGAGAGTGACGGGCCACCGCTGCTGATGGAGCTCGGCATCGTGCCGCGCACGATCTCGCTGACGGCGACCATCTTCACCAGCGCCGTCGGCGTCGTCGCCACCGTCCAGCACATCTTCCTCCAGCCCGACGACGCGATCACCCCGCTGCTCGACGTCATCGGGATCTGGGCCATGCTGCTCGCCTGGACCCTGCTGCACTGGGGGTACGCGCAGCTCTACCTGCAGCTGTACTACCGCGAGAACGACCGTCCGCTGCGTTTCCCCGGCACGACGACCCCCGGCATCCTCGAGTTCGCCTACTTCTCGTATACGGTCGCGGTCAGTTTCGCCGCCTCCGATGTCGAGGTGCACGACCGTCGGATGCGGTGGCGGGTGATGACCCACTCCGTCATCGGGTACTTCGTCAACGGCCTGATCATCGTCACCGCCCTGAGCGCCATCGCCGAGGCCGGCGGGCGCTGAGGCCGGAGGGTCTCACGCCGAGAGCATCGCCCGCGCGACGCGCGCTCCCGAGACGAGCGCGCCCTGGATCGAGGCGGTGTCACGGTGGTCGCCGGCGATCAGGATCCGCTCTGCGATCCAGGGCGCACTCCGCGTGCGGAGGGGAGCCGGCTGGGCGGGAAGGGCGTGGCGCACGTCGTCGCGGCGGAGAAGACGCCACTGCGCGGCATCCTTCCCCCACAGCTCCGCGAGCTGACGGCGGACGTCGGCCTCCGGAGCGCCCCCGCCGTCGGCGGAGAGCAGGCAGGTGGCCTGCACGAGGTGATGGCCGGTCGGGGCGGAGGAGCGCGCCGTGCGCGAGAGGACCGCGGTGTTGACGATCGGACCCCGGCGTCGCCCGTCGACGGCCAAGAGGGCGTCGAACGCGGGCTCGTGCTCGGCGTCGAACCACCAGGTCTGCAGTCCCTTCGTCTTCGGTGCCGGGAGATCGGTGAGCGTCGCGACCGTCTCGGGCCCCACCGCGACGATGACGTGGCTCGCGTGCACGGTGTCGGCCCCTGCGATCGCCACCTCGCAGACGTTCGTTCCGCGAGACACGGCGGTGACCCGGTGGGAGAGACGGATGTCGGCACCCGCCGCCTCGGCCCGCGACGCCAGCTGTCGGGGGAGGGCTGCGATTCCCCCGGCGGGCAGCCCCGGCCGCCCGAGCGCGAACATGCGCACGAGCAGTTTGACGAACGCGTCGGAGGTCGTGCCGGTGTCGTCGGCGATCACGCCGGCGAGGAAAGGTTCGAGCACCTCGGTGCGCAGCGGCCCGCTCAGACCCGCCCGCGTCCACCCCTCGGCGAGGCTGCCGTCGGGCCCGGAGACGACGCCCTTCGGGTCGAGGAGCACCGGGATGATCCACCGGGCGAGCGCCCAGAGGTCGGCGGGGCGGACGAGCCCGCTCGCGACGGACGCCGGGATGAGGCCCGGATGCCGCAGGGGGTGCCCCAGGCGCACCGAACGCCCCTCGCGGCGCACGCGCACCCCGACGGGGAAGGCCTGGACGTCCAGGCCCGGGAGGTCGACCGCGCGCCGGAGAGCGGGGTAGGCCGGGTTCAGGACGTGGAAGCCGCGGTCGAGGAGGAACCCGTCGACGATGTCGGTGCGTTCCCTGCCGCCGACGTCGTCGGCCGCCTCGAGCACCACGACATCGCGTCCTGCCCGGGCGAGGATGTCCGCCGCCCGAAGACCCGCCAGGCCGGCTCCGATCACGACGACGTCGTGCGCGGCGGCGCCGGTGCGGGACATGTGCCGAGCCTACGACGACCGCAGCCTCCCCGGACGACCCCGGCCCCGCCCGGGCGGTGGAAGGATGACGGCATGAAGGCCGCACTGATCCTCGCCACCCAGCTCTTCGAGGATCATCCGGCCCTCAGCGATCCCGACATCGACATCCTGTTCTTCATCGAGGCCGAGTCGGCTCTCACCCGGCGACCGTTCCACGCGCACAAGCTCGTGCTCATCCTCTCCGGACTCCGACATGCCGCCGCGCGCGCCGAGGAAGCCGGACACCGGGTGGCCTCCCTCCGGGTCGGGGAGGAGTGGAGCTTCGCGGCGGGCCTTCGTCGGCTGATCCGCGAGCACGGGATCGAGGGGCTGGCGTGGATGAGCGCGACGGATCGTGGGGTGGACGAGCGCCTGCGCCGGGTCTGCGATGACGAGGGGGTCGCGACCCGCATCTATCCGGACGCGCTGTTCCTCACTGCTGCCGAGGATCTCGATGGCTGGTTCGGCGGGCACCCGCGGGCCAAGATGGAGGATTTCTACCGATGGCAGCGCCTTCGTACCGGCGTCCTCATGGACGGGGAGAAGCCCGCGGGGGGTGCCTGGAACTTCGACGCCGACAACCGTCATCCGCTTCCCGCGGGCGGGATCTCGATCCCCGCCCTTCCCGAGGCCCGGCATGACGAGATCACACGGGAGGTGATGGCCCTCGTCACCGACCGGTTCGCCGATCATCCGGGAGACGCGGCGGAGTTCTGGCTGCCGGTCACCGCTCCCGGGGCTCGGGAGTGGCTGACCTCGTTCGTGGCCGAGCGTCTGGAGCTTTTCGGCCGCTACGAGGACGCCATGGCCGCCGATGAGCCGTTCCTCTTCCACGCGATCATCAGCCCGTTCCTCAACGTCGGTCTGCTCCGCGTCGAGGAGGTCGTCCGCGCCGCCGTGACCCACCGTGACGCGGTGCCGATCGCCTCGCTCGAGGGGTTCGTGCGTCAGGTGATCGGCTGGCGGGAGTACATGCGGGGGTCCTACCGCGCCGATCCGGCCCTCATCGATGCCAATCACTTCGAGCTCACCCGCCCCCTCGAGGACTGGTGGTATACCGGCGCCGGCATCCCCGACGATCTGCCGATACCGGTGCGGGTGGTGCTCGACCGTGTCCATCGATGGGGTTACGCCCACCACATCGAGCGACTCATGGTCCTCGGCAACTGGTTCCTGCTCCAGGGCTATCACCCGCGGGCGGTGTTCGACTGGTACTCGGCGCTCTTCGTCGACGCGTACGAGTGGGTGATGGTGCCCAACGTGCAGGGGATGAGTCAGTACGCCGACGGCGGCGGCGTGGCCACCAAGCCCTACGTCTCGGGTGGGGCCTACCTGCAGAAGATGGGCCGGTGGTGGGGCAGCGACCGCGAGGCCCGCGACTCGGTCTTCACCAGCGCCTACTGGGCCTTCCTCGATCGGCACGAGGCGAAGCTCGCCGGCAACCCCCGGTTGAACATGCCGCTCGCGCAGATGCGCCGGCGCCGGGGAGACTGACCGGGCTCGCCATCGGGCATATCAGGCGCTGCAGGAGGTGGGCACGTGCGACTCCGGGTGCCGTCACCCCATCGGCGCGGCCTCGTCCGTCGCGCGCTGCGCGGCCAGTCGGCGCTCGCGCATCGCGAGGAACAGCGGAAAAGTGAAGGCGATGGCCGTGATGCCCGACAGCACGATGTAAAGCCACCACCGCTTCATCCCGAGCCGTCGCCCCTCGACGACGATCACAACGCAGGCGGCGATCGCGACGACCAAGAGGTCGACGGTGATGGATGAGACCGCGGGGCCGCTGCTGACGAGGTCGCCGATGAAGTCGCGCATCTGCACGACAGCCCAGACGTTGAAGACGAAGGTGGCGACGAGTCCCGCGAGAGCCAGGACGAGGAAGGCGATGGCGAGTGGGGGCCAGGGGTCGCGGGCGCGGGTCATGGGTCGAAGGCTAGCGCCGTATCATCGTGCGGTGCTCGCCTTCGACGATCCCCTGCCCCGCCGCCCGCGCCGGGTCGCGGTGGCAGGGGTGTCGGGGGCGGGGAAGACGACGCTCGCGGCGAGGATCGCAGAGGTCACCGGCGCGCCGCACACCGAGATCGACGCCCTCTTCCACGGAGCCGGTTGGACCGAGCGGCCAGAGTTCCTCGACGATGTCGGGCGGCTGGTGGCGGGGGAGTCCTGGGTGACCGAATGGCAGTACGCGACCGCGCGTCCTCTCCTCACCGCGCGTGCCGACATCCTGGTCTGGCTCGACCTGCCCTACTGGAGCTGCGTGTTCCCCCGGGTCGTGCGGCGGACCCTTCGGCGGCGGCTCCGCCGCGAGGAACTGTGGAACGGCAACATCGAGCCTGCGCTCCACACCTTCTTCACCGACCCCGAGCACATCGTGCGCGTGTCGATCGGCACCAGGCACAAGTACGACGAGCGGATTCCCCGACTGGCCCGCGATGACACGGCGCCGGCGGTGATTCGTCTGCGTTCGCAGAACGAGGTCGATCAGTGGGTCGATGGACCGCTGCGGGCCAGTGCGCGACTCTCCTGATCCCGCACCCTCGCCACCATGCTCACCCGCTCCTGCTCATTCAGAAGGGGGCGACGGTGAGTCCGTCGTCGTCGGTGGGGACGAACGCGACGCGTGAGGGTGGGTGGCTGTTGTAGTTCTTTCCTCCGGGGCTGGTGAATTTCAGCACCCCGCCGGGGAGTTGTTCGACGTGCCAGTTCGTGGCGTGTTTCAGCGTGTGGTGCCTCACGCATTCGCTGCAGAGGTTGTCGTTGGACGTTGGTCCGCCTAACGCGAAGTCCCTCGAGTGGTCTTTGTCGCAGAGTTTCGCGGGCCTTCGGCATCCGGGTGTTCGGCAGGTGACGTCGCGGGCGTTGAGGAACCGGGTTTGGGAGGGATGCAGTTGGTATCGGTCCACGGCGGTGACGACCCCGCTGATGGGGTCGGTCATCACCCGGTCCCACACCCTCGCGGTTCCTGCCATCCGCCGGGCCGTTTCCGGGTCGACCGGGGTGACTCCGTTCAACTCGGCTCCTGACCCGGTGACGCCGGTGAGGGTGGTGATCGGGAGGGTGATCTGCACTTCGGCCCGGATGGCGCCGAGCCCACCCTTCGCCCCGTCGGTGGGGTCGATCACCGGGGACCCGGCGAGGAGCATGTCCAGGGCGAGGTCGCAGCGGATCTCATCCAGCGACCGGTCGTCGAACCACGGCTCCGCCGTTTCCTCCTCCGGCGCATCCGCTTCACCCTGCGTCGCGGCGTACTTGCGCCGCTTCGCGCGGTCGACGTCCTTGATCGTGGTGCCCTGCCCGGTGAGCCGGTTGAACGCGCCGTGGATGTACACGTTCCCGCCCAGGATCGTCAGGGTCGACAGGGTGTCGTCCAGGTCGGTAACCCACACCCGCCGCTCCCGGATCGCCGTGTCATGTCGTTCCTGCAACGGCCTCGGGTCCAACACCGCCGCACGCTGGAGGGCGTACTTCTTCGTCCTCGGCACCGTCTGCCGCTCCGCTTCCACAAGCACGATGCGTTCGAACGCCGCCCGGTCGTTGGCATCCTCGATCACCCGGCCGGCGTCCTGGATCACCTGCGCGTGCGCCCGCGTGACCCGCCCCTCGACCAGGGCTTCCATCGTCTGCGGGAACAGCTCGATCAGCTCGTGCGCGTCGTGCATCTGGGTCTGCATCGCCCGGTCATTCACCCGCACCGCCATCCCGAGCTCCAGCGCCATCGACCGCAACGGCATGTCCCGCTCCCGCGACGACACCGACCCGATTCGTGACCGCTGCTCAAGCGTCAACGCGTACGCGTCGGCGAGCAACCGGGTCTCCTTCGCTTCGAGCGCTGCCCGACGCCTCCGCAGCTTCGCCAGCTCATCCGCGAACACCCCGGCGCGCTTGTCCTCCGCCCGCCGCCGCTTCTCGTCCGCGTCCACTGCAATCCCCGTCTCGATGACCTACCCGAATCATCGCAGAGGGTTACGACATTGCGCATGGTGAAAAGCCAAGTAGTGTCGTATGTATCTTCGCAATCCGGATGCGCTACCGGCCGCCGCCCACTCGAGACAGTACGCTCAACCGGTGACCTCGCACACCCTCCCCGATGGTGCGGTTCTCCGCCGCGCCCAGCCCGGCGATGAGCCGGGCATCCTCGACGCCATCTCCGCCCTCGCGGTCTACGAGCGAGAACCCGATGCGGTGGAGAACACCGTCGAGGCGCTGACCGCTTCGCTGTTCGGACCCGAGCCGCGTGTCTTCGCCCACGTCGTGGAACGCGACGGGGCGATCTTCGGCATCGCGATCTGGTTCCTCACTTACTCCACCTGGACCGGAACGCACGGCATCTGGCTCGAGGATCTCTACGTGCACGACGTCGCCCGGGGCCGCGGCTACGGTCGCGCGCTCATGCAGGCGCTCGCGGACGAGTGCGTTGAACGCGGGTACGCACGGTTCGAGTGGACGGTTCTCGACTGGAACGAACCCTCGATCGGGTTCTACCGGGCGATCGGCGCCCTGCCGATGGAGGAGTGGACCAGCCAGCGTCTCAGCGGTGACGCCCTGCGAGCCCTCGCGCAGACCGCTCCCGAGCGGGGATGACCGCGGGGATCACCTCCCACACACCTACACGAAAGCGGCGGGTGCGGCATGTCCTGCACCGCACCCGCCGCTTCGCGCGCCCATGTCAGACGCGGCGATATGTTCCCGTCATCGGGCAGTCGAAGGGGTCGCGGGCCGCGAGCCCCACCCTGTTCAGGTACGCGATCACAATGGCGTAGGAGCGCCACAGTGTGGTCTCGGTGTACGGCACATTCAGCGTCTCGCAGTGGTCGCGGACGATGTCACGGGCCTTGGCCAGATGCGGGCGAGGCATGTTCGGGAAGAGGTGGTGCTCCACCTGGTAGTTCAAACCGCCCATGAGCACGGTCGCCCACCATCCGCCGCTGACGTTGCGCGAGGTGCGCACCTGCTTGGAGAAGAAGTCGAGCTTGGCGTCCTTGGCGATGACCGGCATGCCCTTGTGGTTGGGGGCGAAGGAGGCTCCCATGTAGACGCCGAAGACGGCCAGCTGCACGCCCAGGAAGGCGAAGGCCATGCCCAGGGGCAGGAAGAGGAAGACGGGCACGAGCACGACGCCGAAGCGAAGGAACAGCAGTGCGAGCTCGGTGATCCGGCCCTTCACGGGCTGCCGGCTGAACAGGTGGCGGAACGCGATGGCGTGCAGGTTCAGCCCCTCGAGCGTCAGCAGGGGGAAGAACAGGTACCCCTGTCGCCGCGTGATGGCCCGCCGCAGGCCCCGGGCCGTCGCCGCATCCTCATCGATGAACGAGATCGTGTCGATCTCGATGTCGGGGTCCTTCCCGACGCGGTTCGGGTTCGCGTGGTGCCGGGTGTGCTTGCTGGCCCACCACGAGAAGCTCATGCCCACGACCCCGTTGCCGAGGATGAGCGCCAGCCGATCGTTCGCGGGGCCGGAGCTGAGGATCTGACGGTGAGCCGCCTCGTGCGCCAGGAAGGCCACCTGAGTGAAGAGGATGCCGAGGGCCGCGGCGATGAGGAGCTGGAACCAGCTGTCACCCAGCAGGATGAAGCCGGCGATGCAGGCACCGAAGCCGAGTGCGATCGCGGCGCCCACCAGGGCGTAGAACCAGCGTGCGCGGGCGAGGAGGCCGGTTTCACGGACGATCTGCGCCACATCGGTGTAGGCGCGGGCCATGGGCGGGAATTCCGCCGTGCCGGCGTACGTCTGACGAACAGGTCCGAGGCGGGGCTCGAGGACGGTGGAAGAGATGGGGTTACCTCGGTTTCGATCGCGACCACTTCGGCCTGGAAAGCCAAAGGCGGATGCCGATCGCTTTCTTCAGCGTACGTACCCTCGTATCCACGAAGCGGTATACGCCCGAGTTCCCAGAAAGCCGTCAGCCGGCGGGGAGACCTTTCGGTCACCCCCGCCGGCTGACGGGATGAAGATCAGAGTGCGCGGATGTTCGCAGCCTGCATGCCCTTGGGGCCACGCTCGGCGTCGAATTCGACTTTCTGCGCTTCGTGGAGCTCCTTGAAGCCCTCACCGGTGATCGCGCTGAAGTGCGCGAAGAGATCGGCCGAGCCGTCGTCGGGTGCGATGAACCCGTAGCCCTTCTCGGAGTTGAACCATTTCACGGTGCCAGTGGCCATCGTGTCTTTCCTTTTTCTTTTCGGGCCGCGGAGGCGACCGGGTGTGCCGCTCCCACAAGTGCGGAGCGGACGTGTTCAGCGCGGCCCGAAAACAGACCCGCGTGAAGCCCGTCAACCGTAGCACGGCAACGGGTGCGGATCAGGAGAGCTTTCGCAGCGCGGAGCCCTTGTGTGCGGCTTTGTCGCCGCTCTTCTCCGATTCGACGATGTACGCCGGCTCGTCGTCACTGGCGGTGAACTTCTGGCCGGCGAACTGGAAGTCCTTCGTACGACGCTCCACCACCGTGCCCTGGGTGCGTCCCTGCGACGTGCTCCAGCTGACGCGATCGCCCTTCTTGAGGTCCTTGGTCACGACATCCTCCTTCTCTTCCGAGAATGGTCGCGCCCCCGCGGCGGGGGACGAAGCCCTTGACCGCGGGGGCGAAACCTGCGAAGAGCGGCCGGTCAGACCGTCGACGTCGCCTCCGAGCGGCGGGGGAGGACCCACCCTGCGCGCGGGAAGTGGCAGGTGTAGCCGTTCGGGATGCGCAGCAGGTAGTCCTGGTGCTCGGGCTCGGCCTCCCAGAAGGGTCCTGAGGGCTCGATCGTCGTGACGACCTTGCCGGGCCAGAGGCCCGAGGCGTCGACGTCGGCGATGGTGTCGCGCGCGACCCGCTCCTGCTCCGGGGTCAGCGGGAAGATCGCCGAACGGTAGCTGGTGCCGATGTCGTTGCCCTGACGGTTCAGCGTCGACGGGTCGTGGATCTGGAAGAAGAACGCCAGGATGTCGCGATACGTCGTCTGCGAAGGATCGAAGACGATCTCCACCGCCTCGGCGTGGCCGGGGTGGTTGCGGTAGGTGGCGTGATCGTTGCTCCCGCCGGTGTAGCCGACGCGGGTCTGCAGGACCCCGGGCTGCCTGCGGATCAGATCCTCCATGCCCCAGAAGCATCCGCCCGCGAGGACGGCGGTCTCGGTGCCGGGGAGGTGGGTGATCGCTCCGGTGTCGGTGGGTCCACTGGTCATGAGGCGTTCTCCTTCTGGGTGTTCTCGAACAGTCTGCGGTATGCGCCGTACCCCTGGGCCTGCAGGTCCGATGCAGGCACGAAGCGCAGCGCGGCGGAATTCATGCAGTAGCGCAGCCCACCGGCATCCCGCGGTCCATCTCGGAAGACGTGCCCGAGGTGGCTGTCAGCGATCGCCGACCGCACCTCGGTGCGCGGCAGGATCATCTTCCAGTCCGTCTTCGTCGTCACCGCTTCGGGGTCGATGGGGCGCGTGAAGCTCGGCCATCCCGTTCCGCTGTCGAACTTGTCGGTGGAGGAGAACAGCGGTTCTCCCGACACCACGTCGACGTAGATTCCCGGGTCGTGGTTGTTCCAATGGGCGTTGCGGAACGGCGGCTCGGTGCCGTCGCGCTGCGTGACCTGATACTGCAGGTCGGTCAAGGCGCTGATCGCCTCGGGGGTCTTGCGGTACTCGTTCGTCACGATTCCTCCTCACGCGGCTGGCTGCCGCGTCACAGTAAGAGAACCGTCGGCAGGACGGATTTGGTCCCGTGAAGCTGGGAGCCGCCTGCGAATCCGTCGCCACTGGCAGGGTGGTGGCCGCTTGTCAACCGGGGAGCGCCCCCTGTGCCTGGGGGATGGAATGGACGCAGACCTCGACGAAAGGGACGTGATGAACGAGACGGCCACCCCAGAGAACGACGAGCAGGCCAAGCTCCGAGAACTGCTGAAGAAATTCCGCTTCGCGATGGTGACCACGCGTGCTGCGGACGGTTCGCTCCAGGCCCACCCCCTCACAGTTCAGGAGGCGGCATTCGACGGCGACCTGTGGTTCGTGATCGCACGCCATGCGTCTGCCGTGCAGCACGTCCAGGCCGACCCTCGCGTCGGGGTGTCCTTCAGCTCGAACGACGCCTGGCTGTCGCTGTCGGGTCGTGCCGAGGTGGTGACCGACGACGCGAAGCTGCGGGAGCTCTGGAACGCCGGCGTCGAGGCCTGGTTCCCGAACGGTCCCGAGGATCCCGAGATCGTCCTCCTTCGGTTCGACGCCGAGGGAGGGGAGTACTGGGACAGCCCAGGTGGCCGGGTCGCCACCCTCCTGGCCTTCGTGAAGCACAAGGTGACCGGCGAGCGCCTCGAGGGTGAGAACGAGAAGTTCGACCTGTGACACCCATCGCGACGGTGACCCGCCGACACCGGGTCGTGGTGATCGGCGGTGGCAACGGCGGGCTCTCGGTCGCCGGTCGACTCGTCCGGCGCGGAGTCTCCGACATCGCCGTCATCGAGCCCCGCAGCGAGCACGTCTACAAGCCGCTGCTCTCGCACGTCGCGGGCGGGACGGCGCGACTTCACGAGACGCTGCGTCCGCAGGGTGAGGTGACCCCGCGCGGAGTCGCCTGGATCCAGGATGCTGCGAGCGACATCGATCCGGAACGCTCGACGGTGACCCTCGGCAGCGGCGAGGTCATCGGATACGACCACCTCATCGTCAGCGCCGGCGTGCAGCACGACTGGACGCAGGTGCCGGGGTTGTCTGCGGCGCTGACCACTCCGAACGTGGTGTCGAACTACGAGCCCGATCTCGCGGGGAAGGCGAGCGTGGCTCTGCGCGATCTCCGGCGCGGCACCGCGGTCTTCGTCCAGCCACCCGGCCCCGCCTCCTGCGCGGGGGCCGGGCAGAAGCCGATGTACCAGGCGTGCGACTACTGGCGTCGCATCGGCGTGCTCGACGACATCCGCGTCATCCTCGTCCTTCCCACTCCGACGATGTTCGGGATTCCCGAGATCGACGCCGAGCTGGAGCGGGTCGTCGCCCGGTACGGCATCGAGGTGCGCTACTCGACCGAGCTGGCGATCGTCGACGGTGATCAGCGTCACGTCACCCTCGAGTCGCACGGGACGCGGGAGAGGATCGATTACGACGTGCTGGCGGTCGAACCGTCCCAGTCGGCACCCGATTGGCTCAAAGCGACGCCGCTGTCCGCGGAATCCGACCCGGGCGGATTCGTCGCCGTCGACGCCGAGACACTCCGGCACCCCCGATGGCCGAATGTCTGGAGTCTGGGCGATGCCGCGGACACGACGAATTCGAAGTCGGGTGGGGCCCTGCGCAAGCAGAGTTACGTGCTGGCGAAGAACCTCGCCGCCGTGATCGCCGGGCGTCGCCCGACGGCGCGCTACGACGGGTACTCGGTCTGCCCGTTCACCGTCTCCCGCTCGACGGTCGTCTTCGCGGAGTTCGATGATCGCGGGGGGCTCAAGCCGACGATCCCCTTCTGGCGGTCGATGTACCGCGAGAACCGGCTGTCGTGGATCTTCGACCGACGCATCCTCCCCTGGCTGTACTGGCACGCCATCCTGCCGGGTCGGCTCTGACTCAGGCGGAGCCGCTCCAGGGGGCCGGGACGATGACCCAGAGGACGACCGCGGGGGCGCCGCCGTCGACCTCCCATGTGTGGGGTTCGCGGCCCGGGAAGGTCAGGGCGTCGCCCGGCGAGAGCGAGACCGTTCGATCGGCGAACCGCACGGTCATCCGGCCCGTGACGACGTGGACCACCTCGACGTCGCAGTTGATCGTGTAGAGTTCGCGGCCCCCGTGGGCGTCGGCGGCGAGCTCGGATCGCAGCAGCTGTACCCGCTGTTCGGAACGCGGCGAGAGGAGTCGATCGTCGACGTGGACGCCACCGAGATTGACGCGGGGAGCATCGTCCCAGGTCACGCGCTGCACTTCGGGCTCGGCGAACAGCGCACCCATCGGCAGGGACAGCACCTGGCACAGCTGCACGAGCGTCGACACGCTCGGTGAGGTCTCGTCCCGCTCGACACGGCTGAGGAATCCCTTCGACAGGCCGGTGGTCGTGGCCACCTGCGCGAGCGACATGCCCTGCGCAGTGCGAGCGGCGCGCAGCTTCGCGCCGATGGGGGCCACCTTCTCTTCGGCCGCCGGATGGATCGCCCTCACCGCTCCTCCTTCCGCGTCGCTCTTGACGCCGGGCGTGCACGGGCGTAGCGTGCAGCGCAGCAGTTGCGCCCAGCGTACCAAAGGTTTACTAATATGCAACCCTCTTCTTCCTCGACACCGCGTGGCCCGGTGGATGCGAGCGTCGTCCCTCGATTCGCAGGCATCGCCACCTTCGCGCGCCTGCCGACCCTCGACGAGGTCGGACGCGCGGACGTCGCTGTCGTGGGCGTGCCCTTCGACAGCGGGGTCAGCTACCGGCCGGGCGCGCGCTTCGGACCCGCGCATGTGCGCGAGGCCTCGCGACTGCTGCGTCCGTACAACCCCGCCCAGGACGTCTTCCCCTTCGGGGCTCAGCAGGTCGCCGACGCCGGCGACATCGCCGCCAACCCGTTCGACATCGACGCAGCGGTGACCGAGATCGCCGCGGCCGCGAGGAAGCTCGGCGAGCGGGCCACGCGCCTGGTCACGATCGGCGGCGACCACACGATCGCCCTGCCGCTGCTGCGAGCGGTCAGCGAGCGCCACGGCCCGGTCGCCGTCATCCACTTCGATGCGCACCTCGACACCTGGGACACCTACTTCGGCGCGCCGACCACCCACGGCACACCGTTCCGGCGGGCGTCGGAGGAGGGGCTGATCGATCTCACCGCCAGCATGCACGTCGGCATCCGCGGACCGCTGTACGACAAGAGCGACCTCAGCGACGACGAGCGGCTCGGTTTCGCCATCGTGACGACCGACGAGATCGAGCGCGACGGCGTGGCGCGTGCGATCGAGCGGATCCGCACCCGCGTCGCCGGTGCGCCGGTCTATCTGTCGATCGACATCGACGTCCTCGACCCCGCGCACGCCCCCGGTACCGGCACCCCCGAGGCCGGAGGGCTCACCAGCCGCGAGCTCCTCACCATCATCCGCAGTCTCAGCGATCTGCCGATCGTCGGCGCCGACGTCGTCGAGGTCGCACCGGCATACGACCACGCGCAGATCACCGCGGTCGCGGCCAGCCACACCCTCTTTGAGCTGCTCAGCGCGATGGCTCCGAAGGGGGCGAACGCATGAGGACCCCGACGCATGACGAGGTGATCCAGGCCGCGGCCGAGATCGTCGACGCCTACGCCGCCACCGACGGCGGGCGGTACTTCTCCCTGTTCGCGCCCTCGGCGACCTTCCTCTTCCACACCGAGCCGCGGCGGCTCGACGACCGCGCCGCCTACGAGCGGCTCTGGGACTCGTGGATCGGCGAGGGATGGCGCGTCGTGTCGTGCGTCTCGTCCGATCCGCTCGTGCAGCTCCACCCGGGGTTCGCCGTCTTCACCCACACCGTGGACACCACGGTGGCGACCGAAGGCGGTGAGGAGTCCTTCCGCGAGCGCGAGACCATCGTCTTCGCCGTCGAGGACGCACAGCTCGTCGCCGTCCACGAACACCTCTCGCCTCTCAGCTGAGACCCTCCCTCTCCCTCTCCCAAGGAGCCCGATGATGTCGCTCTACACCCGCCTCGATCGCCGTCTGCAGTCCCAGTCCGATGACGCCGGGCCCGTCCGAGGGGACTATTCGCTCGGTCGCATCCTGATGATCTGGCTCGCTGCCAACCTCGTCGTGACCACCCTGCTCACAGGAACGCTGTTCGTTCCCGAGGTCGGCTTCGGCACCGTCATCGGCCTGATCGTCGGGGGAACGATCCTCGGCGCCGCGGTGCTCGTGACGGTGGGTGCGATCGGAACCCGCACGGGACTGCCGACGATGGCGCTCACACGGGGCCCGTTCGGCACGCGCGGCAGCCTTCTCCCGGTGGCCGCCAACGTCGTGATCCTCATGGGGTGGAGCTGGGTGCAGGCGATGCTCGCCGGACTGGCCCTGAACTACATCGTCGCAGCGGTGACGGGGTTCTCCAGCCCCGTGCTCTTCGCCGTGATCTGCCAGACGATCGTCGTCGTCCTCGCGATCTTCGGTCATGCGGGGGTGGCACGGGTGGAGCCGTGGTTCGCAGCGGTCATCCTCGCCATCGCGGTCTACATCTTCGCCGTCGCGTTCGCGACCTTCAGCCCGGCGGAGTTCGCCGCCATCCCGGCTCCTCAGGTGCCGTTCTACACGCCCGGTCTCGTCTTCGACGTGGTGCTCGCCACCGCCATCTCGTGGACGGTGCTCTCAGCCGACTTCAACCGCTTCGCACGCTCGACCCGCGCCGGTGTCATCGGCGCGGGCGTGGGCTACACCCTTTCGACCGTCATCGCGATGTCGCTCGGAGCGACGGCGATCGGATATGTGGTCCTCAGCGGTGGTGAGGCGATCCCGTTCGATCCCGCGACCGTCGTGGAACCCTTCGGCGCCCTGTTCGCGGTGGCCATCTTCCTCTCCGTCATGGCGACGAACACGATGGTGGTCTACGGAATGGTGACCACGGTGGTCAACGCCGTACCGGGGTCACGGTTACGGTTCCTTCCCGCCGCCCTCGCGCTGGGTGTCATCTCGATCATCGGTGCGACGTTCTTCGGGCTGCTGGATCAGTTCACGACCTTCCTCGTGACGATCAGCGCGCTGTTCGCACCGGTCTTCGCGATCATGATCGTCGACTACTACGTCATCAAGCGGGGTGACTACGACGGCGACATCCTCCGGCCGAACGGCGGCCGCTTCTGGTACACCGGGGGTGTCAACCTCCTGGCTGTGGCAGCCTGGGCAGTCGGTGCGGTCCTCGCCTATGTGTGGGCCTACGTCTGGCCGCTGCCGTTCGGAGCGACCGTGCCCGCCTTCGTCGTCACCTTCCTGCTCTACCTTCTGGTCTCCCTTCGCACCCGCCGGAGCGGACCGTTCGCGCCGGAACGCCATCTCGCTGAGAGTCGGATGGACTGAGGCGCCGTGATCCACGATCTCAGCCATGTCGTCTCCGACGGGATGCCGGTGTACCCGGGTGATCCCGAGGTGCACGTCGAGGCCGGGCTGACCATCGCGGCGGACGGGGTCGATGTCGCTCGGCTGACCATGGGTTCGCACACGGGCACGCACGTCGACGCGCCCTCGCACACCGTCCCGGGCGGACGGACGATGGCGTCGGTGGGTCTCGACGAGCTCGTGGGCGACGCCATCGTGTTCCGGGTCCGGGTCGGCGAGGGCGAGACCTACGGCTGGGCCGAACTCGACCCGCGGGGAGATCTGCCGGAGACGCTGCCCTCGATCGCCCTGATCAGCACCGGCTGGGACGCCTTCTTCACCGATGATCGGCGGCGCCTGCGGCATCCGGCCCTCGATCCCGCTGCCGCGCGGATTCTCATCGACCGCGGTGTTCACGTCATCGCCGTCGACACCCTGAGCCCCGACCCGACGGGCGGTGCCGACTTCCCCGTGCACGACGTCGTCCTCGGCTCCGATCACCTCATCGTCGAGAATGTCCGCGGGGTCGCGGCGCTGCCCGATCGCGTGCGCGTGGGGTTCTTCCCGCTGAGGATCTCCGGCGACGGTGCGCCGGTGCGCGCGGTCGCCTTAACCTGAGTCAGGCGATCCGCTCGCCGCACATGCCGCAGATCCCGGTCGCCGACACCTCGATGAAGCAGTCGGGGCACACCGGCCGGGGTTTGTCCTCCACCACCCGGCGTTGCGGCGTCGTCTGCTCGCGCGGCGCACGGGGAGCTCGCGCCTTGCGGACCGGTGCCGGCGCGGCTGGTGGAGGGGGCGTCACAGCCGGCACGTGCGCGGCGCAGTAGAAGCGGACGAACCCCGAGTGATGATTCGGATGACGGTGCTTGACCGCGAAGAGCGCGGTGCGTTCCCACGCCGCCACCTCGGCCGGGCACCCCGAGCAGCGCGCGGGATCGCCGGGAGCGACGTCGGCGGCGGGGACGGGGGTGTCGAACGGGAGGGCGTCTCGCCAGTCCGCTGAGGATGCGACTCTCATCTCGGTGGGCCTCCCGGAGGTGTCATCGGCTGTCGGTGGTCGACGCCGACGCCGCGCTGTTCATCGTAGGCGCCGCGCGGGGCGGGTCGCTCTCGGGGAACGCTGTGGTCACCGACCATTCGGTGACGCTTCGGAGAACGCCGCGCAACGCGATCGCCTCGCGCCTGGCAGCGGCCGGCCCCTCGGTCGCATGGACATCGATCGCCAGCGGCGGGGGCTCACCGAACTTGGGGATCTCGATCTCGATCCACACTCCGTCGCGGAGGGGGATCCGAGGGTGCGCGGTGCCACCGCCGACCACGGTGCTGCCCGTCGCACGCGCGATGATCGCGAGGGCCGCGAGCTTGTCGACCGCGTCGGCGGCGACGAGGGTGGCCACGGCAGGCTCGGCGGCCGACGCATCAGGTGGGGCGGACATGAATCCAGTCAACCAGCCCCCGGCGACGCGTGGCGCGGAGTCGTACGCTGAATCCATGGCGATCCTCGTGCTCACCCTCGTCGGAACCGACCGCGCCGGCCTCGTGGCCGCGGTGGCCGAGGTGATCGACGCCCACGGCGGCAACTGGGAGCACAGCGAGCTGGCAGAGCTCGCCGGGGCCTTCGCCGGCGTCGTGCAGGTGTCGGTGCCCGAGGAGCGACTCGACGACCTGCAGGCGGCTCTGGATGCGGTCCCTGGGCTCGTCACGGTGAGTGTGCCGGGGGAAGGGGGCGGTGCGCCGCACGACACGACGTCGCGCCGCCTGTCTTTCACCGTGCTCGGCAATGATCACCCGGGGATCGTCCACGAGATCTCCGCAGCCCTCGGCTCCCACGGCGTGAGCATCGACCGGATGAGGACCGAGACCCGCGATGCGGCGATGGCCGGCGGTCGCCTGTTCGAGGCGACCGTCTCGGCCGTGGTGCCGCCCTCGGTCGAGGTCGCCGCGGTCATCGCCGACCTCGAGCGGATCGCCGCCGAGCTCCAGGTCGACGTCGCCGCGCGCGACTGAGCGCACCACCACTCCCTTCCCCGGTGGGAATTCCCTGCCGCGCCGGCGGCGTTGCGATCAATGGAGGTACGCCCGTGACATCCCCCCTGTTCAGCCCGCTCACCGTGCGCGGCATCACCCTGGCCAACCGGATCGTGATGGCGCCCATGTGCCAGTACTCCGCCGACCCCGACGGACCCGACGTCGGCGCACCGAACGACTGGCACGTTCAGCACTACGGTTCCCGGTCACTCGGGCGCCCCGGCCTCATCATCGTCGAAGCGACCGCGGTCAGCGCCGAGGGTCGCATCTCGGCCTACGACCTGGGCATCTGGAACGACACGCAGGTGGCCGCACACCGCCGGCTCACCCGGTTCTTCCGCGACAACGGCGTGGCCGCCGGGATCCAGCTCGCCCACGCCGGGCGGAAGGCGAGTTCACCGCGACCGTTCGACGGCCCGTTCGGGAGTGACGAGCCTGCCGCCGACTGGCAGCCGGTCGCCCCGAGCGCCGTGGCGTTCGCGCCCGGCAAGCAGGTTCCGACGGCGCTGGACCGTGCGGGAATCGACGAGGTCATCGGGCAGTTCGCCGCCGCTGCGGAACGTGCGCGTGAGGCCGGCTACGACGTCATCGAGATCCACGCCGCCCACGGGTATCTGCTGCACGAGTTCCTCTCGCCCGTGTCGAACACCCGCACCGACGAGTACGGCGGCTCTTTCGAGAACCGCGTGCGGCTCCTCGAGCAGGTGACGGATGCGGTGCGGCAGGCGGTCGGCGACCAGACGCCGATCTTCGTGAGGATCTCGGCCACCGACTGGGTGGAACCGGCCGGCTGGACGGCGGATGACAGCGTGCGGCTCGCCGGCCTGCTTCGAGAGCGCGGCGTGGACGTCGTGCACGTCTCGACGGGCGGCAACGTCGCCGACGCGCGGATCCCCGTCGGACCGGGGTATCAGGTGCCGTTCTCCCGCCGCATCCGGCAGGAGGCCCAGGTGCTCACGGCGGCCGTGGGTCTGATCCGCGACCCCGAACAGGCCGAGGAGATCCTCGATGCCGGAGACGCCGACCTCGTCGCGCTCGCGCGGGAGTTCCTTCTCGACCCCCTCTGGCCCGTGACCGCCGCGCGCCACCTGGGGGAGGAGTGGTCGCTCGCGCCGCAGTACGAGCGGGCGGAGATCCTCGCGCGACGGGACGCACGCACATCGGTCTGAATCCGGCGGCGCCCCAGGGTGCCCCGGGGCGCCCCGCGCCTGCGAGTTTGCTCCATGCCGACCCTCAGCGATGCATAACGACATATCGTTGAGTATCGCTCGACGTCGCGACCGCGACGGAGCGGAGGAGGTCATCATGAGCAACTCATTCTTCGGCGAAGCATTCTCGGGGCGCGGCGGGTCGGCGTCGGGATGGCCGATGTCGAACATCGCGGAGGCCATGGACCAGTTGCGCTCCGCCTTCGAGAAGGGCGTCGGCAGCGGGTCCGCGCCGCGGATGAACCGAGGCGACGTGCGCACGGCCGTCCTCACCCTTCTGCTGGAGCGCCCCATGCACGGCTACCAGATCATCCAGCTCATCGAGGAACGCAGCGGCGGCAGCTGGAAGCCCAGCGCCGGCTCGGTCTACCCCACGCTCCAGCTCCTCGCTGACGAAGGCCTGATCGAGGCCACGGAAGCGGATGGGCGCAAGACCTACAGCCTGACCGAGGGCGGAATCGCCGAGGCCGAGGCCGCCGCCGAACGCGGAGCGCCCTGGGAGTCCGGCGGGGCGTCGCACCGTGAGTCGCCGCGCATGACGGCTCTCCCTAAGGCTGGTCTCGATCTGGCACAGGCCGCGGCACAGGTGGCGCGCTCCGGCTCGTCGGCTCAGGTGGAAGAGGCTGTCGCCGTCCTCGAGGACGCGCGCCGTAGGCTCTACTCCATCCTCGCCCAGAGCTGATTCGACGCCACTCGTGCGTCGGCGTCCAGGAGAATCGATGACCGACGCCCGACGGATGCGCGCTCGCTACCGCCGCATCACCCGCTTCGCGCTGCGCGTCATGCTGCAGACGTGGTGGTGGGAGCTGTTCCTTCCGAGGTTCGGACTCACCGCCCTCGTGGCGCGCGGGCGCGCGCGGCGGATGCGACGGATCGCCCAGCGCTTCCACGCGCTCGCCGTGGACCTCGGCGGTCTCATGATCAAGGTGGGCCAGTTCCTCTCGTCCCGGCTCGACATCCTGCCGCCCGAGATCACGAAGGAACTGGAGGGCCTGCAGGACGAAGTGCCCCCGGTCGCGTTCGACCGGATCCGTGCGTTGGCCGAGAGCGAGCTCGGCGTGCCGCTCGAGCAGGCTTTCTCGTTCGTCGACCCGCAACCGGTCGCCGCGGCCTCGCTCGGGCAGGCGCACCGGGCGCGGCTGTCGACCGCTGACGCTGAGCTCGCCGGGTTCACCGACGTCGTGGTCAAGGTCCAGCGCCCCGGCATCGACCAGATCGTCGACGTCGACCTGCGGGCGCTGCGCAAAGTCGGCGTGTGGCTCAGCAGGGTGTCGCTGGTCTCGCGGCGGGTGGACATGCCGGAGCTCGTCGAGGAGTTCGCCGAGACGTCGCTGCAGGAGATCGACTACCTGCAGGAGGGCGTCAACGGTGAGCGATTCGCGCGGGATTTCGCCGATGACTCCCGCGTGGCGACGCCCGCGGTCGTGTGGGAGCGATCGACCCGGCGCGTCCTGACGCTCCAGGACGTGACGGCGATCAAGATCAACGACCGCGAGGCGCTCGTCGCCGCGGGGATCGACCCCACCGACGTCGCGTTGGCCTTCGCCTCGGTGATGTTCCAGCAGCTGTTCGGCAACGGCTACTTCCACGCCGACCCGCATCCGGGGAACATCTTCGTCACCCCCTCGGCGAGTGAGCCCGGTACCGCGGAGGAGGGCGGGGCGGAGGGCTGGACGCTCACCTTCATCGATTTCGGGATGATGGGCCAGGTCCCCGATTCGCTTCGCGCCGGGCTTCGGCGCCTCGTGATCGCCGTCGCGGCGCGCGATGGCGTGGGCCTCGTCGACAGCATCCGCGAGGTCGGGGTTCTGCTTCCCTCGGCCGACACCGCCGAGCTCGAGCGAGCCATGACGCAGCTGTTCGCGCGGTTCGGCGGCATGGGGTTCGCCGAGCTCGCCGAGGTCGATCCCCGCGAATTCCGTGACTTCGCGATCGAGTTCGGCGATCTCGTCCGGGCGCTTCCCTTCCAGCTGCCGGAGAACTTCCTCCTGGTCATCCGGGCGATGTCGCTCACCTCCGGTGTGTCGAGTGCGCTCGACCCCGCCTTCAACATCTGGGAGGCCGTCGAGCCGTACGCCGCCACCCTGTTGCGCGAGGAGCGGGGCAACGTCGTGCAGGCCGTCACGCGTCAGGCGGTCGACACCGTGGGGCTCGTCGCGCGCCTCCCGCGCCGGATCGACAAGCTCGCCACCCGTATGGAGGAGGGGCGCCTCGCGGTCGACGCGCCGCGGGTCGACCGTCGCCTCGCGCGGCTCGAGCGCCTCGGGCGTCGCCTTCTCTCGGCGGTGCTGTTCGGTGCCCTCCTCATCGGCGGCATCCTGCTCCGACCCGACGATCCGGTGTTCGGAACGATCCTCCTCATCGCCTCAGTGCCGCCGCTTCTGCATGCGCTCCTGGCGGGCGTCCTCGGTTCCCGCGGACCGGTCTGATCGTCACATCGCCTGGAGGTGCGCCGCCGCGGCGAGCAGAACCGCCGCCGCGGTGCCGAAGGCGATCCACATCGCCATTCCGCCCAGCAACCCGGTCAGGAACAGGCCTGCGGCGACCGCCACGACCGCGAGCGTGACGAGGGCGATGATCGCGCCGAGCGCGAGGAGGACTGATCGCCAGGGATGACGCCGAATCATGCGTCCCGCCTCCCGGAGGGCGTGCCCCATACCGGAACTCGCACCGGGGAGGACGAAGAGCGCCGCGAGCCCCGCGAGCGCCGCACCGAGCGGAAAGACCACGAGCAGCACCCCGACGACGATCAGGGTGATCCCCGACCATGCCGCGATCGGGAGCACTCGGACGGATGCTGCGCCGCGATCGAGAGCCATGATCGCCCACGTGAGGCCGCTGAGCTGCGCCCACAGGACGAGGAGCGAGGCGAGGGCGGCCAGCACGAACCACACCGGGGCCACGCGCCCGAGGCCCGGGACGGCGGTGGCGGCCTGGAGAAGGGCACCGATGACGATCGCGGCGGCGGCGACGAGGAGCGGAAGGGTGCGCGACCGCCTCATCCGCTCGATCCCCTCTCGAGGACGGTCATGAGCGAGCCCTCGTAGACGACCTCTTCGTCGACGCGGACGACGATCTGATCGGATGATGCCGCCTCGGAGACGGCGTCGATCGCGCGCTCGTCTCGGGTCGATCCCTCGCACGCGACCGTCACCTCGTCGGCCGCGACCGTGCAGACCGGCGCGACGAGGATGTCGATCCCTTCCTCGAGGAGGATGTCGTTCACGGCGTACCGGACCTCTGCCAACCTGTCGCCGCCGACCGGCGCGATCGCGGCGATCTGCGAACAGCCCGCGGCAGTGATTGCGACGGTGAGCGCCAACGCGGCCGCCGAGGCGAAGCGACCGATCATGAGGCGATCCGCTCTTCGTGCGCGAGGATGCGCGCCCGCTCCGTCATCCGCTGCGCCTCCAGGGAGGCGTCGGTGATGGTCTCCAGATCGAACGGGGAAGGGAGGAGGAGCTCGGTGTTGCGGTCGAGCGGAGATCCTCGACGCATGATCGGCGTCTCGGCCCAGTCGTTGGCGGCCAGCTCGCGGGCCCGCGCGGCGAGGTCACCCGTTCGGCCAGGCGCACCCGGTGAGACCGGAGAGGCGTGGTCGAGAACCGTGGTGAACAGCGACAGCGTGCCATCCCGGTTGTCGACGATCTCGACGACCTGCTGCTGCTGGGGGAAGTCGATGCACGAGGCCGTCGTGATCTCCCAGAACCCTCGGTCGCCTGATCGGTGGGCGAGGATCTGATTCAGATGCGTGTGCCCGTTCAGCCAGGCGATGGCGACGGGGAACTGCAGGATGAGATCGACCACCTCGGGCCCGTGACGCAGGATCTCGGTCTCGCCCGGGCGCTGAGCGGTGTTCTCCATGGTCAGACTGTTGTGGTGGCTGAGGATGAGCACGAGCTTCTGCTCACGCTGGGCGCGCTCGAGCTCGGTGCGGAGCCACCGGAACTGCACGTCGGGGAGGGCGCCGTCGGGGCCTGCGACGGCGTTGCAGGTGTCCAGGCCCAGCGCACGCACATGCGGACTCAGTTCGGCGCGCCACCACGTCTCACCCGTCTGGAGGTTCCGACGGGTGAACCCGTGCCCGATCGGCCCCGGCTCGGGCTGCGTCACGAAATGCTCGGCCATGAATTCCCGCGTCTCGTAGATACGGCGTTCCGGGTTCGCAGAGACCGCGCGGAAGCCCGAACGGCCCCACGCGAGATTGAGGGCGTCCCATCCCTGCTGGATCGCGCTGCCGCTCGCGGCCCAGCCGCGAAGGAACGTCGATGCCGTCGCATCCAGCGTGTAGGACTTCCGCCCGCCGACCGCGAGCGCATGCAGGGAGGGGCTGAGCTCGAACGTCCCGAGCAGGAGCGTGTCGTGGTTTCCGTACACGGCGTACCAGGGCGCGGGGAGCCCGGTCGAACGGATCTCGCCGGCGATCGCCCGCTCGAGCATGTCGGGGAGTGCCGGGAAGCCGTAATCACCGAATGATCCGCCGGTCGGATCCTCGGGGCGGTACGCCCAGATGGCTTCCGGCCACGCCTGCACGCCCTGGAAGACCGGCCCCGCGGTGGCGGGGTCGATGGCCAGCCCGTCCATCAGATCGATGTACCAGCGCAGCTCGAGGTGCGAGTGCATGTCGGCGCTGTCACCCGTGACCACTGCGGCTCCCATCGGTGCTCCGGTGAGCGGACTGGACCGCGCGTCGTGGAACGCGCCCACCATCGCCGCGACCGTGTGGGGGCTCAGCGGATCGTGCGGGTGGAACGCCGAGCCCCATGCCGAATGATCCTGGACGATCATCGGCTCGATCCGGCCCGGCGACTGGGCGTCGATGACGTGGAGATCGGAGAGATGGCCGAGGTAGAGCAACGACCGTCGCCGCGACGTCCGGGACGGGTCGGGATCACGTCCGAGCACGTCCACGCGGGGGAGGTAGGGTTCGCCAGGTCCGGCGACCAGCCGGCGGTAGCTGCCCTGCACCGTCGGTCCGTACAGGATCGTCTGCAGGAGCGTGGAGGGGATGTCGGTGGTGCCGCTCGTCGCCGTCGGGGCGGCGGCGAGGAGGCGACCGAGATCGTCGGGGTCGAGGGACAGCGCGGCGGCGAGCGCGGCGGTGCGCGCAAGGAACTGTCGACGCGTGAGCGAGCGCATCGTGCCCCTTCGGTCAGGGCGGATCGGGTGACGCCATCATGCCAGGAACAGCGGAGGTGCGCGCTTCTTTTTCAAGCGAATCCATAGGTCCGCCTGGCTACCGTTGGGGGAGGCAAGGGGAGTACTCCCGATTGCGGTGGACCCGTCAGTACGGACGCCCCGTGGCGTTCCGGCCCACCGGCCCGTGAGGGTGGAGGAGACCTTGACGTTCAGAAGGGATCGTCATGAGCAAGCTCTCCAAGCTGATCGGCATGGCCGCCAAGGCGCTGGACAACCAGGGCGGCTCCGCCCAGAGTTCCTCCTCCCCGGATTGGCGGGGGATCGTCCGAAGCGCCGCCGACGCACTCGGCGGTGACGGTCGTCCCCCCGCGGGCGCCGGGTCGACCACCCCGCCGTCCTCGTCCGTGCCGCGCGGTCGTCCCTCGACCACGCCGCCACCGGCGGGCGGCACATCCTCCGGCCGTCCGAGCGAGGCCGACCGGGCGGCGATCGCCCGGTACGACTATCTGATGCAAACCGCCGACCCGCACCAGGTGGAGCAGATCCATCGCGAGGCGTTCGCCCGGCTTACTCCGCAGCAGCGCCAGCAGATCGAGTCGCGCATGCGGACAGAGTTCCCGCCCGCGGAGCGACCGCGGTCGGCCGCTCCGGAAGACCTCGCTCGTGCGGCGGGCCGCGCCGAGGCCCTGCGCCCTGGCCGGATGCGCGGCCTTCTCGGCCGGGTCGGAGGCGGTGCGGCGATGGTCGGCGCCGGCGGCCTCGCCATCGGAGTCCTCGGAGCGGTGGCGGGAGCCGCGGTGGTCAGCTCGGTGGCGACGCCGCTCCTCGAGCAGGCCGCGGGGTTCGGGGTCGACTTCGACGCCCTCGCCGACGGTGTCGACCTCACGGGCCTAGCGGACGGCGTCGACGTCTCGGGCTTCGCCGAGGGCGCGGAGGGCCTGGTCGGAGGCGCCGGGGACGTCGTGTCGGGATTCGGTGATCAGGTCTCGAACATCGGCGACCAGTTCGGCGCCCTTGGTGACTTCTTCGGACGGTGAGGCGGGCGACCCGGCCGTGCCGGGTCATCCCTGATCATCGGACACCGAACCGGTTCGACCTCGGCGGGGTCGGGGTCTGCGACCATGGAGGTCGTGCACGTGGTCTCGCTCGTGGTGAATCTTCCCATTGCGAAGCCTGACGCGCTCGCCGTCATCGCACTGGTGTCCGACGGCGAGGTCCAGGATGCCGGTTCAGCCGACCCGCGGGTGTGGGTCAGTGCGAAATCGTGGGCGATGGTCGATCTGCCCCGCTTCGCCGAACCGCCGCCGTTCGCCGTCGACGTCTGCTCGCACGAGCCTGCCGCGGCGCGGGAGGATGCGCTGCGCCTGGCAGCGGCCCTGGAACGCGTCGGCTGGCGGATCGAACCTTTCGGTGATCCGCCAGCCGAGTGAGTCGCGTCGGGTCTGAGCTCAGTACCAGCCGACCGACTGCGAGTGGTTCCAGGCGCCGCAGGGGGTGCCGTAGCGGCCGGAGATGTAGCCGAGTCCCCACGAGATCTGCGTGGCGGCGTTGGTCTGCCAGTCGGCGCCGGCCGAGGCCATCTTGTTGCCGGGGAGGGCCTGTGGAATGCCGAACGCACCGCTCGAGGCGTTGTAGGCCTGGTAGTTCCAGCCCGACTCCTTGTTCCACAGCGACACCAGGCATGAGAACTGGTCATCGCCCCAGCCGTAGTTGCCGAGCATCGCCCGGGCGGTCGCCTGAGCGCCCGCGGGGCTGTTGTCGCCGCCGGTGCTACCGCCGGTGGGGATGAAGCCACCGCCCCCGCCGCCGCTTCCGCTCGGGGTGCTCCGGGCCTGAGCGGCTGCCTCGGCCGCCGCTGCGGCCGCCGCCTCGGCCTCGAGACGTGCCTTCTCGGCGGCCTCTTCCTCGGCCTTCTTCGCCAGCGCTCCGTCGAGGCTGCCCCGCAGCTGGGTGACCCGCTGGTCGACTTCCGCCACCGCGTCGGTCACGTCGTCGGCGAGATCGGGCAGGAACGCCGCGGGCAGGACGTCGGCTGCCTGCAGCCTCGCGAGCGCCGCTTCGAGCTCAGCGGTGTCGACGGTCGGGTCGGCCTCGCCGATGTCGAGTGCTGCCGCCTGGATGTCGGCCTCGATCGTGTCGGCGGCGGCCAGGGCCGCGCCGGCCGCGTCGGTCGCCGTCGCGTCGACGTCGGCGGTCGCATCCGCCGCCGTGTTCGCGGCCAGGGGCGAGGTCGACGCCGTCGTGTACGAGGCGAGCGTGACCGGGCCGAAGGCGGTCGTCGACGATGCCGCGGCCGTGGGTGCGGTCGCGGTGATGCCGACGGCCGCGAGGACCGAGAAGCTCAGGCCGGCGACGACGAGGGCGGGCCGGCGGCGTGAGCGCCGGTCAGCGGCGCGACGGGTGCGGCGGGCGGAGGTGGTCGTCGTGGTGGAGCGCATGGAGTACCGGTTTCGTGTCGGGGGATGCGTCTTCGGGTGACGCGGCACGCGCCCGGGCGGGGCACAAGTCCCCGAGTCTGGTCTCTGAGTCTGGACGCTTCCCGTACGTTACCTGAATGTGATGTTCTCCTCGCGCGTCCGGAAAAGTCCTGATCGCCGGGCGACGGAGCGGATGTCGGGGCGCCGCGTACGCTGTCAGGGTGACCCCAGCTCTCCGGGCGGATGCCGCGCGACAGGCGCTGCGAGAGCTCGTCCGCGCGGCGGCATCAGACCCCCGGGGCGGCCTCGGCGACCGTGTGGCGGAGCTTCCCGATGTCGCTGACGCTCGAGACGCCGCGGTACTGATCCTCTTCGGCGTGCTCGATACCGAGCCCAGCGCCGGGGGAGCCGACGGCGGTGCGGTCTCGCGCGACCTGGACGTGCTGCTCCTCGCGCGGGCGCTGACGCTCCGATCGCATCCCGGGCAGGTCGCCTTCCCCGGGGGACGGGTGGATGACGGGGACGACGGACCCGTCGCAGCGGCGCTCCGCGAGGCCCAGGAGGAGACCGGGCTGGATCCCGACGGGGTCGAAGTGCTCGGCACTCTCGGTGCGATTCCGCTGGAGTACTCCCGACACCGGGTCACCCCCGTGATCGCGTGGTGGCGTCGCCCCTCCCCGGTGGGGGTCGTCGATGAGGCCGAGTCCGCGGATGTCTTCCGCGCGCCGGTCGCCGACCTCCTCGACCCGGCCAATCGCGGAGTGACGGTCATCCGACGCGAGGGCCGCGAATGGCGCGGACCGGGCTTCCTGGTGCGCGACGGCGTGCGCGAGCACCTCGTCTGGGGCTTCACCGGCATGCTGCTGGACGGTCTGTTCGACAGCGTCGGCTGGACCCGCCCCTGGGACGCCTCGCGCGAGCTCCCTCTCGTGCTGCCGGACGAGGCTAGCCGCCCATCTCCGGCAGCGGGGTGACCACCGCGAGCGAGCCTGCCTCCTGGCAGGCCGCAGTCGCCGCGTTGATCGCGTCGATGTAGCCCTGGTTGGCGCCCGACGGGTCGGCGGCCGCCTGCACCTGTACCTCGTAGATGAACGGGGTGATCTCCGTGTCGTAGGTCGGCATGTAGACCCAGGCGTCCTGCAGGGCGGCCAGACGCGAGACGTACTCGACCTCGTCGATCCGACCCGTCTGGTACTCGAAGTTCGTGCGGATCGCCACGCCGCTGAGCGCGCTGATCTGCCCGCACTCCCAGGCCAGGACCGGATCCGGTCCGGACGGTGTCGGCGCGATCGGGGCGGTGGGCGTGGGGGTGGGCGTCTCACTGTCCGCGACGATCCGTTCGACGATCCCGCAGCCCGACAGCGCGGCGGCGAGGGCGAGGCCGATGCCCCCGGCTCCCAGACCCCGGACGACGCGTACCGGCACCCGGCCCGTGCGGTGATCGTTCGCCGTCGCCCTTTCGTGAAGCGCTCCCATTTGCGGCATCCCCCCTCTTCCCGCGGCCAGCCTACGACCCGCGCCCTTCCCGCGAGTGTGCATCTGGGTGCCGAGGATGCGGACGGACCCCGCGCTCTCGGCGCGCAGATGCACGTTCGACGGTCGAGCGGCGATGACGTGACGGGTGCGGTCGACCTCGCGCCTGTCAGAGGCCGCGACCGGCGTCGGTGCTCGCGATGAAGAGCGCCGCCGCCTCGGCCCGGTTGGACGCGCCCACTTTCGAGAGGATCGCCGACACGTGGACGGAGGCGGTCTTCGGGCTGATGTACAGCCGCGCGCCGATCTGTGCATTGGTGAGCCCCTCGGCGACGAGGGCCAGCACCTGACGCTCACGAGGGGTCAGGCCGGGCGAACCGGCGGCATCCACCGCTCGAGACGACTCGATCGCCCGGCGGCGAAGTCCTGCGCGTTCGGCGAGGTCCTCCGCCCAGAACGCGGCCCGAGCGACGCCGAGCCGCGGGGCGTCTGCGATGACGGCATCCAGCGCGCGCGCCGCCGCATCGCGGTCGCCTCCGTCGATGAGGGCGGCGGCAAGGCTCAGGTGTGCGATCTGTCGATGACGAACCGGCAAGACCCCCGTCTTCGCCTCATCGACGACGGCGCGCCAGAGGCGTACGCGCTCGTCAGGGTCGCGGCGACCGGCATCAGCGAGCACGGCGTCGATGGCGTCGACGATCACGGGGGTCACGCCCGTCCGCGGCCACGCCCGGGTGGCGTCCATGATCGCCGTGCGCAGCTCGTCCGAGTCCACGCGCGCCTCACCGCCGGCATGCATCGGCGACACCGCGCGCAGCATCAGGGCCGCGGTGAGCGTCGTGAAACGCCGAGCCGCAGATGCGCCCCCTTTCGCGATGTTGCGATGAAGCCGATCGATCCGCTGGGTCCACGCCGAGCTGTCGTCAGGGTCGGTCGTGACCCGCAGACCGGACGACGACATCAGCACCACGTCGACGGTCTCCGGTTCCCACATCTCGTGCTTGTCCGGGTGCGATCGCCGGGCCTCCTCGATCGTCGCGTGCTCGACGGCGAGCAGGGTGTCGTGCTCGCCCGGTTGATCGTTCCACGCGTAGTGGGCGGCCAGCATGCGGATGACCGACGCCCGCGACGGCCGGTCGAGGAGCCGCCTGGCCCGCGCGGCGTAGCGCCTCGCCTCGTCGGGTCGCCCTGCGCAGAAGTGCGCGTGCGCGATCTGCACGGCGATCGATCCGCCTGAGCCGCGCTCGATTCCGCCGCGTACCGCGTCGGCGAAATGCGCCTCTCCGACGAGCGCGGCGTCGTCGTAGCGTCCCAGCCGGGCCAGAAGGTCGACGTAGGCCGCTCCGACGTACGCGCGCACCGCGGGATTCACCTGCAGCTCCCGGGCACGCTCGAGCGGGGCGAGAGCGGCGATCTCGTCACCTGCGGCGTCGGAGTACCGCCACGACTCATTGACGAGGGCGATCGCGAGGGCGACGTCGTCCCCGGCGCCTTCGGCCAGGTGCACTGCCGTCCGCAGGTACTCCTCTGCTCGGCCGTCCGCGTAGCTCAGCGCCAGATTCGACAGGATGCGCGACTGCAGCACGCGCGATGCGTCGGTGTCGATTCCCTCCAGCAGCGCGATGGCGCCGAGGAGCTCTTCGTGATCCGGATGCCGGCCGGTGTTGAACTCCTGAACGATCTTCTGGCGAATGAGCGCCGCACGCACCATCGGATCCTGCGGATCCGTGGCGAGGCCCTCGAGTGCGGCACGGAGGGCACGGTCGGGATCGCCGAGGTCGTGCCAGGCCTGCGCCGCGCTCAGGTGCAGTTCGGGCAGGGTCGTCCCCGACCGCGTCGCGGCGTCGGGGACCTGCCACCACAGCTCCGTCAGCCTCTCCGCGAGCTTGACCGATGTCGCCGGTGCGAACGTGGCGCGAGACTGCTCCAGCGCGCGAACGGTGGCGTCGAAGGCCGGCGCCAGCTCCCGCGCGATCAACCAGTGCTCGGCGACCGCGGATACGGCGTCCGGAGAGTCGGCGCGGCCTGCGGCGAGGTATTCGGCGTACCGACGATGCACCCGCACGCGCTCGCTGGGCAGCATCTCGTCGTGGACCGCTTCCTGCGTCAAGGCATGACGGAAGGTGTAGCCGGCGCCGTCCGCGGCGATGACACGGGCCGCGATGGCATCGCGGACGGCCTGATCGATCGTGCGCTCGTCGTGTCCGCTGACCGCGGTGAGAGTGACATGCTCGGTGTGCATCCCGCCGGCAGCCAGGACACGGACGACCTCTTGGGCGGTGTCATCCAGCCGGGAGTAGCGCGCGAGGACGAGCTCGCGCAGGGTGTCCGGCAGTTCCGCGCTGCCGAGGTCGACGAGCTCCTCGACGAGGAAGGGGATTCCGCCGCTGCGCTCGACGAGGGCTGCCAGTTCGGTCTCGCCGAGGTCCGCTGTCGCCAGGAGCGCCACCTGTTCGGCGACCTCGGCCGCGCTCAACGGAGCCACCTCGACGCGGATGATCGCCCTCGTGCGGTCCAACTCGGCGAGGATCGGACGCAGCGGATGGAAACGATCGATGTCGTCGGACCGATAGGTCGCGACGATGATGAGGTGGCGGCCGCGCAACGTGCTGGCGAGTGTCTTCAGCAGGGCGAGTGTCGCGGCGTCGGCCCACTGCAGGTCCTCGATGACGATCACGAGATGCCGTGTCGTCGACAGGTTCTCGAGCACGACCTCGATCGCCTCGGCGAAGTCGCCGGTCGGAACATCCGCCGAGGGCGTCTCGGTCATGACCCCCGGGACGAACGCCGCGAGGGTCGCCACAGCTGCCGGTGAGCCGGCCGCCTCACGGAGCGCCTCGGTGCCCACCGCGGCGTGGAGGTCACGCAGCACGCGACGCACCGGGCCGAACGGAGCGCCGATCGGGCCGAGGTCGACGCACTGACCGACGGCGACCACCACCGGCAGCTGCGCGTCCTGCCCTCTCGTCGCTGCGCTCAAGAACTCCTGCACGAGGCGCGTCTTCCCGATGCCGGCCTCTCCTCGCACGATGACCGAACGGGGTGTTCCACGACGTGCGTCGTCAAGAGCGTCGAGCAGCGCACCCAGCTCGATGCCACGACCGACCATGCGGGGACTCGAGGCGAGCGCGGGCATGGTCATATCGTGGCACCGCCCTCCGACAGCTGCGACAGGAATCCTCGCGGCAACCCGGCGCGCGCCCCGTCGCCGTTCCCGTGACCCCGCACTCCCGTCATGCCGCGGGGCCCGCCAATCCGAAGCACTCGACGCTCGCCTCATCGCTCCCGGTCGCTTCGCTGATGCCCTGGGCCGCGGCACCCGGGTCCGCCGTCTCGCGTCGTCGGGCCCGGGCCTGTCGAAGTCTCACCTCGGAGGCCAGCATCTCCGCACGCTGCGCCGCGATCCGGCTTGCGGCGTAGGTCATCGCGTCCATCGTCGTTCTCCCGTCGTTCGTTCTGGACGTCGACTTTCCTCCCTGAGGCGGGAGGCGCGGATCGGGCGATCGCCCTATTTCGCGACCGGGGGCGGGGACCCCGAGGTAAGGAGTCGCTCGCTGTCGGAGGCACGGGGGATACTCGACGCGTGACGCACCGACTCAGCCGGGAACAGGCGCGGCGCATCGTCGTGCGGGCGCAGCTCCTCGATGCCGACCGGCCTGGCGACGTGGTGGAGGTGGCTGAGCAGCTGGGGTACATCAAGATCGACCCGACCGCGGTGATCGCCACCTGCGAGCACACGGTGCTGTGGTCGCGGATCGGGTGGTCGTACGAGCCCGGCCAGCTGAAGAAGGCGGTGGAGATCGACCGCCTTCTGTTCGAGTTCCAGGGCGCGTTCCACCCGATGAGCCTGCTGCCGCTGCTTCGTCCCGCCATGCGTCGCCACCCCGAACGTGAGAGCAGCCGGCAGTGGCTGGAGGCGAACGCCGCTTTCCGTTCCGACGTCCTGGCCCGTTTACGGGCCGAGGGTCCGCTGACCTCGCGGGAGATCCCCGACACGGCCTCGGTGGCCCGGACGCCGGACGGGTGGTCGGGGTCGAGCCAGGTGCCGCTGATGCTCGACCTCCTGGCGCGCCGGGGCGAGGTGGCCGTGACCAGGCGGGAAGGGCGCACGCGCGTGTGGGATCTCGCCGAGCGCGTGTACCCCCGCGATCTCATGGATCTGGACGACGACACCGCTGCGCGAGAGCTCGAGACCCGTCGCCTGAAGGCCGCGGGTCTGGCCCGGGAGAAGTCGGTCTGGACACGGGTGGGGAAGGCGGGGGAGCCGGCCGAGGTCGAGGGGTCGTCATGGAAGTGGCGCGTCGATCCCGATGCGCTGGAAGCCGCCGACGTCGACGGCCGCGTGGCACTTCTGAACCCGTATGACAGCGTCCTGTTCGACCGTCAGCGCCTCGCTGAGGTGTTCGACTTCGACTATGTGCTCGAGCAGTTCAAGCCCAAGGCCCGACGCCGCTACGGCTTCTTCGCCCACCCGATCCTGATGGGCGACCGCTTCGTCGGGATGCTGGATGCCGAGGTCGATCGCGACCGAGACCTCCTGCGGGTGAACGCCGTCCACGGGTTCCTGCCGTTCGAACCGGAGGAGACCGACATGATCCGGGCCGAGCTGAACGACCTCGCCGAATGGCTCGGCGCGCGCGTCACGGGGGTGGAGTAAGCGGCGACGGGGCTCAGCTGGCCACGAGGCTCTGCGTGGAGGGGACCCACCCCAGGTGCGGTGCCACGTGGCGGGCGAAGGACTCCACCAGGCGCAGGTTGAACGCGACCCCGAGCTGGCTCGGGATCGTGAGCATGAGCGTGTCGGCGCTCATGACTGCGGCATCCTCCCGCAGCTCCTCCACCAGCACGTCCGGTGCGGCCGCGTAGGTCTTGCCGAAGGTCGAGCGGAAGCCGTCGATGTACCCCACCCCGTCGCCGTCCTGACGGCCGCCGAAGTACATCTCGTCCTCGGCCGTGGTGATCGGGAAGACCGAGCGGCTCACCGACACCCGCGGCTCGCCGGCATGTCCGGCTTCACGCCACGCGGCGCGGAAGGCGTCGATCTGCTCGGCCTGGAGCACGTCGAACGGCAGACCCCGGTCCTCGGTGAGGAGCGTGGACGACATGAGGTTCACTCCCATACGGCCCGCCCACTCGGCGGTCTCGCGGTTGCCCGCGCCCCACCAGATCCGCGAGCGCAGACCGGGGGAGTACGGCTCGATGCGCTGCAGTCCTGTGCCGCCGCCGAACGGGCTGGACGGGTCGCGTTCGGCGATGCCGTTGCCCTCGATCGCATGCAGGAAGGTCGCGAAATGCTCCCGCGCGAGGTCGGCGCCCCGCGGATCCGACGCGCCCGTGTACCCGAACGCCTCGTAGCCGCGCACCACCGTCTCGGGTGAGCCGCGGCTGACGCCGAGCGCGAGGCGACCGCCGCTGATGAGGTCGACCGACGCCGCCTCCTCGGCGAGGGAGAGAGGATTCTCGTAGCGCATGTCGATGACGCCGGTGCCCATCTCGATGTGCCGCGTCCGCGCGGCGATCGCGGCGAGGAGCGGCATGGGCGAGGACTGCTGCCGGGCGAAGTGGTGTACGCGGAAGAAGATGCCGTTCACGCCGAGGTCGTCCATCCCCTGCGCGAGATCGATGGCCTGGAGCATCGACTCACCGGCGGTGAGCTGGCGGCCTCCGCCGAGCGGACCGTAGTGACCGAAGGAGAGGGTGCCGAAACTCTTCATGCCGACCACAACCCGATCGGGTCGATTCACATTCCCGCGAATGGATCGGATGTCTCGTCTCCGCCGCCCAGGACGGGTTCGATGTCGAGGGTCATGTCGATGATCTGCCGCAGGAGGCCGCCCAAGGTGGTGGCCTGCAGGAGGGTGAAGCGGTCGAGCTCGCCGAGCGGTGCGATCGCGGCGAGCTGCCATGTCGACTCGACAGGGTCTTCCGACAGTTCGATGTTCGGATCGTACGAGGCCAGGCCCGCCGTGTCGGCCTTCCCCAGCACGCGTCGCACGATGCTCTCGGCCTCCGTCCGCAACGGTGTCAGGGCGTCGTCCCAGGTCAACGCCTCGAGGGGCGTGACCTCGGCGAGAGGATGCGGGTCGTCGTCGAGCCAGGTGTCCACCCTCACGCGCTGGTCGCCCACGGCGAGGACGAAGATGTCATCCTTGCCGACCTGCACCTGCGCGAGTCGTGCCATGGTGCCCAACGAGCTTCGCTGATCGCCGCCACCCGCCTCGGGTCCGCGCTCGATGAGCACCACTCCGAACTGCGGGTCCTCCTCGTCGAGCAGGCGCCCGAGCATGGTGAGATAGCGCGGCTCGAAGATCCGCAGCGCCAGGGGCGCGTGCGGGAAGAGCACACTGCCGAGGGGGAACATCGCCACCTGCGTCACCCCCTCAGTCAACCAGCGGATGACGCGGCGAGGGCGATTTCGCGCCGGTTCGCCGCTGCCTCGCATCCGGAGCCCACGGGGTCGGCGGGGCGTAGCCTGAAACCATGCGTCATCCGTCACCCGACCCCATCGCACCGGGGCAGGAATCGGTGTGGGACTACCCGCGGCCGCCGCGGATCGAGAAGGTCGACACCCGCGTCACCATCACCCTCGGAGGCGAGGTGATCGTCGACACCGGCGACGTCGTCCGCGTCCTCGAGACCAGCCATCCGCCGGTGTACTACCTGCCGATCGCGGCGTTCGTCGAGGGGGCGCTCACCGACGGTGTCGGGTCGTCGTTCTGCGAGTTCAAAGGTGCGGCGCGCTACCTCGACGTCCACGGCGGCGAGGAGCACCGGCCGGCCGCTGCGTGGAACTATCCACGACCGAGCGCCGGGTACGAACTACTGGCCGACCGGGTTGCGGTGTACGCGCAGGTGATGGACCGCTGCACGGTCGACGGCGAGGTCGTCACCCCCCAGACCGGACGCTTCTACGGCGGGTGGATCACCTCGCGCGTCGCGGGGCCGTTCAAGGGCGTTGCGGGCTCGATGGGCTGGTGACGACGCCGGGTTGCTCCCGGGCCGCGTGATAAAGTCGGCGACGGAAGCGTGTCCGAGCGGCCTAAGGAGCATGGCTGGAATCCATGTAGGCGGGGTAACTCGCCTCGCAGGTTCAAATCCTGTCGCTTCCGCGTCGAGGCCCTCATCCTCCGGGATGGGGGCCTCTCCCTTTCCCCGCGTCCCCCTCCTCCCACCCATCCCCTCGCGGGGAGGAGAGCGACGAGGGGGGAATGATCGCGGGGGTGTGCGTGGTTGTCATCCGGGGTCACACGACCGCGTGAACCCCCCGGCTCGCCGTAGCCTCGACCAGGCCGTCCCCACCCCCGGATGACCGACGCCCCCACAGGAGAGATATGAGTTCCGCCCCGAGCGCTGCCACCGCGCCCTCCCGGCCCACGCCCGAGAAGACCCGCGCCCGCCGCATCCTGACCTCGTTCGGGTTCCAGATCACCGTCGCCCTCGTGCTCGGGGTCGTCCTGGGTCTGGTGGCCCGACAGATCGGCCCCCTCGCCGACGGCACCCCCAACGCGCTCGCCGCCACGGTGAACACGATCGGCGACTCCTACGTCACGCTGCTCAAGACCGCGGTCATCCCGCTCATCTTCTTCGCGATCGTCGCGAGCATCGCGCAGCTGCGGCGCGTGACCAACGCCGCCCGTCTCGCGGGGCAGACCCTGCTGTGGTTCGCCATCACCGCCCTCATCGCCGTGTCGATCGGGATCGTGCTCGGTGTCACCATCCAGCCGGGTGCTCGCGTCGATCAGGCCGCCCTCACCGCCGCCGAACCCACGACGGTCGGCACATGGTGGAACTTCCTCGTCGGTCTCGTGCCGCAGAACTTCCTCGGCCTCACCGTCTCGACGTCGGTCGACGCCGAGACGGGCGCCGCCTCGTCATCCGTCGGGTTCAACGTGCTCCAGGTGATCGTCGTCGCGGCCGCGGTCGGGATCGCCGCACTCAAGCTCGGCCGTCGCGCCGAGCCGTTCCTGGCCTTCACTGAATCCACGCTGAAGGTGATCCAGCGTGTGCTGTGGTGGATCATCCGCATCGCGCCGCTCGGCACCCTCGGCCTCATCGCCTCGGCGGTCGTGGAGTACGGCTGGGAGAAGCTGACCACCCTGGCGTGGTTCGCGCTCGCCGTCTACGCGGGCCTGGCGCTCGTGCTGTTCGTGGTCTACCCGACGCTTCTGCGCACCCACGGCCTGTCGATCCGGCAGTACTTCTCCGGTGTCTGGCCTGCCGTCCAGCTGGCGTTCGTCAGCCGGTCGTCCATCGGCACGCTGCCGCTGACCCAGCGGGTGACCGAGCGCAACCTCGGTGTCCCGCGCGAATACGCCTCCTTCGCCGTGCCCTTCGGGGCGACGACCAAGATGGACGGCTGCGCGGCGATCTATCCCGCGATCGCGGCGATCTTCGTGGCGCAGTTCTTCGGCATCGACCTGTCGATCTGGCAGTACGTGCTCATCGCCCTGGTCTCGGTCGTCGGCTCGGCCGCCACGGCCGGGACGACCGGGGCGACGGTGATGCTCACCCTGACGCTGTCGACGCTCGGTCTGCCGCTCGAGGGCGTCGGACTGCTCCTCGCGATCGACCCGATCCTCGACATGGGGCGCACCGCGGTCAACGTCGCAGGCCAGGCGCTCGTGCCGACGATCGTCGCCGCGCGCGAGGGCATCCTCGACGCCGGGCTCTACGACGCCCCCCGTGGCGCCGTGCCCTTCGACGACGACTCCGCCGATGACGTCGTCGTCGACGAAGACGGGCGGACGGATGCCGCGGAGCGGCCGAGCGCCGACGAGTTCGAGGGCCCCTCGGCGGACGCGCAGCTGCAACGCTCTTCCCGCTGACCCCATCCCGCCGCCCGCCTCCCGCCGCCGGCGGTCGGTCAGCCGGCCGGGCGGGAGGTGCCGCGGCCGGCGCCGGCGTAGAGCGACCCGGGGCGGATGATGAGCGAGCGCGGCACGACGAGCGCGAGAAGGCGTCGCGCGGGTTGCGCCGCAGCCAGCACCTCCGCCCGCACCTCGCTCGCCGCGGCCGCGGTCGCCTCGCCCTGACCGAAGCCGTGACGCCCGCCGGGCGCGTAGCTGGCCCGCTCGATCGCCCGGATGAGCACACCCATGGCCTCGGCGGGGGCCCCGGCCTCGGCGATGAGCCGGGCGCCGAGCGCCCGCGGACTCTCGCTGACCGGCGACGGGATCCCGAGGTCGATCGCGGTGTCCTGCACGATGGCCCACGCGGCGGCGGCGTCGCCGGACCGCGCGGCCGACAGCTGCTGCCTCCTCCGCAGATCTCTCACGATGAGCGGGATCGCCAGCACCACGAGGACGGCGAAGACCACCGTCACCGTCGGGAGAGCGTCGACCCCGTCGTCAGGGGCGGCGGTGCCGGCCTCCGGGGTCAGCGGCTCGCCCGTGTCGGGGTCGACCGCGTCGGGCACGTCGGCGGGGGCCGATGGTTCGGGGGCGTCGTCCGCGCCGTCGGCGGTCTCTCCGGGGGCCGAGGCCTCGGGGGAGAAGCGGGTCGGCTGACCCAGGCCGTTGGTCGGTTCGAAGGGGATCCATCCGACGCCTTCGAAGTAGATCTCCGGCCACGCGTGCAGCTGTCCCGACATCACCGAGTACACCGTCTGGAAGTCCACGGCGTCGCCGGTCGAGGTTCCCGGCAGGTACCCCACGACGATGCGGCTCGGCATGCCGAGGGTGCGCGCCATCAGGGCGAACGCCGAGGCGTAGTGCACGCAATAGCCCTCCCGCACCTCGAGGAAGCGGGCGACCGCCTCGGCGCCGCTGCCGTCGAAACCCTCCTCGACGGGCGCTTCGAGCGAATAGCGGAAGTCGGCTCCGCGGAACCAGCTCTGCAGCGCCAGGAGCGCGTCGTAATCCGACGCCGCCCCGGCTGTCACCTCGGCGGCGAGCTCGCCGACGATGGGAGGCAGATCGACGGGCAGCCCGAGGGTGTCGGCGCGGACGCCCTCGCCCCCGGCCGACCGGGCGCGGATCTGCTCGAGCGTCGGACGAGGGACGCTGGAGAGCACCTCGTAGTCCTGACCCTGCGTCCCGCCCTGTCGGGCTTCGACGGTGCGGTTGTAGGGGAACGCCCCCCACACCCCGTCGAGTCCCTCGATGCCGGTTGCGGGGTACGACACGGGCAGCCACGAGGAATTGAGGTTGCGGATCTCCACCGTCGTCGAATACTCCGCGACCTGGATCTCGGGATCGACCGGGAGGGCGGTGAGCGCCTCGGCGCTGTCGAGCGGATAGGAACGCCCGCTGTCGGGCTCCCACACCGCGCCGGTGAACTCGGTGAGGGTCGTCGCCCGGAGGTAGGGCGGGGTGGGCGCGTCGCTGCGCATCTGCAGCACCTCGACCTCGCGCGGTCGCCGCAGGTCGTCGCCCAGCTGAAGGGTGGCGTCGATGCCGGGACCGGGGCCGAGATCCCCCGACCCCGGCCGGATCGCGGGCTGGGGGAGGAGCGGGGTGGCCACGAGGGCGACGACGACGGCGATGGCGCCGATGCCGATCGCGGTGGCCGACACCCCGGACGCCGACCCCCCGGACGCCGACGAGCCGGTCGCGCGGGTCGACTCCGCACTCCCCGCCCCTTCACGCGTCCGGGTGTCGGTGCGGATGAGGAAGAGGATCGCGGCGGCCAGCAGCACGAAGGCGACCACGTCGATCTCCGCCGGCACCGCGATCGCGGGGATGAGGGAGACCGCGATCAATCCGACGCCCGCGAGCAGCGGCATCCGAGCCGTGAGGACGACGTGGTCGATGACCACGGCGAGGAGCCCCGTCGCCCCGACGATCAGCATCGAGAGCGGGGCGCTGGGAGTCAGCGGCGCGACCCCGAGCGCGATCTCCTCCCCGGCGGCGGCGAGGATGTCGGGAAGCTCGCGGAACGTCTCCACGGTCGGAATCACCAGGAGGAAGGCGGTGTCGCGGAGGAACACCACGGTGACGAAAGCAACCCACACGACCACTTCGATGAGCGACACCGCCAGCGCCGGCAGCCGGAAGCGTCGCGCGACGTATCCGGTGGCGAGCACCACGGCCACGATCACCAGGGTCCCGAGGAGCCATCCCGTGGGGCGGACCACCCGCATGAGGGGGAGGAGCGCCGCGATCAGGGCGGCGAAGACCCCGGCCGTGAGGAGCAGATCCGCACCCCGGCGCGATGACGGCTCAGCGGAGGGCACGGCTCACCCCCCGCTCGCCCGCGGCGGCCCACTCCTGCACCAGATCGCCGTCGGGATCGAGGTGGACCGCGTGCCAGCCGATGTCGCCCGCGCGGTCCAGCGCGCCGCTGCGCGGCGAGGCCGCGAGCAGCACGGCGAAGGTCGAGTGGTGGACGATCGGCGCGAGCGCGTCGACGTCGGCGGGGTCGAGGCGTCCGGTCAAGACGATCACCGGCCCGGTCATGACACCCGCGAACTGACGGGCCAGGCGCGGAAGGTGGTCGTCGCGTCGCGCCGTGACCGTCGCGAACCGGGTGACGAGGTCTTCCACTGCCGCGGTGTCTCCGCCGTCGATTCGTGCGGCGAGGGCGGTGCCGTCGCTGTCGAGCACGCTCACGCCGTATCCGTCGCGCACCAGCCGTGAAACCACCGAGACGCACGCCGCCACCGCCGTCTCGAAGGCGTCATCGGCTCCCGGCTCGTGGAGGGCTTCGGTCGACCACCGCAGCACTCCCCGGTCGAGGACGACGGTCGCCTCCGGGGTCGCTTCCTGCTCCTCCTGACGCACCATCAGCTCGTCGCGGTGGGCGGTCGCCCGCCAGTGGATGCGCCGCATCGAATCACCGGGCGCGTAGGGGCGGGCGATGAGATTGTCGGCGCCCTGACCGGGCTGATTGTTCTGCGTCTGGAGTGTGCCCCCGGCTTCACCGGCCAGACCCGTGAGGGGTGGCAGGTCGATCACGGCGGGGGCGACGGTGACACGGGTGCGCTGACCGTACAGGGTGCTGCGGCGAGCGAGGGCGAAGGGGTCGGCCGAGTGCACCCGCAGCGGACCGAGATGGTGGATGCCGCGGCGCACCCCGGTCACGGTGTAGGCGAGGTCCACCGTGCGATCCGAGCCCCGCAGCCCCGAACCGAGCGCAGGGAAGACCCCCGCCGCCGCGCCCGCCAGCCCGGCGGGGAGCGTATCGGTCCAGGTTCCGGGGGGCGTCGGCAGCGCGGTGCGGACGCCGACGCGCACGCGGACGAGCGACGCGCGACCCACCCCGACGGTGTCCGGCGCCAGCGAGCGGGTGACCGAGTCGGCGTGGCGGGTGAGGTAGAGCGAGGCCACCGCGGCGACGAGGACGGCGACCAGCAGCATCCCGAAGTACATCAGCTCGGGGATCCCGACCTCGCTCGCGACGACGAAGCAGACCAGCGCCAGAAGCGCCGCACCGGTTCCGCGCAGCGTCAGGGGCCAGAGTCGTCGGAGCATCGGATCACTGCCGTGCGGCGATCGGCACCCGCACGCTCGCGGCGATCTGTTCGAGCACCGACGAGATGACATCGGTCATCGACTTCGCCCGGGCGCCGCCGGCGGATCGGGTCGGGATGAGCCGGTGCGCGAAGACGGGGATGAGGAGCGCGGTGATGTCGTCGGGGATGACGAATCCGCGGCCGTCGAGGGCGGCCCAGACCTTCGCGGCCCGCACCAGCTGCAGCGTGGCGCGGGGGCTGGCCCCCAGACGCAGGTCGGCGTGGGTGCGGGTGGCCGCCGCGAGCGCGACGGCGTAGTCCTCGATCGCCGGTGCGACGTGCACCGCGCGGGCCCAGGCGATGAGGCCGGCGATCTGGGATGCGGAGGCGACGGGTCGGATGGCGTCGAGCGGATTGACGGTCTCGCGCTGACGCAGCATCAGTGCCTCGGAGCGGGCATCGGGATAGCCCATCGAGATGCGCATCATGAAGCGGTCGCGCTGGGCCTCGGGGAGGGCATAGGTCCCCTCCATCTCCAGCGGGTTCTGCGTCGCCACGACGAGGAACGGGTCGGGAAGGAGGTGGGTCGCTCCGTCGACGGTGACCTGCCCCTCCTCCATGGCCTCGAGGAGGGCGGACTGCGTCTTGGGGGAGGAGCGGTTGATCTCGTCGGCGATGACGATGTTGGCGAACACCGCGCCGTGCTTGAATTCGAACTCCCGCGCAACGGGATTGAACACGCTCACCCCGGTGACATCGCCCGGCAGCAGGTCGGGAGTGAACTGGATGCGACGCACCGTGGCATCCACACTCGCGGCCAGCGCTCGGGCGAGCATGGTCTTCCCGACGCCCGGGACGTCCTCGATGAGGAGGTGGCCTTCGGCGAGGAGGCACACCAGGGCGCTCCGCACCGCGTCGGGCTTGCCGTCGATCACCCGCTCCACCGAGGCCACGATGGCCTCGGTCAGCTGCGCGAACTCCTCGGCCGACGCCGGTCGATCGGGCAGGGCGGAGCGGACGGACGCGACCTGCTCGGTCGTGACGGGGTGATCCATGGGGTCCTCTCGGACGGCGCGCGGGCCGAGCATCGGCGCTCGTTATGCGATCGTAACCGCCGACGGGAGAGGAGGGCCTGGGAATCCCCCGACCTCTCCCGGGGTAGACTGGCGTCAGCTCTCCGCGAGGCGGCATCCAGGCCAACTCCCCCAGGACGGAAACGTAGCAAGGGTAACCAGGCTCTGCCGGGTTCGCGGAGAGTCTTACTTTTCCCGGGAACGTGCCCGGTGAGGGCCCCGCCCATAGGCTGGACAGGTGGCGCAGAGCATCTACATCACCTCGGCCGAGGGTCACTCGGGCAAGTCGACGATCGCGCTCGGCGTGCTCGACGCTCTCAGTCACGCCGCGTCGCGCGTGGGGGTGTTCCGCACGATCGCCCGTTCCACGATCGAGCCGGACTACGTCCTCGAGATGCTCCTCGACCACGACGGCGTCGACCTGCCGTACGAGGACTGCATCGGCGTGACCTACGACGACGTGCGCCGCGATCCCGAGCAGGCGCTGGCGACCATCGTGGAGCGCTACCACGCCGTCGCCGCGGCCTGCGACGCCGTGGTGGTGCTCGGCAGCGACTACACCGACGTCGGCAGCCCGGCGGAGCTCACCTACAACGCCCGCATCGCGGTGAATCTCGGAGCTCCGGTGCTTCTCGTGCTCGGCGGCCGCGCCCAGCACGGGCAGGGTGAGCAGCTGGGTACCACCATCGCCCGCACACCCGCCGAGATGGGCCAGATCACCGCGCTCGCGCTCGCCGAGCTCGCCCACGAGCGTGCCGAGCTGTTCGCCGTGGTCGCCAACCGCGCCGACCCCGATCGCCTCGACGACGTCGTCGCCGCGATCTCGGGCGTGGTCTCCGCGTCGCGGGGCGCGGGCGATTCCGCGGCGGGCGGCGTAGCGGTGCCCGTCTGGGCGCTTCCGGAAGACCGTCTGCTGGTCGCCCCGTCCGTCCGCGACGTCGCCCGTGCCGTCGATGGTCGCCTCATCAAGGGTGATGCCGACCTGTTGACCCGCGAGGTGCTCGGAGTGGTCATCGCCGGCATGTCGATGGTGAACGTGCTGCCGCGACTGACCGAGTCGGCGATCGTGGTGATCCCCGCCGATCGCACCGAGGTGCTGCTCGCCACCCTGCTGGCGAACTCGTCGGGCACGTTCCCGAGTATCGCCGCGGTCATCCTCAACGGTCCCTTCCCGCTGCCCGAGCCGGTCGACACCCTCATCGACGGCCTCGACTCGTCGCTGCCGATCATCGCCACCGACCTCGGGACCTATGACACCGCGGTGAGGATCATGGGGACGCGGGGCCGTCTCGCCGCCGACTCGCAGCGCCGATACGACACCGCCCTGTCGATGTTCGAGCGGCACGTCGACACCGACACCCTGGTCACCGCGCTGGGACTCGCCCGGCCCACCGTCGTCACTCCGCTGATGTTCGAGTACCGCCTGCTCGAGCGTGCGCGCGCGCAACGCCGCCGGATCGTCCTTCCCGAGGGCGACGACGACCGCATCCTCCGCGCCGCCGCCACGGTGCTGGCTCGGGGCATCGCCGACCTGACGATCCTCGGCGAGGAGATCGAGGTGCGGAACCGGGCGATCGAGCTCGGGATCGACATCCGCGACGCCCAGGTCATCTCGCCCTTCGACGCCGTGCACGTCGACCGCTTCGCGCGCGAGTACGAGCGACTGCGCGCCCACAAGGGGGTCACCTACTCCCAGGCGGCCGACACGGTGACCGACGTGTCCTACTTCGGGACACTCATGGTCCACCTGGGACTGGCGGACGGCATGGTGTCGGGCGCGGCGCACACGACCGCCCACACCATCCGCCCGGCGTTCGAGATCATCAAGACCAAGCCCGGCGTCTCGGTGGTCTCCAGCGTCTTCCTCATGGCGCTGGCCGACCGCGTGCTGGTGTACGGCGACTGCGCCGTGATCCCCGATCCGACGGCGGAACAGCTCGCCGACATCGCCATCTCGTCCGCGGCGACCGCTGAGCAGTTCGGCATCGAGCCGCGCGTGGCGATGCTGTCGTACTCGACCGGGGAGTCCGGCTCCGGGGCCGACGTCGAGAAGGTCCGGGCGGCCACGGCGATCGTCCGCGAGCGGGCACCCGAGCTCCCCGTCGAGGGCCCGATCCAGTACGACGCCGCCGCCGACGCCGCGGTCGCGGCCGCCAAGGCCCCCGGTTCGGCTGTCGCGGGGCGGGCGACGGTGTTCGTCTTCCCCGACTTGAACACCGGGAACAACACCTACAAGGCGGTGCAACGCTCGGCCGGAGCAGTCGCGATCGGTCCCGTGCTGCAGGGGCTGAACAAGCCCATCAACGACCTCTCGCGGGGCGCGCTCGTCGACGACATCGTCAACACCATCGCGATCACGGCGATCCAGGCGCAGGGGGAGGACGGACAGTGAACCCGGTCCTCGTCGTCAACAGCGGATCGTCGTCGTTCAAGTACCAGCTCATCGACATGACGGGGGAGACCCTGCTGGCATCGGGACTGGTCGAACGCATCGGACAGGCAGGCCCGGGGCGCGCGATCCACACGGTCCATCAAGCCTCGCTGACGGGCCCCGCGACCACGATGGTCGATGCCACCTTCGAGCGCGAGCTCCCGATCCCCGACCACACGGCCGGTTTCGGGGTCATGCTCGAGGCCTTCGCCGAGAACGGTCCGTCGCTGACCGACACCGCCCCGGTCGCGGTCGGGCACCGGGTCGTCCACGGCGGCGCACGGTTCTTCGAACCCACCCTGGTGACACCGCTCGTCGAGATCAACATCGACGAGCTGTCGGTCCTCGCGCCGCTGCACAACCCGGCGAATCTCGCCGGCATCGTCGCGGCCAAGAAGGCCTTCCCCGGCGTCCCCCACGTGGCCGTCTTCGACACCGCGTTCCATCAGACACTTCCGCCCGCCGCCTACACCTACGCGATCGACGCCGAACTCGCCGCGACCCATCGCATCCGGCGCTACGGCTTCCACGGCACGAGCCACAAGTTCGTCAGCGAAGCGGCCGCCGCCTTCCTCGGGCGCCCGACGACCGAGCTCCGTCAGATCGTCTTCCACCTCGGGAACGGGGCGTCGGTCACCGCGATCGAGGGCGGTCGATCCGTCGAGACCTCGATGGGCCTCACACCGCTCGAGGGGCTCGTGATGGGCACCCGCTCGGGCGACGTCGATCCGGCGGTGCTGTTCCAGCTCTCCCGTCGTGCCGGGCTCTCCATCGACGAGCTCGATGCGCTGCTGAACAAGCGCAGCGGACTGCTGGGGCTCGCCGGGGTGTCGGACATGCGGGACATCCAGGCCGGGATCGACCGCGGCGACGCGGCGGCCGCCCTCGCGTTCGAGGTCTACGTGCACCGGCTCCGTGCGTACGCGGGGGCCTATCTCGCGCAGCTCGGCGGGGTCGACGTGATCTCCTTCACCGCCGGCGTCGGTGAGAACGTCCCCCGTGTGCGCGCTGCGGCGCTGGCGACCCTCGGGTTCGCCGGCGTCCTGGTCGATCCTGCGCGAAACGACGCGCGCGAGCGCGGCATCCGGGTCATCTCCGCCGATGATTCGGCGGTCACCGTGCTCGTCGTCCCGACCGACGAAGAACTCGAGATCGCCCGGCAGACCCTGACCGTGGCGGGACGCACCCCGGCCCCGTAACGCGCTCGAAACCCCGGCGTTCACCCGCCTCGATCGCGGGCCACTACGCTTTATCCGTCCCTCTCGCTGCTCCGTGCCTCACCCCCCGGCAGGAGCCTCGCTCGCGTATGGAGAACCCGTGACCGCCCCCGCCCTTCCCGACCTCACCACCTACGACGGCGTGCTGTTCGATCTCGACGGCGTCCTCACCCCGACCGCCGAGGTGCACATGCACGCGTGGCGGACGATGTTCGAGGAGCTCTTCGCCGCGTGGGACGTCACTCCGCCCTACAGCGACGCCGATTACTTCGCCCACCTCGACGGCAAGAAGAGGTACGACGGCGTGGCGAGTCTGCTGCGCAGCAGGGACGTCGAGGTTCCGTGGGGAGAGCCGTCCGATGCCTCCACCGCCGACACGGTCTGCGGAATCGGCAACCGCAAGAACGACGTCTTCGCCCGGGTGCTCCGAAGCGAGGGCATCGCCCCCTACCCCGGATCGGTCGCCCTTCTGGACGTCCTCATCGCCGCGGAGGTGCCCATCGCGGTGGTGTCCAGCTCGAAGAACGCCGAGGAGGTGCTCGCCGTCGCCGGCATCCGCGACCGCTTCTCGGTCGTGATGGACGGCGTCATCGCCGAGCGCGACCATCTGGCCTCTAAGCCCGCGCCCGACGTCTTCGCCGAGGCGGCTCGGATGCTGGGCGTCGACCCCGCGCGCAGCGCGGCCGTCGAAGATGCCCTGAGCGGCGTGCAGTCGGCCGTGGCCGCCGGTTACGGGCTCGTGGTCGGGGTCGACCGTGGCGCCGGTGCCGAGACCCTGCGCGACGCCGGCGCCCACGTCGTGGTGAGCGACCTCGCGGAGTTCGTCGAGAAGGAGATCCCGGCATGATGGACCGCGACCGGTTCCCCGTCGATCCCTGGCGGCTGATCGAGAAGCGGTTCTCCCTGGAGGATCAGGGCGTCACCGAGACGCTGTTCTCCGTCGGCAACGGCTACGTCGGACTCCGGGGGAACACGCCCGAGGGGCGGCACGCCCACGAACACGGCACGTTCATCAACGGGTTCCACGAGACCTTCCCGATCCACCACGCCGAGCAGGCCTACGGCTTCGCCGAGGTCGGCCAGATCATCGTCAACGCGCCCGACGCCAAGATCATGCGGGTCTACGTCGACGACGAACCGCTCTCGCTCGACGTGGCGGATGTGCGCGAGTACCACCGCGAGCTCGACATGGAGAGCGGCGTGCTGCGCCGCCGTGTGCTCTGGGTGACCCCCTCCGGCAAGGAGGTGCTGATCGAGGACGAGCGCATGGTGTCGTTCGAGGAGAAGCACCTGGTGATCCTCCGACTCGACGTCACCGTGCTGAACGCCGACGCCCCGGTGACCATCAACTGCCAGCTGATCAACCGGCAGGACGGCGAGGACGTCTACGGCGGGTCTCCCGCGCCGGCGAAGAAGGCCGGATTCGACCCCCGGCGCAGCGACAAGATCCACGAGCGGGTGCTCCAGCCCAAGGAGTACTGGCAGGATCGCGACCGCTCGGCCCTGGCGTACCAGGTGACCGACTCGGGGATGACGCTGGCCGTCGTCGCCGACCATGTCGTGGAGACCGAGAACCACTACTCGGCACGGGGTATCGTCGAGCCCGACATCGCCAAGAACGTCTTCCGCGTGCAGGCGCGAGCAGGAGTCCCCATCCGGGTGACCAAGCTCGTCAGCTACCACACCTCGCGGGGCGTCCCCGCCCGGGAACTCGTCGACCGCTGCCGGCGCACCATCGACCGTGCCCTGGCCGAGGGCGTCGCACACCAGTTCGACCGGCAGCGGGCGTGGCTGGACGCGTTCTGGGCGCGCAGCGACATCCGGATCGAGGGCCAGCCCGAGATCCAGCAGGCCACCCGCTGGTGCCTGTACGAGCTGGCGCAGGCCGCCGCGCGGGCCGATCAGCAGGGCGTGCCGGCCAAGGGCGTCACCGGATCGGGCTACAGCGGCCACTACTTCTGGGACACCGAGGTGTACGTCCTGCCGTTCCTGGCCTACACGACGCCGCTGTGGGCTCGCAACGCGCTGCGGATGCGCTATCTCATGCTGCCCGCCGCGCGCCGGCGCGCCTACCAGCTCAACGAGGCCGGCGCCCTCTTCCCCTGGCGCACCATCAACGGCGAGGAGGCCTCGGCCTACTACGCCGCCGGTACCGCGCAGTACCACATCAACGCCGACGTCTGCTTCGCCCTGGCGAAGTACGTGCGGGCGACCGGCGACACCGACTTCCTGTACCGCGAGGGGGTGGACATCGCCGTCGAGACCGCGCGGCTGTGGACCACGCTGGGGTTCTGGCGCACGTCCAACGGCGACGCGATCGAGTCGTTCCACATCCACGGCGTCACCGGGCCCGACGAGTACACCACCGTCGTCAACGACAACCTCTTCACCAACGTCATGGCGCGCTTCAACCTGCGTTTCGCCGCCAGGACGCTTCGGGACATGGCCGAGGGCGATCCCGATGCCTACCGCGTGACGGCGGAGCGGCTGTCGCTGGATCCGGCCGAACCGGAGCATTGGGAGCGCGCGGCCGAGGCCATGCACATCCCCTTCAGCACGGCGCTCGGCATCCACCCGCAGGACGAGATCTTCCTCGAGCGCGAGGTGTGGGATCTCGAGGCGACGCCGGCCGACAAGCGTCCGCTCCTGCTCCACTTCCACCCGCTGGTCATCTACCGCTACCAGGTGCTCAAGCAGGCCGACGTCGTCCTCGCCCTCTTCCTGCAGGGGGAGCATTTCTCCGACGAGGACAAGCTCGCCGACTTCGAGTACTACGACCCGCTGACGACGGGGGACTCCACCCTGTCGGCGGTGGTGCAGACGATCCTCGCCGCCGAGGTCGGCTATCAGGAGCTGGCGCTGGACTACTTCCGGCAGGCGATCTTCGTCGATCTCGCCGACCTCCACCACAACGCGGCCGACGGCGTGCACGTCGCCTCGGCGGGTGGGGTGTGGACGGCGCTCGTCAGCGGCTTCGGCGGCATGCGCGATCACGCCGGCGAACTCTCGTTCGACCCGCGTCTGCCCGCCGGATGGGAGGAGCTGTCGTTCCCGCTCCGGTGGCGTGACACTCCGGTCTCCGTGGCGATCCGCGCCGCCGAGATGCGCGTGCGGATCGAGGGGGAGGTGCCCCTGATCTTCAGCGTGCGCGGGACGCCCTACGTGGTCGCGCCCGGAGAGGAGGTCGTCGTTCCCCTGGAGAACCAAGGACCGGTCATCCCCGGCCGGCCGTCGCTGACGCAGTTCGCCGATGTGCGACTCGAGGACGGCACGACGCTGTCGGCGTCGGTGCCGACGGTCACCGCCTCCATCCCGATCATCACCTCCCCGGTCCCCGCAGCGGCTGGGGAGCCGGAGCCCGCGACAGAACGGTGATCCCGTTCGTTGCGGAGGGGGAGGAGACGGCAGAACGGATGTGGGAGGCACGCCGTAGGCTGTTCGGGTGACCACCGCCCTATACCGCCGCTACCGTCCCGAGGCGTTCGGCGAGATGATCGGGCAGTCGCAGGTCACCGAGCCGCTCATGACCGCGCTGCGCAGCGATCGGGTCGGCCACGCCTACCTGTTCTCGGGTCCTCGCGGCTGCGGGAAGACGACGTCGGCGCGCATCCTCGCCCGCTGCCTGAACTGCGCCGAGGGTCCCACCGACACTCCCTGCGGCACCTGTGAGAGCTGCGTCGAGCTGGGGCGGGGCGGTGGCGGTTCGCTCGATGTGGTCGAGATCGACGCAGCCTCCCACAACGGCGTGGACGATGCGCGAGATCTTCGGGAACGGGCGGTGTTCGCCCCCGCGCGCGACCGCTTCAAGATCTTCATCCTCGACGAGGCGCACATGGTCACCCCGCAGGGCTTCAACGCCCTGCTGAAGCTCGTCGAAGAACCGCCCGAGCACGTGAAGTTCATCTTCGCCACCACCGAGCCCGAAAAGGTCATCGGCACGATCCGGTCGCGGACGCACCATTACCCGTTCCGGCTCGTGCCGCCCGCCGCGATGCTGGAGTACGTCCAGACGCTCTGCGAGAGCGAGGGCGTGACGGTCGAGACGGGCGTGCTCCCGCTCGTCGTGCGTGCCGGCGGCGGGTCGCCTCGCGACACCCTGTCGCTGCTCGACCAGCTGATCGCCGGGTCCGATGGCCCGGTCGTGCGATACGAGCGCGCCGTCGCTCTGCTCGGCTACACCCACGGCGAGCTGCTGAACGAGGTCGTCGACGCCTTCGCCGCAGCCGATGCCGCCGCCGCGTTCGCGGCGGTCGATCGCGTGGTGCAGACCGGGCAGGACCCGCGCCGTTTCGTCGACGACCTGCTCGAGCGGCTGCGGGACCTCATCATCGTCGGCGCCGCCGGACAGGGGGCGGCCGCGGTCCTGCGTGGGACGTCGGAGGAGGACCTGGCGCAGATGATGCGGCAGGCCGATGCCTTCGGCGTCGAGCGGCTCTCACGCACCGCCGACATCGTCATCGGCGCTTTGGACGACATGACCGGAGCGACCTCGCCGCGTCTGCAGCTCGAGCTCATGATCGCCCGCGTGCTGACGCACACCGGCTCGACGGTGGGAAGTGTCGGAGCATCGCCGGCCGCGCATGTCGTGGCCGCGCCGGCGCCCCCTGCGCATGCCGTGGCCGCGCCGGCGACGCCGCCGAGCCCGGCGGCGGTGACCCCGGCGGCGTCCTCCGCCGCGGAGTCCTCGCCGCCCGCCGAGGATGCGACCGACGTGCCCGCGACGGCCGCGCCGACACCGGTGCAACCGGTCGCCACACCGCCGGCCGGGCCCGTGACACTCGATCTCATGCGCAACGCCTGGCCCGAGGTACTGGCGCGGCTCGAGGATCTGAGCCGTTCGTCGTGGCTGGTCGCCTCGACCGCACGCGTCGCCGGCCTGCAGGACGACGTGCTCACGCTGTCGTTCCAGAGTCAGGCCGATCTGGTGAAGTTCAAGCAGCGGACCGCCGGCGCGGGACCCAGCGAAGACCTCCGTACCGCGATCCAGGGTGTCCTGGGCATACGGGTGAAGTACCTCGCCCGCCATGACGCCGGTGCCGGCGACGCGCCCCGCGACGAAGGTCCGCGCGACATCGGTGGGGAAGATGGGCCTCCGCCGCCACCGGATCCCCACGACGACCCCGGCCCCTCCGATCCTCCCGGTCGGGGCGGAGGAGCGCACCAGGCAGCCGCGGCGCGGCCTCCGCGGGGCGCGCCGATGCGCGGAGCGACCGATCGTTCGGTCGCGTCCGCGCCGGGCGGATCGGCGACCGGCGCCGTGGCGTCGGTCACGGAGTGGGCGGTGGCCCCGATCCCCGGCGGCGCAGGCGCCGCCGATGCCCGAGCGATGCCGGCTCTGGCCGTCGACGACGATCCGGAAGACGCCGCGATCGAGGTCGCCCGCGTCCGGGCGGCATCCGCGGGCCCCCGACGCGAGGGTCAGGTGCTCCCCGCCTCCGAAGTCGTGTCTTCGGCCGAGCCCGACGACGATTCAGACGCGGAGGTGGCGCCGACGGCCGTCGACGCGCCGGTGCCGCCGGTCATCGCTCCGCCGATCGTGCCGCCCGCGCGATCCTCCGGGGGCATGCAGAGGTACGGTGAGGCGGTCGTCCGCCAGGTGCTGGGTGCACGATTCGTCCGCGAGGAGCCGCACCAGGCACCGACGAGGTTCGGCTGATGTACGACGGCATCGTTCAGGACCTGATCGACGAGTTCGGCCGTCTTCCGGGCATCGGACCGAAATCGGCGCAGCGAATCGTTTTCCACATCCTGCAGACGCCGAACTTCGACGTCTCCCGCCTGGCGCACCTGCTCGCCGACGTGCGGGAGAAGGTGCGCTTCTGCGAGATCTGCGGCAACGTCTCCGAGCAGGAGCGCTGCGCGATCTGCCGCGACCCGCGTCGCAACGCCACGCTCATCTGCGTGGTCGAGGACGCCAAAGACGTCGCCGCGATCGAACGGACTCGGGAGTTCCGCGGGCTGTACCACGTGCTCGGCGGCGCCATCAGCCCGATCGCGGGAATCGGACCCGACGACCTGCGGATCGCGTCGCTCATGCAGCGCCTCGCCGACGGCACCGTGCAGGAGGTCATCCTCGCCACGAATCCCAACCTCGAGGGCGAGGCGACGGCGACGTACCTCAGCCGATTGCTCCACACACTGCAGATCACCGTCACCCGGTTGGCCTCGGGGCTGCCGGTCGGAGGCGACCTCGAGTACGCCGACGAGGTGACCCTCGGGCGCGCCTTCGAAGGTCGGCGCTCGATGTGACCGCACCCGTCACCGCCCCTCCGGCCGGAGGTCGGTTCAGCACGCGCGGCTGGATCCTCTTCGCGGTCATGTCGGTGCTCTGGGGCATGCCGTATCTCTTCATCAAGGAGGCCGTCGAGACGATCTCCCCGGCGGGTGTGGTCGCGGGCCGAACGCTTGCCGCTGCCCTGCTGCTGCTGCCCTTCGCGCTTCGCGCGAAGGCGATGCGCCCCGCGTTCGCCAAGATCGGGTGGGTGCTGGCGTTCGGAGCGGTCGAGATGGCGGGACCGTTCTTCCTGCTCAGCCACGCCGAGTTGACGCTGTCGTCAGGTCTGACCGGACTCCTCGTGGCCACGGTGCCGCTGTTCGCGGCGGTCATCGCCGTCGTCGGCGGTGACCGTGCCGTCCTCCGCCCCTCCCGGATCCTCGGCCTCGTGATCGGATTCGTCGGCGTGGGCGTGATCGTCGCCGGGCCCGCCATCTCCGAGGGCGACGTCGCCGCCGGCCTCGTCGCCGTCGGCGAAGTGCTGCTGGTGGCCGTGCTCTACGCCACCGCTCCCTTCATCGTCGCCCATAAGCTGCGCGACGTCCCTCCGCTCGGCACCATCACCGTTTCGCTCCTGGTGGTCGGACTGTGCTACCTCCCGGTGGCGCTGATCGTGCAGCCGGCCCCACCGAGCGCGCGGAGCCTCTGGGCGCTCGGCCTCCTCGCCGTGCTGTGCACGGCGCTCGCTTTCATCGCCTTCTTCGCCCTGATCCGCGAGGTCGGCCCCGCCCGTGCGCCGCTGTTCACCTACGTCAACCCCGTCGTCGCCATCCTTCTCGGGGTGATCGTTCTCTCCGAACCCCTCACCGTGGGACTGCTCCTCGGCTTCCCGCTGGTCATCCTCGGCTGCTGGCTCGCCGCCACGGGCGGCACCCTCCGGCTGCGTCGCCCCGCGGTCGATCCGCCACCGGTCGCCCCGGGCTGATCAGCGCAGCACCTCGACCAACGCGATCCACGACACCAGCAGCGCGGAGGCGATCGTCAGGAGCGCGGCAGCGGCGGCGGCATACAGCCCGGCGGGGTGACCGACGACGAGCGCGAACCCGGCCACAGCGTAGGCGGCGATCGGCACGAAGCCGATCACGGCCTTCACCGCCGCCGGTCGCGTGTCGTCACCGGGTGGGGGCGTGCGGACGATGACACGCGCCGCATGTCCCTGGAAGAGGGCGGCGATCAGGGTGAGGACGAGGACGGTCACGCCGTAGGCGACGGCGCCGAGGTCGGGGACCAGGCCGATCGCCGCGATCGAGAGGGCGACCACGAGGGCGACGATGCCGGCCCCCAGACGGGCCGTGACGGTCGTCGCCTGGATGACCTCTCGGATGTTGACGCTCGCGGCGACGATAACCAGGCCCGCGAGAGCCGCGGTGGCACCCACGATCGCCACGTTGAAGTCCGACCACGCAGCCAGGTCCGCCGTCATGGTCGGCAGGCTACATGGAAGTCGGGGAATGCGAACGTCCGTAAGATGGTGCATCGGCGCGCCGTCCCGTCGCGCGCCGTCGCCGGGCGCTGTGGCGCCAGACGTACGCGGGGGTCTTGCACGTGGCGTTGATCGTCCAGAAATACGGTGGCTCGTCGGTCGCCGATGCCGAGAGCATCAAGCGGGTCGCCAAGCGGATCGTCGACACCCGGCGCGCCGGTCACGAAGTCGTCGTCGCCGTCAGTGCGATGGGCGACACCACCGACGAACTCCTCGAGCTCGCGGGCAAGGTCGCGCCGATGCCGGCTCCGCGCGAGCTCGACATGCTTCTGTCCAGCGGCGAGCGGATCTCGATGGCGCTGCTGGCGATGGCCATCCACTCGATGGGCTTCGAGGCGCGATCGTTCACCGGCAGCCAGGCGGGCATGATCACGGATGCGACGCACGGTGCGGCGCGCATCGTCGACGTCACGCCGGTACGCCTTCGAGAGGCGCTCGATGACGGGGCGATCGTGATCGTCGCCGGGTTCCAGGGGTTCAACCGCGACACCCGCGACATCACCACGCTCGGTCGCGGCGGGTCGGACACGACCGCCGTGGCCCTGGCCGCCGCGCTCGAGGCCGACGTGTGCGAGATCTACAGCGACGTCGACGGGATCTTCACCGCTGACCCGCGGGTCGTGCCCAAGGCGCAGAAGCTGGGGAGCATCTCCAGCGAGGAGATGCTCGAGCTCGCGGCCAACGGGGCGAAGGTGCTCTACATCCGCGCGGTGGAGTACGCCCGCCGGCACGGGGTGCTGATCCACGCACGTTCGACGTTCAGCCCGGACGTCGGGACGTGGGTCGTCGGTCCGGGCCAGAGTCTTCCCGACGGGGAAAAGGGAGAGAACATGGAAGAGCCGATCGTCGCCGGAGTCGCCACCGACCTCAGCCAGGCCAAGATCACCGTCATCGGTGTTCCCGATGTACCCGGCAAGGCGGCGGACATCTTCAAGATCGTGGCCAAGTCGGGCGCGAACGTCGACATGATCGTCCAGAACGCCTCCGCAGCGGCGACCGGTCTCACCGACATCTCCTTCACTCTGCCGAAGTCCGACGCGACGGCGGCACTGAAGGCCCTCGCCGGCGAGCAGTCGGAGGTGGGGTTCCAGAGCCTCGTCCACGATGACCAGATCGGCAAGCTCTCGATCGTCGGTGCCGGGATGCGCACGCATTCGGGCGTCGCGGCGACGCTGTTCGAGGCTTTGAGCGTCGCGCGGATCAACATCGAGATGATCTCGACATCCGAGATCCGCACCTCCGTCGTCGTCCGGGGTGACAACCTCGGTGAGGCCGCCCGCGTCGTCCATACCGCCTACGGTCTCGACGGCGAGACCGAGGCTGTCGTCTACGCCGGCACGGGGCGCTGACCCGCGGCCGGGTCATCGCCCAGGATCCCCCGCACGAAGGCGTCGACAGCGGCGTCGGTCGAGATCTCCGGATCGATCGACACCGTCAGCCTGTCCAGGACCAGCCCCTCGAGGGCGTAGTGGAACAGCGCGATCTCGAAGTCGCCCCCGGGGAGGCCCGCACTCCGGTTGAACGCGACGTCGGCGGCGAAGCCCGTGCGCATCCATTCCCCCAGGGGGACGGCGATCTCCGGATTGCGCGCGGCCTCGATGCGGAGGGTGAACAGCGCGAGGGAGACGTCGCGGTCGGCCAGCAGTCGGCGGACGATGTCACGCGCGTAGTCGGCGAACAGAGAGGGCGTCGGGGCGCGATCCTGCCACGGGGCGTACACCGTCGGGTCCGGCGCCAGTCGCTCGCCGATCCGGTGCACCAGCGCCGCGATGAGCGCGGCGCGGTTGCGGAAGTAGTTCGAGGTCGTGCCCACAGGCACGCCGGCCTGAGCGTCGACGGCCCGATGGGTCAGTCCCCGCATCCCCTCTCGCGCGATGACGGACAGTCCCGCGTCTGCGAGCGTCTGCCGCCGTGCATCGTTCCGGGCCACGCCCTCACCCTAGCGTGACCACGACATCTGTCGTATGTTAACCACAACAGATGTTGTGAAAGGTGAAGCCATGACGGACCTCGTCTACTACGTCGCGACCAGTCTCGACGGGCGGATCTGCGCGCCCGACGGGGGGTTCGAGGCCTTTCCGGTGACCGGTGATCACCTGGAGGCGATTCAGGTCGACTGGGCGGACACGCTCCCCTCCGCCTTCTACGAACAGTCCGGATCGACCGCGCCACGCGAGAGGTTCTCCACCGTGCTGATGGGATGGAACACCTTCGCCGCCGGACTGAGCGTGACCGACTCGCCGTACGCGCATCTCGACCAGATCGTCTTCTCGCGCACCCGCACCCAGGCCGACGTGGGTGCGGGGGTGCGCGTGGAGCGGGGGGACCCCCGCCGTGTCGTGGCAGACCTGAAGGCGCGCGGCGGCGGTGACATCTGGCTTTGCGGAGGAGGCGATCTCGCCGGGCAGCTGCTCGACGACATCGACCGTCTGGTGCTGAAGGTCAATCCCGTCGTCTTCGGCGACGGGCGTCCGCTCTTCGCCGCCGGCTATGACCCGACGGCGTTCACCCTGGAGACCAGCCGGACCTTCCGCTCCGGCGTCCTCATCAACGAGTACGCCCGTCCTCGTCCGGGAACGTGAGGCGCATGTCCAGCCTCGCGCTCTCGCATCCGCGTATCGGCTCCATCCAGTTCGCCGTCTCCTTCGGTGCCGCCGCACTCGGCTGATCGAGGCGGGCCAGCGGCGTCACACAGGAAAGGGCCGCAGCCCGAGCGATAGACTCCCTACCCATGGCCCGCATCTCCGACTCCGGTCTGTCCCTCGCCGTCGTCGGTGCCACCGGTCAGGTCGGCACCGTCATGCGCGAGATCCTCCTGGAGCGCTCCTTCCCGATCCGTGAGCTCCGACTCTTCGCCACTTCCCGCTCCGCGGGCACCGCGGTGGACTTCGCCGGGCACACGGTGGTCATCGAGGACATCGCCACCGCCGACCCGCAGGGCATCGACATCGCCCTCTTCTCGGCCGGCGCGACCGGCAGCCGGGCACACGCGCCGCGTTTCGCCGAGGCGGGCGCCGTCGTCATCGACAACTCCAGCGCCTGGCGCATGGACCCCGAGGTGCCCCTCGTCGTCAGCGAGGTCAACCCCCACGCGATCGACGAGGCCGTCAAAGGCATCATCGCCAACCCGAACTGCACGACGATGGCGGCCATGCCCGTGCTGAAGCCGCTCGACGCCGAGGCGGGTCTCGAGCGGTTGATCGTCAGCACCTACCAGGCGGTCAGCGGATCGGGACTGGCGGGCGCGGAGGAGCTGCTCGGCCAGGTCGAGGGTGTGCTGGCACAGGGCGAAACGCTCCGTCTCGTCCATGATGGCTCCGCGGTGGACTTCCCCGAGCCGAAGAAGTACGTCGCACCGATCGCCTTCGACGTGATTCCGCTCGCCGGCAACCTCGTCGATGACGGCGAGAACGAGACCGACGAGGAGAAGAAGCTCCGCAACGAGAGCCGCAAGATCCTCGAGCTTCCCGACCTCCGTGTCGCGGGCACCTGTGTGCGGGTACCGGTCTTCACCGGCCACTCGCTCAGCATCCACGCGGAGTTCGCCCGCGAGCTCTCGCCGTCACGGGCAGCCGAGATCCTCGCCGATGCTCCCGGGGTCAGTCTCGAAGAGGTGCCGACGCCGTTGCAGGCGGCGGGGAAGGACGCAAGCTTCGTCGGCCGGATCCGCGCCGACCAGTCGGCCCCCGAGGGGCGAGGACTCGTCCTGTTCATCAGCAACGACAATCTCCGCAAGGGCGCCGCTCTCAACGCGGTGCAGATCGCCGAGCTCGTGGCATCCCGACGGTTCGCAGGAGCCGGCGCCTGACCCACCGGTCTTTCGACGACGAGAAAGTTCCGCCATCCTTTCGGGCGCTCGGACCCGTGCTCTGATCGGGAGGTTTTCCGCGGCGCGTAGAATCGTTCCGTGACTGATTCCTCCGATTCCGAGACCCCACCGGCGGCACCAGACGAGGTCATCGACGTCGTCTTGATCGGCGGGGGCATCATGTCGGCCACCCTCGGAACTCTGCTCAAGGAAATCCAGCCCGACTGGAAGATCGTCGTCTACGAACGACTGAGCGACGTGGCCCTGGAGAGCTCCAACGCGTGGAACAACGCCGGGACCGGTCACGCAGCGTTGTGCGAGCTGAACTACATGCCCGAGGGCCCGGACGGATCGCTCGACCCCGCCAAGGCGATCGCGATCAACGAGCAGTTCCAGCAGAGCCGCCAGCTGTGGTCATCCCTGGTCGACCGGGGTGTGCTCGACGAGCCGTCCACTTTCATCAACGCCACCCCGCACATGACCTTCGTCACGGGTGAGAAGGACGTCGCCTACCTCCGGAAACGCTACGAGGTCCTCAGGCAGCAGCCGCTCTTCGCCGGCATCGAGTACAGCGAGGACTCGCGGGTCATCAACCAGTGGGCCCCGCTGCTGATGAAGAAGCGCAGGAAGGGCGAACCGTTCGCCGCGACGCGGGTCCCCAGTGGGACCGATGTCGACTTCGGTGCGCTCACCCGCCAGCTGTTCGACGACCTCGTCGAGAAGGGCGCGGAGGTCGTCACCAATCGCGAGGTGAAGAAGATCCGGCGAGCCAAGGACGGCACGTGGCGGGTGCAGTGGCGCAACACCATCGGCCACACCCCCGGAGAGACCCGCGCGCGGTTCGTGTTCGTCGGCGCGGGCGGATGGGCCCTGAAGCTCCTGCAATCCAGCCGCATCCCCGAGATCAGCGGATACGGAGTCTTCCCGATCGGGGGGCAGTGGCTGAAGACCAGCAATCCCGCCCTCGTTGCGCAGCACCGCGCCAAGGTCTACTCCCAGGCCTCGGTCGGGGCGCCGCCGATGTCGGTGCCGCACCTCGACACCCGCGTCGTCGACGGCGAGGCCTCGCTGCTGTTCGGCCCGTTCGCCACCTTCAGCCCGAAGTTCTTGAAGCACGGCAAGATCACCGACATCGTCGCGCAGGTCAGACCGGGGAACATCCTGCCGATGCTGAAGGTCGCCGTCGACAACCCCGGGCTCATCAAGTACCTCGTCGGCGAGCTGCTGAAGAACCACGCGCGCAAGGTCGACAGTCTCCGTGACTTCATGCCGACCGCGCGTGACGAGGATTGGGAGCTGCTGCAGGCCGGTCAACGTGCGCAGGTCATGAAGAAGGATCCGAAGAAGGGCGGCGTGCTGCAGTTCGGCACCGAGGTGGTCACCTCGGCGGACGGCACGATCGCCGGGCTTCTCGGAGCCTCGCCCGGGGCGTCGACGGCGGTGTCGATCATGCTCGGGCTGCTGAAGACGTGCTTCCCCGACCGGATCGCTGAGTGGGAGCCGCGGTTGCAGCAGCTGATCCCGAGCTACGGCCACACGCTGAACCCGCGGCCCGAGGTCGCCGAAGAGGTGCTGTCCGAGACGGCAGAGGCGCTCGCGCTCACCGCGTGATCTCGGCGATCGCTACGCTGGCGCGGTGGGGATCGCGAAGAGCGTGGTGGTCGCGGGGCTGCTGCTGGCATCCGCCGGCGGCATCTCGGCGGCGGGATCGAGTGCGGCGGAATCGAATGCAGCGGAGGCCGTTGCGGCTGACGTCGACGATTTCTCCTACGACTCCTTCACGGGGGAGTACTGGCTCGGGCGGGAGCCGAGCGGACGCAGTGCGCTGTTCACGACCGAGACGATCGTCGCTCGGTTCCCCGAGTACGACCAGAACCGCGGCATCGTTCGTGCCATCCCGAAGGCGGACTCGGGCGTGGATCATGACACGTCCGTCGTCAGCGTCACGGGTGAGGGCGGGGAGCCGATCCCGTGGTGGACGGAGGAGGATGACGAGTTCGTCTACGTTCTGACCGGAGACGACTCCTACGTGCGCGGCGCGCAGACCTACGTCATCTCCTACACGATGACCGACGTGGTCGTGCGTTACGACGACACCGACGCCGACGAGTTCACGTGGGATACCGTCGGCACCGATCACGCGCAGCCCTTCGATGCCGTCGAAGCCGTCGTGCATGTGCTCGGCGACCCGGCCGACGACCTGCTGCCGGGGCGTGCGTACTGCTACACCGGTCCCGCGGGCTCGACGGATGTCTGCGAGATCCGGGAGGCGGCCCCGCCGGCGGCGCTGGACGGGGCGGTCGCGGTCTGGGCTGCCGGTCTCGGTGCCGGCGCCGCGCCGCCGGTCGACGCCTCGTTCATCGCGGATGACACCGGGCTCGGTCCCGACGAGAACCTCACCGTCTCGCTCGGCTTCGCCACCGGCACGTTCGCCGCTGTCTCTCCGCCACCCGCGCCGCCCTACCCGTGGTGGGAGTGGATACTGCCCGGGTTGGGGCTTCTGTGCGGTATCGGTGGCCTTCTCTTCCTGGTGGTGCTGCGAGGGGTGCTGCGGCGGAATCCCGACCGGTCGCCGGTGGTCGTTCACTACACCCCCGCCGAGGACGAGTCGCCCACGCTGTCGGCGGGGGTGTGGGGTGTTCCCGAACGCGCTCTGGCCGCGCACATCGTCGATCTGGCTGTCCGCGACAAGGTCGAGATCATCGGCTCGGGTGACAGGGCCGAAGCTGACGACTTCTCCGTCGTCCTGCGGGATGACACCGGGCTCGCCCATGACGATCGCCGCGTCGTGACGGCGTTGTACGGCAAGGATGCCGCTCCCGGCGACCGGGTCGATCTCGGGGCCTTTACGCGCAACCCGCCCAGTCGCGCCGTGGCTTATGTGCGCCAGATCGATCGGGCCACCATCGATCGCGGGTACCGGACCGCCACGCCCGGCTGGATCGGACGCGTCCGGAGCCTCCTTCAGTTCGCCGGCCTGACCACCGGCATCCTCCTGGCCTTCTTCCTCGACGAGGTTCCGTCGGTGATCCAGGACGTGGGCGAGATCGGCGGGTGGATCTACGGGCTTGCGATCGCCAGCGCGTTCGCGGCGTTCATCGTCCTGCCCTTCTTCTCCGTGCCGGGTTCGACCCTGACCCTCGCCGGGGGACGCCACCGTACCTACCTCGAGGGCATCCGCCGCTACCTCTCGCTCGTGGAGGAGGATCGCCTCCGGGCGGCCCAGGCGCCGGCGACGGCGGATCTGGTCTCCTCCGGCCGTCGCCCGTTCGCCGAAGCGCCGGGAGCGCCCGGAGCCGACGTGGTCAACCTCTATGAGCGACTGCTGCCCTACGCGGTGCTGTTCGGGATGCAGCAGGACTGGATCGACGTGATCCGCACCGCCGCGCACGCGCCCACGGACGCGGCGGGTGCACGTGCGGCCCTCTTCGACGCGGTCACCACCGACTCCCTGTCGCGGGCGTCCTCCTCGATCGGTCGCCTCGCGGCCACGCCGGTCTCGCGGAGCGGATCGTTCTCGTCGTCCCGTTCGTCGTCTTCGAGCAGCTGGTCGTCATCGGGCAGCTCCGGCGGCGGGGGGTTCTCGGGAGGCGGGGGAGGCGGCGGCGGATTCGGCGGCCGGTGATCGGATCCGCCGGGGCCTAGACTCTCGGGGTGGCAAAGCTGTATTTCCGCTACGGCGCGATGAACTCCGGGAAGTCGACCGCTCTGCTGCAGGCCGCCTACAACTACGAAGAGCGCGGACAGCATGTGCTGCTCGCCAAGCCCGCGATCGACACCAAGGACGCCGCCAAGGTCTCCAGCCGCCTGGGGGTCACCCGCGACGTCGACTTCCTCGTCGGGCCCGACGACGACATCCGCCTGCTGTTCGGCGAGCACCGTGAGCGCGTCCGGCGAACGGCAGAGGATGCGCTCGTTCCCGAGACGGGGGAGACGAGCCCCGACGTGGCCTGTCTCCTCATCGACGAGGCCCAGTTCCTCACGCGCGAGCAGGTCGATGATCTGCTCCGCATCGTCGTTCTCGACCGTGTGCCGGTTCTCGCCTACGGCATCCGTACCGATTTCCGCACCGATGCGTTCCCCGGGTCCGCACGGCTGATGGAGCTCGCCCACAGTCTCGAGGAGCTGAAGACGATCTGCCGGTGCGGGAGCAAGGCGCTCTTCAACGCCCGGCTGGTCAGCGGCCGGTTCGTCTTCGACGGCGACCAGGTCGCGATCGACGAGCTCTCGGCCGACCGCGTGACCTACGAGTCGATGTGCGCGGAGTGCTACCTGCGTGAGTCGGGCGGTCGTCTCGACGGGCGGTAGTTCTGTGCGGTTGCATGTGGTCTGACCACAGAGTAGGGTGGCCACCTGCCCATCGGAGACCGCATGCCCTCACCCGACGATCCCCCGCCGCCCGCCCCGCGAGCGTGGCAGGTCGTCCTCGAGCACATCGAGCGCGACCTCCTCGACGACACCCTCGCCCCCGGTGATCGCCTTCCGCCCGAGCGCGACCTCGCGTCACGCCTCGGGGTCGGACGCTCGAGCGTGCGTGAAGCGCTCCGTGTTCTCGAGGTGATGGGGCTCATCCGCACCGGGACCGGCTCGGGGCCGAGTTCGGGGGCGGTGATCATCGCCACCCCGCGCGGTGGAATGTCGGCGCTTCTCCGGCTGCAGGTGGCGGCACACGGGTTCCCCCTCGACGACGTCGTGCGTACCCGGGTGGCGCTGGAGAGCGCCGTCGTCGAAGATCTCGCCTCGCAGGGGGCGCCCGACACGGCCCCGGTCCGCCGCATCCTCGATGCCATGGACGCCGCAGAGCGTACCCGTGACGAATTCCTGACGCTCGACGCGCAGTTCCACCTCGGCCTCGCCGAAGCATCCGGAAATCTCGTCATCACCGCGACGATGGCGGGCCTGCGTAGTGCGATCGAGTCGTATGTGCGGATCGGTGCCGCACGAGTGCCGGACTGGGCGGCGATGTCGACGCGGCTCCAGCATGAGCACCGCGCCATCGTGGCGGCCGTCGAGGCGGGTGATCCCGGACGCGCCCGTGACCTCGTGCGCGCCCACATCATCGGGTACTACGCCGACGCCCATCTGGCTCGCGAGACAGCCACGCCCTCCGAGGGGACGAAGACATGACCGAGCCCACCATCCGGCGACAGCTGCCCGTGCCGGGAGACCTCCGCGAGCTCATGCGGTTCAAGCGTCCCGAGCTGAACGGCACCCGGCGACGCCTCACCTCGGCCCTCACCATCGCCGACCTCCGGGCGATCGCCCAGCGCCGCACGCCGAAGGCGGCGTTCGACTACACCGACGGGGCGGCTGAGGGCGAGCTGTCGCTGGCGCGGGCTCGGCGCGCCTTCGAGGACGTGGAGTTCCACCCGTCGATCCTCCGACCCGCCGAGCACGTCGACACCTCCCTCACCGTCCTCGGTGGCGCGAGCGCCTTGCCGTTCGGCATCGCCCCCACGGGATTCACCCGGCTGATGCACACCGCGGGCGAGCGGGCCGGCGCCTCGGCGGCGGGCGCCGCGGGAATCCCCTTCGCGCTCTCGACCCTCGGGACGACCTCCATCGAGGACGTGAGAGCTGCGAACCCGCACGGTCGCAACTGGTTCCAGCTGTACGTCATGCGCGACCGGGAGATCTCCTACGAGCTTGTTCGACGGGCTGCGGCGGCGGGTTTCGACACGCTGCTGTTCACCGTCGACACCCCGGTTGCGGGGGCGCGCCTCCGGGACAAGCGGAACGGCTTCTCGATTCCGCCGCAGCTGACGATACGGACGATCCTCGACGCCCTCCCGCGGCCGTGGTGGTGGTTCGATTTCCTGACCACACCGAAGCTGGAGTTCGCGTCACTGAGTTCGACCGGCGGCACGGTCGGAGAACTGCTGGATGCCGCGATGGACCCGACCATCAGCTACGACGACCTCGGTGTCATCCGCGATCTCTGGCCGGGGAAGATCGTCGTCAAGGGGGTGCAGACGGTCGAGGACGCCGTGCGCCTCATCGATGCCGGGGTCGACGGCATCGTGCTCTCCAACCACGGCGGGCGTCAGCTCGATCGCGCACCGGTGCCCTTCCACCTGCTTCCGCGTGTGGTGCGGGAGGTCGGCCAGGATGCCACGGTGATGGTCGACACCGGGATCATGCACGGTGCCGACATCGTCGCGTCGATCGCGCTCGGCGCGTCCTTCACCCTCGTCGGGCGGGCGTACCTCTACGGCCTGATGGCGGGCGGGCGTGCCGGCGTCGATCGCGCGATCGCGATCCTCCGGGAGGAGATCGAGCGCACGATGCGCCTGCTGGGAGTGTCCAGCCTCGCGGAGCTCGAACCCGCGCACGTGACGCAGCTCACCCGCCTGGTGCCGGTGGGTGACGCCGCGCGCGCTGAGCGTGCGCGCTGAGCGAGATTCAGGCGCGAGGGGAGAGGGTCGGCAGCAGCGCATCGAGGAAGGTCGCGGTGTCCTCCCATCCCTCGACGGCCTGGCAGCGCACGCCCATCGCCAGGACGGGGTAGTCGTTGCCGTGCGGGTCGAGGCGGTCTCCGACGAAGAGCATGTCATCGAGCGCGATGCCCGTCTGATCGGAGAGCTGACGCATGCCGTAGGCCTTGTCGATTCCGCGGTGCGTGATGTCGACCGACGTCGAGCCGCCTGATCGGACCTCGAGGTCGGGGATGCGAACGGCGACGGCGTCGCGGAGGGCGTTCTTCTTTTCGCCGGTCGGGTCCCACGCCGTCTTGGCGTCCAGCGGCGCCTGCTGGCCCAGAGCCGAGAAGGTGATCTGCGACCCTCGGTCTTCGAGGATCTCACCCCACGGCTCGCTCTCCCACAGGCCCAACCGTCGGGCCTCCTCCTCGACGGCGGCGATGGCGCGAGACTTCTGGTCGTCGGTGAGGCTGTGCGCGTACACGGTGCGTATGCCGTCGGCGTCGATCCGGTAGTACTGGGTGCCGCACGTGGGCAGCAGGTGGACGTGATCGAGGATGTCGGGCGCGGCCGCCGGCAGAAGATCGACGACCTGCGTGCGGAACTGCGACAGCTGACCGCCCGAGATGATGGCGACCTCGACGCGCTCGGCCAGCGCGATCAGCTGATCGCCGATGCGGGGATCGATGGCGCTCTTGGAGGGCGCGAGGGTGTCGTCCAGATCGAAGGCGACGAGCTTCGGGGCGGGCTGGGGCGAGGTGTCGTTCACGGCGCTCCTGTTCGGTGTCGTGCGAGAGGCCTCACCGATATCGGTGAGGCCTCTCTGCGGTCGGGGTGACAGGATTTGAACCTGCGGCCTCTTCGTCCCGAACGAAGCGCGCTACCAAGCTGCGCCACACCCCGTGGCAACCCCCCAAGCCTACCCGATGCCCGCGCCGTGTTCGAACCGACGGCGGCGCGACGTCCCGAGCGCGATGCCGGTGGCCACCACCGTCAGCCCGACGACGAGAGGGGCAGCCACCGTGGCGATGCTCGCCCCGGTCGCCGCGAGGGACGGGGTCGGGGCGGGAGGCGCTTCCGTGACGATCGTCGTCTCGGCGGCGACGCCGCACGCTCCGTGATGCACCTCCTCGCCGGCGGCATCCACCGCACGCTCCCGCCAGTAGTACGTTCCCGGTTCCGTCATCGCAGGGGACGTCACGATGTACTCGCCCGCCTCGGTCACCGCGATCGGCTCGCTCTCCCAGACGAGGGCCTCCGGGGTGCAGGCGTCGGCGGCCGGCACGCCGTCGGCGGAGCGGTAGACGGCGGAGGACACGGACAGACCACCGGTGGGGATCACGCCGCCGACGATGATCGTGTCCGACACCGGATCGCCGACGGCGACGTGCTCCTCCGCCTTCGACGAGACGTCGGGGACGACGCTGATCTGGCTTCGCACGCCGAACGACTCCGTCCACGAGAACTCCGCCGGCAGATGCGCGGCGACGTCGGGGTGCTGGGTGTCGCGGGTGATCGTCCACACTGCGGTGTAGAAGCCGGGGCCGGGCAGCTCCCAGTCGGAGGTGACGCGATAGGGGACGTCTCCGCCCTGGTCACCGGTCACGAGCGCCAGCGAGCCCACCGGTTCGGCGTCGGCGGGGACCGATGCCTGCGGTTCGGTGGGTTCCCACGACGTGCGGTAGACCTCAGCGCCGGCGGTGATCGGCAGGGGTGATCCGTCAGTCGACCGAGGCCAGTCGCCGTCGGAGAGAGTGATGTTCACGTCATCGACGAACGCCCCACCGGGGACGTAGCGCGCAGCGACCTGCGTCGTGATCGCGGGGGAGAAGAGGGGGACGCGCGGCGCGGTGTCGGCGCCGGACACCTCGAAGGTCGCGGGGCCCCCAGGGCCTGCGGTGTCCTGGCCGCCCGCGGTGGTGACGTGGCGGACCGCCGGGGCGACTCCGCCCGCGAAGCGGCCGGTCCCGCTCACCGTGTACGCGCGGCCGGGCGCCGGTGGTGCTGTCGTGATCGCATACTCGGTTCCCGGCGTCACCCCCTCGAGGGTCGGCGCACCGGACTCGCTGAACACCGCGTCGACGAGCGTCACCGTTCCGACCGCGTCGGCAGCGCTCGTCTCGACTCTGACCGTGCCGCGGCGATGATCGACCGGGTCGACGGTGAAGACCAGCGTCCCCGTGGGGGCGTTGGTTCCACGCCGCATCGCCTCGTCGTAGAACGCCACCGCACGCTGCTGGACCGCCGCGTTGTGCTCGGGCGCAAGACGGGAGAAGACCCGGTCGATGACGCCGGCGAGCGAGTCGCCCTCATAGCCGAACTGGCGGAGCGTGTCATTCCAGTTCGCGATCGCCTTGACGGCCCAGCCGACCGCGGCCGCCTGCACCGGGTCATCCGTCTGTCCGTGAGTGGACACGAGGTGATTGATGCGGGTCAGCTGCTCGCCGGAGAGCCCCGCTGCGCCGCCGCTGATGCCGTGGTCGATGCTCGGGCCGGTCGGCAACGGCAGGCCTGGGACGATGCAGTACGTGTGGACGCCGTTCACGAGCATGGAGCCGTGCCATCCGTGCGCCGATATCGGCGCCCAGGTGCCGAAACCCGTCCCGCGCTCGGCGGCCGAGGCCGAAGCAGCGGCGAAGACCGATCCCGCGATCACGACGACGCTCAGCGCGACGCTCGCGGCCAGGAGTCGAAGGAGTCCTCGGATCGAGGAGGGGAACGCGGCGGGGCGAAGGGTGGTGAAGGGCATCGTGCGGACTCCCGGCTAGACGATCGGACGGATCGATCGTCGCCGCCGGGCCCATCGCGCAGGTCGTCAGGAGACGCTTCGGTGGAGAAGTCCGCGCACCCCGCCGTTGTGCAGGAGAGGACGTCGAGGACTCAGCGGCAGGGGAGGACCGTGATGAGCGTCGCCTCCGGGCGGCACGCGAAGCGTACCGGGGCATAGATGGAGTGGCCGAGACCCGCGCTGACATTCAGCGGTACGGTGCGGCCGGCGTGCGACCAGGTGCTGAGCCCCCGCGCCTGATCGAGCGGGATGTCGCAGTTCGCCACGAGTGCGCCGACGCCGGGAAGGCGCACCTGTCCGCCGTGCGTGTGCCCGGCGAGAACCGCGTCCGCCCCGAGATCGACGAAGGCGTCCAGAACGCGGCGGTAGGGCGCGTGGGTCACACCGATCGTGAGCGCTGCATCCTCGCCCTCTCGCATCCGCTGGATCGGTTCGGGAAGCGACCCCAGGCGATCCCACCCGCGGTGGGCGTCGTTGACACCGAACGCGTGGATACGGGCTCCGGCGGCGTCGAGAGCGGCGACGTTGTTGTTCAGATCGTGCCAGCCGAGCTCATCGGTGAGATATCGATCGAGCAGGTCGGTGTCGAGCAGCTCGGGCTCGGTCTTGATCTTCGACGGGCCCAGGAAGTACTTGAACGGATTGCGCGGACTGGGTGCCACGTGATCGTTTGAGCCGTGGACATACACCCCGGGGATGCCGCGGAACGGCCCGAATGCGGCGCGGATGCCGTCGAGCCCCAGGGGGTGGCCGAGGTTGTCGCCGGTGTTGATGATCAGGTCGGGTTCGAGCGCCGCGAGGCCGGCGATCCAGCGCTGCTTCCGCCGCTGCCACGGCGCCATGTGCGCGTCGGAGACGTGGAGGATGCGCAACGGCCGGGCGCCCGCGGGAAGGAGCTGCAGCTGGTGCTCACGCACCGTGAAGAGGTAACGCTCGACACCGACACCCCAGACGGCCGCGGCGGTGCCGGCCGCCCCCACCACGCCGAGCGTGGTGAGGGCGGCCCTCGTCAGAGGGTGCGGCACTACTCGTCGTCGTCTTCGTCGTTGCCGGGCGCGCCCTGGCCGGGGCACGCTGCGGCGGCGAAGTTGATCGTCACCGTGGCGCCGCGGGTGGTCGCGGTTCCTGCCGCAGGGTCGGTTCCGGTGACACGACCGCCACCGGATCCGGGATCGGGAGTACACGACCCCAGTTGGGCGGAGAACCCGGCCGCGTTGAGGGCTCCCGCGGCGACGGCGGGATTCTGCCCGCTGACGTCGGGGACGGTGGCGGCCTGACCGTTACTGGGGTTGATCGTCACGACGCTGCCGGCCGGTGCCTGACCCGAGGGGTTCTGCTGCACGATGATGTTCGTCGGCTGGTCGGAGTTCACCGCCTCGCCCACGCTGACCTCCCAGCCGGCGCCTTCCAGGGTCGCCCGGGCCTGGTCGATCGTCTGTCCGACCACGTTCGGAACGTCACGGACCACCTGACGGATCAGGTTCTCGGCGGGCGGCGGGAAGTCGTCTCCGCCGTACGCGGCATTGGCGGTCGCCTGGATGCGCTGGGCGATCGGGTACCGGATGTCCATGACACGTCGGTCATAGGCATAGGCGCGCGCGATGTCGACGGTGCCGCGGACGTTGCCGGCCATCACGGCGGTCGTGACGTTCGTCGACGACTCGATCATCCACGAGTGACGCTGTTCGTTGGTGCCGGTCTTTCCGAGCATCGGGGTGCCGTCGAACGGGTTCGCCTGGGCACCGGTTCCACCGCGAGCCATCACGCCCTGGAGAGCGAACGCGGCCGTCGACGCCACCTCGGGGGTGAGGACGGGCGAGCAGTTGCGCACCGGGACGAGCTCCGGGCGGTCGACGCCGTTGTTGTCCACCACGCGGTCGATGACCTTCGGCTGGCAGAGGGTGCCGCCATTGGCGACGGTGGCGTAGGCGCCCGCCATCGCGATCGGTGAGACGTCGTTGACGCCGATGATCTGCGAGGGCACGGTGACGTTGATCGGCTCGCCGTTCCCGCTGGTCACACCCATCTTGGCCACCACGTTGGTGATGTCGCAGAGGTCGAGCTCCGCAGCCATGCCGATGAAGCCGGTGTTGAGCGACTGCGCGGTGAACTGCAGGGGGGTGCCGTTGTAGCCGCGCTGGTTACCGAAGTTGCGGATCCGGTCGCTGCCGGGGTTGACCCAGTCGCCCGCGCAGGAGGTCATCCGGGGGATGTTGCGATCGGTGCCGTTGACGACCTCGCGGAGGGACTTGCCCTGCTCGAGCCAGTCGATGAGGGTGAACAGCTTGAAGGTCGAACCGGCGCCGAAGCCGCCCGAGCCGCCGTAGGTGGAGTCGCCGGCGAACACGATGGACGATTCGTTGGGATCCTCGGTTGCACCCGGCACGTAGCGGGTGTTCTGCGCGATCGCGAGGACGCGGCCGGTCTTGGCCTCGATGCTCGTGGCGGTCGCCCCGAACTCCATGCCCTCGATCGACGTCGGCGCGTAGTCGGCCATGGCCTGCTCGGCGGCGCCCTGCACACGGGGGTCGATCGTGGTGTAGATCTTCAGGCCGTCCTGGCGGAGCGCCCGGTCCCGAGCCTCGCGTGTCTCCCCGAAAGCGGGATCATTCTGGATCGTGGACACGACGTACTGGCAGAAGTAGGCAGCGGCACCGGTGGACTGGCACCCCGTCACCGGCTGCGTGATCGTCGGGGTGATCGGCTCCACCGCCGCCTGGATGTACTGGTCGCGGTTGATCTTGCCGTCATCCAGCATGCGACTGAGCACGTACAGCTGCCGGCCCTTGGTGGCGCTGTAGCCGTCCGCCGCGGCGAGCAGCTGCTCGTCGTTGATGACGCCCTCATCACGGAGGGTGTAGAGCGCCTGGATCGTGCCGGGCTCGACGTCCTCGATCGAGCCATCGGGCGCCTTGTTGTACCCCACACCTTCGGAGTTGACGATCGAACCGTTCGGTCGGTCGATCCGGTAGGTGTTCGGGTTCTGGACGATGCCGGCGAGGGTTGCGGCCTGAGAGACGCTCAGCTGCGACGCGGGAACGTTGAAGTAGTACTTGGACGACGCATCGATGCCGTAGTTCGTGCCGCCGAAGTTGGCGATGTTGAGGTATCCGAGCAGGATGTCGTTCTTCGAATACCGCTGTTCGAGGGCGATCGCGTACCGCATCTCCTGGAGCTTGCGCTCGTAGCCCTCGGCGCCGGTGGCGTTCGTCGCCTCTTCCCAGCAGTTGCGGAGGACCTCGTCGCGGGTCTTCAGGACGTTGCCGTCAGCGTCGACCTCGGCTTCCGCATCCCGCTCGCAGCGCTGGATGAGCACGTTCTTGACGTACTGCTGGCTGATCGACGACCCACCCTGGGTCTGACCGCCCTGCGCGTTGCTCAGCAGCGCGCGGGTCGTGCCGATGAGGTCGACACCACCGTGCTGGTAGTAGCGCGGGTCCTCCGACGACAGCACGGCGTCGTAGACGACCGGCGCCACCTGATCGAAGGTCACCGGCGACCGGTTCTGGTCGTAGAACTTCGTCCACTCGACCTCTTGCCCGTTGTCGGGGTTCACGTACATGAGGGTCGTCGGCAGCATCAGCTCGTCGATCTCGAGGTAGCTCGGCATGTTGTCGAACATCGAGATGGCGCTCGAGGCCGCGGCCCCCGAGACCGCGATCGCGGGGGTGACGGCGGCGGTCACGAGCACACCGGCGACGGCGCTCAGTCCGACGACCCCGAGGAGGCCGCCGAGCACACCGCTACCCGTCCGTTTCGTCTCAGGCATAGGGTTGATCGTAAGGGAGCTTCCTGGGCGATCCCTCGACCGGCGTGCGCCCACGGAGATCTTTCCCAGCATCCGCCCGCGATACCGCCCCGACCACAGGAGCCTCGATGACGACGTGGGAGTACCTCACCACTCCGCTGCTGATCCACAACACCGCCGCCATCCTCAACAACTGGGGGAAGCAGGGCTGGGAGCTCGTGCAGGTCGTCCAGGGTCCGGAAGGGGGCCTCGTGGCCTACTTCAAGCGGCCCACCGGCGGCGGCGCTCCCAATGCGGCGCTCGGCGCGGCAGAGCAGGCGGCGCGCCAGTTCGGAGACGAGCAGTGAGCGTTTCGCAGCGCCTGGCCGAGCTCGGCATCGAGCTCCCCTCGGTCGTCCCGCCGGTGGCCGCCTACATCCCCGCCAAGGTGCACGGCGACCTGGTGTACACCGCGGGCCAGCTCCCGATGGTCTCGGGTGCGCTTCCCGAGACCGGCAAGGTCGGCGAGGGTGACGGTCTGGTGACCCCGGATGCCGCGGCGGGTTACGCCCGCCAGTGCGCGCTCAACGCCGTCGCGGCGGCGGCAGCCGCCGCCGGGGGCGTCGACCGACTGGTCGGTGTGCTGAAGGTCACCGGATTCGTCGCCTCGGTGCCCGCGTTCATCGGTCAGCCCGGGGTCATCAACGGTGCGAGCACCGTCCTCGGTGAGATCTTCGGCGACGCTGGTCGTCATGCCCGCTCCGCCGTCGGCGTGCCGGTCCTGCCCCTGGACGCCCCGGTCGAGGTCGAGGTCGTCTTCACCCTCGCCTGACGCCGCGCCGCGGCATCCCGCTTTCGCGGTTCCTCACGAAACCGCGAAAGTGCATCTGCGCGCCGAGGATGCGAGTGAACCCCGCACCCTCGGCGCCCAGATGCACTCTCGGCGCGGGTGAGCCGCGTGGGGCTACTTCACCTGGGCGGAGATGACGCTCATCACCGCGGTGTCGGCGAGCGTCGTGGTGTCGCCGACCTCACGGCCCTCCGCGACATCCCGCAGGAGCCGGCGCATGATCTTGCCCGACCGGGTCTTCGGCAGCTCACCGACGATGTAGACGTCGCGCGGCCGGGCGATCGGCCCGATCTGCTCGCTCACCCACGCCCGCAGCGCCTGCGCAAGCCCCTCGGGCGAGTGCTTGTCGAGGTAGCTCTGCTTGATGATGACGAAGGCCACGACGGCCTGGCCCGTCGTCTCGTCGGACGCGCCGACCACCGCCGCCTCCGCGGTGGCCTCGTGCGCGACGAGCGCCGACTCGATCTCGGTCGTCGACAGGCGGTGGCCCGAGACGTTCATCACGTCGTCGACGCGGCCGAGCAGCCACACGTCTCCGTCGTCGTCCAGGCGCGCGCCGTCGCCCGCGAAGTAGTACCCCTTGTCGCGGAACTTGTCCCAGTAGGTCTCCTTGAACCGTTCCGGGTCGCCCCAGATGCCGCGGAGCATCGATGGCCAGGGCTCGGTGATCACCAGCAGGCCGCCGTTGCCGTTGCCGACGTGGGTGCCGTCGTCGTCGACGACGTCGACCGAGATGCCGGGGAGGGGAACCTGGGCAGACCCCGGCTTGGTCTCGGTCACACCCGGAAGGGCGGAGATCATCATCGCGCCCGTCTCGGTCTGCCACCACGTGTCGACGATGGGCGTCTCGCCGTGGCCGATGATCTCGCGGTACCAGACCCACGCCTCGGGGTTGATCGGCTCTCCGACGGAACCGAGGAGGCGCAGGGACGACAGGTCGAACTTCTGCGGAACCGCGCGCCCGATCTTCATGAACGAGCGGATGGCGGTGGGAGCGGTGTAGAGGATCGTGACGCCGTACTTCTCCACGACCTCCCACCAGCGACCGGGGTGCGGGGTGTCGGGCGTGCCCTCGTACAGGACCTGCGTGGCGCCGTTCGCGAGGGGACCGTAGGTGACGTACGAGTGACCGGTGATCCAGCCGATGTCGGCGGTGCACCAGTACACATCGGTCTCGGGGTGGATGTCGTGGACGACCCGGTTCGTGAACGCGGCCTGGGTCAGATAGCCGCCGGAGGTGTGGAGGATCCCCTTCGGCTTCCCCGTGGTGCCGGAGGTGTAGAGGATGAAGAGGGGATTCTCGGCGGGGAAGGCGGATGCCTCGTGCTCGGCCGATGCCGCCGGGACGACGTCGTGCCACCACAGGTCGCGGCCCTCGACCCAGTCGACGTCGTTGCCGCCGCGGCGGACGACGAGGACGTTCTCGACCGTCTCCTGCGGGCCTGAGCCGTTGCGGTCGGCCAGCGCCATGTCGACGGCGGGCTTGAGGGGTGACACCTTCCCCTTGCGGTAGCCGCCGTCGGCGGTGATGACGAGCTTCGCGCCGGCGTCGTCGATGCGCGCCCGGAGGCTGTCAGCCGAGAAACCGCCGAAGACCACGGAGTGCACAGCGCCGATACGAGCGACGGCGAGCATCGCGGCGATCGCCTCGGGGATCATCGGCATGTAGATGGCCACACGGTCGTTGACGCCGACGCCGAGGCCCACGAGCACATTGGCGAGGCGCTTGACCTCATCGGTCAGCTCGGCGTACGTCACACGCCGCTCATCACCCGGTTCGCCCTCCCACAGCAGGGCGACGCGGTCGCCGTTGCCGGCTTCGACGTGCCGGTCGAGGCAGTTGTAGGCGACGTTGAGCTCGCCGTCGGCGAACCACTCGGCGAACGGCGGGTTCGACCAGTTCAGCACCTGCGTGAAGGGCGTGTGCCAGTGCAGCAGCTCGCGGGCCTGGTCGGCCCAGAACCCCTCGCGATCCTCATCCGCGCGGGCATAGAGATCGGCGTTCGCAACGGCGTCGTCGGCGAAACCCGGCGACGGCGCGAACCGTCGGTTCTCGTTCAACAGGTGATCGATCTGACTGCTGGTCATGCTCATCGGTGCGCGCTCCTTCGCGGGCGAACGGGTGCCGTTTCCGGCCACAACACTCGTGAGAGTACCGACGCCCCGCAACGCCTCACTACCTCCGTTAGTGGGTGGATGAGACGAATGTGATATTCCGATGAGAGATCGCCGGCGCCGTTTTGCCGGCCTGTGACGACTGCGTATGATCATCACCGGCCGAACTTCGATTCTGGCATTCGCGACGCCCGCCCATCCCCCCGAGCCAGGGCGTCGCAGGAGGCGGTATCCCATTCCCCCCCAATGGGATACCGCCTCCTTCTGTCTGTCGTCTTCTGGGGTCGGTGCGCCGCTGAGGCGCGTCGCGACCCGTCGAATACTGCCGCCTTCTCGCGACCCGGGCCGCGCTTTCTGACGAGTCGCGGGGCGGGGGGTCACACGGGGGGCGGTCCCCCGTCGTCTCCTGCACATCCTCGCCGGCTGCTCGACTGTCCACCGGTCCCGCCTCCGGCGCTGTGCGCAGTCTGTGCCGTCCCTACGGTCGAGGGCATGTCGATCCCGTTCGTCGCCCGTCCCCGCATCGCGGGAGGGGGCGGCGGCGCGAGCGAACCCGCACGGACCGGGGTTCGGCGGCCAGCGGTTCTCGACGCCTTCTCGCCGTTCATCGACGACCCGGATGTGTCGGACGTCTTCGTCAACGGCGCACAGGGTCTGTTCGTCGACCGTGGTGCGGGGCCCCGGCGCGCGGACGGGTGGTGTGCCGGCGAGGAGGAGGTCCGCGATCTCGCCGTGCACCTCATCGGTGCGGGCGGTCGCCACATCGACGACGCGACGCCGTGCGTCGATGTGCGTCTGGAGGGCGGGATCCGCGTCCACGCGGTGCTTCCGCCGATCTCGCCGGAGGGCACCCTCATCTCCCTGCGCATCCCGCGGCTGGGTACCCCCACTCTGGACGATCTCGCCGCGACGGGCATGTTCGACCCGCCCGCCCAACGCGCGCTCGAGCGATTGGTCGCCCGGCGGGCGAACCTGCTCGTCAGCGGCGCCGCCGGCGCCGGGAAGACCACGCTTCTGGCCGCCCTGCTGTCCGCCGCCCCCGCAGAGGAGAGGATCGTCACGATCGAGGATGTCGCGGAGCTGCGCCTCTCGCATCCGCACCATGCTCGCCTCGAGGCGCGCCAGGCCAACCTCGAGGGGGCGGGCGAGATCGCCCTGGCTCGGCTCGTGCGCGAAGCGCTGCGGATGCGTCCCGACCGGCTGGTGGTGGGGGAGTGCCGCGGGGCAGAGGTGCGTGAGCTCCTCTCGGCGCTGAACACCGGTCATGACGGAGGTGCGGGAACCGTGCACGCGAACGGGCTCGGCGATGTCGCCACGCGCCTCGAAGCACTCGGCGCGCTGGCAGGTCTCGGGGACCACGCGCTCGCCCGCCAGGTGACCAGCGCGATCGACGTCGTGCTGCATGTCGAGAGGAGCGGGAGCGGGCGCCGCCTCGCCGGCGCCGGGCGTCCGCAGCTGTCGTCGGTCGGTCGGCTCGAGATCGCGCCCGTGGAGCTGGCGGAGGTGGCCGGCCGATGAGCGCGCTCCTCGCCCGTCTCCCCGGTCGGGCCTCACCCGCTCCGCCCGCGACCCCCGCCGCCGACACCGTCCTGAAACTGGCGGTGCTGTTACAGGCGGGGGTGACGCCCGACCGGGCGTGGGAGCACCTCGCCGAGGCGGGGGATGCCGCGGCGCGGACGATTCGCGACCGGAGACGAGAGGGTGCCGCCCTCGCGTCGGCGATCAGTGGAACGGAGCCGGAAGCGAGTCCCTGGCGGGAGGTCGGGGCGGCATGGGAGGTTGCCACCGTCGTCGGTGCGCCTCTCGCGCCGAGCCTGCGCGGTCTGGCCGTCGCCCTCCGCGACGCGCAGGAGGCAGCGGATGAGATCCGGGTGGCCCTGGCCGAGCCCACCGGAACCGCCCGACTGATCGGCTGGCTGCCCCTTCTCGGGGTCGCGCTGGGGCTTCTGCTCGGCTTCGATACGGTCGGGATCCTCACGACGCACCCCCTGGGTATCGCCTGCCTCGTCATCGGCGGCGCCCTCATCCTCATCGCGCGGCGCTGGACGGCATCCCTCGCCCGCAGGGCCCGTCCGCCCGGTGGAATCGCGGGCCTCGACGGAGAGCTTCTGGCGATCGCCCTCAGCGGCGGCGTCTCGATCGAACGGGCGAGGACCCTCGTCGCCGCGGCATGCGGGACCCCTCCCGCGCCGGCGACCGTCGGCCTGCTCGATCTGTCACGGAGGGCTGGGGTGCCCGCTGTCGAATTGCTGCGCGCCGCTGCCGCGCTCGCGCGTCACCAAGCCCGCGTCGAGGGCAGGCTCCGTGCCGCGAAGCTCGCGACGAGGCTTCTCCTGCCGCTCGGCGTCTGCACGCTTCCGTCGTTCCTGCTCCTCGGGGTCGGACCCATGTTCCTCAGCGTCCTGTCCTCGTCGGCGCTCAGCCTTTGACACATCAACGAACGTGCCCACCGTCCACCCCATCGCAGAGAGAAGCGACCACCATGACCCACCCGCACGACACCATCACACGCCCGATCCGACTGACCCGCCGCCGCGCCGCGACCCTGTTCACCGACGACACCGGCGCGGCGACCGCCGAATACGCCATCGCGACGATGGCCATTGTCGCCGCCTCAAGGCAGAATTGACACATGGCCCCGAAGATGCCCGTGACCGTGCGCGCGGCCGTGTACGCGCGACAGTCCGTCAGCGAGCCAGAAGGCATCGAACGACAGACCGAATCGTGCCGCCAGCTCGCGCAGTCCCGCGACTACCACGTCGTGAAGGTCTACGAAGACGACAACGTCAGCGGCTACCGCGACCGGGGCGAGGGCACCGCTTTTGCGCGCATGCTCGAGGACGCCCGCGCCGGGAAGTTCGACGTGCTCGTCGTGCGGAAGCTCGACCGTCTCGCCCGGTCACTGTCTGCGATCGAATCGCTCACTGCCGCTCGTGTGCAGGTCGTGACGACCGACGGCGAGCTCGACCTCACGACGGTGAACGGGCGACTCATCGCCAACGTCTTAACCGCCGTCGCTCGCGCCGAGAGCGAGACGAAGGCCGAGCGGCGCGTGTTCGCTAACGCCGGGCGGCGCGTCGAAGGCATTCCGACCTCGGGGCGCGTGCCGTACGGCTACAAGTGGGTGCCGACGAAGGTTCGGAAGGAGCGCGGGAGCGTCGAGGCGTACGAACTCGACGGCGACCGCGCCGAGGACGTGCGGCGCATCTTCGAGATGTTCCTCGCGGGCGTCCCGCTCGGCTCGATCGCCCGCGACCTCACCGAGGCGAAGAAGCTGACTGTTTCGGGAGTGCCGTTCACGCCGACGACGCTCGGGCGGATGCTGCGCTCGCCGTACTACGCCGCGCGCCTGCCGCTCCCCGACCCGAACGGCGGTGCGTACGACCTCGACGCGATCACGCTCGACCGCACTGTCGCGGGAGCGTGGCCGGCGATCGTCACCGTCGCGCAATGGGAAGCGGCCAAGGCGAAGCTCAAGCATCCCGACCGGAAGACATCACCGGGCCCGACGCGGCGATGGTTGCTCTCAGGACTGGCGACCTGCGGCGTCGACGGATGCGGTCGCCCCATCGTCGCGGGCGGCGGCGAGAAGGGCATTCACTCGTACCGATGCCCGTCGATGCGACATTTCATGCGCCAGGGCGACCCCCTCGACGGCTTCGTCGAGCGCCACGCGGTCGAGTACATCGCCGAGCACCGCGGCGCCTTGCTCGCACCGCGCGAGCGTGCCGACGCCGCTGCCCTAACGGCGGAACTCGCCAAGCTCGAAGCGCTCGTCATAGAGCTCGGCGAGGACCGCGACGCCGGGCTCGTCGACCGCGCCGAGTACCTCCGCCGCCGCGATCGGCTCGTGAAGAAGCGCGACGCGCTGCGCCGCGACCTCGCCGAGGGGGCCGACCGGTCAGCGCTCGAGGGCATCGTCGACGCCGCCGACGTCCTGGCGACGTGGCAGGCGCTGACGCTCGGGCAGAAGCGCACCGTGCTCGGCGAGCTCTTCGAGATCCGCGTTCACTCGGTCGGGCAGGGTAACCGCCGCAACATGCCCGCCGAGAAGTTCGCCAGAACGCTGACGATCACGCCGCGCTAGGCGCTACGCTCGCGCCATGTTCTACGCGGGTATGACGGTGCGCCTTCCTGACGGTCAATTCGGCAAGATCGTCAAGCCCGCCACCGGGCCCGGTAATGGCGTCTGGCGCGAGTATCAAGGCGAAGACCAAACGGACCTGACCCCGATCATCGCCGTACTGAGTGAGAACGGCGAGCTTAGGCACTTCTCGGAACAGGCGCTGCGCGACGCGGGCAACGACCCGATCCGTCGCTCGGGAACGCTCGACCGCTAGCCGCCGTGGATCGCGGGACCGTCGAAGACAGGCGCCGGCGGCACGTCCGCGACCTCGATGACGCGACCGCAAGCGGGACAGCGGTAGGCGCCCGGCTCGTCACGCATCACGACGCCGCAATTCGGGCATCGCGGCTGCTCGATCAGATCCACGGGGCGAGCGTACCCGCCTAATCGTCGAGGTCGCGTACCTTCCGCGCCAGCTCGGCGACGACGCGCGCTGTCTCGGCTGTCGCGATCGCGAGAATGCGAACTTGCTCGCTCTCGGGGTTACCGCGTGCGATTGCCGCCGCCTGTCGATGAGCCTCTTCGGCGGCGTCTCTGAGTTGGAGGTATGTGGCCATGCGAGAACGGTAGTCGCAGGCTCAGACATCGCTTCGGGTGCGCTCGGATAGCGACGGCGGGCGCTGTTGCTAATGGCGCGGACCCCGGCGCGTTATCTCGAGGCGGTGGGGGCGACTACCCCGAGTCTCGCGCGGCGGTCACAACTCGCCCTGTCGCCACGGGGTTAATCCGAACCCGCACGCTAACTCACTCCCCGATGCGCTCCGAGTCTCCATGACCTCACCAGAAACGGCTACACCCCCTACCCCCGTAGAGACGTAGCGCGTTACGGCAACAACTGACGCGAAAATCGCAAAATAGTGACGTCGAGATTAACCAGAAACGGCACTACCCCCCCACCCCCCGGAAGAGGCGTCGTCGGGAGTACACACCCCTTCCGCCAAATCTGGTGAGCCTCGGCGGCCTCCTCTCACCTAATAGGCGAAAGTACCCGATCAGATGCCATTTCCGGCTTGCGTGCACGCTTGCTTAGGCGTTAAGGTGGTCTCGACCGCAGGCGTTGAATCGCCGACAGGCCCGGTGGACATCTAGGACACAGATCCGGGAGTTGCTGGCGGTCGTGGATCGCGGCTAGGGCTCCGGACCGATGCACCGGGGAATCACCGACACCGCACCGCACAGGACGACCATCCTTTGCGGGGGACGGCTCCAAACCCACCGCGGAAGCGGCGGAGGCTACAGCCGGTCGACCGACACTCGGCCCGACATCGGGAAATGAGTGCTCGCGGTCCGACCGATTGGGCTCCCCATCGTGGCCACCGTCGCCCCCACCGTCGACCCGCTCGACGAGCTTTTCCCAGACCCTGACGGCGTCATCGCCGCTCTCGTGGCGGATCTCCCCGCCCCTGAGACGTCGCGCGCCCTCCGCATCTCCGCTCTCCTGGCGGCCGCGCGATGAGCGGTGAGAACCGTCAGCCGTCCGACGCGACGCGGGCGAGCCGCGCGCTCGGCGGGCTCAAGGCCGCAATGAACATGAGCCCCGAGGAGCGGGCCGAGCGCGGACGTCGAGGCGCCGAGGTGACGAACGCGAAGAAGGCGGCGAAGCGCGCCGCGCAAGGGCTCCCGCCTACGAAGAAGCGTCCCCCGCAGCCATCCGCCGCCGCCCTCGCGCCGTGGCTCGAGGAGGTGGATCGGCGCTGGCCGGATCGGGAATGGTCAAGCCCCGAAGCCCGACGCCGTCAGGCGATCCTCCTTCTTCGCATGGCGACCGCTGAGGCCGTCGCCCAAGCGATGCGCAACGGCCACGAGGCAGGCAAATGAGCGCACTCGACCACGCCCTCGCCGCCGCTGTGCTTGGCTGGCACGTCATCCCGTGCGGCGTAGACAAGACGCCGCTCACGAAGCGCGGCCTCACCGACGCGAGCGCCGACCCTGACCGCATCCGCGCGTGGTGGGAGAAGCACCCCGAGGCGCTCCCCGGCATCGTCGCCGGCCCGTCGGGGCTCGCGATCGCGGATCTCGACGTGAAGGGCGACAAGGACGGCGTCGCAACGCTTGAGCGCCTAGGGCATCCTCTCCCGGCGACGTGGACGCAAGACACCCCCTCGGGCGGCGTGCATGCCTTTTTCGCCGTGCCCGACGGCGTCGAGCCGCCTAACGGATCCGCGGATCTCTTCGAGAAGGGCAGCGGCATCGACCGCCGCACGGGCAACTCGTACGCCGTCCTTTACACCGCCCCTCCGACATCGCTCGACGCACTCGCGTCGGCGCCCGACTGGCTCGTCTCGGGCGAGCCACGGCAGGCCGCGCCGCGCACGCGCGCGAGCGTCGAAGCGTTCCGCTCGCGACTCGTCGGGGGCAAGCCGTCGAAGTCAGTCAAGAAGGCAGCGCGCCGCTTCCGATCGAGCGGGATGAGTCACGGCGACCTCCTCGAAGCAGTCGCAGAGCTCGTGAAGCTCGGGCAGGCAGGCGAGCCCGGCGTCGCGGCTGTGCTCGACGCCGCCCGAGACACCTACGGGCGCGGATGGTCGGCCGACTACCTCGGGCACTTCGACAAGGCGCTCGCGGGCAGTGTGCGACGCTTCGGCCTGCCGTTGCCATCGTTCAAGCTCTCGAAGGTCGAGAAGCGAGCGATCAAGGAGCGGAACCGCCCCCGGCGAGTGGTCCCCGTGACTCTCGCCGCCTGTCACGAAGCCTTCCGCGGGTGGCTAGGCATCGACTACGACCTACAGGCGCTCAACGCCGTGCTCGCCGCCGCGGTCATCGACCGCATGGACGGCGATCCCGCTTGGCTCCTCGTCATCTCGGGCTCGGGCAACGCGAAGACGGAAACGGTCCAGCCACTCGCCGGCGCGGGCGCTCACGTCGTCTCGGCGATCGCCTCGGAGGGCGCGCTCTTGTCGGCGACCTCGAAGGGCGAACGCACCGCGAGCGCAACGGGCGGCCTACTGCGCGAGATCGGCGATCGCGGCATCCTCGTCGCGAAAGACGTGACTTCGATGCTCTCGATGAGCCGCGACGCACGCGCTCAAGTCTTCGCCGCGCTGCGCGAGGTGTACGACGGTCACTGGGTGCGTAACGTCGGCACCGACGGCGGACGTTCCCTTGAGTGGCGAGGCCGGATCACGGTCATCGGCGCCGTGACGACCGCATGGGATCGCACACACGCCGACACCATCGCCGCATTCGGCGACCGCTTCGTCGTCGTCCGCATGGACTCCACCACGGGACGCATCGCCGCAGGACGCAAGGCGATCGGCAATACCGGCAGCGAAGAGGCGATGCGCGCCGAGCTCGCCGCCACGGTTGCGGGCGTGCTCGAGGGCGCAGATCTCAGCGCCGACGGTCCCGGCGACGAAGACGCCGCGCGCATCCTCGCGGCGGCGGATCTCGTCACCCTCGCCCGCACCGCCGTCGATCTGGACTATCGGGGCAACGTCATCGACTCCCACGCGCCCGAGATGCCGACCCGTTTCGCGAAGCAACTCGCACAGATCTACCGCGGCGGGGTCGCGGTCGGCCTCTCCGCTGAGGATGCGCTCGCCCTCGCGATCCGCGTCGCGCGCGATTCGATGCCGCCGCTGCGGCTCGAGATCCTCGAGGACGTCGCCGCCCACCCTTGGACGCCGCTGCGGGACGTCGTGAAGCGCGTACAGAAGCCCCGCTCGACCGTTGACCGGCAACTACAGGCGCTCCACCTCCTCGGCCTTCTCACCGTCGACGAGGAGGTCGCCACCGTCGGGCTTGCCCTCCGCGAGACCACCACGTGGCGTTACACCCTCGCCGAGGGCATCGACGTCGGCGCCATCGCCAAACCCACCACCGAAAAGGAGTAACCCACCATGCCCGACTCAACTACTCAGCTCTCGTGGTCCGGCGCAGGCGGTCACTGGACGCTCCACGTCCTGCCGACCTCGTCGGTCGCCGCTGTCCGCGATATCAGCGTCAAGTGCATCGAGGCGCACGCGGCGCAGAAGACCGCGTGGCGCGAACTCACCGCCGCCCGCCGAGAAGCCGACGGTGTCGCCCGAGAGACGAACCGAGCCGCGTTCCAGGCCGGGAGCGACGGCAAGGTGCCTGACAAGAAGGCGCTCAAGAAGAAGAAGCTCGCCGCCATCGAGCGCGTCGAGGACGCCGAGCTCGACTTCACGGCCGCCACGGCGGCACTCGGGGCGCTTCGCATGAGCTACCTCGAGACGCTGGCGCACCACGCGCCCGCTCTCGCCGCCGAAGCACGCTCAGACGCCGAGGCAGGCATTCTCGAGCTCGCATCCGCACTCGGGATCGCCCGTCAGGCCGGCGCGAAGGTCGCATCGTCGACGGCGCTCCTCGCCGCGCTCCCGCGCGTGGTCGGCGGTGACGACTTTGCGCCCGTCCCGCCCGCGGCCAGCAAGAACAGCGCCGACGAATTCGGCGAAGGTCGCGCTCCCGAGGTTCACGCTCAGATCGCCGCAGACCGCCTCGTCAAAGCGATCGGCTTCGCTAAGCGAGTGCTCGACGATCTCGATGCCGCCGAGAAGGAGCAGACCGCGCGTTCTCGGCTCGAGGCCGAGGCAGACGAGGCGCCCGACCTCGACGACGACGACGAGGGCGACGACGGAGACGAGGAATCGTGAGCAAGAAGAAGGATCTCGAAATCGCCCGCGCAGAGATCGAAGCGGATCGCGCCGTCGAGCGCGCCCTCCGCGCGGTCGTAATGCGCCGCGAGGGATTCTCGTGGGGCGACATCGCCGACCGGCTCGGAATCTCAATCGTCGAGGCGCAGGAGCTCGCCCGAGTTGCGTACGCGCGCCTCGGTGAGGCCGAGGCGGAACAGCTGCGCATCGAGGTCGAGGATCGCCTCGACGCCCTCGTGAAAAAGGCTCATGTCGACCTCGCCCTCGCCGACTCACAGGGCGAGCGGACGGCGCTTTACCGCTTCCTGGCATCCGTGGAAGCGCAGCGCGCCCGCCTTCTCGGTCTCAATCTGAGAGGAGGCGACGATGCCCAGGGTTAGACGCAAGAGCACCGAACCACGCTTCGACCCCGTGCTCGAAGCGCTCAGCGAAGCCGCCGCACGTCTCGGCGGCGATACGCCGTCGGAGACCGGCATCGAGTTCGATCGTCGCCTCGCGAAGGCGCGCCGGCGTTGGGACCGGATGAGCCCGACCGAGCGCGCCGAGTGGAGGGCGACCTACCTCGCCGCCGAGCGCGAACGTCATCCATCCGTCGAGCCGAAGCTCCCTCGGCGGGAGGCCGAGAATCGCGACCTCTTCGCCGTGACGCGCGTGGGCGACTGGTACGCCCGACGCGCGGCAGAAGAGTCGGCCAGGGTCGCGCAGGAGCGGAAAGGACAGCCGGTCACCCCGAAACCGCGCCCCCCGCGGGCCACGCCGCCCGCTCCCGCGACGGATCGCACCCCCGCGCCCGATGAGCCCAAGAAGCGGGGAAAACGGCGCAGGCGGGTCGGTGTCACCGCGATCCAACTTCCAGACGGGCGCCTGATCGCGCCGATCTACGACGACGACGACCTCTAAGCCCCCCGACATCACCCCACCGAAAGGAAAACGCACCGTGAAGAACACACGAGCAACCCTCACCACTCCCGGCGACGCCGTCACGCTCGACGTGACCGAGGTGGCCGTCGTTGCCGTCGACATCGACGCGCCCGACGCGCTCGACCTCATCGCCGTCTTCGAGGCCGCCGTCCGACCGGGGCGATTCTTTCCCGTGTCGGCGACGCGGGTCGTCGGCCGTGACGTGCTGACGGAGATCGCGACCGGGACGGGCGCGTGGCGGCTGAACGTCGCGCCATACATCGCGTTCCGCGTGCGGCTCGACAGCCTCACGAGCGGAAGCGCCGACGTCGCCATCTCGGGCGCCCGCTTCTCCTAAGCCAGTGGACGAGACCGAATGCTGGTCGTGCGGTGTGAAGCTTCACCCCGAGCGACCCCGCCGCGTCGACTATCGCAGCGACCCCGACTTCCTGGTCGCCTGCCTCGTGTGGCTTGACCACACCTTCCCCAAACGCCGGAAACGGATAGCGGAATGGCAGCGCCTTGAGCGTGAGAGCGACGTCGACTACGTGCGAGAGCGCCTGCGGGAATTGCTCGCGCTCGACGAGAGCACCGAGGAAGAGGATGCCGAATTCGCGCGCCTCGCCGCGGTATGGAAGACCAACCACCACCGACAGGAGATCCGACCGTGACTGAAGACACCAAGCGCCTTGAGAAGCGCGAGAGCAAGCTCGTCGCCGAGCTCGAGCGACGGAAGACACCTTCGCAGCGCCAAGCCGATTTCGCTCGGCGCAGCGATCACGAACGGAGCGTCAGTATCTACACGCCGTCCCAGCGCCAGGCGGCAGCGGCGACGAGGCGGGCGTAGTCCTCTGCATCGGTTCGCAAGCGGCCCGTGGGCGAAAGTGCGCACGGGCCGCTTCTGCGTCACTCGTTGAAGGTCGCGGCGCCGAGTGTCCAACCGCCGATTTCGCTGAGTCGTGCCCGGAAGTAGGGGGCGACAACTCGCCCATTCCCGCCGCTCGGCATGAGGGAGGCGTCCTTGAGATGGACGAACTTCCTCGTGAGGCTCGGCAGTCCGGCTTCGATTCGCCGATCACGCATCGCTACTGAATCCACCTGATCTTGCTCCCAGCGGAGGCGGAGTGCGTGAGTCACGGTTCCTTCCGTTTCGCCGCCTGATTCCGTTAGTCCCCGCACCCATGCAGGGCGGCTGATGGCTGTGCCGCTGACCACCAATCCCTGGACTACGAGAGTCAAGGGGATCTCAACGTCGTCAGCCTCTTCGCCCGTTCCGAAGAAGACGTCTAGAACGTCATTCAAGGTCAAGTCCGGCGACGTCAGGTCTTCGAGCGTCGGCTCGTCGGGATCTTCAGCGATGTTGTACTTTTTCGTTTCGCCGTCGGCAGCCTTAGTTTCCGCGTCGGTCATAACAGTCCTCATTCCGTTTCGCCCCTCGCCGGGGTGCGTCTACGTTAGCGGCGCGCTCGGACATCGACACTTCAGCCTTAATTCCGCCACGCTTGCCGCCGTCGCTTTCGCCGGCCTCCTCGTCCTGATCATGCGCAGCGACGAGGTGCGGGGCATCCTGACCGAACTGGTCCGCCTCGCCCTGACGGTGGCGTGAGGGGCCGTGAGCTCGGCGGCGACCGGGGGTCGGTCGTCGCCGAGTTCGCGGTGGCGCTGCCCGCCGTCATCGTCGTGGTCCTGCTTTCGGTCGCCGCGTTGACGGTTTCTGCCCAGCAGGTGCGGCTTCAGGACGCCGCCGCAGACGCGGCGCGCCTCGCCGCGCGCGGCGAAGACGGTGATCGCGTCCACGGCGCGATCAGGGCTGCCGTGGCGGGTGCTCGGGGCACCGTGTCGCACGAAGGAGATCTCGTGTGCGTATCGGCCGTCGCGCCGGCGCACCCCGTCCTGCCGATGACCCTGACGGCGCGCAGCTGCGGGCTGTCCGGGGGATGGTGATCCGGTGGCCGGCACGTCGATCGCCGTCGGCGTCGTCGGCGTGACCGCCGCACTCGCGGTGGGTCTGCTCGCCGTGGGCGGCGCCGCCGTCCAGGCCCAACGCGTGGCGGGCGCCGCCGATGCGGCCGCACTCGCCGCCGCCGACGCCGCGTCGGGCGTGCTGTCGGGGGTGCCCTGCGAGCGAGCCGAGCAACTGGCGGCCACCATCGGGGCCGAGCTCGTCCGCTGCGAGCTCGACGACCTCATCGCGACCGTGACGGTCGAAGGCCGCGTCCTCGGCCTCCCGGTCTCGGCGTCGGCCCGCGCCGGGCCGCCCGCTTTCCCGTGACGCCCCGGGGGAACGCCGCTCCCGCTCTCAGCGATCACCCCCCTGTGCGGTGTGTATGGTGTGCAACGAAGAAAGGACCCCCGTGGCATCCACAGGCAAGAAGCTCGTCATCGTCGAGTCCCCGACGAAGATGCGCTCCATTCAGGGGTACCTCGGCGACGGATACGAGGTGCTCAGCTCGGTCGGGCACATTCGCGACCTGGCGAACAAGAAGGACATCCCGGCCGACAAGAAGGCCGCGTACGGCAAGTACTCGATCGACATCGACAACGACTTCGATCCCCTCTACGTCGTAAACGACCGCAAGACCAAAACCGTCGCTGAACTCAAGCGTGCGTTGAAGGGGGCCGACGAAGTCCTCCTCGCCACCGATGAGGACCGTGAGGGCGAGGCGATCGCGTGGCATCTGCTCGAGGTGCTCAAGCCCAAGGTGCCCGTCAAGCGCATGGTCTTCCACGAGATCACGAAGGACGCCATCCGCGCCGCGGTCGACAACACCCGTGAACTCGATCACGCTCTCGTCGACGCCCAGGAGACCCGACGCGTCCTCGACCGGCTCTACGGCTGGGATGTCTCGCCGGTTCTGTGGCGCAAGGTCGGCAGCGGTCGGGAAGGCGCGGCGTTGAGCGCCGGTCGTGTGCAGTCCGCGGCGACTCGGATGGTGGTCGACCGCGAGCGCGAGCGGATGGCCTTCGTCACGGCCAGCTATTGGGACGTCGAGACGGGAGCGGTCAAGGGATCGCTCGCCGACGGCGCCCAGCCGTTCACGGCGCGTCTCGCGCGCCTGGACGGCGCCGCCCTCGCCCGTGGCACCGACTTCGACGACGCCGGTCAGCTGAAGAAGGCGGTCGTCGTCCTCGATGAGGTTCGGGCGCGTGCCCTGGCCGCCGCGCTGGAGGCGGCCGGCGAAGCATCCGTCTCGGGTCTGGAATCCAAGCCCGGCACCCGCAGTCCCAAGCCCCCCTTCACCACCTCGACGCTTCAGCAGGAGGCGGGGCGGAAGCTCTCGATGAGCGCGAAGCACGCCATGGGCGTGGCGCAGCGTCTGTACGAAAAGGGCTACATCACCTATATGCGCACCGACTCGACGGCGCTGTCGGCCCAGGCGGTCACGGCGGCTCGTGCGCAGGCGGTGAGCCTGTACGGCGACAAGGCCGTGCCGGCCAATCCCCGGACGTACCGCAACAACAGCAAGAACGCCCAGGAGGCCCACGAGGCGATCCGCCCCTCGGGTGAGGATTTCCGGACGCCGTCCTCCGTGAAGGATCAGCTCGATCGCGATGAGCTGCGGATGTACGACCTCATCTGGAAGCGCACCGTCGCCAGCCAGATGTCCGACGCCAAATACGAGACGACGACGGTGACCATCACCGCGGACGTCTCGGTCGACGGCGTCGTCCAGCGCGCCGAGTTCACCGCATCGGGCACCGTCTACACCTTCAAGGGCTTCCTCGAGGCTTACGAAGAGGGCACCGACGAGAAGCGGGGGGATTCCCACCGCAGCGACGATCAGTCCCTGCCCGTGCTGAGCGTGGGCGACCAGGTTCGCCTGCGCGACATCGAAGCCAAGGGTCACGCGACGTCGCCGAAACCGCGCTACACCGAGGCGAGCCTGGTCAAGGCGTTGGAGGAGAAGGGGATCGGGCGTCCCTCGACGTTCGCGAGCATCATCGACGTGATCCTCGATCGCGGCTACGTCCGCAAGCGCGGACAGGCCCTCGTGCCCAGCTGGCTCGCCTTCAGTGTCGTGCGACTGCTCGAACAGCACTTCGCCGACCTGGTCGACTACGACTTCACCGCCGCCCTCGAGGACGACCTCGACCGCATCGCTCGTGGCGAGCAGCGCCGCACCGATTGGCTCCGCGCCTTCTATTTCGGCAACGAGGAGCACCCGGGCCTGCGCAACATCGTCGAGAACCTCGGCGAGATCGACGCCCGCGAGCTGAACTCGACCCGCATCACCGACACCGCCACCCTGCGTTTCGGCAAGTTCGGGCCCTACCTCGAGATCACCGATCCCGAGCAGCCCGAGGCCGAGCCGCGCCGGGTGAACATCCCCGACGACCTCGCTCCCGACGAGCTCACCCCCGAGAAGGTGCAGGAGCTGCGCGACGCCCCGGTCGCGGGCAACCGCGTCCTCGGCACCAACCCGGCCAACGGCAAGCTGGTCGTGGTCAAGGACGGCCGCTTCGGTCCCTACATCGAAGAGACCGACCCCGAAGAGCCCGCCGAGGTCGATGAGGCCACCGGCGAGGTGATCGAGGAAGCTCCGAAGAAGGGTAAGAAGGATGCCGCCAAGGCGGCGCCCAAGCCCCGCACCGCGTCTCTCTTCGCGTCGATGACCCCCGACACGATCGACCTCGAGACCGCACTGCGACTGCTCGATCTTCCCCGCGTGGTCGGAGAGGATCCCGAGTCGGGCGAGCCGATCACGGCGCAGAACGGCCGGTTCGGCCCGTACCTGAAGAAGGGGTCGGACTCCCGTTCGCTGGAATCGGAGCAGCAGATCTTCGACGTGACGCTCGAACAGGCCCTCGCGCTGTACGCGCAGCCCAAGTACGGCGCGCGGAAGGCGTCGAGCGCGCTGAAGGAGTTCGACAACGATCCCGTGAGCGGCAAGCCCATCAAGCTGCGCGACGGCCGTTTCGGTCCGTACGTCACCGACGGCGAGACGAACGCGACCATCCCCCGGGGTGAGAACGCGATGGATGTCACCTACGAGCGCGCCGTGCAGCTGATCGCCGACAAGCGCGCGAAGGGCCCGGCGCCCAAACGCACGACTCGACGCACCACCACCACCACCCGCAAGCCCGCGGCGAAGAAGAAGTGAGCTCCGGCGCCGCCGTGGCGTCGGAGGGCGAGCTCGCGGCATCCGGACTGTTCGTCACCCTGGAGGGCGGCGACGGCGCCGGGAAGACCACACAGGCGGCGCTGCTCGAGAAGTGGCTGACAGGGCAGGGCCGGCGCGTGGTCCGCACCCGCGAACCGGGCGGGACCGAGGTGGGGGTGCTCATCCGCGACATCGTGCTCCACCACCGCGGTGACGTCTCACCGCGTGCCGAGGCGCTGCTCTACGCCGCCGACCGGGCCCATCATGTCGCGACGGTGGTGCGTCCGGCGCTCGCCCGCGGCGATGTCGTGATCCAGGATCGTTACCTCGACTCCTCGGTCGCCTACCAGGGTGCCGGCCGGGTGCTCGGTCCGGGCGAAGTGCGCGATCTGTCGCTCTGGGCCACCGAGGGCCTGCTGCCCCACCTCACGGTGCTGCTCGACCTCGACCCCGCGTCGGCGCGCGCGCGTCGCGATGCCGACGACAAGCCGTTCGACCGGCTCGAAGCCGAGCAGGATGATTTCCACGCGAGAGTGCGCAGCGAGTTCCTCTCGCTCGCCGCCGCGGAGCCGGAGCGCTTCCTCGTGCTCGACGCCACCGCGCCGGCCGACGAGATCGCGGCCGCCGTCCGCACGCGCGTGGCCGCACTGCTGGACGCCCGCACATCGTGAGCAACCCCCCAGCCGGGGTGTCGGGCGGGAAGATTAGGCTGAAGCCCATGGAGGCCACCGCGACCACGATCGGCACGGCGACCGACCCGTGGCGCGGCGTGTGGGGGCAGCCCGACGCCGTGGCCGCCCTTCAGGCCGCCGCCGCCGACCCCGGTGCGATGACGCACGCGTGGCTCCTCGTCGGGCCGCCCGGATCGGGCCGATCGACCCTCGCGTACGCGTTCGCCGCCGCTCTGATCGCCGAGCCCGGCGACGACGCCGCCGTGGCCCAGGTGCTCGCAGGCACCCATCCCGACCTGACGGCGCTGCGCACCGAACAGGTCATCATCCGCATCGACGAGGCCCGGCGGCTGGTCGAGCGGGCCTACTTCGCGCCTTCGATCGGGCGGCACCGGGTCATCGTCGTCGAGGACGCCGATCGGATGGCGGAGCGCACCTCCAACGTGCTGCTGAAGGCACTGGAGGAGCCGCCCGAGCGGACGGTGTGGGTGCTGTGTGCGCCGAGCGACGCCGACCTGCTTCCCACGATCCGGTCGCGGGTCCGCACCGTGCGGCTGCGCGAGCCCGACGTCGCCGACGTCGCCGCTCTCATCGCGGCCCGCACCGGGGCGACACCGGAGATCGCCGAACAGTCGGCGCGGCACGCGCAGCGGCACATCGGCATGGCCCAGCGCTTGGCGAGCGACGACGCGGCGCGCCGGCGGCGCGCCGAGACCCTCGCCGGCGTTCTCTCCGTCCGCGGTGTGGGGGGCGCGGTCGATGTGGCCGCGCGGATCGTCGCGGCGGCCACCGATGACGCCAAGGCGCTCAGCGCCGAGCGCGACGAGGCCGAGCGTCTGCAGTTGCGGCGTACCCTCGGCATCGCCGAGGGGGCTCCCGTGCCACCTGCGGTCCGCGGCCAGTTGTCCGCGCTGGAGGACGACCAGAAGCGCCGCGCCACCCGGAGTCTGCGAGACGGGATCGATCGCGTCCTCACCGACCTGCAGTCGCTGTTCCGCGATGTCCTCATGCGGCAGTTCGGCCGGGAGGACGACATGATCAATCGCGAATTCGCTGATGACATCCGCGCTCTCGCCGATCAGTGGCAGCCCTCGCGCACGCTCGTCGTGCTCGATCAGATCTCCGAGACCCGCCGAAATCTCGAGCAGAACGTCGCCCCGACGCTGGCCATCGAGAGCATGCTGATCACCGTTGCCACCGGAAGGACCCCGTGACCGTCGCACCCCCTCGCCTCCGCCGCCGCGTCGCGGCAGCACTCGCCACCGTCGTCGCGATGACGCTGGTGCTGTCGGGATGCGTGTACTCGCTGATCCCCGAGACCCGGCCGGCATCCACGGCGAGCCCCGCCCCCGACACGGACGGGGTCGATCAGGAGCTGCTGCCGTTCTACGAGCAGACGCTGACATGGAGCGACTGCGGCGACGGCTTCGACTGCACCATGGTGCGGGCACCGCTGGATTGGAGCGACCCGTCGGCAGGCGACATCCAGCTCTCCGTCGTCCGCCACCGGGCGACCGGGGGCGAGGCGATCGGCTCCCTGCTGACCAACCCCGGCGGGCCGGGTGCGAGCGGGGTCTCCCTCATCCGCGACTCCCTGGGCTTCGCCGTCGGTCAGCAGCTGCAGCAGAGCTTCGACGTGATCGGATTCGACCCGCGCGGGGTGGGGGAGTCCACCGCGGTGCGGTGCTACGACGCCGCGCAGATGGATGACTACCTCTACCCCGACGTCTCCGCGCCGCGCGGCAGCGACGAGTGGACCCAGGAGTGGCTGGACCGCCACGCGGGGTTCGCTGAGGCGTGCGACGCCAACAGCGGCGGCATCCTCCCGCACATCACCACAGAGAACGCAGCCCGCGACATGGACCTCCTGCGCGCCGTCCTCGGAGATGAGCAGCTGAACTATCTCGGCTATTCGTACGGCACCTTCCTCGGCGCCACCTACGCGAAGCTCTACCCCGAGCGGGTGGGCCGCCTCGTGCTCGACGGGGCGATCGACCCGGCGGCGTCGGGCTTCGACGTCAGCACGACGCAGGCGATCGGCTTCGAGTCGGCGTTGCGCGCGTACATGAGCGACTGTCTGGCAGGCGACGACTGTCCGTTCCGAGGTTCGGTGGATGAGGCGATGGCCGATCTGGGGGCGCTCCTCGCCAGCGCCGACGCGGCCCCGCTCATCGCATCCGACGGGCGTGAGCTCAACGCCGACGCGCTGACCACCTCGATTGTGGCGGCGCTGTATTCCCGCGACAACTGGACGTTCCTCACCACCGCGCTCAGCGACGCGCTGCAGGGAGACCCGGAGTTCGCGTTCGTGCTGGCGGACTTCTACTACAACCGCCAGGAGGGCCAGTACCTCGACAATTCCACCGAGGCCTTCCGGGCGTACAACTGCATGGACTATCCCGACGATCCCACCTTCGAGGCGGACGAGGAGGCCGCCGAGGCCCAGCTCGAGGCGGAGGCCCCGACGATCGCGCCCTATTGGGCGGGACCCGACCCGTGCGACGCGTGGCCCTACCCGCCGACGGGTGTGCGTGAGGCGATCACCGCCGAGGGCGCCGCGCCCATCGTCGTGGTCGGCACGACCAATGATCCGGCGACCCCGTACGAATGGTCGGTGGCGCTGGCCGATCAGCTGGCGTCCGGGGTTCTCGTTACCCGCGTCGGGGAAGGCCACACCGGGTACAACAAGGGCAACGCGTGCGTCGACTCCGCGGTGGAGGCGTATCTCGTCGACGGTGTGGTTCCCGAGGACGGGTTGCGCTGCGAGTAGCCCCGGGGTCGCGCCCGGCACGGTTCGCTCCGCGCCGGGCGAGGCTGTAAGATCGGTGATCGTGCATCGCGCGAGCGACGCGCGCCACCTTAGCTCAGTCGGCAGAGCGATTCACTCGTAATGAATAGGTCAAGGGTTCGATTCCCTTAGGTGGCTCCACGTTTCGGTCGGGCTCCCTGTGTCCGCGAGGGCCAGCACGCGGAATAAACTCACGGAGTGACCACCTCTGCCGACATCGCGGTGAACGCGGTGCTGGAGATCTTCAGCTGGGTGGGGCTGGGTCTCGGCGGGGTGGTGCTGCTGGTCGGTGTGATCCTCGCTCTTGCCGACGGAACGTGGGAGCCGGTCACCGTCATGATCGACGACGACGAGGACGGCGGTCGGATCGCCCGCTGGTTCGGATCGGACGGTGAGGTCGGCGAGGCGCACCTGACGCCCGAGCAGCTCCGGGTGCTCGACGGTCAGGATTCCGCCTCGGTGTTCGCCCGGCGCGACTCCTCCGGACGGATGCGGCTGACCCGGGGATCACCAGTGGTGCGCTTCGTCGCCTGGTTCGGGGTGGGCCTCACCGGTCTGGGGCTGGTCGCCCTCGTGATCTCCTGGACCCTCCTTTTCGCGGCCGGATGACTCCGGGTGCCTTCTCACCCGGAGGAGCAGGCGCCGTCGTAGGCTCGACGCATGACCCGGGCGCTGTTCATCGTCGATCTGCAGAACGACTTCACCGAGCGCGGTGCCCTGGGCGTGGCCGGGGGAGACGAGGTCGCGGCCCGGGTGACGGAGTTCCTCGCGAAGCATGCTGGTGACTACGCCCTGATCGTGGCCTCCCGCGACTGGCACGACTCCGACAACGACAACGGCGGTCACTTCTCCGACACCCCGGATTTCGTCGACACATGGCCGCCGCACTGCGTCGGCGGCACGTACGGTGCGGAGTACGACGAGCTGTTCGATGCGTCGTCGGTCACCCATCATCTGAAGAAGGGGCAGGGTCGGCCCGCCTATTCGCTGTTCGAAGGGCATGCGGATGACGGCGCCACGGCCGCCCAGCTGCTCGACTCCCACGGCATCATCGACATCGACGTCGCGGGGATCGCGACGGACTACTGCGTGCGGGCCTCGGCCCTGGACGCGCTCGCGGCCGGACGGCGGGTGCGGGTGCTGACCGACCTCATCGCGGGCGTCCACCCCGAATCCAGTGCCCGAGCGCTCGACGAGATCGCACGCGCGGGGGCGGAGCTCGTTCCCGCGCAGAGCTGAGTCAGCTGCGCGAACCCGACTCGCGGTCGAACGGGGGAGGGCGGAGCCAACCCGGGATGCCGCTGCCGCGACCGTTTCCCGCGCCGGGTCCTGGCGTCCCGTTCTCCTCCGGCGCCGTCTGGGTCGGGTCGGGGCTGGGTGGCGACGGCGTCGGAGACGGGTCGACTTCGCCGTCCTCGTCGGTGTCGCCGCGAGGTGCAGGGGGCGTCGAGTTCGGGCGCGGCGTCGTGGTCGCCTCGGTCGGACTCGGGCTCACCGCGGGGGCGGGCGGTGTCTGCGGATCCGTGACCTGTGCGTCATCGGTTCGAAGCTCGGTGTCCGACGCCGGCACCGAGTCCAGGACCGGTGCCGGTGCGGTGCCCGCATCCTCTGCGATCTCCTCGGTGGGGTCGGGCTCCGGCAGGATCTGCGCGGGCGTCGGTTCGGACACCACGGGGGTCAGCGAGCCGGCGGTGCCGAACGCGCCGGAGAGCGCGCTGACGACCCCGACGATCAGAAGCGCGGCCACGGCCGCTGTGCCCCAGAGGGCCGTGACGCGGCGGGACCGTCGCGTGCGCTCGGTACGCGTCGCGCGGCGACTCGAGGTGTACTGCACCGGGAGCGGCGTCTCGTCTGCGATCGCGGCGACGGGGAGCGCGGTCGGCATCGTGGCGGGAAGTTCGGAGGTGTCGAGATCCCGGCCCGACATCGTGGGCTCGAGGGCGACGCTGCCCGACGGTGCGGGTGCGGGCGCCGGCGCGGCCGGCGGCATGGCGATCATCACACCGGTGCTGGTGAGGGCGGACGCGGCGACGGCGACATCGAGGGCAGTGGGACGATCGCGCGGGTCGAGCGAGGTCATCGCGACCAGGAGCTCGCGCCAACCGTCGTCGAGGTCGGGCGGGATGGCCGGCGCAGAAGCCAACCGCGCCACGAGAGCTTCGGCGCCCGTGCCGCGTCGGTAGGCGCGGAGGCCCGTGAGCGCCTCGATGATCACCAGGCCCAGCGAGAACACATCCACCGCCGGGGTGGGCGCGTCGCCCCTGACCTGCTCGGGAGCGAGGTAGGCGGCGGTGCCCAGAACGAGGCCGGGCGAGGTGATCCGCGCGCCGTCGTGCAGATAGGCGATGCCGAAGTCGGCGAGCTTGGCGCGGAACTGGCGCATCGGCAGCGGCGAGGGCGAGAGCAGGATGTTCGACGGCTTGATGTCGCGGTGGACGATTCCCGCGTCGTGCACCGTGTGCAGTGCATCGGCGAGATCCATCGTGAGCGCCGCGGCCGTGGCAGGGGGCAGCGGGCCGCCGCTCAGACACTGCGCCAGGGTCGGTCCCTCGACGTACTCCATCACGAGGAAATCGCCGTCGCCCCCGGGGGTCTCGTCACCGAGATGCGCGTCCAGAAGGGTGACGAGCGAAGGATGGCTCAGCCCGGCGAGAAGCCGCATCTCCGACCGGACGCGCGGCTGGTCGTCGTCGATCGATCCCCGCATCCGCTTGATGGCGACCGTGCGCCCGAGAGCGACGTCCTCCGCACGGTAGACCCGTGCCATTCCGCCTTCGCCGATGCATTCGCCGACGCGATAACGCCCCGAGAGCAAGGGGGGTTCAGCCGGTGACATACCTGAAACGGTACGGGGGAAAAGGTCCCCTCCCGGGCCCTTGACGGATCGTCTCGGGCATGCAGGGGGGGTGGTTGCGGTGGGCCCCGTGGGGCTCGAACCCACGACCCGCGGATTAAAAGTCCGATGCTCTACCGACTGAGCTAGAGGCCCGCGGTTCCAGCCTAACGGTGTCGGGCTGGTCGACCGCTCAGAGGGAAACGACGCGACCGCCGGTGCCCACCTCGCCAGGCACCGGCGGTCACATCGCCCCATTCACCCGGCCGTACCCCAGATACGGCCGGGAGTATCAGATCACTGAGCCGGCGGCGTCAGGACCGAGTCGATCAGGTAGACCGTGGCGTTGGCGGTGACGACGCCACCGCAGATCACGCTGGCCTGGTTGACCATGAGCTCGTCGCCCGAGCCGGTCACCTCGAGGTCGGCGCCTTGGACCGTGGTCTGGGTGCCGACGACCTCGTCGGGCGACAGCTGGCCGGGGACCACGTGGTACGTGAGGATCGAGGTCAGACCGGCGGTGTCGGTCTGGAGGGACTCCAGCGTCGCCGGGTCGAGCGCGGCGAACGCGTCGTTGACCGGAGCGAACACGGTGAACTCGTCACCGTTCAGCGTGTCGACGAGGTCGACCTCGGGGTTGAGCTGACCGCTGACAGCCTGCACGAGGGTGCTCAGCAGCGGGTTGTTCGATGCGGCCACCGCGACGGGCTCGGTCGACATGCCCTCGATCGAACCGGCGCCGTCGGGCACCTGCTCGGCGTAGGCCTCGCAACCGGGGCCGACGAGGTTGGCGGCCGGGTCCATCGCCATGTCCTCTTCCATGGCGGGGGACGAGGCCTCGGTCGACGGCTCCATCGAGGGCTCCATGGTGTCTTCCGCGGTGCCGGCGCCGGACGAACAGGCGCTCAGCGCGAGCGTCGCAGCGAAGGCGAGGGAAAGACCGGCGGTGAGACGAGTCTTGCGTGACATTGCGTTCCTCCTGATAGTCGAAGCGGCACGGGCCGCGTCCCCGGTGCAGGGACCCCACTGGGTTCAGCGGGTACAACGGGTCCTTCGGAACCCCTCCCGGATCGGATGGGATGCGCGGGACGTCGTGTTCTGGCAAACCGCTGGATGCTTCGCAACGAACAGGTGTCGACCGAGCGCCGGAATCGGGATTCCGAGGGGAGTACGGCATGCTGTTGGATGTGGTGATCGACGGAGCCGACGTGCGCGAGGACGAACCGCACGCCGACCACGTCGGAGATCTCCTCCAGCAGGTCGCTCAGGGCGACGCCGACGCCTTCACCCGGCTCTACGACATGCTCTCGCCGCGGGTGTTCGGTCTGATCCTGCGCGTGCTCGTCGACCGCTCCCAGAGCGAAGAAGTGCTCCAGGAGGTCTTCCTGGAAGTCTGGCAATCCGCTTCCCGCTTCGCCCCGAACAAGGGGCAGGGCAGAACGTGGGTGCTCACGATCGCACATCGCCGCGCGGTCGACCGGGTCCGGTCGTCGCAGTCGAGTTCCGATCGCGACATCCGCGTGGGCTATCGCGACCTCGGGGTCGCCCACGACACGGTCTCGGAGCACGTGGAGCTGCGCCTGGAAGCAGAAAAAGTCAATCGAGCGCTCGGAACCCTGCCGGAGGCGCAGCGGGAAGCACTGACTCTTGCGTACTTCGGTGGTTACAGTCAGAGCGAAATCGCGGCGCTCGTGGGAGCGCCGCTCGGAACGATCAAGACCAGGATGCGGGACGGTCTCTCGCGACTGCGTGTGGAGATGGGGGTGACAACGTGAACGAACAGGAATTCGCCGAGCTTGCGGCCGGCTACGCGCTCGCCGCGCTGTCGCCGGAAGACGCGCAGGCGTTCGAACAGGCCCGGATCGCGCATCCTGAGTGGGCTCACCACGTCGAGGACGCCCTCGAGTCCGCTGCACTCCTTGCAGACGGTGTCCCTGCCGTCAGTCCGCCGCCGTCTGTCCGCGACGCCCTGTTGGCTCGGATCACCGGCGAATCCGCGAGCGAGATCGAGATCTCGTCGGCCACCGGTCTCTTGGCTGCGGTGCAGGACACCTCGGCATCTCCGAGTCCGGATGCTGCGCCGCCGGCCGGTCCTCGCACGGACGACCACGACGCCCACCCCGCCACCACAGGGGCGATCGCCGTCGTCCGCCGTCGTTGGACGCGGGGCATGCTCGCCCTCGCGGCGAGCTTCGTCCTGCTCGTCGCGCTCGGGTTCGGCGCCGCGTCGGTGAACGAGTATCTGAGCCGCACTCCCGCCCAGGTGGTGCTCGCCGCCATCGAGGCCGCGCCCGACGCCGCGTCCGTGACCGCCGAGGCCGCCGACGGCGGTGTGGTGACGGCCCGCTGGTCGCCTTCGCTGGAGCAGGCGGTCGTCGTCACTGACGGACTGCCGCAGCTCACCGACGATCAGGTCTTCGAACTCTGGGTGCTCCGGGGCGACGACGTGACCTCTGCGGGGACCTTCGAACCGGCTCCCGGCGGGGAGGCCGTCGCGCTGCTGGAGGCCAGCTTCGAGCAGGGGGACACCATCGCGATGTCGGTCGAGCCCGCAGGCGGTTCGCCGACGGGCCTGCCCACGTCAGACCCCCTGGTCGCGATCACCACCGACGCCTGAGACACGCCGCCCCGCGAAAGACGGGGGTAGCCTGGGGCGGGTGAGTGACGGATCGAGGGAATTCCACAAGCCGGTGCGCCGCCCCGCGGAGTTGTTCGATCGGGTGTTCGCCTCGCGCGATCCCGCCGAAGTCTCGCGGGTGGCCCACTCCACCGCCCAGGCCCTGCTGACGCGGGTGCGCTCCGAGCCCACCGCCGAGATCGTGGATCGCCTCGTGGCCTTCACCGATCACCACGGGATCGACGACATCGCCGAGCTGTGGTCGCACGCGCCCGCGAAGAGCCTGCCGGGCGCGCTCTGGCGCCTGTACCTCTTGCAGCTCATGATCCACGACGACCCCCGCACCGCCGCACTGCTGTACGAGCGGGGGCGCGTGGAGCTCGCCTCGGCCGACGAGGTCATCGCCGGGGCTCCGACACCTGCGGGGCCGGATGAGCTCGTCGAGCTCGTGGACACCCTGCTGCGCGGGCTCTTCCAGGGAGATTTCGCCGTCGCGCTCGAACGGGCCGCGGCGTTCTGCCGGGTGCAGGCGTCGGGTGCGAGCCATCTGGCGGACGACTACGAATCGACCGAACCCGACCGCGCCGCTGCGCTGACGACCCGGGCCCTGCGCCTCACCGACTACGCGGCCGACCTCTCAGCCTGCGCGGGCCTGTGGCGCCGCGACGCGCTCACCTGAGCGGGAGACGTGAGTGCCGGGCCGCAGAACGCCTCTCGGCGCATGGCCGCTCGCAGCGGCAGAAGATGGAGCCCGGGGTTACTGCGGCCCGGCGAGACCAGTCTAACCGACCCGACGCGGGAGCTCTTCCCGTCACGTCCGTGTGCTGACCTAGGCTCGAGGGATGACCCGGCGCCACGCCCTGTTGATCGACCCCGTCGCATCCGATGACGACCGCGGCGACTTCTCCGACACCTTCTCGACCGTTGATCCCGCCGGCCCGGTCCTGAGCGTCGGCGAGCTGAGCGCGCAGCGCGGCGACGGTGTCTTCGAATCCGTCGGCGTCGTCGACGGGCACCCGCAGGAGGTCACCGCGCACCTGGAGCGTCTCGCGCATTCTGCGGCGCTGTGCGACCTTCCGGCTCCGCACCTCGGTCAGTGGCGCGCGGCGGTGGCGGAGATCGCGTCGCGATGCCCCGCCGGGGAGTCTGTCATCAAGCTCGTCCTGAGCCGAGGCGTCGATCATCGGCCCGGACCCACGGCCTGGGTCACCGCCTCGCCCGCCCCCGACTTCTCGCGGGTGCGCCGCGATGGCGTCCGAGTGGTGACCCTCGACCGGGGCGTCGACAGCGGCGCCTTCACCCGCGCCCCGTGGCTGCTCCTCGGCGCGAAGACCCTGTCGTACGCGGTGAACATGGCCGCGATCCGCGAAGCGGGCCGCAGGGGAGCGGATGACGCCGTCTTCGTGTCATCCGACGGGATCGTGCTGGAGGCGCCGACCGCATCGGTCATCGTCCGTTTCGGCGACCGCTTCGTCACCCCCGAGCCGGCAACGGGAATCCTCCACGGAACGACGCAGCTGAGCCTGTTCGCGTATCTCGCCGGACGGGGGTTCGACGTGGGGTACGACACCATCTCGGTCGACCGACTGAGACACGCCGACGCTGGATGGCTGGTCTCCAGCGTGCGGCTCGCGGCACCGATCGTTGCGGTGGACGACCACGAGATCGCCCTGGACGCCGCCCTGACGGCATCGATGACCGACTACCTGCTGTCGCCGCGCGACTGACGACCGCGGAACGCACGGCAGTGCTCTCGCCGCGCGACGGGCCGAGCCCCCCAGCAGGGCACGCCGCGCGGCGGAGGTCTGCGAGGTCTATCCGAAGCGACCGGAGACGTAGTCCTCGGTGGCCTGCACCGAGGGCGTCGTGAAGATCGTGGTCGTGTCGTCGTATTCGATGAGCTTGCCGGGCTTGCCGGTGCCGGCGATGTTGAAGAACGCCGTCTTGTCCGACACCCGCGACGCCTGCTGCATGTTGTGGGTGACGATGACGACGGTGTACTCGTTCTTCAGCTCGGCGATGAGCTCTTCGATGGCGTAGGTCGAGATCGGGTCGAGGGCCGAGCAGGGCTCGTCCATCAGCAGCACCTGCGGTGACACGGCGATGGCCCGCGCGATGCACAGACGCTGCTGCTGACCGCCCGACAGGCTCGAACCAGGGCGGTCGAGGCGGTCCTTGACCTCGTTCCAGAGGTTGGCGCCCTTCAGCGACTGCTCCACGAGGCCGTCGGCGTCGGACTTGGACATCCGCTTGTTGTTCAGCTTCACCCCGGCGAGCACGTTGTCGCGGATCGACATCGTGGGGAAGGGGTTCGGCCGCTGGAAGACCATACCGATCTGGCGGCGGACCAGCACCGGGTCGACGTTCGAGCCGTACAGGTTGTCTCCGTCGAGCAGCACATCGCCTTCCACGCGAGCGCCGGGGATGACCTCGTGCATGCGGTTCAGGGTGCGCAGGAACGTCGACTTGCCGCAGCCCGACGGACCGATGAACGCGGTGACACTGCGAGGCTCGATGTTGAGGGAGACGCCTTCGACGGCGAGGAAGTCGCCGTAGTAGACGTTCAGGTCATTGACTTCGATGCTCTTGGACACGATTCCTCTGATTCGGGTGGAGAACGGGGTCAGCGGCCCTTGGAGGGCGCGTAGAAGTTGGCGATCACGCGCGCGACGATGTTGAGGGCCATGACGATCAGGATGAGAACGAGCGCGGCAGCCCAGGCGCGGTTGATGTACGCCTCGGCCGGGATGCCCTGGTTCATGAACTGGGTGTACGTGAACACCGGGAGGGTCATCATGCGCCCCTCGAACAGGTTGTAGTTCATGCTCGTGGTGAAGCCGGCGGTGATGAGCAGCGGCGCGGTCTCGCCGATGACGCGGGCGATCGAGAGCATGATGCCGGTGACGATGCCGCCGATCGCGGTGGGGAGGACCACCTTGGCGATGGTCAGCCACTTCGGAACGCCGAGCGCGAGCGACGCCTCACGCAGCTCATTGGGAACGAGCCGCAGCATCTCCTCGCACGAACGGACGACCACGGGGATCATGAGCACCGACAGCGCGATCGCGCCCATGATGCCGAGCCGGATGCCCTGGCCGAAGAAGATCGCGAAGAGCGCGTAGGCGAACAAGCCCGCCACGATCGAGGGGATGCCGGTCATGACGTCGACGAGGAAGGTGATGCCCCGCGCCAGGCGCTTTCCGTCGCCGTACTCGACGAGGTAGATCGCGGTGAACAGCCCGATCGGGATGGAGATGATCGCGGCCGCGCCGGTGATGAGGAGCGTTCCCACGATGGCGTGGAGAGCGCCGCCGCCCTCGCCGACGACGTTGCGCATCGAGGAGGTGAAGAACTCCGCCGAGAGCCCCGCGATGCCATTGGTGATCGCGGTGAAGGCGAGCGAGATCAGCGGCACCATGGCGATGGCGAAGGCGGTGGTGACGACGCCCGTCACGAGCCGGTCCACGGCCTTGCGGCGACCCTCGACGACGCTGGAGACGACCGTGATGAGGACCAGGTAGACCAGCGCGGCGACGACCGCGAAGCCGGCGATGTTGAAGCTTCCCTCGGGGGCGAGGGCGAGGATGCCGAAGAAGATCAGGCTGAGCAGGATGCTGGCGCCCAGGATGCCCCAGGGCGCCCACTTCGGCAGCCGACCGGTGGTGATCCGCTGGTCGACGGTGAGCGGGGGAGCCGAGGGGGACTCGGTCGGGGGAGCGGAGGTGAGGGCCATGTCAGTTCGCTCCCGAGAATTCCTTGCGCCGGCTGACGATCCAGCGAGCGAGCGCGTTGACGGCGAAGGTCACGATGAAGAGGATCAGGCCGGTGGCGATGAGGACGTTGACGTTGACGCCGTACGCCTCGGGGAAGGTCAGGGCGATGTTCGCGGGGATGGTGCTGGGGTTCTCGGAGGTGAAGAGCCGGAAGGTCACCACGCCGGTGGCCGAGAGCACCATGGCCACGGCCATCGTCTCGCCGAGGGCGCGGCCGAGGCCGAGCATCGAGGCCGAGACGATGCCGGAGCGGCCGAAGGGGAACACCGCCATCCTCACCATCTCCCAGCGCGTGGCGCCGAGGGCGAGGGCCGCCTCTTCGTGGAGGACCGGGGTCTGCAGGAAGATCTCGCGGCAGATGGCGGTGATGATCGGTGTCACCATGACCGCCAGCACCATCGCGGCGGTGAAGATCGTGCGGCCGGTGCCCGAGACGGGCCCGGCGAACAGCGGGAACCACCCCGCGTTGTCGACGAGCCAGGTGTAGACCGGCTGGACGGCGGGCGCGAGGACGAGGATTCCCCAGAGGCCGAAGACGACCGACGGGACGGCGGCCAGCAGGTCGACGATGTAACCGAGGGTCTGCGCCAGACGGCGCGGGGCGTAGTGGGAGATGAAGAGGGCGACGGCCACGGACAGCGGCACAGCCATCACGAGCGCGAGGAGGGAGGCCCAGAGGGTTCCGAAGGCGAGGGGCCAGACATACGACCAGAAGGTCGAGGTCAGCACCGAGGCGTTCTCGCTCGTGGCGGTGAGGCCGGGGATCGACTGGACGATGAGGAAGATCGCGACGGCGGCAAGGGTCACGAGGATCATCGAGCCCGCGAACAGCGCGGTTCCCGAGAACCAGCGGTCGCCGGGGCGCTGCTTCGGCTTCGTGCGGGGTTCGGCCGCCGGAGGAGCCAGAGTGGTCATCTCATCCTGTTCTCGGGTGGGGTGCGGATGTTCTCCCGGGGGAGAGGAATGGTGTCCGACCCGCCGAAGCGGGTCGGACACCATGGTGTCACTCGGTGACGATCAGGTCGATCGCAGCCTGCATGTTCTCGCGCTGGGTGTCCGAGACCGGAGCCGAACCGGCGGCCTCGGCCGCGGCGTCCTGACCCTCCGGGCTGATGACGTACTCGAGGAAGCCCTTGACCAGCGGCGCCTGAGCGGCATCGACGTACTCCTCGCACGCGATCATGTAGCTGACCAGAACGATCGGGTAAGCAGCCTCGTCGGGGGTGCGGTCCAGGGCGATCGCGAGGTCGCCGTCGGTGCGGCCCTCTTCACGCGGCGAGGCGTCGACGACGGCGGCGGCGGCCTCGGGCGAGAAGGCGACGAACTCTTCGCCGACCTGCACGGCGACCTGGCCGAAGCCCTCGGCGCGCGACGCGTCGGCGTAGCCGATCGTGCCGACGCCACCCTCGACGGCGGCCACGACACCCGAGGTGCCCTGCGCGGCCTCACCCGAGCTGAGCGGCCACACGCCGTCGGGCTCGTAGGTCCACACGTCGGGAGCAGCCTGGTAGAGGTAGTCGGTGAAGTTCTCGGTGGTGCCCGAGTCGTCGGCGCGGTGAACCGGAGTGATCTGCTGGTCGGGCAGCTCGACGCCCTCGTTCAGCGCGGCGATCGCCGGGTCGTTCCAGTTGGAGATGGTTCCCGCGAAGATGCCCGCGATAGTGGCGGCATCCATGTTCAGCTCGTCGACGCCCTCGAGGTTGAAGATGACAGCGATGGGCGAGATGTAGGAGGGCAGCTCGATGATTCCGGAGCCCTCGACGCAGCCGTCGAAGGGGCCCTCGGCGATCTCGTCGGCGGTGAAGGCGCGGTCGGAGCCGGCGAAGGCGACGGCGCCGGCCTGGAACGAGTCGCGACCCGCACCCGAGCCCGAGGGGTCGTACGAGACGGTCACATCGGGGTTTGCGCCCTGGAAGCCGGCGGACCAGGCCTGGACCGCGACCTCCTGCGAGGAGGCACCCGAGCCGACGAGCTCACCCGAGAGAGTCGACTCGGCGGGAGCGTCGGAGGAGTCGCCGCCGGCGGGGGCGGTCTCGTTGGCGGCGCAGGCGGTGAGCGTCAGCGCCGCGACGGCCGCGACGGCGCCCAGCTGAGCAATACGGGAGATCTTCACTGTGTGAATCCTTCGGGTTGGGGAATGGATGCCCGGTGCAGGGTCCGGAGGGCACGCTAAGCATCGACTCTTAAGAGAGTGCGCTGGGCCGGTGAACGGCAGGTGAACGGGTCACGCCCCCGAACGGCCGACTGCGTTACCTTCTCTCGCTACGATCCGAGACATGCCCGCGCCCGAACCGGACTCGGTCCGACCCCGTCCCGGGAACGATCGCCACCAGTCCGAGCTCGACCGCGCCGGCGCCGCCCCGCCTTCTCGGACGCTGTGGGACATCGTCCGCGAGACCGCCGCCCGCCACCCCGAGGCCTCCGCGATCGATGACGGGTCGACCGCCCTCAGCTACCGCGAAACGGTGCGAGCCGCCGGCCGCCTCGCGCTCCGCCTGCACGAGGCGGGGGTGACGCGAGGTGATCGCATCGGAGTGCGGATCGCCTCCGGTTCCAAGGACCTGTATCTCGCGATCCTCGGGATCCTCGCCGCAGGCGCCGCGTACGTGCCGGTCGACGCCGACGACCCGGACGAGCGGGCCCGCCTGGTCTTCGGCGAGGCCCGGGTCGCCGGGATCCTCACCGACGGCCTGGTGTTCGTCGGCGATGACGTCGTGCGCCAGGCATCGTCTCGTCGGGCCGTTCCCGCCGATCACGGGGCCGCCGGGGTGCCGACCGACACCGCTGCGCTCGCCCTGCTCGAGCCCCCGACGCCCGACGACGACGCGTGGGTCATCTTCACGTCCGGCTCCACGGGCGTGCCGAAGGGCGTCGCCGTCACGCACCGGTCGGCTGCGGCGTTCGTCGACGCCGAGGCGCGGCTGTTCCTCCAGGACGCGCCGCTCGGCCCCGACGACCGCGTGCTCGCCGGATTGTCCGTCGCCTTCGACGCGTCGTGCGAGGAGATGTGGCTCGCCTGGCGGCACGGCGCGTGCCTCGTCCCCGCACCTCGCGCGCTGGTGCGGTCGGGCGAGGATCTGGCGCCGTGGCTCATCAGGCAGGGGATCACCGTGGTCTCGACCGTGCCGACCCTCGCGGCGATGTGGCCGCAGGATGCGCTCGAGAGCGTGCGGCTGCTGATCTTCGGCGGCGAGGCATGCCCGCCCGACCTCGCCGCCCGCCTGTCGGTGGAAGGGCGCGAGGTGTGGAACACCTACGGCCCGACCGAGGCCACCGTCGTGGCCTGCGCGGCCCCGCTCGGCGACGGGGGGCCGGTGCGGATCGGTCTGCCCCTCGACGGGTGGGCGCTCGCGGTCGTGGACGCCGAGGGCGTACGGGTCGCGCCGGGCGAGATCGGCGAGCTCATCATCGGCGGCGTGGGCCTGGCTCGCTACCTCGATCCCGCGAAAGACGCCGAGAAATACGCGCCGTTCGCGCAGCTGGGCTGGGAACGGGCCTACCGCTCCGGTGACCTCGTGCGGTACGACCCCGAGGGCCTGGTGTTCGTCGGTCGCGCCGACGACCAGGTGAAGGTGGGCGGCCGGCGCATCGAGCTCGGTGAGGTGGAGGCGGCCCTGCAGGACATCCCCGGTGTCGCCGCGGCCGCCGCGGCGGTGCGCACCAGCGATGCCGGCGTCCCCCTCCTCGTCGGATACCTCGTCGCTCCCGCGGACCTCGATCGTGCGGCCGCGCGGGCCTTCCTCGCCGAGCGACTGCCGGCCGCGCTGGTGCCACTCCTCGCCGTCGTCGACGACCTTCCCGTGCGCACCTCCGGCAAGGTCGATCGTGCCGCCCTGCCGTGGCCGCTCCCGGGCGTCGAGCTCGATGTCAGCGGCCTCTCACCCGACGAGGTGTGGCTGGCCGCGCAGTGGCAGGCGGTGCTCGGGATGCCGGTGGGCGACCGGGAAGCGGATTTCTTCGACCTGGGCGGGGGGTCGCTCGCCGCCGCGCAGCTGGTGTCGCGGCTGCGGGCGCGGGTGCCGGAGTTCTCGGTCGCCGACATCTACGACGTCCCGCGGCTCGGTGCGATGGCGAAGGCGGTCGGAGCCGTGGCCGAGGATGCCCGCACCGACTTCCATCGGCCGGTGCCGACCCCGCGCCGAACCCAGTGGGCGCAGACGCTGCTCGCGGTGCCGCTGTTCGTGCTCAGCGGAATCCGGTGGCTGCTGTACCTCCTCACCGCCTCGGCGCTTCTTCAGCTCGTACCGGGATTCGAGGTGCTGCCGACCGCGCCGTGGCCGGTGCTCGTGGCGGGACTGCTGCTGTTCGCCACGCCGTTCGGTCGCATGGCGATCGCCGCCGCGGCGGCGCGACTGCTGCTGGCCGGGGTGAAGGCGGGTGATCACCCGCGCGGGGGTGGTGTGCATCTTCGGCTGTGGCTCGCCGAGCAGATCGCCGACCAGGTGGATGCGGTCGGGCTCGCCGGCGCCCCCTGGGTGGTCTACTACGCCAGGGCCCTCGGGGCCACGGTGGGCCGGGGCGTCGATCTGCACACCCTGCCGCCCATCACCGGCATGCTCGTCATCGGTGACGGTGCGGCGATCGAGCCGGAGGTGGATCTCACCGGCACGTGGATCGACGGCGACGTCGTGCGGATCGGACCTGTGCGCATCGGGGCGGACGCCACGGTCGGCGCGCGGTCGACGCTGGCCCCGGGCACGCGCATCGGACAGCGCGCCGAGATCGCACCCGGGTCGGCGGTGTTCGGCCGGGTCAAGGCCGATCAGTCGTGGGCCGGGTCGCCCGCCGTCCGGGTGGGGGAGGTCGCGGCAGGGTGGCCGACAGAGCGCGCCCCCGCGCCGACCCGGTGGCTGTGGGCCTACGCCGCGTCATCCGTTCTGCTCGCCCTCCTTCCGATCGTCGCCTTCGCCCTCGGAGGGCTCGTGGTGGCCGCGGGGATCCGGGGGGCGGATGACCTCGGCACCGCGTTCCTCGGCGCGCTCGCCCTGCTCGTCCCGGGAGTCCTGGTCGCCGGTGTCGTCTTCGCCGCCGCCGTGATCGTCGCGGTACGCCTGCTGTCTCTCGGCCTGGGCGAGGGCACCTTCCCGGTGCGGAGTGCGAACGGCTGGCGGGCCTGGACCATCGAGCGACTGCTCGACTCCGCCCGCACGATCCTCTTCCCGCTCTACTCGAGCCTGTTCACACCGGTGTGGCTCCGGCTTCTCGGCGCCCAGGTCGGGAAGGACGTCGAGGCGTCGACCGTGCTGCTTCTGCCGTCGATGACCCGCATCGAAGACGGGGCGTTCCTCGCCGACGACACGATGGTGGCGTCCTACGAGCTGCGGCGCGGCTGGGTGCGGATCGGCGCGGTGCGCATCGGCAAGCGCGCCTTCCTCGGCAACTCCGGCATGGCCGCGCCGGGGCACCGTGTGCCCCGTGACGGCCTCGTGGCGGTGCTGTCCTCCGCGCCGCGCAAGGCGAAGGCCGGATCGTCGTGGCTCGGCTCGCCGGCCGTGCGCCTGCGACGGGTCACCGCGGGCGGAGACGACGCGCGCACCTATCACCCGCCGGTCCGGCTCCGCGTCGCACGGACGCTGTGGGAGCTGTGCCGGTTCGTGCCCGTCATCGTCACCTGCGGCATCGGGTTGGGTGTGCTCTTCGTCCTCGCCGCCCTGTGGGAGGCGGCCCCGATCGCCGCCCTGCTGCTCTCGGGCGTCGTGCTTCTGGCCGCCGGAGCCGTGGCGGCGCTCGTGACCACCGCGGCGAAGTGGCTCATCGTCGGGTCGATCCCCGCGGGCGAGTCCCCCCTGTGGTCGAGCTTCGTCTGGCGCACCGAGGTGTCGGACACCTTCACCGAGATGGTCGCCGCACCCTGGTTCGCCCGGGCGGCCGCCGGCACACCGGCCCTGGCCGTGTGGCTGCGTACCCTCGGGGCTCGTATCGGTCGGGGAGTGTGGTGCGACAGCTACTGGCTCCCCGAACCCGACCTCGTCACCCTCGGCGACGGCAGCACGGTCAATCGCGGGTGCGTCGTGCAGACCCACCTGTTCCATGATCGAATCATGAGTATGGACACGGTCACTCTCGAACCCGGCGCGACCCTCGGTCCGCACAGCGTCATCCTCCCGGGCGCGGTGATCGGGTCGCACGCGACGGTGGGCCCGGCGTCGCTGGTGATGCGGGGCGAGGCGGTGCCCGTCGGGTCACGCTGGAGCGGAAACCCGATCGGACCCTGGCGCGCGGTGAAGGTGCGCGCCTACCAGTCGACCTCGTGATGTCCTCGACCTCGTGACCCCGGTCTCGGCCTACACCCCCGACAGCGGGGACGCCGCCTTCGACGTCGAGTCGTACGACCTCGACCTGACGTACCGCGTGCGCACCAACCGCCTCGACGGGCGGGCGCTTCTGAACGCCGTCGCGGCCCTCTCGACGCGACAGGTGCGCCTCGATCTCGTCGGCCTGCGGGCGGCCTCGGTCCGCGTGGACGGCGACCCGGTGGCGTTCCGCCAGGACTCCCGCGCCCTTCACCTCACCCTGGCCGCGCCGTTGGAACCGGGGGAGCGGTTCTCCGTCGACGTCGCCTACGGCGGCGCACCGCGACCGCGCCGGACCCGCTGGGGGACGCTCGGGTGGGAGGAGCTCGATGACGGCGCCCTCGTCGCCGCGCAGCCGACCGGTGCGCCGACCTGGTTCCCGTGCAACGACCGCCCCGACGACCGGGCGACCTACCGCGTGACCCTGGCGACGGACGCGCCGTACCGCGCCATCGCGACAGGGGTGCCGATGGACGTCCGGCGCCGTGGCCGGCTCGAAGCCCGCACCTTCGAGCTGCGCGTTCCGACGCCGACCTACCTCGTGGCTGCGCACGTCGGGCGCTTCACCACCACCGCGGTGACCGTTCCGGGGGTGGTGGCGGAGCTGGTCCATCCCCCCGAACTCGCAGAGCGCGCCGCGCAGGCCTTTGCTCCGCTGCCGCGGATGATGGCGGTCCTGGAGGATGTCTTCGGCGCGTATCCCCAGGAGCGCTGCACGATGGTCGTCACCCCGGACGTCCTGGAGATCCCGCTCGAAGCGCAGGGAATGGCGCTGTTCGGCGTCAACCACCTCGCGCTGTCGTTCGAGCGGCTCATCGCCCATGAGCTCGCCCATCAGTGGGTGGGCAACAGCGTGGGCCTCCGCGACTGGAGCGACATCTGGCTGAACGAGGGCTTCGCCTGCTACGCCGAATGGCTGTGGTCCGAGCGCTCGGGCGGGGCGACCGCCGACGCCCACGCCGCTGCGCACTGGGAGCGTGTGGCGGCCGAGCCGGCCGATCTGCTCCTCGCCGACCCCGGTCCGGAGGCGATGTTCGACGATCGGGTCTACAAGCGCGGAGCGCTGACGCTGCACGCACTGCGCTCAGCCGCCGGCGATGCGGCGTTCTTCCCCTTCCTGCGGCGCTGGACCACCGTGCACCGCCACCAGGTGGTCGGCACCCACGAGTTCCGTCTCGCCGTCGCCGAGTCGTTCGGACCGTCCGGGGAAGCGCTCCTGTCGCGCTGGATCGACGGCGTCGCCCTCCCGCGGCGTCACTGACGGAGGATCGCCGCACTGACGACGAGATCCGAGGTCGCGGGAACGTCCCATCCCTCGGCCGGCTCCCGGCGACCGGGGAGCGTCGCCGACCAGGTGCCGTCCGCCCTCTCTCGCACGACGACGTCGGCGGGGTCGACGTCGAGCCCCCGGCCGTCCGCCTTCAGCGCAGCCTCGATCCGAGTCCACTCGCGGACGGTGCCGCGCCGTCCCGGCCCGGGCACCCCGTCCCACCCGGCGGTGTCGCGCACGGGATCCAGCCGTGCTTCGGCATCGATCCCGAACCCGACGGTCCCCGCGGCGGGCGTGACGGCCGCGACCGCGATGCGTCCGGCGTAGGCCACCGATCCGCGCAGTCCCGTGCCCTCCAGGACGACCGGTCCGTGCGGTCCGCCGCAGCGAGGACAGGGGTTGCGAAGGCGAAGGGCCGCCGGGTTTCCGGCCAGCTCGGCGATCATGCTCCAGGCGACGTCGCGACGCGGCATCCCCTCGGGCACTCGGGCCCAGCGGATGACGAACCCGGATGGCTGCGACCGCGCGGCCCTCATCGTGCCCGACCTGCGATCACAGTGCGGGCGTGAAGGTCTCGATCGAGAGGAGGCCCGAGCCCGGGGCGTCGGCGGAGACATGGAGGACCGAGTACCCGGCCGGCTCGAGCGGCGGTGTCTTGGCCAGCATGCCGGGGAGCGTCCCCGTCGCGAGCACGACCTCGCTGAGGATCGTGGGCAGGACCGGGCGGTGACTCACGAGCACCACGGGCTTGCGGCTGCGGACCCGCTCGCCGATCACCCGGCGCACGTCCGCCGATCCTTCGTCCCAGGCGTCCTCGCTGATGTTCCGGCAGAGCTCCACCTTCCGTCCGGCCGCGGCGGCGAAGGGCGCGATCGTCTTGACGCAGCGGACGGCGGGACTGGAGAGCACCTGTCGGACGCCGAAGGCCTGCAGCTGGCCGACGAGCGCCGTCGCCTGGCGCTTGCCGCGGACCGTCAGCGGCCGGTCGGTGTCTTTTCCGTCCCAGTCTTCCCGCGCGAGCGCCTTCCCGTGGCGCAGGACCACCACCGGGAACGTGCGAGGCGGATCGCCTTCGCGAAGCGCGAGGAACCGCTCGACGATGTCGATGTCGACGGGATAGCTGAGCAGCTTCAGCGCCTTCTTCGGCGACCGCCACTCCAGGGCAGCGATCTCACGGTTCGGCACGAACGAGGAGGTGCGGATGGCCGTCTCGGTCGCCTCGGCCGCCCAGTAGTGCACGACCTTCTCGCGTTTGCTCGGCAGGTGGTAGCGGGACACCCCGACGGGTGCGCCGAGGCTCACCTTGATCCCGGTCTCTTCATGGATCTCGCGCGCCGCCGTCTCGGGGAGGGTCTCGCCCGGGTCGACCTTGCCCTTCGGGAGCGTGATGTCGCGGTACTTCGTGCGATGGATGAGGAGGATCCGGAGCTTCCCCTCCACCAGACGCCAGACCACGCCGCCTGCAGCCCAGACCGTGTCGGCCGTCATCGCACCGCCCGTGCACGCCGACGGCGCTGCACGTTCGTCATCGTCCGGTCCTGCAGATCGATCAGCGCCTTGCCGTCGTCGTCTCGGCTGTGACGGGTCCACTCGCCCTCGGGGCCGAGCCACCAGGAGCTCGTCCCGTCGTTCATCGCGAGGTCGAACAGGTCGGAGAGCTCCTTCAGGTGCTGTTCGGCGGTGACCCGGACGAGCGCCTCGACACGACGGTCGAGGTTGCGGTGCATCATGTCGGCGCTGCCGATGAACACCTGCGGGTCGCCGTCGTGCGCGAACGAGAAGATCCGCGAGTGCTCCAGATAGCGACCGAGGATGCTGCGGACGGTGATGTTCTCGCTCATGCCGGGGACACCGGGCTTGAGCGAGCAGATGCCGCGCACCCAGATGTCCACGGGCACGCCGGCCTGGCTCGCCCGGTAGAGGGCGTCGATGATCTGTTCGTCGACCATGGAGTTGACCTTGATCCGGATGCGCGCGGGCTTACCCGCCAGCGCGTTGCGGCGCTCCCGGTCGATCAGTCGCAGCAAGCCCTTGCGCAGGTGCAGGGGAGCGACGAGGAGGCGCTTGAACTTCTTCTCGATCGCGTAGCCCGACAGCTCGTTGAACAGCCGTGTGAGATCGCGCCCGACCTGATCGTTGGCCGTGAACAGGCCGAAATCCTCGTAGATCCGGCTGGTCTTGGGGTTGTAGTTGCCGGTGCCGACGTGGCTGTACGAGCGCAGCACGCCGTCCTCCTCGCGGATGACGTGGGCGAGCTTGCAGTGGGTCTTCAGCCCCACGAGGCCGTAGACGACGTGGACGCCCGCCTTTTCGAGCTTGCGCGCCCAGACGATGTTGGCCGCCTCGTCGAACCGTGCCTTGACCTCGACCAGCGCCAGTACCTGCTTGCCGGCTTCGGCGGCATCGATGAGCGCCTGCACGATCGGGCTGTCTCCCGAGGTGCGGTACAGCGTCTGCTTGATGGCGAGCACGTGCGGGTCTTTGGCCGCCTGCTCGAGGAACGCCTGGACGCTCGTCGCGAAGGACTCGTACGGGTGATGGACCAGCACGTCGGCCTTGCGGATGGCGGCGAAGATGTCGGCACGTTCGTTGTTGTCGCCCGGCTGGAACGCCACCGCCGTCGTGGGCAGGTGCGGCTTGTAGTGCAGCTCGGGGCGGTCGATCCGCGACAGGTCGAACAGCCCTCGCAGATCCAGCGGCCCCGGAAGGCGGTAGACCTCCTGGGCGGTGATGTCGAGCTCGCTGAGAAGGAGGTCCAGCGTCAGGTCGTCCATGTCCTCGGTGACCTCGAGCCGGATCGGCGGGCCGAACCGGCGGCGCAGGAGCTCGGCCTCGAGGGCCTGGATGAGGTTCTCGGTCTCATCCTCCTCGATCGTCATGTCCTCGTTTCGGGTGAGGCGGAAGGCGTGATGGTCGAGGATCTCCATGCCGGGGAAGAGATCGTCGAGATTGTGGGCGATCAGGTCCTCCAGCGGCAGGTAGCGCACGCGCTCGCCGTCTCGCGCGACCTCGACGAACCGCGGCAGCATCGGCGGCACCTTCAGCCGCGCGAACTCCTGCCGACCGGTGCGGGCGTTGCGGATGCGGATGGCGAGGTTCAGCGACAGGCCGGAGATGTAGGGGAAGGGGTGGGCCGGGTCGACCGCGAGAGGCATGAGGACGGGGAAGACCTGCGCCTGGAAGAAGTCGTACAGCGCGGTGCGCTCATCCGCGCTGAGATCGTCGTAGGAGAGGATCTCGATCCCCTTCTCGGAGAGCCCCGGCCGTACCAGGCTCGTCCAGGCGTCGGCGTGTCGGAGCTGGAGGTCGTGCGCCGCCGAGGAGATGTCGGCCAGCACTTCCTGGGGGGACCGGCCGACGTTGGTGGGGACCGCGAGGCCGGTGATGATGCGGCGCTTCAGCCCGGCGACCCGCACCATGAAGAACTCGTCGAGGTTGCTGGCGAAGATGGCCAGGAAGTTCGCCCGCTCGAGCACCGGCAGCGAGGGGTCTTCGGCGAGCTCGAGGACCCGCTGATTGAAAGCCAGCCAGCTCAGCTCGCGATCGAGATACCGATCGTCCGGGAGCTCGGAGTCGAATGCCTCGGGAACGTCGAAGTCGTCGTCATCCGCATCGCCGAGGCCGGCGTCGAGCACATCGTGTTCGATCATCCCCACATCATTGCAGGGAGAGGTGTCGGCCGCGTGAACAGACCCGTGCCGGACCGGCGGTCAGCCGGTCTCGGCGAGGCGATCACGCCTCCGTACGCTCCCGGTTCGCGGTCCGGTCGCGGGGGGCGGGAACCTGATCGTCCTCGTAGACGTTGAACCGATAGCCGACGTTGCGCACGGTGCCGATCAGCTGCTCCAGATCGCCGAGCTTCGCGCGCAGTCGCCGGACATGCACGTCGACGGTGCGGGTACCCCCGAAGTAGTCGTAGCCCCACACCTCGCTCAGCAGCTGCTCGCGCGTGAACACCCGCGAGGGGTGCGTGGCGAAGAAGTGCAGGAGTTGGAACTCCTTATAGGTCAGATCCAGCGGTTTGCCGTGCACCTTGGCGGAGTACGAGGATTCATCGATGCTGATGCCGGAGGTCTGGATGCGGGTGGAGACCTGCTCCTTGGAGACTCGGCCGATCGCGAGGCGGACGCGGGCGTCGACCTCGGCTGGGCCTGCGGTGACCAGGATGACGTCGTCGACGCCCCAATCGGTGGACACCGCCGTCAGGCCGCCCTCGGTGACGACGAGGACGAGGGGTGCGTCCAGGCCCGTGGTGTTGAGGATCTTGCAGAGCGACTTGGCGCCGACGAGGTCGACTCGGGCGTCGACGAAGATGACGTCTGCTGCGGGGGCGTTGACCAGCTGAGCCGGTTCGGCGGGGATGAGCCGCACGCGGTGACTGAGCAGTTCCAGGGCAGGCAAGACCGGTCCTGCTCCCTGCGTGGAGCTCAACACCAGAAGCTGTGCCACTCGCTGGACCGTCCTCCCGACGCTCTGGGGCGTCGTGCACTTTGACTTCACGTCGTGAAGCCCAGTGTAGAGCGTGGCGAGAACCGGCCTGACGCGGTCGGCGAGCGGGGGTGTTCCCGCCCCGGTGATGGGACACAATGGAGGAGATGTCCGAGATCGAGCTCGTTCCCCGCCGCACCATCGGCGGGATCATCGCCGTGTGGGTGTTCGCGGCGGTCGCCGGAGTGGCGATCGGGGTGCTCGTGCCGGTGGAGTGGCGGGCCGCGTGGTTGACGGTGAGTCTCGGCGGCTGCCTGATCATCGCGTTCGCGGTGCAGCTGTGGTACGGGCGTTCCCAGGGTTTCACGGAGCGTGTGGCGGCCAGCGTCCTCGGCGCCCTGCTGGTGTTGGGCGTGCTGAGCATGGGCTTCGCGCTCGCTGCCGTCGTGACGGGCTAGGTGCCGCCGGCGGCACTAGACTCGGGCGTATGGACCTCCTTGCGCTGGAAATCTTCTACCTGGGGTTGCTGGGTCTCGCGTCGGTCGCGATCGCGTTCGTGTCGGCTGTCGTGATCAAGAACCTCTACCGCGGTCAGCGCTGACGAGCCCTTCGTGCTCGACCTGCCGACCGACCTCCCCGCCGATCTCGCTCCTCTCTCATGGCTCCTGGGCGTGTGGGAGGGAACGGGTGTCATCGACTACGACGCGCCTGAGCACCATTACGTCGGCGAGTTCCGTCACCGGGTGAGCTTCAGTCACGACGGGGGAGACCACCTCAACTACTCCGCCCGCGCATGGCTGATCGCTCCCGCGCCCGACCCGCAGCCGCAGGAGCTGGTCTCGGAGATGGGATTCTGGCGCCTGTCGCGTCCCGCGACCGCTGCCGACGCCGGACCCGGGCTCCTTCCCCCCACCGCGAGCGCCCGCGCGCGCACCGTCGATGACGTCGAGGCCCTGCGGACGTCCGAGGGCGACTTCGAGGTGGAAGCGGCGATCGTTCACTCCGACGGCGTCAGCGAGCTGTACCTCGGACGCGTCCGCGGTCCGCGCATCGACCTCGCCACCGACGCGGTGGTCCGCACCGCGGGCGCCAAGCCCTACACCGCCGCCACACGGATGTACGGGCTCGTGGACGGCCACCTGCTGTGGGCCTGGGACATCGCCGCCGTGGGCGCGCGTCTGGGCGCGCACGCGTCGGCCCGACTGGCGAAGGCGGACTGACATGCTCCCCCCCATCGACCTTCCCGGAGCGATCGTCGAAGACGGCGCGCTCCGCCACCTCGGCAATCCGCTGGGAGAGCAGCGCGCGTTGGCCCACGGTCGCGCTGTCGCACTCCTCGGTGATCGTGGGGTCATCGCCGTCGCCGGACCCGACCGGCTGTCGTGGCTGGACTCGCTCACGTCGCAGGCGGTGGCGCATCTCTCTCCAGGTGAGAGCACCGAGCTGCTCGTGCTCGATCCGCACGGACACGTCGAGCACGCGGCATCCGTCCTCGACGACGGCGAGACGACCTGGTTGATCGTCGATGCCGCCGACGTCGAGCCGCTGGCGTCGTGGCTGATGCGGATGCGGTTCCGGCTGCGCGTGGAGATCAGGGATGCGACCGACGAGGTCGTCGTGGTCGGGGGGACGGATGCCGCGGTGCGCGGCGTTCCTGCGGCCGAGCCGGCCGGACACCCGCTCACGTGGCACGACCCGTGGCCCCGGGTCCAGGTCGGGGGGCACGCCTACGGACCGGCTGACGACCACCCCGGCGCGGACTGGGATTGGACCGAGGCGCTCGTGCTCCCGGACGACGCCGCGCGGCTCATCGACGACGCCCGCCGCGGCGAACGGAGCCTTGCCGGCTCGCTCGCCGCCGACGCCCTGCGCATCGCCGCGTGGCGTCCGCGCTGGCGGAGTGAGGCCGACGAGCGTGCACTCCCGCACGAGGCCGATTGGCTGCGGACCGCGGTGCACCTGAGCAAGGGCTGCTACCGCGGACAGGAGACGGTGGCCAAGGTGCACAATCTCGGCCACCCGCCCCGCCGCCTCGTCGCCCTGCACCTCGACGGCAGTGACAGCACCCTCCCGGCGCACGGATCCCCGGTCCGCAGCGGAGAGGACGTCGTGGGGGCGATCACCTCGTCGGCGTTGCATTACGAGGAGGGGCCCATCGCTCTGGCGCTGGTGCGCCGGAACACCCCCATCGACACCGACCTCGTCGTCGACACCGACGACGGTGAGGTCGCGGCCGCGCAGGTCGCCATCGTGCCGCCGGAGGCGGGCGCGGTCGCCGGCGTGCCGCGCATCACCCGTCTCTCCCGGCGCAAGGTCGCCGAGGCCTGAATCGGGGCGTCGGCCTGACCGGACCCCGTCAGCGGGGGGCGACGGTCTCCCACGGGACCGTCATCTCACCCAGGCGCCAGCGCCGGCGGTCGGGGAGGTCCATCCCTCGCGCCCGGAGCGCCTCCAGGGCTCCCTCCCAGCGTTGGACCGGGCCGAACGGGGCGAGGCTCGCGGCCCGCTCCCACGCATCGTCCACGGCCTGGAGCAGGTCGTGGATCCGCTCGCCCGGCACGTTGCGATGGATCAGGGCCTTCGGGAGTCGCTCGGCGACGACCCCCGGCCGCTCGAGATCGGCCAGGCGCAGCGAGATCGTGAGGCTCCGCGGATGCGCGGTGTGGTCGATGGCGATCCAGCTGGCGATCCGGCCCTGCTCGTCGCACGTGCCCTCGACGAGCACGCCGCCCGTCGGGAGCCGGGCGGCCATCTGCTCCCAGGCGGACACGACCTCGGTCTCGTCGTACTGGCGGAGGACGTTCATGGCGCGGATGACCGCGGGGCGGCGTCCGGCCGGAAGGGGAATCTCGAAGCCGCCGCGATCGAAGTGCACCCGAGCGTGAGGGGCGAACGAGGTCTCGCCGGCGCGGACGCGCGCGAGTTCCTCACGGGCGCGGTCCACCCGCGCGGGATCGATCTCGAGGCCCACCACCTCAGCGGCGGGATGGACCCGCGAGATGCGGGACCACAGCTCCAGCGTCGTCCAGCCGCGGGCTCCGTAGCCGAGGTCGACGACGAGGGGATCGGCCGAGCGGCGGAGGGCGGGGTGCCGGGCGATCCAGCGGTCCACCCGGCGAAGGCGGTTGGTGCCGGTGGTCCCGCGCGTCGCACGCCCGATGGGAGCGCGTCCGCCGGTCATCTCTCCATGATGCCAGCGGGTTCGGGCGCTGCCGATGCGCTCAGTAGCATGAAGGTATGACCGAGCCCTCTACGCTGATCCTCCTTCGTCACGGCCAGAGTGAGTGGAACGAGCTGAACCTCTTCACCGGGTGGGTCGATGTCCGCCTGACCGAGCAGGGCAAGGCCGAGGCCACCCGTGGCGGCCAGCTCCTGGCCGAGTCGGGCCTGGCTCCCGACATCCTCTACACCTCGGTGCTCAGCCGCGCCATCCAGACCGCGAACATCGCCCTCGATGCGGCCGATCGGCTGTGGATCCCGGTGAAGCGGTCGTGGCGCCTGAACGAGCGGCACTACGGCGCGCTGCAGGGGAAGGACAAGGCGCAGACCCTGGCCGAATACGGGCAGGAGCAGTTCATGCTCTGGCGCCGCTCCTTCGACGTGCCGCCGCCGCCGCTGGCCGATGACGACGAGTTCAGCCAGGTCGGCGACCCGCGCTACCACGGCATCGACGGCGAGGTGCCGCGCACCGAGTCGCTCGCACTGGTGATCGACCGCCTGCTGCCCTACTGGAACAGCGACATCGTGCCCGATCTCCAGGCGGGCAAGACGGTCCTCGTCACCGCGCACGGCAACTCGCTGCGAGGACTGGTGAAGCACCTCGAGGGCATCAGCGACGCCGACATCGCCGAGGTGAACATCCCCACGGGCATTCCGCTGGTGTACCGCCTCGACGAGAACCTCGTCGCCGACGGGCCGGGGCAGTACCTCGACCCCGAGGCCGCCGCCGCCGGGGCTGCGGCCGTCGCCGCTCAGGGCGCGAAGAAGTAGCACTTCCAGAACGCAGAAACGGGCCCGCGCACACAGCGCGGGCCCGTTTCTGCGTCGGGGGAGTGGATCAGGCGTTCGCGGCCTGGGCCTCTTCGAACGCCTCGCCGTGACTCGCCCAGTCGCCGGTGGCGAGATAGATCATCTTCTTCCCGATCGACACGGCGTGGTCGGCGAAGCGCTCGTGATAACGGCTCGCGAGAGTGGCGTCCACCGTCGCCGAGGCCTCGCCCTCCCAGCTGTCGGAGAGCACCTTCTCGAAGACGCTGACGTGGAGGTCGTCGATCTTGTCGTCGAGGTCGCGGATGCGATCGGTGATCGTCAGGTCGATGGTCCGAAGGAGCTCGGTCAGAAGGCGCGCGGCTTCGACATCGAGCTGACCCATCTTGGAGAACGTCGACTTCAGGCCCTTCGGGACCGCCCGCTCCGGGAAGCGCATGCGGGTCAGCTGGGCGATGTGCTCGGCGATGTCGCCCATGCGCTCGAGCGACGCGCTGACGCGGAGGGCGCTGACGACGATGCGCAGGTCGCGGGCGACAGGCTGCTGCCGGGCGAGGATCTCGATCGCGAGCTCATCGAGTTCGACCGTCTTCTGATCGATGATGAGGTCGGCGTCGATGACCTCCTCCGCCAGCGAGACGTCGCTGGAGCCGAAGGCGCGGGTGGCCTTGTCGATCGCCACCGTGACGAGCTCGGAGATCTCGACCAGACGCGACTGCACGTCCTCCAGCGACTGATGGAACACTTCGCGCATCGCAGCACCTTTCCTCGTGATGGTCTTTCGCGTCGGGCGGGCACGCGTAACCCCGCGATTGTCATCAGCGGAGGTTAACGAACGGTGCCCGGACAGTGAATAGTAGCGACCCCGCCCTCGCCGGGCCTCTCGTTGCGCCGGAGCGCCGGTGCCTGGCACTCTACGCTGGAACCCATGGACACGACGCAGCTCGCGCTGCTGGCCCTCCTCGCCGGGGTGGTCATCGGGGCACTCCTGAGTGCCATCGTCCTGGTGTCGATGCGGGCTCGCGACCGCCTGCGTGCGGCGGACTCCCGCGAGCTCCCCGAGGGCATGAGCGAGGTGCTCCACGGCATGGACGACCCGGCCGTCGTGGTCGACAACTCCTTCACCGTCCTGGCCGCATCGGCGTCGGCGACGCCCTTCCATCTGAGGGAGGGCGCGGCCCTCCCCGGCGACGACCTGCGCGTGCTCGTGCGCAAGATGAAGGATGACGCCACGTCGGCGTCCTCCACGCTCCGCCTGCAGCGGGGCGCGCCGCCTGCCGAGCCACGGCTGGTGTCGGTGCGGGCGACCCGGATCTCGCCGCGGCTGACGCTCCTGGTTCTGCGTGACATCACGGAGCGGGAGCGGGTCGAGCAGATGCGTCGCGATTTCGTGGCGAACACCAGCCACGAGTTGAAGACACCGGTGGGTGCGGTGAGCCTGCTGGCCGAGGCGATCGAATCCGCTGCCGACGATCCCGATCAGGTGCGCGTGTTCTCCTCCCGCCTGACGGCCGAGGCGAACCGGCTCGCGCTCCTGACCTCCCGCATCATGAACCTCTCCCGGCTGCAGTCGGCCGACGAGCTGTCCGAGGAGCGCAGCGTGTCGGTCGACGAGGTCATCGCGTCCGCGGTCGACGCGCACACCCTGCAGGCGGAATCCGCCGACGTCGTGCTGACCCGAGGAGGCTCGCGCGGCCTCTACGTGCGCGGCGACGGCCAGATCCTCAGCGAGGCCGTCGGCAACCTCATCGCCAACGCGATCGCGTACTCCCCGAAGGGTTCGAGCGTCGGGGTCGGGGTCAAGGCCGTCGACGACATCGTCGAGATCGCCGTCACCGACCGCGGCATCGGCATTCCCGAGGCCGACCAGGAGCGCATCTTCGAACGCTTCTATCGCACCGATCAGGCGCGATCGCGCCGCACCGGCGGAACGGGTCTCGGCCTCGCGATCGTCAAGCACGCCGTGCAGCGCCACGGCGGCGAGGTGCGCCTGTGGTCCCGGCCCGGGCGAGGCTCCACCTTCACGATCCGGCTGCCCCTGGTCGAACCGCCCCTGGATGACAGCCCGGGTCGCCGCCCCCGACGCAAGCGTCCCGCCTCCGGGGTCGGCCGCGCCGCGGCATCCGTCCCCTCCCGCCCCGTCCCGAACGGAGAACCCGAATGACCCGCGTCCTGCTCGTCGAGGATGAACCCGATCTCGCCGACCCGCTGGCCTACCTGCTCAAGCGCGAGGGCTACGAGGTCGAGATCGCCGAGGACGGCGCGGCGGCGCTCGCGGCCTTCCGTGAGCGTGGGGCCGACATCGTGCTGCTGGATCTGATGCTCCCGAGCATGCCGGGAACGGAGGTCTGCCGGCAGATCCGCACGACCTCGGCCGTGCCGATCATCATGCTGACCGCGAAGGACTCGGAGGTCGACATCGTCGTCGGGCTGGAACTCGGCGCCGACGACTATGTCACCAAGCCGTATTCGGCACGCGAGCTGCTGGCGCGGATGCGCGCCGTCCTCCGCCGTCTGCAGCAGGCCGACTCGGACCTCCAGGATCACGTGCTCGTCGGCGGGCGGGTCGTGCTCGACATCGACCGGCACACGGTGAGCGTCGACGACCAGCAGATCAACATGCCGCTGAAGGAATTCGAGCTGCTCGAGGTTCTGATGCGCAACGCGGGCCGCGTGCTCACCCGGGGTCAGCTGATCGACCGGGTCTGGGGGAGCGACTACTTCGGCGACACCAAGACGCTGGACGTGCACATCAAGCGGATCCGTTCGCGGATCGAGCAGAACCCCTCCGACCCGACGATGCTCGTGACCGTGCGGGGGCTCGGGTACCGCTTCGAGGGCTGAGATCGGCGCGCGGTCGCACCGGAGCCGCGGTCGGCAGCGGCCTCAGGACTCCGGGACGAACGGTGCGAGGTAGTCCTGCTCACCGTCGAGGACGGGGACGTCGGTGAGGATCGTCTCACCGTCGCCGGACTGGAAGCTCGCCGGCACGTCGCTGCCCGGAAGCATCTCGATGCCCTCCAGGAGGATGGGCTCCTCACCGTCGACGCCGAGGCTGATCACGGTGTTGGCGGGTACGCGGACGGTCTCGGAGATGCCGCTCCCGGGCTCGCCGAACTCCATGCTGACGGTGTGGTTGTCATCGGTGGAGTTGACGAAGGCGCCCAGGAGGTTGCCCGCCGAGCCGTCTTCGTTCGCCACGATGAGCACGTTGCGGATCTGCACCGGTCCGCTCTCGGCCGACACGGTGATGCCGTCCGACGGGGAGTACTGGATGGTCGTGGCCTGCGTGGAGATCAGGGCGCATCCGCTCGCGCCGAGGAGCACGGCGGTGCCGAGGGCGCCGGCGGCCAGCATGCGCGCTGCGGTCCGGGAGCGTCCCGTGCCGAAAGTGCGGTTCAACGAAATCACGGATCCTCCCGGAACGGATGGCGGCAACCCTTGCATTCTATGGGGTGCGCCCGGTCGAGCCGGGCCACGCGGGGGTCGGGATCGGTGCGGCGGTGCGGTGGACCGGCGAACTCTAGCGTATGTCGCCTGTGGTATCCTGGACGTTGCCGAAAGGACATAACTCCATGCTTTTTGAGGTTGGCGAAACGGTCGTCTACCCCCATCACGGGGCAGCGACGATCGCGGAAGTGAAGACCCGCATCATCAAAGGCGAAGAGAAGGTCTATCTGAAGCTCCGCGTCACACAGGGCGATCTCACCATCGAGGTTCCCGCTGACAACGTCGACCTGGTCGGGGTCCGTGATGTGATCGGCAAGGAAGGCCTCGAGCGCGTCTTCGACGTTCTTCGCGCTCCCTTCACCGAAGAGCCGACGAACTGGTCGCGCCGATACAAGGCGAACCTCGAGAAGCTCGCCTCGGGTGATGTCATCAAGGTGAGCGAGGTCGTCCGCGACCTGTGGCGCCGCGATCAGGACCGCGGTCTGTCGGCGGGCGAGAAGCGGATGCTCGCGAAGGCGAAGCAGATCCTCATCTCCGAGCTCGCGCTGGCGGAGAAGACCGATGAAGAGAAGGCCAGCGTCCTTCTCGACGAGGTTCTGGCCTCGTAGTCGATAGCGTGGGGGTGTGAGCATCACCCCCGTTCCCCGCGTCGCGATCATCGTCGTCGCGGCGGGCTCCGGCACCCGCCTGGGCGCCGGACCGAAGGCATTCGTCGGACTGGACGACCACACCATCCTGCGTCACGCGCTCGTGCGCGTCTTCGAGGCGGGAGCGGCGCAGGTCGTGATCGTCGCGCCGGCCGGTCGCGAGGGCGACGCCCTCACCGACGCGCTGGAGACCGCGGGCGACCGACGCGATCTCGTCACCGTCGTGACGGGAGGCGCCTCGCGGCAGTCGTCCGTCGCGGCGGGCATCGACGCGCTCTGGCCGGACGTGGACTACGTCCTCGTGCACGACGCTGCGCGCTGCCTGACACCGTCCGAGGTGTTCGACCGGGTCATCGCCGCCCTCGAGCTGGGCCATGCCGGCGCGGTGCCGGTGCTCCCGGTCGTCGACACCATCAAGCGCGTGCAGGATGACCTCATCGTCGGCGTGGTCGATCGCAGCGAACTCTCCGCGGCGCAGACACCGCAGGGGTTCCGTCGCGACATCCTCGAAACGGCCTATCGCTCGGCGACGGCGGAGTTCACCGACGACGCGGCGCTCGTCGGCGAGGCCGGACACGTGGTGCTCGCGGTGCAGGGCGACGAGCGGGCATTCAAGATCACCACCCCCGCCGATCTCGACCGGGCTCGCAGGCTCGTCGCCGTCCAGCCGCTGGCGGCCGCGGAGTCATCCCTGCATCGTGTTCTCGCGTCCCCACGCGTGGGGATCGGCACCGACGTCCATGCCGTCGGCGGCGACGGGTCGCTCTGGCTCGCCGGACTCGAATGGCCGGGCGAGCCCGCGCTCTCGGGACACTCCGACGGAGACGCGGTCGCTCATGCGATCGTCGACGCCCTGCTGGCGGCAGCAGGTCTCGGCGACATCGGCACCCACTTCGGCACCGACCGACCGGAGTTCGCCGGTGCGCATGCCGACGCTTTCCTCGCCCGCACGCGCGCGCTCCTCGGCGAGGCCGGTTTCCGGATCGGGAACGTCTCGGTGCAGATCCAGGCGCGGCGGCCGCGGTTCGCCGCGCGACGTGCCGAAGCCGAGACGGTGCTCTCCCGGGCGCTGGGCGGAGTGCCCGTGTCGGTGTCGGCGACGACGACGGACGGGCTCGGCTTCACCGGCCGCGGTGACGGTGTGGCCGCCTTCGCGGTCGCGCTCGTCCTGCCCGCCTGAGCGCAGCCGCGGCGGCGGGGATCACACGCGCCGGGTCAGGAAGACCGAGTGCGGATCGGGGGAGTAACCGCCGAAGGGCTCGCACAGGACGAATCCCTCGCTGAAATAGAGCCCGCGGGCCGGTGCGAAAGCCGGCGCCGACCCCGTCTCCAGCCAGAGCGAGGTCATGCCGCGCTGCCGGGCACGCTCGATCAGGTGTCGCAGGATCATTCGCCCGACGCCGCGGCCGCGGTACTCGTCGGCGACCCTCATGGATTTCAGCTCTCCCCGATCGGCGTCCAGGGCGGCCAGCGCTCCGACGCCCGCCAGCACGGCACCGTCCCATGCCGCCCAGAGTTCCACCGACGCGACATCCAGCGCGTCCGCGCCGAGGGCGTGCACGCTCCCCTCGGGTGAGAGGCCGTGCATGTCGCGCAGGTGGACGTCGATGAGATTCCGCACCGGCGGATCGGCGGTTGCGGCCCGACGCAGGGCGAACACGGTCATCAGCCCTCCACCGCGAAGGGTTGGGGATCGCGCGGCGCGCGCGATCCCCGGGCGAGGAGGGCGAGGCCGATCCCCAGGACGACGAGACCGATCACCGCGAGCACCGAGAGGCGTTCGCCCAGGACCGTGAGCCCGAGGATGGCGGCGGTCAGCGGCTCACCGAGGGTGAGGGTCGCGGCGGTCGCCGCCGTGAGGCCGCCGAGCCCCCAGGTGAACAGGACGTAGGCGACGGAGATGGTACCGAGACCCAGCCAGAGCGCCATCGCGAGCCCCGCCGGTTCGCCGAGCCACGACACGTCCACGAACGGCAGGGCGGGCAGGGCCACAAGAGCCGAACTCGCCCCCATCCCGCCGACGACCGTGAAGGGATCCCACCCCGCATCCAGCAGCCGTCGCTGCACGTTCGCGATGACCGCGAAGGTGGCCGCCGCGCCGAGCGAACCCAGAAGGCCCGCGGGATCCGTCCCGCCGCCGCCGGCGGCGTCACCCCCGGCGCCCAGCAGCACGACGCCGATCGTGGCGGCACCGGTCGCCACGACCCATGTGGCGCTGGGCAGACGCCGGGTGAGCAGCCACTCGAGCAATCCGGCCATCACCGGGGCCGACCCCAGGGCCACCACCGTCCCGACGGCGACGCCGTTGCGCTCGGTGCCGAGGAAGAACAGCGGCTGATAGAGCGCGAGGCAGATCCCGGTGACGGCCATGAGCAGGAGGGGGCGGAAGCCCGGACGCGGCGTCGGGGGTGCGTCCGCGGGGCGTCGCCGGGCATGGCGTCGCGCGAGGAGTCCGGCCAGCAGAGCGAGTCCGGTGCCGCCGATGACCATGCGCATGACGCCGATGGACAGGGGGGTGGTGTCGTCGGGACCGAGGGCCTGCGACGTGCCGGTCGTGCCGAACAGCACAGCGGCGGCGAGGACGGCGAACACGTGCACCCTACAGTTCTACCGGCCCGGCCCTTCGCGCCGGGACAGCCCCGCGTGGGACGGACAGACGCGCCGGTAGGCTGGATCGGTGACCCTCCGGCTCTACGACACGAAAGCGCAGGCCCTGCGCGACTTCGTGCCGCTCGACCCCGCCGAGATCACCGTGTACGTGTGCGGGCCGACCGTGCAGTCCGGCCCGCACATCGGGCACCTCCGCGGGGCCCTGAGCTTCGACATCCTTCGGCGGTGGCTCCGGCACCGGTACGGCCGGGTGACCTTCGTGCGCAACGTCACCGACATCGACGACAAGGTCCTGGCCAACGCGACGGACCTCGAGACCTGGTGGGCTCTGGCCTATCGCATGGAGCAGCAGTTTTCGCGCGCCTACGCCGAGATCGGCATCCTTCCCCCCACCTACGAACCCCGGGCGACCGGATCGATTCCCCAGATGCTCGCCCTCATCGAGCGGCTCATCCAGCGCGGGCACGCCTATGCCGCGGCGGGTGATGTCTACTTCGACGTGCGCTCGTGGCCGTCGTACGGCGAACTGACGCGGCAGAGTCTCGACGCGATGGAACCGGCCGCCGACGCCGATCCTCGCGGCAAGCGCGACCCCCGTGATTTCGCGCTGTGGAAGGGCGCGAAATCCGACGAACCCGAGTCGGCGACCTGGGAATCGCCGTGGGGCCCCGGGCGACCCGGCTGGCACATCGAGTGCTCGGCGATGTCGCGGCGCTATCTCGGTCCCGCATTCGACATCCACGGCGGCGGATTGGACCTCCGCTTCCCGCATCACGAGAACGAGCTCGCCCAGTCTGCGGCTGCTGGAGACGGCTTCGCGCGTTACTGGGTGCACAACGGTCTGGTGACCGTCGGAGACCAGAAGATGTCGAAGTCGCTCGGCAACTACCTCCTGGCCGCCGACGTCCTCCGCGAGCACGATCCCCTCGTCGTGCGCTACGCGCTCGCCGCCGCCCACTACCGCTCGAGCCTGGATATCACGGCCTCGAGCTTCGAGGAGGCGTCCGCCGCGATCGAGCGGATCCGCTCGTTCCTCGAGCGCGCTGCCCGCACGCTCGCGCAGGCCGAGGACGACACGGTGGTGGCCGCGACCGTTCCCGACGCGTTCGCCGTCGCGATGGACGACGACCTCAACGTGCCGCAGGCCCTCGCCGTCGTCCATGAGCGGGTGCGGCAGGGCAACACCGCGCTGGATGCGGGGGAGAAGGATGCCGCGCGCGCGGCGTGGGCCGATGTCGCCGTCTGCGTGGGCATCCTCGGCATCGATCCGGAAGACCCCCGCTGGCGCTCCGGGGGCGGGGCCGAGGCTGCGGCCCTCGACGCGCTGGTGCACACGATGATCGCGCAGCGCGCACGAGCGCGCGCCGAGAAGGATTGGGCGAGCGCGGATCGCATCCGCGATGCGATCGCCGCAGCAGGCGTGGTCCTGGAGGACACCGCCGATGGAACGCATTGGAGTCTGACGAATGGCTAAGCCAGGTAACCCCGCCGCCGGTCGCGGCAAGAAGAAGGGCGCCACCAAGGGCTCGGGAGGCAAGAACCGCCGCTCGCTCGAGGGTCGCGGTCCGACACCGAAGGCCGAGGATCGCGCGTGGCACCCTGCCGGTAAGCGCAAGGCGGCCGCCGAGCGGTATGCGGCTGCGGGCGGCAAGGGACGCTCGAGCGGTGCCGGCACGACCGCGCCGCGCCGTGCTCCGAAGAAGGACGAAGACACCGAGAACGTCACCGGTCGCAATTCCGTCCTCGAGGCGCTGCGGGCGAAGATCCCGGCGACCGCCCTCTACATCGCGCAGCGTGTAGAGATGGACGACCGGGTCAAGGAGATGCTCGCGATCGCGACGCACCGCGACATCCCGGTCTTGGAGGTCACCCGTCCCGAGCTCGATCGGATGGCGGGATTCGACGGTGTGCATCAGGGGGTGGCGCTCAAGGTGCCGCCCTACGAGTACGCCCATCCGCAGGACCTGCTCGAGAAGATCGTCGACAGCGGTCAGACCCCGCTGCTCGTGGCCCTGGACGGCATCACCGACCCGCGCAATCTCGGCGCGATCATCCGCTCCACCGCGGCGTTCGGCGGACAGGGGATCCTCGTGCCGCAGCGACGCTCGGCGGGGGTCAACTCGGCGGCGTGGAAGACCAGCGCGGGAGCAGCGGCCCGGGTGCCCGTGGCGCTCGCGGCCAACCTCACCACGACGCTGAAGGAGTTCAAGAAGCAGGGCGTCTTCGTGCTGGGCCTCGACGGCGGGGGAGACATCGCCCTCCCCGACCTGCAGCTCGCCGATCGGCCGGTGGTGATCGTCGTGGGCTCCGAAGGCAAGGGACTGTCGCGGCTCGTGACGGAGACCTGCGATCAGATCGTGTCGATTCCGATCTCCGCGGCCGCGGAGTCGTTGAACGCCGGCATCGCGGCATCCGTCGCCCTCTACCAGGTCGCGACGCTGCGGGCCGCGAAGCCGACGGGATGACCGGGGGCGGCGTCCGGCTTCGTCGCGACGCCGCCCCCGGCCGTCACCCGCGGAGGGGGACGGTCACTTCTTGTACTGGTAGGGGTTGTAGAGCACCTCGACCTCGGGGATCTCGGGATGCATCCCCGCGACCCAGTCGTCGCCGACCTCACGTTCGAGGTGGGCGATCGTGTCGTCGAGCTTCGCCTTGACGCCCGCGAGATCGCCCGCCACGAGGCGCCCCTCGGCCTTGACGACCTCGCCGCCGACGAGCACCGTGTGCACGTCGCCGCGCTGGGCCTGGTAGACGACCTGCCCCCAGGGGTTCACCAGCGGCGCCCAGGTGGCGGAGTGCTCGTTCTTCAGCAGCACGACGTCGGCGAGCTTGCCCTTCTCCAGCGACCCGATCTCGCCGTCCTTGCCGAGCGCCTGCGCGCCGCCGCGGGTGGCCATGTGCACGACGTCCTCCGCGCGGAGCTTCACGTGCGTCACGGTCTCGGCCGGCTCGAGCTGATGAGCGAGGTAGTGCTCGAGCGCACGGTCGGCGTTGACGGTCGCCCGCATGGCCGAGAACAGGTCGGCGCTGAACCACACACTGGTGTCGACCGAGAGCGAGGTGGGGATGCCGTACTTGCGCAGCTGGTGCACGGGCGGATAGCCCTGGCCGCACGTGTCCTCGGACTCGGTGGCGAGGGAGACGTTGCCGCCGGTCGCGGCGATCTTCTGGTACGAGTCGGCCGACAGCGTCGCAGCGTGGACGTAGGTGAAACCCTCGTCCATCACCCCGGCGGCGTAGGCGTTGCGGATCCCCCAGTCGTTGGTCGCACCCCAGACGCCCGCGTGGGTGGTGACCCGCAGACCCAGGTCCTTCGCGACGCGGTAGGCGGCGAGCTCGGGGAAGTTCTCGTCCTGGTTCGGCACGTCGAAGGCGATCTGGGTGCCGAACATGCGCGAGTCGTCCCGTGAGGCGGTGAGGATCTTCTGCACCTCGGGATCGGCGGTCCACTCCCACGGGGAGACGTGGATGTTGCCGTAGGCGAAGACGAACCGCCCGGGCGAGGTCGCCAGGGCCTCGTAGGCGGCCCACCCGTGCTCGGGGGTGCGCAGGCCGTGCGACCAGTCGACGCTCGTCGTGACGCCGGACTCGACCGCGTCGAGGGCCGAGATGAGGTTTCCGGCTGCGTAGTCCTGAGGGCGGAACTTCACGCCGTGCTGCAGGTAGTACCAGACGAAGTACTGCGTCAACGTCCAGTCCGCTCCGTAGGCGCGCATGGCCGTCTGCCACATGTGCCGGTGGGTGTCGACCATGCCGGGCATGAGGATGCCGCCGGTGGCGTCGATCTCGAAGGTGTTGTCGGGGACCGAGAGGTTCGTTCCGACCTCGGCGATCTTGCCGTCGACGACGAGGACATCGCCGTCGGGAAGGACCGTGTGGGCGTCGTCCATGGTCAAGACGATGCCGTGACGGAACACGATGGGCTGGCCGCTCTGCGGCCGCGGGGTTTCAGGCATAAACGCTCATCCTCCTTGACGGGCGGTTCGTTGCGATGGTGGGGCGAGGCGGGTGCGGGATGTCGGGTCTCAGCTCTGCCGGCGTCTGCTCACCTCCGCGATGGCGGACCAGTCCAGGTCCTTCAGCTCGGGATCGGCGAGGGCGCGATCGAACACGGAGATGAGGGCGGGGAGCGTGGCGGGATCGACGTCGACCGACGTCGCGACCTGCTGGGCGAGATCGAGGTCCTTCCGGCCGAGGGCGATGTGGAACCCCGGCGGGTCGTAGGCGCGCTCGGCGATGATCCGGCCGTAACCGGTGTACACGACCCCTCCGAACAGCGTCTCGGCGAGCAGACGGGTGAACTGGCCGGGGTCGACGCCGAGGCGCTCGGTCATCGCCACGGTCTCGCCGATCGCCTGCATGGCGTGGATGATGTTGTAGTTCACCGCCGCCTTGACCGCGTTGGCCACAGCGGGGCGGGTGCCGAGCCGCCAGGTGCGCACTCCCAGGACATCCAGCAGGGGAGCGACGGCGTCCACGGCGTCGGCGGGGCCTGCGGTGAGGATGTTCAGCTTCCCCTCCGCGGCGACGGCAGGGCGCCCGAGGACCGGGGCGCCGACGTAGCGCGCGCCGACCGCCCCGAACCGGGTGTCGAGCTCGTCGGCGAGGGAGGGGCTGATCGACCCCATCGCGACGTGGATGCCGTCGCGAGCGCGGGCGACGGCCTCATCGGTGAAGACCGCCGTCATCGCCGCGTCGTCGGCGAGCATCGAGAACGACACGTCGACGGCGAGGGCCTCGGCCGCCGACGGCGCCCGCCGGCCGCCGCGTTCGACCAGCGGGTCGGCGGCGCCCGGCGAGCGGTTCCACAGCACGACGTCGTGTCCGGCGTCGATCAGGCGACCGGCCATCGCCGACCCCATCGAGCCGAGACCGAGGAATGCGATCGTACTCACGCTTCGCCGCGCCCCCAGACGGTGTTCAGGTGCGATTGCGCATCGCGATTGAGGTTCAGCGGCCCGTCGATCGTGTAGTAGCGGCGCCCGGCGACGATGAGTTCTTCCGCGGGGAATTTGGTGATGACCTCGCAGCCGTCGGCGGTGACCACCACCTCCTCTTCGATGCGCGCGGCGCCCCAGCCGTCGGCGGCCGGCCAATACGTCTCCAGTGCGAACACCATCCCCTCTTCGAGGGTCTCGGGGTGATCGAAGGAGGTGAGGCGGGAGAAGATGGGCTTCTCCCAGATCGACAGGCCTACACCGTGGCCGTACTGCAGGGCGAACGCCGCCATCTCGTCGGGGAAGCCGAACTCGCTCGCCTCGGGCCACACCGCGACGATGTCGGCGGTCGTCGCTCCGGGTTTGACCAGGGCGATCGCCCGGTCCATGTACTCGCGTGCCCGGGTGTAGGCGTCCTTCTGCGCGGGGCTCGCCGACCCGACGGCGAACGTGCGGTAGTAGCAGGTGCGGTAGCCGTTGTAGCTGTGCAGGATGTCGAAGAAGGCGGGGTCGCCCGGTCGGATCAAGCGGTCGGAGAAGACGTGCGGATGCGGTGAGCAGCGCTCGCCGGAAATGGCGTTGACCCCCTCGACGTACTCGGATCCGAGGTCGTAGAGCGTCTTGGCGACGAGCCCCACCGCTTCGTTCTCGCGCACTCCCGGGCGCAGGAATCGGTAGAGCTCCTCGTACGCGGCGTCTACCATCGACGCCGCCTGGGTGAGGAGGCGGATCTCGTCGTGGGTCTTGATGCGTCGCGCCTCCATGAACACCTGCTGGCCGTCGGCGACCTCGATCCCTTCGCGCTGGAGCGCCAGAAGGACCGGCATCTCGACCACGTCGACGCCGAGCGGCTCGTTCGCCAGGCCGAACTTCTCCAGCTCGCGCTTGATCTTGCGGGCGACGTCGCCCGCGAGGTCGGCGTCGGGCGGGAACGCCCCGCGAAGCGTCGAGATCCCGGCGCGCGCGCCGCTCTCCTGGCGAGGCCGCTTGGCGCCCTCGTGCGGGGCGTGCGGGTTCGCGTCCGCCTCGGCGGTGGTGACGTCCAGCCACGGGTTGTAGAACGCGTGGTGCTTCGCCGCCGAGCCGAAGTCCCAGACGATCGGATCGGTCTTGCGGGTGAGCAACGCGAAACGGATGAGCTTGTCCATCGCCCATGTGCCGATGTGGGTGCCGCTCATGTAGCGGATGTTGGAGAAGTCGAACGCGAGGACGGCGCCCAGATGCGAACGGTCCAGCTCGGCATGCAGGCGGGCCAGACGCGCATCACGCAGCCGCTCCATGTCGACGCGCTCTTCCCAGTCGACCGCTGCGGGACCCGTCGTTCCGGTGCTCTTCATCGAGTGCTCTCCTTCGCCGGCGAGGGTGTCTTGACTTCACCGCCCGCGTCGAGTTGACTTCCTCAGTAAAGCGCTACTGGACACCGATGTCCAGTATCACTTCCGACTCACACGCTTCCACCGAGCCCCCTCAGGTGGGATGCGACGGGTCGGCGACATCGCAAGGAGGAGATGTGAGCCAACGCACCATCGTCGTGGTCGGAGGGACGTCGGGCATCGGGCGGGAGATCGCCGCGGACTGCGTGCGACGCGGCGACAGGGTGGTGATCACCGGTCGTGACCGAGAACGCACGGAGGCGATCGCCGCCGAACTCGGACCGGCTGCCCGCGGCGTGGCCCTCGACATCTCCGAGCCCCACACCGTCGCCGACAGCCTCTCCTCCGTCGAGACGGTCGACGGACTCGTGCTCGCGGCGATCGAGCGCGATGCCAACACCATCCGCGACTACGACATCGATCGCGCCATCCGCCTCACGACCCTGAAGCTGGTCGGCTACGCGGCGACCGTCCGGGCGCTGCTGGATCGCATGCCGGTCTCGGCCGACACCGGCATCGTCCTCTTCGGCGGCCGCGCGAAGGATCTGCCCTACCCCGGCTCGACCACGGTGTCGACGATCAACGGCGGGGTGACCGGTCTCATCAACACCCTCGCCCTCGAGCTCGCCCCGATCCGCGTCAACGCCCTTCACCCCGGGATCATCGGCGACAGTCCGTTCTGGGCCTCCAAGCCCGCCGGGGTCCTCGAGCAGTACGAGCGCCATACTCCGGGCGGCCGGCTGGCCACCATGGCCGATGTCGTGGATGCCACGCAGTTCCTGCTGCGCAATCGCGGTGTCTCGGCGGTCAATCTCCCGGTCGATCGTGGCACGGCGCTGCTCTGACCAACGAGAATCAGGGGATGGCTGACAATCTCGGAGCCCGCATCCGCGCCGCGCGCGTGAGCCGCGGGCTCAGCCTCCGCTCCGTCGCCCAGTCACTGGGGGTGTCGGCGAGCCTGGTGTCGCAGGTGGAGATCGGCAAGACCCAGCCGTCCGTCTCGACGCTCTACGCCATCGCCAGCCACCTCGGGGTGTCTCTCGACGAGCTGGTCGGCGGTGCCGTGACCACCGCACCGGCCGATGCGCCTGCCGAGGAGACGGCGTCAGCGATCCAGCGCGGTGCCGACAATCCGGCGATCGAGATGGAGAACGGTGTGCGCTGGGAGCGCCTCGCGGGTCGGCCGGGCGGCCCCGCCGACGCGCTGCTGGTCACCTATCAGCCGGGCGCCAGCAGCTCGATCGAGGGGAAGCTCATGCGGCACGCGGGCGTCGAGTACGCCTACCTTCTGGAAGGGGCGCTGACCCTGCAGCTCGAATTCGACACCCACGTCCTGCACGCCGGGGACTCACTGCACTTCGACTCCACGAGACCGCACCTGTTCTCCAACCGCGGCGAGGAGCCCGCGCGCGGGGTCTGGTTCGTCGTCGGACGGCGCCAGCACCACCAGGAGATGCCCCTCGCCCCGGGCGGCCACCGGGCTGACTCCGGCGGTCAGTCCGCCGGCGGACCCGCCTCGGCCGTGGACGTGCTGAGAGCGATGGAAGGGCTGGCAGACCCCGCAGCGAGGTGACGGGCGCGGCGCGCGGAACCGATCCACGGGTCCACGAGGGTCTTGATCTGACGCGATCCGCCGGCCAGGAGCGGACGCAGTGCGGCCGCCTCGACATCTTCCAGCGGCACCACGGTCCCCGCGACATCCGACCAGTCGTCGCGGGTACCGAGCAGCCTCACCGCCTCGGGGATGTCATCGCGGAAGACATGCGCGACGGTCCCGACGATGGTGATCTCGCGCAGGGTGAAGGACCCGAGCGGGAGGGCGGGCTCGCCGCGTTGGATTCCCACCGTGACGAGGGTCGCCCCCGGGCGCGCCGCCCCGAGCACCTGCGCGAGTCCCTCGGAGCTTCCCGACACCTCGAAGAACACCTCCGGCTCGAGCCCGGTGTCCTCGATCGCCGGGGAGAGTCCGGTCGTGCGGGCGTTCCGCGCGGCGAAGGCTCCGAGCCGGAGGGCGAGGTCGAGCCTGTCGTCGTTCCGATCGAAGACGAGGACGCGCGCGCCGGTGCTGGCGGCGGCGAAGGCGATGAACGCGCCGATGCCCCCGGCGCCGACGACCACGGCATCCTGCCCGGCCGCCAGGCCGCTGCGGCGCACGGCGTGGACCGCGATCGCCATCGGCTGGGCGAGCCCCAGCGTGTCTGTGGGGAGTCCCGCGTCGCTGACGTCGTAGACGATCGCCGCCGGGGCGACGACGAACCCCGCCAGGCCCCCGTCGCGGTGGAAGCCGAGGGTGCGGTAGGTGCGGCAGAGATTCGTCCGCCCGGCGCGGCAGGGCGCGCAGTCGCCGCACGAGACCCCCGCGCCGCAGACGACCGTGGCGCCGGGGGCGAGATCGGTGACCTCCGAGCCGACCGCCTCGATCGTGCCGACGAATTCGTGGCCGAGGACGACCGGCGGTTCGGCGAGGACCTTCCCGCGGCCGAACTCCGTGGCATCCGACCCGCACACGCCGCACACCGCGATGCGGATCAGCACCTCGTCGGGTGCCGGCGAGGGGATGGGCCGGTCCTCCACGCGAAGGTCGCCGATCGCGTGCAGGACGGCGGCGCGCATCGTCGTCACGTGAGAGTGCCCGACGTCAGCGGAAGCTGCACGGCCGAGCGGTCGGCGATCATCGCACCGAGGTGGTCGCGGTACACCTCCGCGTGAAGCGGGTGGTCGAGGTAGGCGTCGAGCGCGGCCGCATCGTCGACGACTGCCGCGACGGCGTAGTCGGCTCCGCCGGGTCGCAGGTGGAGGTTCGCGCCCGCGACGTACGACCGGAGCACGTCGATGCCTTCGGCCATCCGGTTCAGTGCCTCGGTCAGCGCGGAGACGCGCTCGTCGGTGACACCGTCGACCCATCGGAAGGTGACCAGGTGGAGGATCATGGGGTTCTCGCTCTCTTCGTCGAAAGCCGGAGCAGTGTCCAGCCTCAGCGGACGTCGTCCCTACGCTAGACGGTGGCCTGCCACGCGGCAAGCCGATCTGTACACTCTGGCTTGATAGACACGCTGGCTCGACGGGCACCGCCGCCCGTCGCCGAATTCGGGAGGAACCATGGCCGGTCCCCGCGTCGCCGTCGTCGGAGCGGGCGCCAACGGCGCCTCGATCGGAGCAGACCTGTACCGCGCAGGCGTGGATGTGACGCTCGTGGAGCAGTGGCCCGCGCACGTCGAGGCGATCAGGTCGGAGGGGCTGCGCGTCATCACCCCCGACGACGAACTTCACGTGCGTCCTCGCATCATCCACCTCTGCGAGGTCGCCGAGCTGCGATCGGGCTTCGATGTCGTGCTGCTGGTGATGAAGGCCTACGACGCCGGCTGGGCGAGCCGGCTGATCGCGCCCTATCTCGCGCCCGACGGGCTGATGGCGGCGGTGCAGAACGGGATGACGGCCGACGCCCTCACCGAGGCGGTGGGCGCCTCACGCGCGGCGGGAGCGGTGATCGAATGCTCCGCGACGATGACCGAGCCCGCTGTGGTGCACCGGCACACACCGCGGGAGCGATCCTGGTTCGCCGTGGGCCGGCTTCCCGGGGGAGCCGAGGAGATCGAGCCGGTGGCGGATCTCCTCGCGCTCTCGGGCACCGTGGCGCGCTTCGACGACATCCTCAGTGCCAAGTGGATGAAGCTCGTCAGCAACTGCACCCTTCTCGTGACCTCCGCGATCCTCGGCCTGCCGATGCTCGACGCGCTCCATCAGCCCGGCTTCCGCGACGTGATGGTCGCGGCCGGTGACGAAGCCCTGACCGTCGGTGCAGCCCGGGGTTACCGGACCCTGCCGATCTTCGGTCTCGAACCCGCCGACCTCGACGACCCGAGAGGCGTGGTCGAGGTCATGACCGATCGCCTCTTCGCCGGCTTCGTCGTGCCCGGTGCGACGACGACCGTGCTGCAGGATTGGCGGAAGGGCCGCCACAGCGAAGTGGACGATCTCAACGGAGAGGTGGTGCGCCGGGGGGCGGAGCTCGGCATCGCCACGCCGGTCAACGCGAGGATCACCGAGATCGCGCATCGGATCGAACGGCGGGAGATCGAACCGGGGGCCGCGCACCTCCCCCTCCTTCTCGACGCCCTCAGGTGAGCGGGTCGGGTGCGAAGATCTCGGGACTGCGCGCCAGCTGACGGCGCGTGCGCCGGATGTGGCCGGCGAGGACCCGTTCGGCCTCCTCGGTGTCGCCGTCCTGGAGGGCGGCCACGATGAGATGGTGCTCCTCGTGGGCGATGCGACGGGATTCCTCGGCCCACGAGGAGACGTACGCCCGCCGGTAGGGCGCCGTCGCGTTCCACAGCCTGCCCACCAGCTCGCCGAGGTGGGCCGTGCGGGCGGCGCGGTAGCTGCGCAGGTGGAACTCGGCATCGAGCTGAAGGAAGGCGTCGGTGTCGGCGCCGACCTCGCTGATCCGCGTGGCGAGAGCGTCGAGCTCGGCGATCGCCTCGCCGGTCAGCAGCGGTGCGCTGTAGCCGAGCAGCAGCGGCTCGAGGCGCTCGCGCATGCGATAGATCTCCTCGCACTCGGCGAGGGTGAGGCGTGCCACCCAGGCCCCGGCGTTGGGGACGACGGTGATGAGCCCCTCGTATTCGAGCTGCCGGATCGCCTCCCTGACCGGCACGCGGCTGGCGCCGAACTGCTCGGCGAGATCCTCCTGTCGGATGCGCGTTCCCGGCGGGAAGATCCCGCGCACGATTCCCTCGCGTACCTGATCGGCGATGCGGGCTCCGGCGTCGCCGTCACGACTGCGGATGTCGCTCCCGCTCATTCGGCCGGCCTCGCCGGGTGCCACAGCAGCGTGTCGGCGCCGCTCTCGTACGCCTTGCCGGCGGGGAAGCTGACCAGCTCGAGCTGCAGTCCCCACGGCGCCCGGAAGTACAGCCATCGCTGTCCGGTGCTCGCTCCGGCGCTGGCGACGGGCTCTCCCATGATCTCCACGTCGTGCGCGCGCAGGTGGTCGATGGCGGCATCCATGTCGTCGACATAGATCGCGAGGTGGTGACCGCCGAGGTCGCTGTTGCGCGGGGGCGGGGCCTGCCCGTCCGCGGCGTCGTAGGCGAACACCTCGAGGTTGGTCCCGTGCCCGAGACGGTAGAAGCGGATCTCGCGGATCTGCGTTCGGGGGTGGACCCCGAGCTGGACGCTCATCCAGTCGTCATCCGCCCGCTTGGGCCCCAGGCGGTAGACCGGAACGGCGCCGAGGACCTCCACGAAGAAGCGTTCGGCCTCGTCGAGATCAGGCACCGTGATGCCGATGTGGTCCATTCCCCGCATCCCGGGTAAGCCTCGCGTCATCGCGTTCACCTTCCGTTTGGATCCAGGATGCCACCTGCGAGGCGCAATCACCATGAATTCTCCGGCGAAGCCTTGATATTGGATCCAATCAGTCGTACCGTGAGGATCGCCGCCATCCGCGGCCGCCGACCATCGAAGGAGATGCGATGCCGCGACGTCGCCGGCTGGAGACCGGAACACCGTGGGTGGAGCTGCGCACCACCGCCGCCGACTGGAAGGCGGCCGACCCGGCGCTGCTGGCGACGATGCTCGGTCAGCTGCATCTGATCCGTGCCTTCGAGGAGTCCGTCCTCGACCTCGCTGCGCAGGGCCTCGTCCACGGCCCGGCGCATTCGAGCATCGGCCAGGAGGGCGGGGCGGTCGGGTCGATCGTGACCCTGCGGTCATCCGACGCGGTCAACGGCTCCCACCGGGGCCACCACCAGTTCCTGGCCAAGGCCATCGCGCACGTCTCCGACGGCGGCCTGTCGCTGGACGCCCTGGTCACGCCCGACCTGCAGGCTCTTCTGCAGCGCACGCTCGCCGAGATCCTCGGCCTCGCGCAGGGGTTCTCGGGGGGCCGTGGGGGATCGATGCACCTGCAGTGGCTGGCAGCCGGAGCGCTGGGCACCAACGCGATCGTCGGGGCTGGGGCGCCGCTGGCCGCCGGCAACGCGTGGGCGCAGAAGCACGCGGGCACCACCGACGTCAGCATCAACTACTTCGGCGACGGCGCGAGTCAGATCGGCTCGGTGCTGGAGTCGATGAACCTCGCCGCCACCTGGCGGCTGCCGGTGATGTCCTTCATCGAGAACAACCTCTACGCGGTGTCGACCCATGCCAGCGAGGCCTCCGCCGACCCGCGGTTCTCGATCCGGGCTCAGGGGTTCAGCATCCCTGCCTGGCGCGTGGACGGGATGGATCCGCTGGCCGTCCACCTCGCCACCCAGGAAGCCCTCGAGCGCATGCGAGCAGGAGAGGGCCCCGCGGTGATCGAGGCCGAGGTCTATCGGTTCTTCCACCAGAACGGGCCCTATCCCGGCAGCGCCTTCGGCTACCGCACGAAGCAGGAGGAGGCCGAGTGGCGCTCGCGTGACCCCCTGGAGAAGACCGCCCGCGAGCTCGCCGCGCTGGGGATCGCCTCCCCGGAGGAGATCGCCGGAGTGCGCGAACAGGCCGTCAGCGCGATGGCCGATGCGGTCTCTGCGCTGATCGAGGACGATCCCGACGACGCCGGTCGCTCCCGCATCCGTCCGGAGCTGTGGCCCGACCCGGCCCACGTCGATCGCGGCATCCGCGGCGACGAGAGCGAGCTCGCCCGCCTCGTCCCCGCCGAGCCCGCTGCGCACACCGGGGGCTGGCGGGAGGTGAAGTTCGTCGATGCGGTCGCCGAGACGATGAACCGGCGGATGTCGCAGGACCCGCGCATCATCGTGCTCGGCGAGGACGTCCATCGCCTGGGCGGCGGGACCAACGGTGCCACGAAGGGCCTCGCGAAGGCGTTCGGTCCCGACCGGGTCATCGGCACCCCCATCAGTGAGAACGGCTTCTTCGGCCTTGCGGGCGGGATCGCCCTCGACGGACGCTTCCGCCCGGTCGTGGAGTTCATGTACCCCGACTTCATGTGGGTCGCCGCCGACCAGGTGTTCAACCAGGTCGGCAAGGCCCGGCACATGTTCGGCGACAACAACCGCGTTCCCCTCGTGCTGCGCACGAAGGTCGCGATGGGCTCGGGGTACGGCTCGCAGCACCTCATGGACCCCGCGGGCATCTTCGCCACAAGCGTCGGCTGGCGGATCGTCGCCGCCTCCACCGCCGCCGACTACGTCGGGCTCATGAACGCCGCGCTCGCGCTCGACGATCCCGTGCTCGTCATCGAGCATGTCGACCTCTACGGCACCGCGGACCGCGTTCCCGAGGGCGACCTCGATTACATGATCCCTCCGCGCAGCGCCGCGATCCGTCGCGCGGGCGAGGAGGTGACCGTGCTCACCTACCTGTCGATGGTCGGTCACAGTCTCGAGGCGGTGACGCAGACGGGGATCGACGCAGAGGTCATCGACCTCCGCTGGCTCGACCGGGCGTCGCTGGACTGGGACACCGTCGGCGAGAGCATCCGCAAGACCAACAACGTCCTCATCGTCGAGCAGGGGGCGCAGGGGCCGTCGTACGGCGCGTGGCTCTCGGACGAGATCCAACGCCGCTTCTTCGACTGGCTCGACCAGCCCGTCCAGCGGGTGACCGGGGGAGAGGCGAGTCCCAGCATCTCCAAGGTGCTCGAGCGCGCCGCGATCGCCCGCACCGAAGAGGTGGCGCGCGGGCTGGAACGCGTCCGGGCCGAGTGGGGAGGCCGCTGATGGCCGCGGTCGTGCGGATGCCCGCGCTCGCCGCGGGGGCGACCGAAGCCGCAATCCAGAGCTGGCTCGTCGCCGTGGGCGACGAGGTGTCGGCGGGGCAGCCGATCGTCGAGATCGAGACCGACAAGGCCGTCGTCGAATACGAAGCCGAAGAGGCAGGAGTGCTCGCCCGGATCCTCGTGGACGAAGGTGCATCCGCCGACGTCGGCTCTCCCATCGCGGTGCTCGCCGCGGCGGGGGAGGACCTCGCCGTCGCAGGGCGGAGCGTGCCCGCCGGCCAGGCCGAGGAGACACCGGTCACGACCGGCGCAGCCGCGGGGACGGAGTCCTCTGAGGACGGCATCCTCCTCCCGCCGCCGAATATCGAGGAGTTCGAGCCCTCGTCGGCCCCCGAGACCCCGCGCCGCCTCTTCGCCTCGCCGCTGGTGCGGCGCCTGGCCGCCGAGCGCGGCCTCGACCTGTCGTCCCTGGTCGGCACCGGTCCGAACGGCCGGATCGTCCGACGCGACCTCGACGAGCACTCCCTTCCCGCAGCACAGTCCCCCTCGACGCCGGCCGCTCCTCATGTGCGTGCACCCGCGGCTCCCCCCACCGCCGCACGCACGGAGGAATCCCCCGCGGCCGACGTCGAGGTGATCCCGCACTCCCGGATGCGCCGCGCGATCGCGCGCCGGCTGACCGAGAGCACGTCGATCGTGCCGCACTTCTTCCTGCGGGCCCGCATCCGGGTCGATGAGCTCCTCGCCCTCCGCACCCGGATCAACGAGGGGCGGGCGAACCGCGTCTCGGTGAACGACTTCGTGGTCAAGGCGGTGGCGGCCGCCCTCCTGGAGGTGCCCGAGGCGAATGCGATCTGGACCGACCAGGCGATGCACCGCTTCTCCCACGCCGACATCGCCGTCGCGGTCTCCGTTCCCGGAGGCCTCGTCACCCCCGTCATCCGCGGGGTCGATCGGATGTCGCTGGGCGAGGTGAGCGCGGCGATCGCGGATCACGTGGCGCGTGCACGGGCCGGAAGGCTCACGCAGGAGGAACTCGAGGGCGGCAGCTTCTCGGTGTCGAATCTCGGCATGTACGGCACGGAGGAATTCGCCGCCATCATCAATCCGCCGCATTCCGGCATCCTCGCGATCGGTGCGGCGCGCCCCTCGCCGATCGTGGTCGACGGCGAGCTCGCGGTCGGGACCGTCATGACGGTGACGCTGTCGGCCGATCACCGGGTGCTCGACGGTGCGCTGGCCGCACAGTGGCTCGCAGCGTTCGCGGCGAAGATGGAGAATCCGCTCAGCATCCTCGTGTGACGTCCGGCGCCGGTGCGATCGTCGGCTTGAATGATCCGAGGACCAGGAAAGGATCACACCATGGCTCGTATCGCCGTCATCGGAGGAACCGGCTACGCCGGAGGTCACATCGCCGCAGAGGCCGCCTCACGGGGCCACACCGTCGTCTCCGTCGCCCGCTCGGTGCCGAGCGAGCGGCTGGACCACGTCACCTACGTCGAGGGGACGATCATGGATGTGCCCGGCCTCGTCGCCGAACTGCAGGGGGTGGATGTCGTCGTCATCAGCGTCCCCGCCCGCGGAGAGATGGCGGGCAAGGTGCGCCCCGCCGTCGCCGAGCTCGTGCGCGAGCTGCCCGCCTCGGTGCGCATCGGCGTGATCGGCGGAGCCGGGGGGAGCCTGGTGTCGCCGGGTGGGCCCCGCGTCGTCGACACGCCGGGGTTCACCGAGGAGTACAAACCCGAAGCGCTCGAGGCGATCGGTGTGCTCGAAGACCTGCAGGCCGACGCGGTCGGTCGCGACTGGTTCTACGTCCACCCGGCGGGCGGCTTCGGGGCGTGGAATCCGGGAGAGCGGACGGGGACCTACCGCGACGGCGGCGACGTGCTCGTCACCGACGCCGACGGGGAGTCCTTCATCTCCGGTCCCGACCTCGGCGTGGCCGTCGTCGACGAGATCGAGCAGCCGAAGCATCGCCGCGAACGGTTCACCGTGGGGTACTGAGACCGGTCTCAGACCAGGTCGCGCCAGTCGACGTCGTCGGACTCGTCGGATTCGACCGCCTCGAGCTCGCCGGTGATGACCGGCAGCGACGTCGTCTCGGTGACGGGGCCCATCACCGTCGCTTCGTCTCGGCGATGGCGCAGCACGTCGTCGACGTAGCTCGTCAGCACCTCGGCGAGCGGCACCGAGCGGCCGCGCTCCTGTGACATGTACCAGCGATGCTCGAGCACCTGGTGGAAGACCTCGGCGGGCTCGAGCTTGGCCCGGTACTCGAACGGGATGGCTTTGACCACGGGCTCGAACACCCGGGTCAGCCACTCGTGGGCGACCATCTCCTCGTCGGCCCCCAGCCGAGACACCCGCGCGCGGTACTCGTCGAGGTCGTTGAGGAGCCGGCGCGCCTGATTCTCCTCGACGTCCAGGCCCGTGAGGCGCAGCAGCCGACGCTGGTGGTGCCCGGCGTCGACGACCTTCGGCTGGATCGACACGCGCGTGCCGTCACGCGTGGTGTCGATGGACATCTCGCCGATGTCGAAGCCGAGGTCGTTGAGGCGATGCACGCGTTCGGTGATGTGCCAGATCTCGTCCGAGCGGAACGTCTCGGTGTCCGTCAGCGCACCCCAGAGGGAGTGGTAGGACTCCATGATGCCGTCGGCGATCGCGATCGCGTCCACGCCGCCCTCCAGCCGCCCACCGGCTTCGAGATCCATGATCTCGCCGGCGATGTTCGTGCGGGCGACGTCGAGGTCGTGCGCCCGCTGCCCGGCCGTCAGCCCGCTCTCGTGCAGTTCGCCGGTCTCGGCGTCGACGAGGTAGGCGGCGAAGGCTCCGGCGTCTCGGCGGAAGAGGGTGTTGGAGAGTGAGACATCGCCCCAGAAGAAGCCGACGTTGTGGAGGCGCACGAGCAGGAGCGCCAGGGCGTCGACCAGGCGGGTCGCGGTGTCAGGACGCAGAACCTGGGTGAACAGGGCGCGGTAGGGGAGCGAGAAGCGCAGATGCGAGGTGACGAGTGCGGCGGGGAGCGGCTCGCCCGCGGCATCCGTCCTGCCGGCGATCACCGCGACGCGCTCCACGCAGGGGGCATCGAGCCGGTGCAGGTTTCCCAGCATGTCGTACTCGCGGCGGGCCATCTCCTCGGTGGTCTCCTTGATGGCCACGACCCGGCCCGAGAGGGTGGCGAAGCGCACCAGGTGGCGTGAGATGCCCTTGGGGAGGAAGACGATGTGATTCGACGGCCAGTCGGCCAGCGGTGTCGACCAGGGGAGTGTCAGCAGGCCCGGATCCACCGCGCTGGCGGTGATGCTCAGGGAATCGACCATCTTTCCTCCCGGGACATGCCGCGGCGCGGGGGGCTCAGAGAACCCGCCCGCGCCGCGTCGTGGTGTGTCAGGAGCCGGAGACGACGGGGGCGTCGTTGAGGCGCTCGCCGGTCTCCATGTCGAACGCGTGCACGTGGCCCGCGGTCGCGGCGAGGGTGACGGTGTCGCCGGCCATCGGGTGGCGGCGGCCGTCGACGCGGGCGACGATGTCGGTGCGCTTGCCGTTGATGTCGGTGTGGCCGTACAGGTACCCGTCCGCACCGAGCTCTTCGACCAGGTCGACCGTGACCGACAGGCCCTTGCCGTCGGCGGGGCCGACCACGATGTCTTCGGGGCGGACACCGACGGTGACCTCGGAGCCGTGGGCGCGGCCGACGGTGTCGCGGTCGAGCGGCACGATCTCCGAACCGAAGTGCACGCCACCCTCGGCGAGCGAGGACGGGAACAGGTTCATCGCGGGCGAGCCGATGAAGCCGGCCACGAAGACGTTGTTCGGGCGCTCGTACAGATCACGCGGGGTGCCGACCTGCTGGAGCAGACCGTCCTTGAGCACCGCGATGCGGTCACCCATCGTGAGGGCCTCGGTCTGGTCGTGGGTGACGTAGACCGTGGTGACGCCCAGGCGACGCTGGAGCGACGCGATCTGGGTGCGGGTCTGCACGCGGAGCTTGGCGTCGAGGTTCGACAGCGGCTCGTCCATGAGGAACACCTGGGGCTGGCGGACGATGGCGCGGCCCATCGCGACGCGCTGACGCTGACCACCCGAGAGGGCCTTCGGCTTGCGCGTGAGGTACTGCTCGAGGTCGAGGAGCTTCGCGGCCTCGAGCACGCGCTGCGCGCGCTCTTCCTTGCCGACGCCCGCGATCTTCAGGGCGAAGCCCATGTTCTCGGCCACGGTCATGTGCGGGTAGAGCGCGTAGTTCTGGAAGACCATCGCGATGTCGCGGTCCTTCGGCGGGACATCGGTGACGTCGCGGTCACCGATGAGGATGCGGCCGGAGTTGACCTCTTCGAGGCCGGCCAGCATGCGCAGCGACGTGGACTTGCCGCAGCCGGAGGGTCCGACGAGGACCAGGAATTCGCCGTCGCCCACCTCGAGGTTGAGCTTGTCGACGGCGGGGCGGGTGCCGCCCGGGTAGAGACGGGTTGCGTTGTCGAACGTGACGGACGCCATTGTTTTCTTCTCCTTCACCGGCAGGTACGTGCCGGACGATCCGTTGTGAATGGAGCGGTGTGACCGCAGACGCCCACCATCGGGCGCCTGCCCTCAGTATGTCACGCGTGCGCGCGAGCGGAAACGACGGCGAAGCGGGCAGCGGTGAGGGTCGTCCGTCTGGGCTTTTCCCAGCCTGCCTGATTAGCATCGTCCCCGGCCCGCCTCGCCAGCGCCCCGCCCTGTTGCCCATCGGCAGCTCCATTCGTCCGAGAGGTTTCATGTCCCACGACCAGTCACCGAACGTTCCGGCCCACCGTGAACGCCGGAATGCGGTACGCGAGAAGGCCCAGCAGGTCCAGGCGCGTCAGTCGCGTCTGCGCTGGCTGCGTCGTGGCGGCCTGACGCTGCTGGCCGTGGGTGTCGTGACGGTCGCTGCCGTGATGGTGACGTGGGCGGTCGGATCCTCGATGTCCCGCCCCGAGCTGCGCCCCCAGAACGTCACCGACGACGGGTTCGCCGTGACGTCGGTCTCGGGTGTGGCAGCCCCCGAGGTGGCGGCGGCTCCGGATGACGCTACGGCGAGCGCCACGGTCGAGGCGACGCCCGAGGCCACCCCCACTCCCACGCCGACGCCCACCGAGGCGGCGGTCGTCGACATCCGGGTCTACGTCGACTATCTGTCGACCGGTTCGCGGGAGTTCCAGCTCGCCAACGTCCAGCAGCTGAAGACCTGGGTCTCGCAGGGCGCGGCGGATCTGACCTACCACCCGGTCGCGATGCTCACGGCCAAGTCCAACGGCACGAAGTATTCGCTCCGCGCGGCGGCGGCAGCCGCCTGCGTGGCGACGCACTCGCCCGAGGAGTTCTTCGCGTTCAACGACGCCCTGCTGCGTGAGCAGCCCGAGGTGGACACCGACGGCTTCACCGACAGCCAGCTCGCCGACCTGGCGCAGGCGGCCGGTGCCGAGTCGCCGAAGCTCGTGCGCTCGTGCATCGAGGAGGAGTCGTACCTGGACTGGGCTCGGGATGCGACCGAACGGGCGCTGAACGGAATCCCCGAGACCGAGGGCGTCACCCTGACGGGTACTCCGATGGTGCTCGTGAACGGTGTGCCCTACGTCGGCGCCCTGGACGATCCGCAGGAGTTCTCGCAGTTCGTGCTGACCATCGGCAGCGACGCGTACTACAAGACGGCTTCGCCCAGTCCGACGCAGACGCCGACTCCGACGGCGACTCCCTGACCGGCTCGCATCCCTCGATAGGATGGGATGCCTTGCCGGCTTGGCGCAATTGGTAGCGCACCTAACTTGTAATTAGGGGGTTACGGGTTCGAGTCCCGTAGCCGGCTCCAGAGCCCCTCCGCGAGTCGTCAGAAAACGCGGCCTCACGTCGATCCGGGCCGCGTTTTCTGACGGGTCGCGACGAATGGGCGCGGCGGGACGGGGCCCCCGGACCGTGCGCGACGCGCTACTGCGGCGGCGCGAAGCGCAGTGACACCGTCGTCGCACCGCCCTCGCGGAAGAAGGCGACCTCGGCCGTGACGGCGGTGTCCGCATCCGCTCCCGGCCCGATCTCGACCTCGAAGACCTCGCCCGATCCCGTGGAGTTGAACTCCAGCAGGCGTTCGTCCAGCCCCTCGAACTGCGACGCGTCCCAGCCGAACTCCGGCGCCCGCGCTCGCAGCCCGTCGATCGCGCCACGCCACGAGCCCGCCCCGTCGATCCCCACGGTGATCGAGGCAAGCCGATCATCCGCCGCCGTCGCGGTGGCGGTGACGACGTCTTCGACGACGTGCACCTCGTCTCCGGCGGCGATGAGCGCCCGGACCGGCCGGCGGAACTCGGCGTCCTTGGTCTCGTTGGCGCGAAGCCCGAGGTCGGATGCCGGAAGGGCCCCGTCGCCGACGCGGACCCGCAGCACGCCTTCGACGTTGACGTAGTCGAATCCGGCGTCGGTCAGCATGCTCCCACCGTCGGACGCCTTCTGATCCGCCGAGGCCTCGGGCTCATCCTCGGCCCACCACGACCCCTGAACCGTGAATGTTCCGACGACGACGGCGCCGATGATCAGCACGAGAAGCGCCGCGGGCAGCCAGCTGAGGAGTGTTCGGGTTCGACGGGTGACGGGCACACTTCAGCGTACGTCGGCGCACCACTCCTCGTCCCTCATCCGGACAGCGCCGCCTGTCCCTGCATGATGGAGGGATGCCCGCTCCACGTGTTCCGCTCGCCCTCGCCGTCGCGGGCGCCGTCCTCGTCGGCGTTTTGACGGCTCTGCAGGCGCGGGTGAACGGTCAGCTGGGCGTGAGCGTCGGCAACGGGGTGGTCGCCGCCGTCATATCGTTCGCGTCGGGTCTTGTCATCGTGGCCGTCATCACCGCGCTGACACCGGGCGGCCGCCGAGGGGTCACGGCGCTGCGACGGGGCGTCAGGGAACGCTCGATCCCGTGGTGGATGCTCCTCGGGGGAGCGGCGGGCGCGCTCACGGTCGCGACGCAGGGACTCGCCGTCGGCATCATCGGGGTCTCCCTGTTCACCGTGGGCATGGTCGCCGGCCAGGCGGTCGCGGGCCTCATCCTCGATCGCACCGGCTACGGACCTGCGGGGGCGGTCGCGGTCACGGTCCCCCGGCTCCTGGGCGCCCTTCTCGCCGTGGCCGCCGTCGCCTTCGCGCTGAGCGGCGACACGCTGGCCACCGTTCCCCTGTGGATGCTCGTCCTTCCGCTGCTCACCGGCGCCGGCATCGCCTGGCAGCAAGCGACCAACGGTCGTCTCCGCGCGCGGGTCGGCTCACCCCTCACGGCGACCCTGGTCAATTTCATCGGAGGCACGGCGATCCTCGCGGTGGGGGCGGGGATCAGCGTCGCCCTCGTCGGTGCGCCCACGCAGTTCCCCACGAATCCGCTGCTCTACCTCGGCGGTGCGGTCGGCGTGGTCTACATCGTCCTCTCGGCGGCGATCGTGGGCTCCACCGGCGTGCTGCTGCTAGGCCTCGGCGCCGTCGTCGGACAGCTCGCGACATCCGTCCTCATCGACGCGTTCTGGCCGGCGGTCGGCACCCCCGACCCGCTGCAGGCGGTCGCCATGATCACGCTCGCCTTGCTGTCGGTGATCGTCGTGAGCCTGCCGTGGCGTCGGATGCGCCGGCGTTGACGTGCCCGCCGGCTCGCGTCAGCGCGGGTCGCGCTTGTCGGCCGGCATGCGCGAGAGGAAACGGTCGGCCTCGATCGGCGCGCGCCGACCCGGACGAGCGTCACTCGGCTTGCCGCCGACGTAGAGCCACCCGAGCAGCTCCTCGTTCTTCTTCAGCCCGTGAGCCTTGGCCACCGCTTTGCTGCGCGTGTAGTGGCCGGTGCGCCAGATCACACCCCAGCCCGCATCGTCGAGCAGCAGGCTCAGCACGTGCGCGACGCCGGAGGCGACGGCCTCCTGCTCCCACCGCGGAACCTTGCCGCTCTTGCGATAGCTCGCGACGACGGCGAGGAGGAGGGGCGCACGCTGGGGCTTCGTGGATGCGCCCTTGTGCCCCTCGGCCTTGTTGATCGCCCGGCCGAGTCGATCGCGGTCGGCGCCGCGCAATTCGATCAGTCTCCAGGGGCGCAGGGAGGAATGGTCGGCCACCCTCCCGGCCGCGGCGACGAGCCGGACCAGCTCCTCGTGCGTCGGCGCGTCGGCCGTCACACGAGACCACGAGCGTCGACCGGCGACGGCGTCGTACACCGCCTCACTCATCGCACTCACGCGGACGGTTCGGGCGTGAAGTCCAGAGCGAGCGAGTTCATGCAGTACCGATCACCGGTCGGAGTGCCGAAGCCGTCGGGGAAGACGTGGCCGAGATGCGACCCGCAGGCGGCGCAGCGCACCTCGGTGCGCACCATCCCGTGACTGTTGTCCTCGATGAGCTCGACGGCTTCGGGTCGGATCGACTCGTAGAAGCTCGGCCACCCGCAGTGGGAGTCGAACTTCGTACCGCTCTTGAACAGCTCGGCGCCGCAGGCGGCGCAGGCGTAGAGACCCGCGCGTTCCTCGTCGAGCAACTCTCCGGTCCAGGGGCGCTCGGTCGCCGACTCGCGCAGAACCGCGTACTGCTCGGGGGTGAGCTCGGCTCGCCACTGCTCGTCGGACTTGTCCACCGTGTAAGACATGGAACCTCCTGCATCCATTCAACCGCAGACCCGCGACCCGGGGCGCCTGGTCCGCCATGCGCGTACACGCGGCGACACATCGGTGATGCCGACGACGCTCGACCGCGGCACGATGGGACGATGCCCGACTCCGATGCTGTCGTTGACGTCGCCGAGCGGTATCGCAGGTTCGCCGAGATCGAAGCGCCGGGGCGCTCGATGCTGTACGAAGCCTGGGCCGCCGGGGTGTCGGGCGACCGGGCGGTGCAGCGAATCCTCGCGAGGATCCCCGCGACGCACCGTCAGCCGCCTCTCGTGTTCGCCGTCACGCGTCTCCTCGGTGCACCGGAGGACGACTACCCCGCGTGGGCGGCGTGGACGAAGCGCCACGCGCGGGCCGTGGTCGAGGAGTGCGCGGCCCGCTCGCTGCAGACCAACGAGCCTCTTCGCTGCGCCGCGCTCCTTCCTGCGCTCTCCGCCATCACGGGACCGATCGCCCTGCTCGAGATCGGCGCGAGTGCCGGCCTGTGCCTGTATCCCGACCGGTATTCCTACCGGTATGCCGACGGGCCCGCCCTCGACCCCGTCGACGGGCCCTCCGCGGTCATCCTCGACAGTGCGCTCCGGGGACCTGGCGCTGAACGCCTCGCCGAGACGCTGACGCTGCCCGAGGTGGTCTGGCGTGCAGGAGTCGATCTCGCACCCCTGGATGCCGCGGACGCGGCGGATCGCACATTCCTCGCCGCCCTGGTCTGGCCGGGCGAGACGGGACGACAAGAGCGCGTCATGGCCGCGCTCGACATCGCGGCGGCGGATCCGCCGCGGATGTGGTGGGGTGACGCCTCGGAACCGGGCGTGGTGGCGCAGGCCGCCGCCTCCGCTCCCGCGGAGGCCACTCTCGTGATCACCACCCCCGGAGTCCTCCCGCACATCCCGCGCGCGGGTCGGCAGCGTCTGCGCGCAGAGATCGACGCGCTCGGCGCCACGGTGGGGGCGCGGTGGATCACCCTCACCCCCGCGGACATGGCCGACCAGTGGCATCCCCCTCTCGATCCCCGGCGATGGTCGGGGTTCGTCCTCGCGATCGACGGGAATCCCTGCGCCGAGGTCGATCCGCTCGGCGGATTCGTGGAGTGGCGCGCGGGGGAGCAGGGGGCCCGGGGTTAGCGTGGGCGGGTGCCCCTGAGTGACAGGCCCTTGAGTGAACGAGATCGGCTGATCCTCGACTTCGAGGCGCTGTGGACGCGACACGGCAGCGCCAAGGAAGAGGCCATCCGCCTTCGGCTCGGTATGTCTCCAGGGCGGTATTACCAGCTGCTCACACGGCTCATCGACACCACCGAAGCGCAGGAGTACGACCCCATGCTGGTCAAGCGTCTGCGCCGCATCCGCGACGCGCGCCTGCGCGCGCGGGTCATCCGCACCGCCGCCACCGGGCGCTGAGGGCGGCGACGCGGCAGGGGGATCTTCCGTCCAGCTGACGCTTAGGTTGCCTCTGCCCGCTTCGGTAGCATCTTCTGGTGCCGAAAAGGACCTATCCGCGGGATCGCTTCGATGACCTCCCCGCGGACGGAGGACGTGTCGGCGCCCACCGTGCGGAGAATCCCCGGATGCGTCCGGGAGTGGTGCTGCTCTGGGCGAGCCTGGCCACCATCGTGCTCATCGTCGTCGGCATCTTCGGAACTCTGCTGACGTCGGGGCGCATCCAGCTCGCCCCCGACGCCGAGCCGACGGCGTCACCGCAACCCACGGTCGAGCCGGTGATCGACACGTCGTACTCGGTGCAGGTGCTCAACGCCACGCCGGAGCAGGGGCTGGCGACCCAGGTGAAGGATGAGATCGTCGCGGCCGGATGGTCCGCCGACGCCGTCTCGGCCAGCGGCGCCGGGACGACCGACTTCGCCGAGACCACGGTCTACTACGCCTTCCCCGGAGACCAGGCGGCCGCCGCGGGTCTCGCCGACCTCGTGCTCGGCGGCGCACGCATCGAGCAGACCGATGTCTACCAGCTCGCCGACGACCCGAACACCCCGGAGGACGAGAGCCAGGCTCTGCAGCTGACCGTCGTCATCGGGCTGGACCGCACGACCGACGCGCCCGCCGAAGAGACACCCGCTCCCTGAACCGAGAGATGTGTTTCGCCCGCGTAAATGTTTGACAGCGGGCATGTCAACAATCGCGTGAGAGCCGGTTCCCGCCTGTCGGCGGTCCCTAGCATGGGCCCTGTCCCGCCGCAGTACAGGAGAGTTCGCCATGACACAGGGCACCGTCAAGTGGTTCAACGCCGAGAAGGGTTACGGTTTCATCACCGCCGGTGACGGTCAGGATGTCTTCGTCCACTACTCGAACATCGACATGACCGGGTTCCGGGTTCTCGAGGAGGGTCAGACCGTCGAGTTCACCGTCGGGTCGGGACAGAAGGGCCCGCAGGCCGAATCGGTCCGCGTCGTCTGAGAAGCGGATGACGCGGGTCGGCGTCGCGCGCCGACCCGCCACACGCCGCGTGTGCCGTGGCTTGCACTCACCCATGCCGAGTGCCAGAATGGATTAGCACTCGTGATTGTTGAGTGCTAAGTCCGAAAGCCTACGTCCGGGAGGGACGACACACACATGGCAAAGATCATCGCTTTCGATGAGGAGGCCCGTCGCGGCCTCGAGCGCGGCCTGAACACCCTGGCCGACGCCGTCAAGGTGACCCTGGGTCCCCGCGGTCGCAACGTCGTGCTGGAGAAGAAGTGGGGCGCCCCCACGATCACCAACGACGGTGTCTCGATCGCCAAGGAGATCGAGCTGGACGACCCCTACGAGAAGATCGGCGCCGAGCTGGTCAAGGAGGTCGCGAAGAAGACCGACGACGTCGCCGGTGACGGTACGACCACCGCGACCGTGCTCGCCCAGGCGCTCGTTCGCGAGGGTCTGCGCAACGTCGCCGCCGGTGCCGACCCGATCTCGCTCAAGCGCGGTATCGAGAAGGCCGTCAAGGCCGTGACCGACCAGCTGCTGGCCGACGCCAAGGAGGTCGAGTCCAAGGAGCAGATCGCCGCGACCGCGTCGATCTCCGCGGCTGACCCCACCATCGGCGACCTGATCGCCGAGGCGATCGACAAGGTCGGCAAGGAGGGCGTGGTCACCGTCGAGGAGTCGCAGACGTTCGGCACCGAGCTCGAGCTCACCGAGGGTATGCGTTTCGACAAGGGCTTCATCAACCCCTACTTCGTCACCGACCCCGAGCGTCAGGAAGCGGTCTTCGAAGACCCCTACATCCTGATCGCCAACCAGAAGATCTCCAACATCAAGGACCTTCTGCCCGTCGTCGACAAGGTGATCCAGGACGGCAAGGAGCTCGTCATCATCGCCGAGGACGTCGAGGGTGAGGCGCTGGCGACCCTGGTGCTGAACAAGATCCGCGGCATCTTCAAGTCGGCTGCCGTCAAGGCTCCCGGCTTCGGCGACCGTCGCAAGGCGCAGCTGCAGGACATCGCGATCCTCACCGGCGGCCAGGTCATCACCGAGGAGGTCGGTCTCAAGCTCGAGAACGCCACCCTCGACCTGCTCGGCCGTGCGCGCAAGGTCATCATCACCAAGGACGAGACCACCATCGTCGAAGGTGCCGGCGACGCTGCGCAGATCGAGGGTCGCGTGACCCAGATCCGTCGCGAGATCGACAACACCGACAGCGACTACGACCGCGAGAAGCTCCAGGAGCGCCTCGCCAAGCTCGCCGGCGGCGTGGCCGTCATCAAGGCGGGTGCGGCCACCGAGGTCGAGCTGAAGGAGCGCAAGCACCGCATCGAGGACGCCGTCCGCAACGCGAAGGCTGCCGTCGAGGAGGGCATCGTCCCCGGTGGTGGTGTCGCGCTGATCCAGGCCGGCAAGATCGCCTTCGAGGCTCTCGAGCTCGTGGGTGACGAGGCCACCGGTGCGAACATCGTCAAGGTCGCCATCGAGGCTCCGCTGAAGCAGATCGCCCTGAACGCCGGTCTCGAGCCCGGTGTCGTGGCCAACAAGGTCGCCGAGCTGCCGGTCGGTCACGGCCTGAACGCTGCGACCGGCGAGTACGGTGACCTGTTCGCGCAGGGCATCATCGACCCGGCCAAGGTCACCCGCTCGGCGCTGCAGAACGCCGCGTCGATCGCCGGCCTGTTCCTCACCACCGAGGTCGTGGTCGCCGACAAGCCCGAGAAGGCTGCCGCGGCGCCCGCCGACCCCACGGGTGGCATGGACTTCTGATAGCAGTCCCACACAGAGGCGCCTCTCCTCCAGGAGGGGCGCTTCTGCGTGTGACCGGAGCATTCCGGTCCTCATCCCGGATCCCGACGGCTACCATCTGCCGCATGGCCTTCGACGGACTGGACTCCGACGCCCCGCGCTTCTACGACGACCTCGCCGCCGACAACACCCGCGAATGGTGGCTCGCGAACAAGGCCCGCTACGACGCGGTCGTGCGTGGTCCGTTCGAGGCGCTCGCCGCCGAGCTCGAGCCGGAGTTCGGTCAGCTGAAGATCTTCCGGCCGAACCGCGATGTGCGGTTCAGCGCCGACAAGTCGCCCTACAAGCTGCACATCGGGATGGTCTCGCTCACGCCGGTCGCGTACTACCTGCAGCTCTCGGCCACCGGACTTCTCATCGGCGGCGGTTCGTACGACGTTCCGCCGGCCGCGCTCGCGCGATTCCGTGAGCTCGTCGACGACGACCGTCGTGGCCCCGAGGTGGAGGGTCTCCTCTCGGCGCTTGCCGAGGACGACCTCGTGCCGATGAGCGAGGACGCGTTGCGCACCGCGCCGAGGGGGTACTCCATCGACCACCCCCGGATCGAGCTGCTGCGTCTCAAGCACCTGGCGGTCGGGCGCACCGAGCCGCTCGCGGACTGGATGTGGGGCCCCGAGGTGTTCGACATCGTCAGCGACGCCTGGCGCGGCGTGGGAATGTGGAACGGGTGGATCGCGCAGAACCTGGGGGACCTGCTGATGCGCCCCGATCGCGAGCGGCCCGGTCGGCGCTGACGGATTCCTGTCAGAGGAGGCTCGGGATCTTCTGCTCCTCCGCAAGGTTCGCGCGCCGGAACCACAGCGTCACGAACGTCGACACGATGACGATGAACAGCGAGTACAGCGCCGGGACGATCAGGATCAGCCCGATGTCGGGGTTCCCCGAGAAGCTCAGCAGCACGATCGCGATCGCGAGTGGTCCGTTCTGGATCCCCGTCTCCAGACCGATCGTGCGCGCATTCATCGGGTGCAGGCGGATGGCGCGGGCGATCCCGTACGCGATGGCGATGCCGAACAGACCGAGTCCGATCGCGACGAGATAGGTCTGCCACGGCGTGGAGGTCAGCAGTCCCCAGTTGCGCGGCACCCACGTCGCCATGAGGAACACGATGAAGAACAGGCCGAAGAAGCCGCCGAGCAGTTCCATCACCGCTCCGACGTTCGCACTGAATCTCCGCACGAGCATCCCCGCGACCACCGGGATGAGGAGGGTGGCCAGGGTGACGACGATGTTCACGATCGGGATCTGCAGGTCGGTCGATTCGGTGAAGATGAACGACCCGTAGAGGGCGAGCATCAGAGGTGTCAGCACCAGGGCCCACAGCGTGGAGTTGGTGGTCATGATCACGCTCAGGGCCAGATTGCCCTTCGAGAAGTAGGTGAAGATGTTCGAGGTCGTCCCCGCCGGCACGCACCCCATCAGCAGCGCACCGATCGCCACCGGGATGGCGTACTCCCGGGGGAGCTGGAACAGCACCAGCACGACGAGGACGTACGACAGGAGCGGCATGATGCCGAACTGGGTGACGAGACCGATGATGAGCCCATAGGGCCGTCGGAGCGCCAGCTTGAAGTCGCGCGGCGTGAGCCCCGCGCCCAGGCCGAACATGATGACGAACACCAGTCCGACCAGCAGCACCTGCTCGAACGGGGTGACGACGTCCTGCTCGTCGACCACGGCCTGACCCGTGGCCAGGAACACCTCGATCATCGCGCTTCACCGCTCGTCGTCGGCGCAGGCTGCGCGCCGTCGCGGAGCTCCCGGCGGAGGATCTTGCCGATGGGGCTCTTGGGGAGCTCCTCGACGAACACCACCGACTTGGGAACCTTGTACGCCGCGAGGGTCTCGCGGCAGTGGGCGATCACCTCGGCCTCGGTGGGCGCCGACGTTCCTGCGACGACGTAGGCCCGAACCGCCTCGCCGGTCCTGTCATCGTCGATCCCGATCACGCCCACCTCGACGATGCCGGGCATCGCGGCGATGCGCTCCTCGATCTCGTTGGGGTAGACGTTGAAGCCGCTCACGATCACCATGTCCTTCTTGCGATCGACGATGGTGAAGTACCCCTCGGCGTCCATGGTGGCGATGTCGCCCGTATGCAGCCATCCGTCCACGACGGTGACCGAGGTCTCGTCGGAGCGTTGCCAGTACCCCTTCATGATCTGCGGCCCTCGCGCCACGAGCTCTCCGGCCTCGCCGACGGCGGTCTCCCGGCCCTCCGCATCGAGGCACCGCACGTCGGTGGAGGGAACGGGGATGCCGATGCTGCCGTCCTTGCCGTTCCCCCCGAGCGGATTGAACGTCAGGACGGGGGAGGACTCGGTGAGCCCGTACCCCTCGACGATGGGGGTGCCGGTCACCTCGCGCCACCGTGCGGCGACCGACTCGTGAAGCGCCATCCCGCCTGCGGCTGAGGCGTGCAGGTGCCGGGGAGGGCTGTCGACGAACCATCGTTCATTCAGCAGCGCGTTGAACAGGGTGTTCACCCCGGTGAGCCACGTGATCCGGTAGTTCTCGAAGGCCCGCTTGAGATTGCTCGGGGGTCGCGGGGTGGGGATGAGGATGTTCCGTGCACCGAGATGGTGGAAGCCGAGGAGATTCACCGTGAACGCGAAGATGTGGTAGATCGGCAGGGCGGTCAGCACGATCTCACGTCCGCGCCGCATATGCGTGCTGCACATCGTGATCGTCTGCAGCGTGTTGGCGACGAGGTTCCCGTGGGTGAGCATCGCGCCCTTGGCGATGCCGGTGGTGCCGCCGGTGTACTGCAGCGCGGCGACGGAATCGAGGTCGACGTCGTCGAGATAGGCCGCGACGGCTTCCGCGGTCTTGCGCGCGCGGCCCGCCTTCAACGCGTCCTGGAAGGGGGTGTGCGCCACGCTGATCGCGGGGAGCGAGCGATTCCAGAATCTCTGCACCATACGGATGACGCCGGCGATGACGGGTGGGAAGAACTCGGCGATGCGCACCGTCACCACCGTGCCGATCGACGTCGAGGACAGCACCTCCGGCAGGCGATCGGCGAACATGTCGATGATGACGAGCGTCGTGGCGCCCGAGTCGGCGAACTGCCGTGCCATCTCGGTGGCCGTGTACAGGGGATTGGTGTTGACCAGGACGCATCCGGCCTTCAGGATGCCGAACGCGACGACGGGATAGCTCAGGCAGTTGGGCATCTGCACGGCGACGCGGTCTCCGGCGGACAGTCCCACCACTTCTCGGAGATACGCGGCGAAATCGTCCGAGAGCGAATCGACGTCGGCATAGGTGAGCGAACCGTTCATGCCGTTCGGCATGCACTGTGTGAAGGCGATCGTGTCGGCGTAGTCGACGGCGTCCTGCCGGAGCATCGCGGGCAGATGGGCGAAGGGCGTCTCCTCGAGTTCGGGAGACACGTCGGGTGGATAGTGGGCGAGCCAGGGCCGTGAGGTCATCTTCGATCCTTTGCCGGGGGCGGGCAACGCCGGCGAACACACCGACGCTGGTGATTCATCTCGACTGTAGCCGACGCCCGCACGGGTGAACGGTCCCTCCGGAGGGGAGGGACCGTTCGGTCTTCCGCTGCAGCTTCGTGTGGGGGTCAGCGGAAGAGGCTCGCGGTGGCCAGTTCGGCGTCGGCGTACTGCCGGCCGGCGGAGGCCAGGGCGGCGTTGATGCCGTTCAGGCTGTCTTCGACCTGGCGCTGGGTGGCCCGCCACTGGTCCACGACGGAGTGGAAGGCGACGGCGGCGCTCCCGGTCCAGGAGCCCTGCAGATGGGTCAGCTGAGCCAGCATCGACTGCGTGTCGGCTTGGATCCGGTCGATGGTGCCGCGAATGGTGGATGTCGCCGCGAGAAGGGAGTCGCTGTCGACGGAGTAGGTGGCCATGGGTGCTCCTTTTCGAAGTGGGACACCCGTCACGCTAGAGAGCCGACGGCCTCCGGTCTTCGGTGACCGGGGGATCGGTGGAGAACGGTCTGAATCGCCCCGGTTGTGCAGGAGAGGACGACAGCGCCTCACTCCCGAGGCGGACGCGGCAGCGGCTGTGTCTCCAGCAGGAGGTGCTCGGTGGCATCCCTCGATTCCGCCAGCGGAAAACCGACCCGGAACGTCGCACCGCCACCGAGGGTGTCGAACACGTCGACCGATCCGTGCAGCGCGTCGACGATCGACGCGACGATCGACAGTCCGAGTCCGGTGCCGCCGGTCTCGCGGGTGCGGGAGGTGTCGGCTCTCCAGAACCGCTGGAAGATCTTGTCTTTGATCTGGTCGGGGACGCCGTCGCCGTGGTCGATGACCTCGATCCAGCCGAGATTGGCATCGCGGTCCACCCCCACGCGCAGCTCGATCGGCGAGTCGTCCCGTGTGAATCGACGCGCGTTCCCGAGGAGGTTCGCGACGACCTGGCGGATGCGATTCTCGTCTCCCCAGACGACGACGGCGGATGCTGCCGCGGCGGTGGCGGCGGTCGGCGCGGGAGCGGGCGCGACATCGGCCGCGACCACGGGGGCATCGGGGGCCGTCCGCGGGCGGCGGCGCAGGCGCGACAGCGAGGCACCGCGCCGCGGGGTGGCCGCGGTGGCGGGTGATCCACCGCGTCGGCCGGTGCCGGCGACACCCGGATCGACCTCGGGTGACAGGGCAGGACGGAGCTCGTGGACGGTGGCATCGAGCACCGTCACCGTTCGCTGGGGCGACGCGGCGCGGGCATCCAGGCCCGCGTCCCGCGCGATCGGCACCAGATCGACCGGGGTGATCGCGACGTCCTTGCGTTCGTCGAGGCGGGCGAGGGCGAGGAGATCCTCGACGAGGAGACCCATGCGGACGGCCTCCTTCTCGATACGTTCCATCGCCTGGCCGGTCGCCTCGTCTCCCGAGATCCCCCCCATGCGATAGAGCTCCGCGTAGCCGCGCACCGTGACGAGCGGCGTCCGCAGCTCGTGGCTCGCGTCGCCGATGAATCGACGCATCTGGCGCACGGTGGCGTCGCGTTGCGTGATCGCGGCGTCGACACGCGACAGCATCGCGTTGATGGCGGTCTTCAGCCGCCCCACCTCGGTGGTCTTCGGTTCGATGTCGGTCATCCGCTGGCTGAAGTCACCGGCCGCGATGGCGTCGGCGGTCGTCTCCACCTGCCCGAGACTGCGGAAGGTCAAGGTCACGAGGAACCGGGTGAGAGCAGCGGCGACCGCGATGATGATGACGGCGAGGATGCCGTAGATCGCGATGTAATTGGCGATCGTGCGATTCACCGACGAGACGGGGAGCGCGACCATCTGGGAGTAGACCCCACCGCCGCCCGGGTACTCGCTGACGGCGACCGTCGCACGGAACTCCGCCTCGCCGTTGCGTGAGAGGAGGGTCACGATGTTCAGCTGATTGGTCTGCGCATCGGCGACCGGATAGGTGGCGGGGAATGTCGGCTGGGGTTGCGTTCCGCCTCGACCTCCCGCCGTCGTCAGCAGTTCGCCGTTTCGATCGTAGACCGCGACGAAATAATCCGTCAGCGGCGCGCCCTGGATCGCGCGAGCCTGCAGAACCCCGTCTTCGACTCCGATGTCGATCAACGGACCCGCAGAATCCGTGGCCGCCAGGGCCTCGACCTGGGTGTCGAGACTGGCGATCAGGCTGTTGCGGAGGAAGATCGCGGTTCCGATGCCGGCGGCGAAGAGACCGACGACCAGCAGGGCCACCGTGACGCCGGTCACCTTCGTGCGCAGACTCGTGCCGCGCCACCATCGCGTGATCGCGTCCGGCTGTTGCCCCAGGGTCTGCTCCTCGTCGTATCCGGCGCTCGTGCGGAGCGCCGTGCTGCCCGGTGTCAGACGGTCTTGCCGGCTTTCAGCATGTAGCCGAACCCGCGCTTGGTCTGGATGAGCGCCTCGGACGAGTGGGGATCGATCTTGCGACGCAGGTAGGAGATATAGCTCTCGACGATCCCGGCGTCGCCGTTGAAGTCGTACTCCCAGACGTGATCGAGGATCTGCGCCTTCGACAGCACCCGGTTCGGGTTCAGCATGAGATACCGCAGCAGCTTGAACTCGGTGGGGGAGAGATCGATCGAGACGTCTCCGACGCGGACGTCGTGGGTGTCCTGATCCATCGTCAACTCGCCGGCGCGGATGACCGACTCCTCGTCGGCCTGCATGGTCCGTCGCAGGATCGCCTGGATGCGGGCGACGATCTCGTCGAGGCTGAAGGGCTTGGTGACGTAGTCGTCGCCGCCGACGTTCAGGCCCGTGATCTTGTCCTCGGTCTCGTCCTTGGCCGTGAGGAACAGAATGGGGGCGGTGTAGCCGGCGCCCCGGAGGCGTTTGGTGACGCTGAAGCCGTTCATGTCGGGAAGCATGACGTCCAGCACGATGAGGTCGGGTTCCTCCTCGAGCACGGCCGAGATCGTCTGCGCACCGTTGGAGACGGCCCTGACCTGGAAGCCGGCGAATCGGAGGCTCGTGATGAGCAGATCGCGGATGTTCGGCTCATCGTCCACAACGAGGATGCGGGGTGCAGTCATCCCCTCATTATGGCCATCGATCTCATACCCTGCCTGGATATCGTGCGGAGGGGCGCCGACATGCCCGTCGCGGATGCGGCGGTTCGGCGGGTGGGGTCATCCGGTGGGGAGGGGCATCGTCTCCACGGTGAAGCGGTGGCGACGAAGGCGCTCGGCGAGCGCCTCGCCCATCGCCGTCATCGGGGTGAGGACACCGCCACCGGACGGCAGGTCGTCGAACGCGAGGCAGAGCGCCGACTCTCCGAGCATCACCGCGGTGCCGTCGTAGCCCGGATCGTAGGGCGCCGAGATCCGCGTGCGCGTCGGTGGGCCATCGACGGGATAGACGTCCGACTCGACCGTGAACCGGCCGGCTTCCCTCGTTCGCAGGCTCGGTCCCTCCCCGGGTGCCGGCAGGACGCGGTCGAGGATCGCGCGGGTGGGAGGGAACAGAAGCCCCGCGACGAGGACTCCGGTCGCCGCCGACACCGCGGCGGCGATGATGCGCCCCGACACGCCGGTCGTGGTGTCGACGACCTCGCGGTACCGCATCAGCTCGCCGTAGGACCAGCCGTGGAGATAGCTCGTCCGCTGCACGATCTGCTGGTTGTACGCGCCCATCACGAACGGGGCCTGCCAGATTCCGGATGTCTCGTCGAGACGCATCCCGCGAGGGCGGCTGCTCGCGGGCAGGCGGCGGGACGGGCCCGGAGTGAGTGCGTACGGGTTCCCCACGGCGCGGCGGGCGGCGGAATCCGTCCGCGCGTCGAGCAGCTGCTGTCGGAGGGAGTCGATCGTCCCGCCGCTCACACCACCCTTAATCGCGCGCACCTGCACGATCGCCTCGGCGAGCGGCCCGCCGCCGGCCGCGGCGTGGGCGAGCCCGACGCCGAGATCGGACGGGATCGAATCGAACCCGCAGGAGTGGACGATCCGGGCACCACGCTCGCGGGCTGCCGCGTGCGCCTCCGACACGCTGCGCGCAGCGAAGGTGCTTTCGCCGGTGAGATCGGCGTAGGCCGTGCCCGCGCGCGCACACGCCCTGACCAGGGGGAGGCCGTGCCGCGCGTACGGACCGACGGTCGACGCGATCACCCGCGTGGACGCGGCCACCTCATCGACGGAAGCGGCGTCGTCGACATCGACGGTCAGGATGTCCCACGGGACATCCAGCTCCCGGCGGAGGGCTGCGAGACGCTCGGGGGAGCGGCCCGCCAGGGCGACGCGCGCGCCCTCTCCGGCGCTGCGCGAGAGATGCGCGGCGGTGAGGCGTCCGACGAAACCGGTGGCACCCACCAGGACGATGTCGTACTGCCGCTCTCCGCTGTTCATGATCCGGCTACGCCGCCGCCACCTCGTCGGCATCGAGGATCGTGTAGCTGTAGCCCTGCTCGGCGAGGAAGCGCTGGCGGTTCTGCGCGAAGTCCTGATCGACGGTGTCGCGGGCGATGAGCGTGTAGAAGCTCGCGGTGCGGCCGGATTCCTTCGGCCGCAGCAGACGCCCGAGGCGCTGCGCCTCCTCCTGACGGGAGCCGAACGATCCCGAGACCTGGATGGCGACGGATGCCTCCGGAAGGTCGACCGAGAAGTTCGCCACCTTCGACACCACGAGGAGCGAGATCTCGCCCTCGCGGAATGCCCCGTAGAGCTCCTCGCGCTCGTCCACGGGGGTGGCCCCGGTGATCTTGGGTGCCTGCAGGGCGTCGGCGAGCTCGTCGATCTGATCGAGGTACTGCCCGATCACGAGGATGCGCTCGCCGGGGTGGCGTGAGACGAGCTGCCGGACGACGTCGATCTTCGCCGGCGCGGTGGCGGCGAGGCGATAGCGCTCCTCATCCGCCGCCGCGGCGTACTCCAGGCGCTCGTCGGCGGGCAGGTCGACCCGCACCTCGTAGCAGACGGCGGGGGAGATGAAGCCCTGCGCCTCGATCTCCTTCCAGGGCGCATCGAACCGCTTGGGACCGATGAGGCTGAACACGTCGCCCTCGCGGCCGTCCTCGCGCACGAGGGTCGCGGTCAGGCCCAGACGCCGTCGTGCCTGCAGATCGGCGGTGAGCTTGAACACCGGCGCGGGGAGCAGATGGACCTCGTCGTAGACGATGAGACCCCAGTCGAGCGCGTCGAGCAGCGCGAGGTGGGCGTACTGGCCCTTCCGCTTGGCGGTGAGGATCTGGTACGTCGCGATGGTGACGGGCTTGACCTCCTTGGCCTGCCCCGAGTACTCGCCGATCTCTTCCGGGGTCAGGCTCGTGCGCCGCAGCAGTTCGTCGCGCCACTGACGGGCGCTGACGGTGTTGGTGACGAGGATGAGGGTGGTCGTCTTCGTCTCGGCCATCGCGCCGGCCCCGACGAGGGTCTTTCCAGCGCCGCAGGGGAGGACGACGACGCCCGAGCCCCCGTCGGCGAAGGTCTCGACGGCTTTCTGCTGGTACGGGCGCAGGTGCCAGCCGTTCTCGGCCAGATCGATCGGATGCGGCGTGCCCGGCGTGTACCCGGCGTGGTCCTCCGCGGGCCATCCGATCTTCAGCAGCTCCTGCTTGATCTGACCGCGCGCCCAGGCGTCCACGACGTAGGTGTCGGGCGAGGGGTGGCCGATGAGGAGCGGCTGGATGCGCTTGTTCCGCGACACCTCCGCCAGCACCGCGGCGTCACCGGATCGCAGGACGAGCGTGCCCTCGTCGTCGCGTTGGATGACGAGTCGTCCGTACCGTCCGACGGTCTCGCGGATGTCGAGCGACACCGACGGCGGCACCGGGAAACGCGACCAGCGGTCGAGGGTGGCGAGCATGTCGTCGGCGGCGTGGCCGGCCGCCCGGGCGTTCCAGAGACCCAGACGTGTGATCCGGTAGGTGTGGATGTGCTCCGGCGCACGCTCGAGCTCGGCGAAGATCGCCAGCTCGTGCCGCGCGGATTCCGCCTCGGGATGGGCGACTTCCAGCAGCACCGTTCGATCGCTCTGCACGATGAGGGGTCCGTCAGCCATAGCGTTCCAGTCTACCGGTGCGGCGGGGAGACGGTCCCGCCAGGGTGGGGCGCCGGGGCTCAGGCCACGCTGCGGACGGTGACCACGTGCGAGAGCGGAAGGGTGCGTTCGACGTCGCTCGACTGATCGCGGCCGCGGAGCCGGCCGCCGCCGAATCCGGTCGCCTCCAGGGTGAAGGTGCGTTCGGCCCCGTCGGGCATGCGGACGACGACATCGATCACGGCGCGGCTGCGCACCGCCTGCACGATCTCGCGTTCGAGCCAGGCGTTCTCGGCGTCATCGCCGTGGGATCCGCGCAGCACCCGGATGAGAGCCGCGTGCGGCTCGGCCGGCGCTTCGGGCCGATCGGAGCTCTGACGCACCCGGTGACGCAGCACCACGGGGCGGCCGTCGTCGCCGACGGAGACCACGGGATACCGGGCGTCGCTGAGGGCCCAGGCCACCGTCTCCTGCGAGACCCCCGTCGTCAGGGCGTCGCCGTCGGCGACAAGGCCGAGCGCGCGCAGCCCCTGATCGACCGAGACGGCGTCGAGGAGTGAGGGATCGCCGCTTTCGACCATGGTGCGCCGCGTCGCGGCATCCGTTCTGACCCGGATCAGCCCGTGCCGGGCCGCGGTGCTGTCGATCAGGTAGCCGAGGGGTTGGGGGAGTCCGGTGAGGGACAGACCGGTGAGGAACTCGCGGATGGAGTCGGCGGTCTCGCCCTCGGTGAGCCCCGCGGTCAGCGATTCCGCGGTGAACCGGTACGTCGAGGCCTGCGCCCGCGATTCGCGTGCGGCCAGTCGGCGCAGACGCAGCTCCAGGCGCGGGGCCAGGGGACCGGGGGCGATCGCCGTCAGGTCTGCCTGGAGGTAGACGCGGTCGATCTCGGCGGGGAGGTGCCGGGTCAGTTCCTCGGTCTGCGGGTCGTCGCCGCGGCGGAGCCCCCTCGCCCACGCCGGCTCGCGGGAATCGGGGGTGATGAGACCCCACTGCAGCGCGATGCGTGTGAGTCCCTCGGACCGGCGCTCCCACTCCCCGTCGAGCGGGTAGCGTCTCATCCACGCCGTCACCGGGAGATAGCCGCCGCTCGGGGTGCGCACGCCGGACGGCAGGGCATCACGGAAACCGGTCACGACGAGCCGCCAGCGCTCGGGGGTCGACGCCTCCAGCCACCGAGCGCCGGAGTCCGAGACCGTCCAGTCCCGCCCACTGGAGGTGAGCAGGCCCGCCGCCGCGGCCGCCCCGACGATGTCGTCGAGCTCGTCGGACTCGCCGAGCGCCCCGGCATCGAGGAGCTTCCGTCGGTCGGCGGCGCTGACGCCCCCCGAGGTGATGCGCGCGAGCGGTGCGTGGGTGGCGGCCACGAGGACATCGGCGAGCGACCCGACGGTCGCGAACACCCGCTCGGCCGCCGCGAGTGTCTCCTCCTCCGACGCCGGCGCGAGGTCGATCCCACCCTCCACGGGTTCGAAGGCGTCGGGGACCTGCGCGCGGATGTCACGGAGGGCGCTGACCACCGGATGCCACGGGGCGCCGTCGTCGCCCGTGAGCGCCAGTCGCGCCGACGGTGGGATCGCCGACGCGGGGAGGGGCCTGCCGTCGACCGCCGCCGCCAGGGCGATCAGCTCACCCCGCGTGAGGTGGATCATCGCGCGATCGACCGACGTCTTCTCCAGCAGTGCGTCTGCGGCGTCGAAGAAGTCCTTCCAGGGCGCCGAGGGGGACACACCCCGGGCCAGGAAGATGTCGGCGAGCTCGCGGTCGTCGCGACCCGCGAGCCACGTCGCGAGGGCGCGCTCGTCGGAAGCCATCACCCTGCCCGGTTGGCCCGCGCCCTTCGCACGAAGCTCATGATGAGAACCGTCAGCATCAGCACGAACGCCAGAGGCGGCGCGATCCAGACGATGACACCGATCGTGGGCCAGATGCCGCCGGACATCTCCGCGCCGGCTGCCGAACCGATCATGATGGCCAGGAAGCACACGATCGACAGCAGAATCAGTCCCAGCGACATGAAGGCCAGGATGCGGTCGATCCGCCGCACCGGAAGGTCGGCGTTCGAAGTCGGCGTGCTCATCGTGGCTCAGCCTATCGGGTGCGCTCCCGCAGCGGCGATCGCAGGCGTCGCGGTGACGAGCCCACGCGCGCCCGCGTAGGCTGGGGGAGGGCGCAACTCTGCCCGTCATCCGTCATGCCCGCGCCACGCAGGCACCGATTTCAGCGAGGTCTCATGCCCACCGGCAAGGTCAGGTTCTACGACGAGGAGAAGGGTTTCGGCTTCATCACCACCGATGAGGGCCAGGACGTGTTCCTGCACGCCACCGCGCTCCCCGCGGGCTCGGCGGCACCCAAGCCCGGTGCGCGCGTGGAGTTCGGCGTCGCGGACGGCCGTCGCGGTCTGCAGGCTCTCTCGGTGCGGGTGCTGGAGGCTCCGGTGAGCCTTGCGAAGCGGGCACGCAAACCCGCCGACGACATGGCTGTCATCGTCGAGGACCTGGTGAAGCTGCTCGACGGCATCGGCGCCGATCTGCGCCGCGGCCGCTACCCCAGCTCCTCGCAGTCGAAGAAGGTCGCCGCCGTCCTCCGCAAGGTCGCCGATGACTTCGAAGCCTGAGGCCGACCCCCGGCTGCTCGAGGCCCACGACCTCGCACTCGCGGCACTTCGCGAGATCACGCCGGCCGATACGATCGGCGCGCCCGCCGATGTGCGGGTCGAAGACGACGGGGTCGTCTCACTCCGGTTCGAGAACCGCCTCAACGGGTATCCGGGGTGGTTCTGGACCGTCAGCCTCGCCCGCGTCGAGGATGCCGAGCCGACCGTGCTCGAGGTGGAACTGCTCCCCGGCGACGGCGCGCTGCTCGCCCCCGAGTGGGTTCCGTGGGCGGTGCGCCTGGCGGAGTATCAGGCCGCCCAGGCGGCCGCCGCCGACGGTGACGACGACACCGACAAGGATGATGACGACGACGCCGACTTCGACGACGACGCCGATGTCGACGACCTCGATGACCTGGACGCCACGGATTTCGACGAGGACGGGTCGCCGATCCTCCACGCGGGTGATCTCGACGGCGTCGACATCGACGAGCTCGCCGAGGGTGCCGACGAGGACGAGGACGACGCGGACGACGCCGACTCCGAGGACGACGCCGACCCCGAGGACGACTGAGCGCTCGGGGCCGGCGCCGGCCCCGACGTCACCCCGTGACGGTGAAGGTCGCCGAGAGCAGCCGATCCTCGCGTGAGGACGGCCCGACCAGCAGATCGAACTCGCCCGCCTCGACCCGCCGCTCGCCGTGCGCATCCACGAGGCTGCACGCCGACACCGGCAGTTCGAACGACACCACGCGCGACTCGCCGGGCGCCAGGTCCACGCGCCGATAGGCCTTGAGCTCGCGATCGGCCCAGCTCACCGAGGTGACGCGGTCGCGGACGTAGACCTGGACGGTCTCGCGGGTGGGGCGGTCGCCGCCGTTGGTCACCCGCACCTGCGCGCGGACGATGTCGGTCAGCTCCACGTCGGGCTCGGCGATGCGCAGATCGTCGTAGTCGACGTTCGTGTACGACAGACCCTCGCCGAAGACGAACGCGGGGCTCTGCGTCAGGTCGGCGTACCGGTCGCCGTGCTGGCCGCGGATCTGGTTGTAGTAGATGGGCTGCTGACCCGCGTGGCGGGCGAACGAGATCGGCAGGCGACCGGTCGGCTCGGTCAGTCCGAGGATCACCTCGGCGATGGCACGGCCGCCTTCCATGCCCGGGCTCGCGGCCCAGATGAGCGCGGCGGCCCGCTCGAGCGCGGGCGGCAGGACGAGGGGCTTGGAGGCGAGGAGGACCACGACGAACGGGGTGCCGGTCGCGGCGACCGCGTCGAGCAGTGCCACCTGTGCGCCGATCAGCTCGAGCGTCGCGGTCGAGCGACCCTCGCCGACCAGCTCGATCCGGTCGCCGACCACCACCACCGCCAGATCGGCGCGGCGGGCGGCGGCCACGGCGTCGGCGATCAGCGCCGGATCGGGCTCGGCCGGCACGACCACCTGCGGGCGCGGCTGTCCGTCGGGGAAGAACGCCCCCGCCGGGTCTTCCTCCAGGCTCAGGATGCGGGCGCCTTCGGCGCTTTCGATGACCCACGATTCCGGGGCGACCCGGTTCATCCCGTCGAGCACCGTGGTGATCATCTCCCGGGGGTGCCCGTCGGGGAGCCAATCCGCCTGTCCCGATGACCCCGCCCAGTCTCCGAGCTGCGTCTGCGCGTCGTCGGCGAGGGGCCCGAGAACCGCGATCCGTCGCGGCGCGGCGTGGTCCCGGGCGCGACCGGTGTCGTCTGCGGAGGAGTCGGGCAGCAGGGGGAGGGTCCCGTCGTTGCGAAGCAGGACCAGCGATCGTCGTGCCGCCTCGAGGTTCAGCGCGGCGTGCGCGGTGCTCCCCACCGACGCGTGGATGCGCGCGGGGTCGGGGCGGCGGGGATTCTCGAAGAGGCCGAACTCGAACTTCAGCAGCAGAATGCGCGCCACCGCGGGGTCGAGGTCGGACTCGGCGAGGAGGCCCCGCTCGATGGCCTCGCGTGCTCCGTCGAAGAAGCCCGGGGTCGTCATGATCATGTCGTTGCCGGCCTTGACCGCCGCGGCGGCGGCGTGGGCGTAGTCGGGCTGCACGCGCTGCTCCCACACCATCCGCCCCACGTTGTCCCAGTCGGTGATGAGGGTGCCGGTGTAGCCCCATTCCCCGCGCAGCACGTCGCTGAGAAGCCAGTCGTTGATCGTGATCGGAACGCCGTCGGTGCTCTGGTAGCCGAGCATGAAGGTGCGGCATCCCTCCTTCGCCACGCGTTCGAAGGGAGGCAGGAACCAGGACCGGAGTTTCCGTCGGGAGATGTCGGCCTCGCTGGCGTCGCGTCCGCCCTGCGTCTCGGAGTAGCCGGCGAAGTGCTTCGCGGTCGCCAGGATCGCCGTCTCATCGGCCAGCCCGTCGCCCTGATATCCGCGCACCATCGCCGAGGCCAGCTCACCGATGAGGAAGGGGTCCTCGCCGAAGGTCTCACCGACCCGTCCCCACCGCAGATCGCGCGCGATGCACAGCACCGGCGAGAACGTCCAGTGGACCCCGGTGGCCGAGACCTCCTCGGCGGTCGCGCGGGCGATCCGCTCCACCAGCTCGGTGTCCCACGACGCGGCCATTCCCAGCTGGGTCGGGAAGATCGTCGCACCCTCGAAGAAGGAGTGGCCGTGGATGCAGTCCTCGCCGACGAGGAGCGGAATGCCCAGCCGGGTCTGCGCGACGAGGTCGTGTGCGCGCAGCAGCCGTTCGGGTGAGGCGTGCAGGATCGATCCCACGTGGCGCCGGAGGACCTGGTCCTCGATGTCGTCACGCGCGTCGAGCTGCATCATCTGCCCGATCTTCTCCTCCACCGTCATGCGCGACAGCAGATCGGCGATGCGTTCGGCCACCGGCCGCGCCGCATCGAGATAGAGCGGGGCGGCGATGTCGGCGGTGGTCACGGGTTCTCCTCGGTTGTGGAAGCGGGGACGGTTGCGGATGCAGGGACGGATGCGTGGGCGGGACGCGTGCCGGGCTGCGCGGATGCGGAGCGGACGACCGTCACGGTGTCGTTGACGTTCATGCCCTTCTTCTTCATCGCACGGGCGCGCTCGCCCGCCGAGCGGAGCCGGGGGTTGACGTACTCGTCGATGCCGAAGTTGATCAGCGAGAGCGCGACGCCGATGGCGGCGATGCACAGCCCGGGCGGCAGGTACCACCACCACTGGTTCTGCCGGAAGGCTCCCTGCGCGGACGCCCAGTTGAGGATCGTGCCCCAGTTGTACGTCGTCACCGGGATGACCCCGATGTAGGACAGCGTGGTCAGGGCGAGGATCGCGGCGGTGACGGTGCCGACGAAGCTCGCGGCGATGAGCGCCATGAGGTTCGGCAGCATCTCGACGGTGATGATGCGACGCAGCGGCTCGCCGTTCGCCCGTGCCGCCTGGATGAAGTCGCGATTGCGCAGCGACATCGTCTGGGCGCGCAGGACGCGGGCGCCCCACGCCCATCCCGTGATGCCGAGGACGGCGGCGATCACCGCCAGCGGGGGGTCGTCGAACATCGAGGCGACGATGATGATGAGGGGAAGGCCCGGGATCACCAGGAAGACGTTGGTCAGGGCGGACAGGCTTTCGCTCCGCCATCCGCGGACGTAACCGGCGATGACGCCGATGATGACGGCGATGAGCGTGGCCATGAGCGCTGCCAGGAAGCCGACCACGATGACGCCGCGCGTCCCGTGGATGACCTGGCTGAGGACGTCCTCACCGATGTGGGTCGTTCCCAGCCAGTGCTCCGCCGACGGGGGCTGGAACCGCGCACTGTTGTCGACGGCGGTGGGGGAGTAGGGCGCGAGCACGTCGGCGAAGACGGCGACCAGCACGAAGAAGCCGAGGATCGCCAGGCCCGCGATCGATTTCCGATTGCGGAACATCGCGAAGGCCGAGGCGAGCTTGGAGCCGAAGGTCGGCTCTGCCGCCGCGGGGCGGTTGTCGGGAGCATCCATTGTTCAGGCCTCCGTCTGGCGCGTGCGCGGGTCGAGGAATGCGTAGGCGAGGTCGGCGAGCAGGTTGGCCAGCAGGACCGAGATCGTGAGCACGAGGAAGACCCCTTGCATGAGGGCGTAGTCCTTGGCGTTGGTCGCATCCAGCAGCAGCTTGCCGACCCCCGGGTAGCTGAAGACCATCTCCATGACGATGGTGCCGCCGACGATGAAGCCGATCGACAGCGCGAAGCTCTGCACCTGCGGCAGCACGGCGTTGCGCGCCGCGTAGCCCCACAGCACGCGGCGGTTCGTCATGCCCTTCGCCTGTGCGACGGTGATGTAGTCCTCGTCGAGGACGGTCAGCATCATGTTGCGCATGCCGAGCATCCATCCGCCCAGCGAGGCGATGATGATCGTGACGGCCGGCAGGGTCCCATGGTGGATGACCTGGCCGATGAATTCCGGCGACCACTCGGGTGAGATCCCGACGCCGTAGGCCTTGCCGATCGGGAACCAGCCGAGATTCACCGAGAAGACGGCGATCGCCAGCAGTCCCAGCCAGAAGTACGGGATGGTGCTGAGGAACGTGGTGATCGGGATGAGGCCGTCCATCCGGCTGCCCCGGCGCCAGCCCACGATCGCGCCGCCGATCGTCCCGATCGCGAACGAGATGATCGTGGCGAATCCGACGAGCCCGATCGTCCAGGGGAGGGCCTGACCGATGACCTCCGTCACCGGTCGGAGCCCGTGGAGGAGCGAGACCCCCAGGTCGCCCCGCAGCAGAAGGCCCCAGTAGTCGAGGTACTGCTGCCACAGGCTCTTGTCGGTGTCCAGCCCCAGCAGCGAGCGGAGGGCCTCCGCGGCTTCCGGGCTGATGTTGCGGTTGCGGGCGAGGTACTGGGTGACCGCATCGCCTTTCATCAGGCGCGGCAGGAAGAAGTTGATCGTGATCGCCGCCCACAGGGTGAACAGGTAGAAGACGGCCCGTCCGCCGAGGAAGCGCCAGGGGATCCGCGGCCCGGAGGCCTCGGCGACGGTCGCCGTGGTGCCCTGGGTCACCGCATCGGCGGCGGAATCGCCTGCGGGCTCACCCGCGTCGGTCGGGATCTGAGGCTGGACCGCGGTCATTGCGCACCTCCATGGATGCCGGATGCCACACCGAAGAAGGTGTCGGGATCAGGGGAAGCCGCCAGCAGCTCGCGTGTGTACGGATGCTGCGGGCGCAGGATGACCTCGTCGGCGGCGCCCCGCTCGACGACGCGTCCGTGGTTGAGGACGAGGATCTCGTCGCTGAAGTGGCGTGCCGTGGCCAGGTCGTGCGTGATGTAGAGCACGCCGAGCCCCTCCTCGCGCTGGAGGTCGGCGAGGAGGTTCAGCACGCCGAGGCGGATGGAGACATCGAGCATCGAGACGGGTTCGTCGGCGACGAGCAGCTTCGGGCGCGACGCCAGCGCGCGGGCGATGGCGACGCGCTGACGCTGACCCCCCGAGAGCTCGTGCGGGCGCCGGTCGATGACGGCATCCGGGTCCAGCCGCACCCGATCCAGCAGGCGGCGCACCTCGCTGTCGACCTCACCGGCGGGCACGACGTCGTGCAGGCGCAGCGGCCGCTGGAGGTGGTAGCGGATGGAGTGGTAGGGGTTCAGGGAGGCGAAGGGGTCCTGGAACACCATGCGCAGCTGTTGACGATACGCGCGAAGCGCGCGTCCGCGGCGCGGGATCGGCCGCCCGTCCAGGCGCACCTCGCCGCTCGTCGGCGTCTCGAGCTGGGTGAGGATCTTCGCGATCGTCGACTTGCCGCTTCCGGATTGGCCGACCAGGCCGATCGTCCGGCCCGACTTCAGCCGGAAGCTGACATCGTCCAGGGCGGTGATCTGCCCGGCGCCGCGCACGGCGTAGCGCTTGGTGACGGCGTCGAATTCGAGGACGGTCATCGCCGCACCACCCCCCGCTCGCCGGTGAGCCGGGGGAAGGAGCCCAGGAGCGTCCGGGTGTACTCGTCCTGCGGATCGGTCCAGATCCGCTCGGCGGTGGCGAGCTCCACGATGCGCCCCTCGCGCATGATCGCGATGCGGTCGCTGATCTCGAGCAGAAGGGGGAGGTCGTGGGTGATGAAGATCACCGAGAAGCCGAACTCGTGGCGGAGCGCCGAGATCTGGCGGAGGATCTCGCGCTGGACCAGCACGTCCAGCGCCGTCGTCGGCTCATCCATGATCATCAGCTGAGGCCGGAGGGCGAGAGCCATCGCGATCATCACGCGCTGGCGCATGCCGCCCGAGAGTTCGTGCGGGAACGAGCGTCGCCGCTGCGCGCCGACCTTGACGATGTCCAGCAGCTCGGCGGCGGCTCGGCGCCGCTGCCCGCGGGTCATCTCGGGGCGGTGCACCTCGAAGACGTCCTCGAGCTGCGAGCCGACGGTGGCCACGGGATTGAGGGAGTTCATCGCCCCCTGGAAGACCATCGAGATCTTGTCCCAGCGGAATCGCCGCATCTCCTCGGCGCCGAGGTGATTGACGTCGATGTCCTCACCCGAGACGTCGTGGAAGACGACGGTGCCGTCGGTGATGACCGCCGGGGGCTTCAGAAGCCGCTGTACGCCGTAGGCGAGGGTGGTCTTGCCGCAGCCGCTCTCACCGGCGAGGCCGAGGATCTCGCCGCGGCGGAGCTCGAGGGTGATGTCGGAGACGGCCCGAACGGGGGGATCGACGTCGTAGACGACGGAGAAGTCGCGGACGGAGAGCAGGGTGTCGCTCATCGGTGCGTGCTCGCTTTCGTGATGCCGGGCCCGGGCGGGACGGGAGCGCGGGCTCCCGCCCCGCCCGGACGGTTCAGCCTGCCGGCTGCAGCTTCGTCAGGATCTGGACGATTCCGGGCTGCGTCGGGTCTGCCGAGGCGTACTGGTCGTCATCCGTGGGGAATCCGACGTAGCTGCGGGTGTTGTACTGGCCCAGCAGCGGGTGCGATCCGAGCGGGATGGCCGGCACGTTCTCCACGAACGCCCGCTGCATCGTCTCCAGCGCCGCCTGACGCTCGTCTTCGGACGCGGTGTTGGCGTAGGTGTTCAGCGCCTCGGTCACCGCGGGGTCCTCGAAGCGACCGAAGTTGAACTGGGCGCGGTCGTCGACGATCCACTTCGGGTCCATCGTCGAGGTGTACAGCCCGTAGGCGTTGCCGGTGTCCTCGAGCCAGTGGATGATCGCCTGGAAGGTGCCCTCCTGACGGGCGGCGTCCCAGCCGCCCCAGTCCGGCTGGTCGACCTGGACCTCGATGCCGAGCGCCGCGTCGAGCTCTTCGGCGAGCAGGGCCTGCTCGGTGTTCCAGTCGCTCCACCCCGCGGGAACCGAGATCGAGAACGACACCGCCTCGCCGTCGGGATCGATGAGGGTGTCGTCCTCCCAGGTGTAGCCGGCCTCGCTCAGGATGTCGCGCGCCTTGTCCACGTCGACCGCGTACTCCTGGTCGGCGAACTCGGGCAGCACCTCGTTCTCGAGCAGGTTCCCGAGACCGGTGACGCTCCAGACCGCCTCGCTCGCGCCTTCACGGGCGATGTCGACGTAGGCCTGACGGTCGATGGTCCAGGCCAGGGCTTCGCGCAGGGCCGGGTCGTCGAAGGGCTCGGCCTGCAGGTTCATGAAGAGCGTGCCCGAACCGGCGGTCGGCGAGACGAGGTAGTGGTTGTCCTCGTCGGCGGCCAGGTAGCTCTCCTGGATCTGCGGGATGAAGGCCTGCGCCCAGTCGGCCTCACCCGAGACGAGAGCGGTGGTGAGGGCGGCGTTGTCTCCGTAGGAGACGTAGTTCAGCGCGGGAACGGCCAGCTCGCCGCCCCAGTAGTCGGGGTTGGCGGTGAGGGTGACCGATTCGGTGGACCAGTTGTCCAAGACGTACGGGCCGGTTCCCACAGCCAGGCCCTCGCCGGTCAGCGGGTCGGTGTTGGGGTCGTCGATGTTCTCCCAGATGTGCTTGGGCACGATCGGGGTGTGCAGCACGCGCGCCTGCGAGACGAACTTCGAGTCCGCGAACGTCAGCGTGATGGCGTCGCCGTCGACCGTGGCGCCCTCGTACTTCAGGCCCGAGGTGTCGGCCAGGCGGCCGTCGAGGAACTGGTCGAAGGTGAAGACGATGTCCTCGCCCGTGAACGGCGTGCCGTCGCTCCAGGTCACTCCGCTGCGGGGGACCACGGTCAGCTGGGTGTAGTCGTCGTTCCACTCGACCGACTCGGCGAGCCACGGAGTGGTGCCGAGGTCGCCAGTGGGGTTGACCAGGGCCATGGGCTCGAAGATCACCTTCGCGTAGCCGTACTTCGACGCCGACGAGTCGCCGAGGAACGGGTTGTGCGATTCGGTCGTGATCGCACCGTCGGGCTTCGCGATGGTCAGCGCGGCGCCCGACTCCGCGGAGCCGGTGTCGCTGCCGCCGCCGGCGCAGCCGGTGAGTGCGAGCGCCGTGATGATCCCGGCGGCGCCGAGTGACGTTCTGAGCCTCATTGCTTCTCCTTCTGCACGACACCGTGCGGGTTCTCGGCCGCGGCTATCCGACGGCTGGCGAGTGATTGCCTGAGAAACTTACAATCAAGTAAGTAAGTTTTGCAAGCGCGTCTGCCGGACCACGTCCGGGGGTCTGCGTAGACTCTGAGCCGGATCGCGAGAGGGGGTGCGAGATGACGACGACGCAGCGACGGCAGCCGCGTTCACGTCCGGCGACGCTGGCGCGCAAGCGCGACATCCTCGATGCCGCGGTCGAGATCTTCGGCAGCAAGGGCTTCGCCGCCGGCACGCTGCAGGACATCGCCGATCAGGTGGGCATGACCCACGCGGGGATCCTTCACCACTTCGGGTCGAAGGATCAGCTGCTGCTCGAGGTGCTGCGGCACCGCGATGAGACCGACGTCGCCGACCTCGAGGAGCAGCACATGCCCGACGGGCTGGAGCTGTTCCGGCATCTCGTGCAGACGGCCTTCGTCAACGCCCAGCGCGCCGGCATCGTGCAGGCCTACGTGGTGCTCTCGGCCGAGTCCGTCACCGACGACCATCCGGGGCGGGTGTACTTCGAGAAGCGCTACGAGACCCTGCGCCGAGAGGTTGCGCAGGCCTTCCGCGTGGTCTGCGCCGAGCGGGGGATCACCGCACCTGACACGATCGGGCTCGCCTCCGCGAGCATCCTCGCCGTCATGGACGGGCTGCAGGTGCAGTGGCTGCTCGACCCCCAGAACGTGGATCTGGGACAGGCGTCGGCGTTCGCCATCGAGGCGATCCTGGCCTCGGTGCTTTCGACAGAGCCCCTTCAGCCCCGGCTGGCGTAGCTCAGAGTCGCTCGAGCGTGTAGTCGATCGCGCGGATCAGGGTGCGGACGTCGTCGGGCTCGATGGAGACGAACGTGGCGACCCGCAGCTGGTTGCGGCCGAGCTTGCGGTACGGCTCGGTGTCGACGATCCCGTTCGAGCGAAGGCTCGCCGCCACCGCGGCGGCATCCACGGTGTCGTCGAAATCGATCGTCACCACGACCGGGGATCGGTCGGCCGGGTCTTCGACGAAAGGCGTGGCGACCGACGACGCCTCGGCCCACTCGTAGAGCGCCCCCGACGACTCGCGCGTCCGCGCGTCGGCCCACGCGAGGCCGCCGCTGTCGAGGATCCATGCGAGCTGCTCGTCCAGCAGCACGAGGGTCGCCACGGCGGGGGTGTTGAGCGTCTGCTGCAGGCGGGAGTTGTCCAGCGCGTTCTTCAGACTCAGGAACTCGGGGATGTAGCGATCCGAGGCGGCGATGCGCTCGATCCGCTCGATCGCGGCCGGGGAGACCGCGGCGAACCACAGACCGCCGTCCGAGCCGAGGTTCTTCTGCGGGGCGAAGTAGTACACGTCCGCCTGCGACATGTCGAGGTCGATCCCGCCCGCGGCGCTGGTCGCATCGATGACCGTCAGCGCTCCGTCGTCGCCGACGACGCGTTCGACGGGTGCGGCGACGCCGGTGGAGGTCTCGTTGTGTGGCCAGGCGTACACGTCGACGCCGTCGACGGCCTCCGGCCGGGCGCGGCCGCCCGGGTCGGCGGTGCGGACGTCCGGCGCCTGCAGCCAGGGGGCGCGCGCGGCGGCCGCGAACTTCCCGCCGAACTCTCCGAAGACGAGGTTCTGGCTGCGCCGCTCGATCAGTCCGAACGCCGCGGCGTCCCAGAACGCGGTCGAGCCGCCGTTGCCGAGGAGGATCTCGTAGCCGTCGGGCAGCGAGAAGAGGGAGGCCAGTCGCTCGCGCACCGATCCGACGAGGCTCTTCACGCCCGACTGGCGGTGCGAGGTGCCCAGCAGGGTCGCGCCGCGGGTGACGAGTGCCTCCAGCTGTGCACCGCGGACCTTCGACGGACCGCAGCCGAAACGGCCGTCGGTGGGCAGCAGGTCGTGGGGCAGTGCGACGTGGGCCATGCGAGTGATTCTAGGGATGTCGCGTGCGCGTCGTTTCCGCCTGGGCGCCGGCCCGGGCTCGGCGTCGGTGACGACGACTAGGCTGGAAACGCCCCTGAGACCCGCGAGGACACCGCCACATGACAGACCTCATCGACACCACCGAGATGTACCTGCGGACCATCCTCGAGCTCGAGGAGGAGCGGATCGTGCCGCTGCGTGCGCGCATCTCCGAGCGCCTCGGTCACTCGGGCCCGACGGTGTCGCAGACGGTGGGGCGGATGGAGCGCGACGGTCTGGTCGTCGTGTCCGAAGACCGCCGGCTCGAGCTGACCGATGCGGGGCGTCAGAAGGCCGTCGACGTGATGCGCAAGCATCGTCTGGCCGAACGGCTGCTCTCCGACGTCATCGGGCTGGACTGGGCCTACGTCCATGAAGAGGCCTGCCGCTGGGAGCACGTCATGAGCGAGCAGGTCGAACGGCGTCTCGTCGAGCTGCTCGGCCACCCCACGGAGTCTCCGTACGGCAACCCCATCCCCGGGCTCGACCAGCTGGGAGACGTCCCGGCGAACACCTTCGAACAGGGCGTCATCGGGCTGGTGACCAAGCTCAACGCGGCAGGAGGTCCGTTGCGCGGCACGGTGCGGCGCCTGGCGGAGCCCGCCCAGGTCGACCCCGAACTGCTGCAGCAGCTGAAGGCGGCCGGCGTCGTTCCCGGCGGCACCGGCAGCTACCGCTACAGCGAGGGTTACGTGCTCGTGGAGATGGACGACAACGACGAAGCGCTGGAGCTTCCCGTCGAGGTGGCATCGCACATCTTCCTCGTCGACGACGAGGTCCAGATCCTCGCAACGTGACTTATTCGTTACCTTCGGGTAGCCTCTGAGGGTCCACAGGCGAGAAGCCCGCCGACGGACTCCGCGTGAATTGCCTCATCGGCTCGTCGTTCACGCGGCCCGCCCCGCACATCGTGCCCCCACACTGAGTGTCGACGAGCCAGCGCAGACCGCGCGGAGGCGCCGGAGGACAATGGCCGATCATCAGAACACCCCCGAGTCTCCATCGGTGACCGACGGACCGGGGCTGGAACGCCGAGACCGCACCCGACGCAAGGCCTCGGCCCGCACGACATCCGTCACGACCGCCCGCCCGGTGGTGACCGCTCCGCCCAAGAGCAGACGGCCCCGAACGGGCCGCAAGCCCGCGCGCACCCTCGTCATCCTGACGATGGTGGGTGGGCTGATCGCCACCGTGGCGCTGCCCGCCTACGCCGCGGTCGAGAGTGCCACCGCCGATCCGATGACGCTGCAGCAGGTGGCCGTCGACGACGCCCAGTCGCTCGTGGTCGCCTCCGACGCGGGCGCGGCGGAACTCTCCCGCAGCAGCTACTCCGCCACCACCGCGGAGGAGATCGAGAAGAAGAAGGCCGAGGAGGCCGCCGCTGAGCGTGCGCGCATCGCGGCCGAACTCGCTGCGTCGGCGGCGGCGTCGTCGTCGTCTTCGTCGGGCTCCCGTGCCAACGTCGACCTCACCATGGTGGCCCCGGGCACCGGCGAGGTGCGCTGGCCGCTCTCGGGCTTCACCGTCGGCGACCGCACGTTCGCGCGCGGCGGCGCCCACATGGGAACCGACATGCTCGCTCCCTGCGGCGAGCCGCTGTTCGCCGCAGCGGCCGGCGTGGTCCGTGTCTCGCAGGAGAGCTACGGCGGCTACGGCGTCGCCGTCACCATCGACCACGTCATCAACGGCCAGCGCGTGTCCACGCTCTACGGCCACATGACCTACGGCAGCCGCGCCGTCCAGGCCGGCCAGACCGTCTCGGCCGGTCAGATCATCGGCCTCGTGGGCAGCACCGGGCGCTCGACCGCCTGCCACCTGCACTTCGAGACCTACATCAACGGCTCCGTCGTCGACTCCTACGAATGGCTGCTCGCCAACGCGGGATGACGCACAGCACTGAATGACGCGGGCGCCGGGAGAGATCCCGGCGCCCGCGTCGTTCGTCGACACGTCACACGATGTTCACGTCGCTGAACCCCCGGGCGTGTCGCGTGCATTAGCCTGAGGTCAGCTGACGCTCTAGAGAAGCGGAGGGAGCCGATGGACGGCGCACCACGTATCCGAACCATGGATGCGTTGGGCCTGCTCGTCCTTCGGCATCATGTCGATGGAGGCCACGGTGTGACCGTGGCGCCAAGGCGCTGTCTGTAGACAGCGCCTTTTTTCATGCCCTCAGCCCCTCGAAACGTCACGAGTCGAATAACCGTGAAAGCCGTCCCGGCCATTCGAGGGGAACAGGAATGCGCACTCTGGTGCTGAACGCGGGCTACGAGCCCCTGGCCGTCGTGTCGTTCAAGCGGGCGCTCGTGCTCGTGATGAACGACAAGGCCACCGTCGTGGAGCACATCCACGACGAACCGGTCTGGGGGGCGACCGGGGCGTACGATCGCCCCGCGGTCATCCTCCTGACCAGATATGTGCGCGTCCCGGGAGCCCGGCGCGTGCCGGTCACCCGACGGGGCGTGCTGCGCCGCGACGGGCACCGCTGCGGGTACTGCGGAAAGACCGCGTCGACGATCGATCACATCCTGCCGCGATCGCGGGGCGGAGCGGACTCGTGGGAGAACCTCGTGGCCTGCTGCCTGCGCTGCAACAACGTCAAGGGCGATCGCACGCCGCAAGAGATGGCGTGGGAGCTGCGCATCACCCCGCAGCCACCGCGGGGCGGGCAGTGGACGGTGCGCGGCACCGAGCGCTCCGACCCCCGGTGGGAGCCGTATCTGGCCCTGGCGGCCTGAGCGCCGCGGCGCAAGCTCTTTCGAAAAGAGCGCCGGCATGGCGGCGCTGAACCGCGCGGTTCGTAGCATCGACGGATGCACACTGTCGCGCCACCCGCCGTCGCCCTCGGCACCGTTCCCGCACACCGCCTCGGTGAGGCCGTCGTCACGGTCGTCGGTGTCGACGACGAGCCGATCGCGAACGCCGAGGTCACGATCATCCAGACTCGTCACGAGTTCGCCTTCGGCAACACCGGATTCGACGTCGGTGACGACGAGGACCTGACCGGGGAGTGGCAGCTGACGGCGGCAGAGGCCGAGCTCTGGCTGCAGATCCACAACGCCGCGACCCTTCCGTTCTACTGGGGGAGGTTCGAGCCGACCCGCGGCGCTCCGCGCACGGCCGAGATGCGCCGGACCGCGCAGTGGCTGCGACAACGCGGTGTGACGCTGAAGGGGCATCCGCTCGTCTGGCACACCGTGACTGCGCCCTGGCTGCTCGACCTCGAGCTCGACGAGATCGAGCGCGCGCAGCGCGAGCGCATCCGCCGCGACGTCGCCGATTTCGCGGGGATCGTCGACACCTGGGACGCCATCAACGAGACGGTGATCATGCCGGTCTTCGACAACGGCGACAACGGCATCACGAGGCTGGCGAAGGATCGCGGCCGCCTGGCGATGCTGCGGCTGGCCTTCGAGGAGGCGCGAGAGGCCAACCCGAACGCCTTTCTGCTCGTGAACGACTTCGATCTGTCGCCGGCGTACGAGCGCGTCATCGACGAGATGCTGGATGCGGGCATCCGCCCGGATGCGATCGGGTTGCAGACGCACATGCACCAGGGGTACCGCGGAGAGGAGGAGATCCTCGAGGTCGCCGACCGCTTCGCCCGGTTCGGTCTGCCGCTGCACTTCACCGAGACGACCCTGCTGTCCGGCGACCTGATGCCTCCTGAGATCGACGACCTCAACGATTACCGGGTCGACCACTGGCCGTCGACACCGGAGGGGGAGGCCCGGCAGGCCGACGAGATCGAACGGCACTACCGGTCGCTCGTGTCGCATCCGGCGGTCGAGGCCATCACCTTCTGGGGATTCAGCGACCGCGGCATGTGGCTGGGGGCGCCCGGCGGGCTGGTCCGCGCCGACGGCTCACCGAAGCCCGCGTACGACGCACTGCACCGGATGATCGCGGACGAGTGGTGGGTGTCGCGGGCGACCGTGCGCACCGACGCCGACGGGCGCGTGCGCGTCACAGGCTTCCGGGGCGACTACGAGGTGAGCGTGGCGGGGGATCCGCCGGTGCCGCTCGGCATCGGCAGGGACGCGCTCGCAGAGACGATCCGGATGTCGCCGACGCACCCGTGATTCGAACATCCTCCGCGTTTCCCCGCGCTGAGGATGTCGGAGGCCCCTCTTACGCTCACCACAGGCGTTGAGTTCGTAGAACACATGTTCTACCCTGTGGAGGTGAGGGCGATCGTGCAGAGCGAGACGACCCGCGACGAGGTTCGCGGTGAAGTGCATCGCCTCCGCGCGCAACTCGAACGTGTGCAGGGGCGCCGGATGGATGCCCCGGTGCTGCCGGTCCTCGCCCCGTTGACCGGCATCCTGCCTGGGGGAGGGCTGCGCACCGGATCGGCCTACTCGCTCACCCGCTCCGCCTCGCTGCTGGCGGCGCTGCTGGCCGGTCCCTCGCAGGACGGCACCTGGTGCGCCGTGGTGGGCATGCCCGATTTCGGCGTCGAAGCCGCCGAGAGCGCGGGCGTGGATCTGTCCCATCTCGTCCTCGTGCCCGATCCCGGCCCGCGGTGGCTGGCGGTCGCCGCGACCCTCGCCGAGGTCATCCCGGTGGTCGCGGTGCGCCCGGCGGCCAGAGCGGCGGATGCCGAGGTGTCTCGGCTGGGGGCGCGCCTGCGTGATCGCGCAGCGGTGCTGCTGGTGCAGGGGCCGTGGCCTCAGGCCGAGGCCTCGCTGGATCTCGCCGACCCGGAGTGGTCGGGGGTGGGGCGAGGACACGGGTACCTGGCGGCGCGCGAGGTCACGATCGATGTGCGCAGCCGGCGGTGGCCGATGCCCCGGCGCGCGCGGATGAGCCTTCCCGCGGCCGACGGTGGCGTCGGCGCCGTCCGCTCGGCGGCATCGGCGGTCCCGGCTCTTCCCCGTCTCGAGGCCGTCGGCTGATGCGCTCCGACGCCCCGGTGCGCAGCCTCGTGCTGTGGTTCCCGGATTGGCCCGTGGCGGCGCTGGCGCGGGACGCCGCCGGCTCCGCTCCGGTCGCCGAGGACGCCCCGGTGGCCATCATCGCCGGGGGGATGGTGACCGCCTGCTCGGCGACGGCCCGTGCCGAGGGGGTCCGCCGCGGACAGCGTCGCCGGGACGCGCAGTCCCGGTGCCCGGGACTGCGCGTGGTCGACGCCGACGACGCCCGCGATCACCGCGCGTTCGCGCCGCTGGTGGCGGCGCTGGAGGAGCGGGCGCCGGGGGTGCAGATCATCCGCCCGGGTCTGTGCGCGCTGCGCGCCCGCGGGCCTGCCCGGTACTACGGGGGCGAGACCGAGGCCGCCCGCGTGCTCGTGAGCACGGTCCGTGCGCAGGGCGTCGCCGACGTGCGCGCGGGCATCGCCGACGGCCCCTTCACCGCCGAACAGGCCGCGCGCATCACCCGCGCCTCCGATCCGGTCTCGGTCGTTCCCACCGGGGGTGCGGCGGGCTTCCTCGCGCCTCTTCCGATCACCGCCCTCGCCGATCCCGATGTCGTGGCGCTGCTGGCGCGCCTGGGGGTGCAGACGCTCGGCGACTTCAGCCGTCTCGACTCCGAGCGGGTGCGGGAACGGCTGGGCGAGCCGGGCATGCGGCTGCACCGCCTGGCGTCGGGTCTGGATTCGCGTCCCGTCGAGCCGCGCGTGCCTCCTCCCGAGCTGCATCGCGAGGTCGCCTTCGAACCGCCCCTCGAGATCGCCGAGCAGGTGGCGTTCGCCCTGCGCATCGCGGCCGACGAGTTCATCTCGCGTCTCGGCGCGATCGACCTCGTCTGCACCGAATTGCGGGTCGAGCTCACCGGAGACCGCGGAGAGCGCAGCGAGCGGGTCTGGCTCCATCCGAACTCCTTCGATGCGGCGGCGGTCGTGGACCGGGTCAGATGGCAGCTCGCCGAAGAGGCCACCGGCGACGGCGGGGGAGTGCTGGCCAGCGGCGTGGCGCTCGTGCGCATCTCACCCGAGGCGGTGGACGCCGCCTCGCACCACGCCCCGGCGATGTTCGGCGCCGGGACCGACGAGCGGGTCCACCATGTCCTCTCCCGCGTGCAGGCGATGCTCGGCCATCGCGGCGTGATGACGGCCGAGGTGGGAGGGGGGCGGTGGCTCACCGAGCGCCAGGTGCTCGTGCCCTGGGGAGACCGCACCGTCGTGACCGCGGAGCGCACCCGCCCCTGGCCGGGGAGCCTTCCCGACCCCCTCCCGGGCACCGTCTTCCCCGAGCCGGTGCCGGTGCAGGTCGTCACCGGGGAGGGAGGGCCGGTCGCCGTCGACGAGCGCGATCGGATGACGGCGACGCCCTCGGTGCTGGTGGAGTCGGGGCGCCCCCGGGCGATCAGGGAGTGGGCGGGTCCCTGGCCGATCGTGGAGCGCACGTGGGATGCCGCCCGCAGCCGTCGTGCGCACCGGTTCCAGGTGGTCGACGCCGACCGCACCGCCTGGCTGCTGGTCTGCGTGGGCGGGACGTGGATCGCCGAGGGTCGCTATGACTGATCGATGCGGACGGAGCCGCTGATGGGCTTCAACAATCCTGGCGTCCCCTGGTCGGAGCTCGAGCGCGTCCTCAGCGACCGGCGTCGACCGCGCAACATCCCCGCGGGGGCCGACGGGGGAGACAGTCCCGCCTGGTCGCACAAGCGGGGCCCCTATGTCCCGCCCGCCATCGAACGGCCCGCGGAGACGGTGCCCTATGCCGAGCTGCATGCGCACTCGTCGTTCTCGTTCCTCGACGGCGCGTCTTCTCCGGAGGAGCTGGCAGAGGAAGCCGAGCGTCTCGGCCTCCATGCCCTGGCCGTCACCGACCACGACGGGTTCTACGGGATCGTGCGGTTCGCCGAGGCCGCCGAGAACCTGCAGGTGAAGACCGTGTTCGGAGCAGAGCTGTCGCTCGGTTTCGACGATCGGGCGCCCACGCCGTCGCGGGCAGGAGACGCCGACCCCGAGGGGTCGCACCTGCTGGTGCTCGCCCGCGGGGAGGAGGGCTATCACCGGCTCGCCGCCGCCCTCACGCGAGCCCAGCTCGCGGGGTCGGAGAAGGGACGCCCTGTCTACGATCTCGACGAGCTGTCGGCGCGGGCCGACGGGCACTGGGCGATCCTCACCGGATGCCGCAAGGGCGCGGTTCGCCGCGCGCTCGCCGAGGAAGGACCGGCGGGCGCCGCGGCGGCGCTCGACCGCCTCGTAGCGCTGTTCGGCCCGGAGGCGGTGAACGTGGAGCTGACGGATCACGGCAATCCGACCGACACCCGCGACAACGACGTCCTCGCCGCCCTCGCCCGGGAACGCGGCCTGCCCATCCTGGCCTCGAACAACGTCCACTACGCCGCCCCCGAACGGGCACGGCTCGCCGCCGCCGTCGCCGCGATCCGCGCGCGCCGAGGGCTCGACGAGCTCGACGGATGGCTGCCCGCCCATGCCGCGGCTCACCTGCGTTCGGGCGCCGAGATGGCCGAGCGCTTCGCCCGGTACCCCGGAGCGGTGGCGCGCACGGTGGAGCTCGCCGACGAGCTCGCCTTCCCGCTGCGTCGCGCGCGCCCGGCGCTGCCGCGACAGAAGGTGCCCGAAGGGCACACGCCGATGTCGTGGCTGCGGCACCTGGTCTGGGAGGCCGTTCCCCGCAAGTATCCCGACCTGTCGGCCGACAACCGCGCCCGCATCGAGCGCGAGCTGCAGGTCATCGAGACCAAGGACTTCCCCGGCTACTTCCTCATCGTGCACGGCATCGTGCAAGAGGCGCGGCGCCGCGGCATCCTCTGTCAGGGTCGTGGGTCTGCCGCCAACAGCGCGGTCTGCTACCTGCTCGACATCACCGCCGTCGACGCCATCGCCTACGAGCTGCCCTTCGAGCGCTTCCTCTCGAGCCTCCGGGATGAAGAGCCCGACATCGACGTCGACTTCGACTCCGACCGGCGCGAGGAGATCATCCAGTGGGTCTACGCCACCTACGGCCGTGACCGCGCCGCCCAGGTGGCTAACGTCATCCAGTACCGGCCCAAGAACGCCGTCCGCGACGTCGCCAAAGCCCTCGGCTACTCCACCGGGCAGCAGGATGCGTGGTCGAAGCAGGTCGAGCGCTGGGGGGCGTCGCTGGAATCGGGCCCCGACAACGACATCCCGGCCCAGGTGATCGAGTACGCTTCCGAGCTGCTGAAGGCCCCGCGCCACCTCGGGATCCACTCCGGGGGGATGGTGCTCACCGACCGCCCCGTCGGCGAGGTCGTCCCCATCGAGCACGCCCGGATGGAGGATCGCACCGTCATCCAGTGGGACAAGGACGACGCGGCCTGGATGGGGCTGGTGAAGTTCGATCTGCTGGGCCTCGGGATGCTCGCCGCCCTGCAGTACTGCTTCGACATGGTCCACACCGCCACCGGTGAGCGGTGGGAGCTGGCGACGCTGCCCAAGGAGGAGCAGGCGGTGTACGACATGCTCTGCCGGGCCGATTCGATCGGGGTGTTCCAGGTGGAATCCCGTGCCCAGATGGGACTTCTCCCGCGACTGCAGCCGCGGCGGTTCTACGACCTTGTTGTGGAGATCGCCCTCATCCGCCCCGGTCCGATCCAGGGCGGGGCGGTGCATCCGTTCGTGCGGAGGAAGCTGGGCCAGGAGCCGGTGACCTACGCGCATCCGAAGCTCGCGCCCGTGCTGCAGCGCACCCTGGGGGTGCCGGTCTTCCAGGAGCAGCTCATGCAGATGGCGATGGCCATCGGCGACTGCTCGGGAGAGGATGCCGACCTGCTGCGTCGTGTGATGGGCTCCAAGCGGGGAGTCGAGCGCATCGAGTCGCTGCGCGAGCGCCTGTACGAGGGGATGGCCCGCAACGGCCTCGTCGGAGAAGATGCCGACGCGATCTACCGTCAGATCCAGGCCTTCGCGAACTTCGGCTTCGCCGAGTCGCACTCGCTGTCGTTCGGGCTCCTCGTCTACGCAAGCTCCTGGATCAAGCTGCACTATCCCGCCGCCTTCCTCGCCGGGCTTCTCCGGGCCCAGCCGATGGGGTTCTACTCGCCCGCGACCCTCGTCGCCGATGCGCGCCGGCACGGGGTCGAGGTGCAGCGCCCCGATTTGCTCCGTTCCGACGTGCACGCGACGCTCGAACCGGTCGGCGACGCGCGCGGCGCCACCGGCCGCCCCGAGTGCGCGCACCGGAACCAGCCTCCGGTGCCGGTGTTCGACCCGAAGGCGCCCGACGAGTCCGAGGCGCATCGGCGCGACGGCCATCACGCCGTGCGGCTGGGGCTCGCGGCGATCAAGGGGATCGGTGAGACCCTCGCGGCGAAGATCGTGACCGAGCGACGGCAGCGGGGCGACTTCCGCGACATGCGGGATCTCGTCCGCCGGACCGGAGCCACCGCAGCGCACCTCGAGGCGCTCGCGACCGCAGGAGCGTTCGAGTGCTTCGGGATCACCCGCCGCGAGGCGCTCTGGATCGCCGGCTCCGCCGCACAGGACCGCGCGGAGTTCCTCCCCGACTCGATGGTCGCGGTGCAGCCGCCGCTCTTCCCGGATCAGTCCAGCTACGACATCCTCGCCGCAGACCTGTGGGCGACCGGGATCTCCACCGACGACCACCCCCTCACGCACTTCCGCTCGGGGCTGGATACCCGCGGGGTGCTCACCTCACAAGAGCTGCGGACGCACGACCCGGGGCGGCGCGTCGAGGTGGCGGGGCTCGTCACCCACCGTCAGCGACCCGCGACCGCGTCGGGCATCACCTTCCTCAACCTGGAGGACGAGCACGGCGTGGTCAACGTGATCTGCTCCGTCGGGGTGTGGAACCGGTATCGACGTGTCGCCAGAGATGCTCCGGCTCTCATCGTGCGGGGAATGCTCGAGCGATCGGAGGAGGGCGTGACCAACCTCGTGGCCGATCGCTTCGAAGATCTGCGCGTGGGCGTCGGGCACCGGTCGAGGGATTTCCGCTGACGGCGCCGTTCCGCGCTCAGGCGACGCGGCGCTGCCGGCGTGCGCGAGCCTCGTCGAGGATCGCCTCGAGCGAGTCGAACCATCCCGTCCGCATCGGGGCCTGGACCCAGACGACCTCGAACCTCGACCCGTCCTCCTGCACGTAGGCGAGGAGGCATGCCGGATCGTCGTGAGGCAGGGCGAGATCGGTGATGACCCAGCCGCCTGCCGCAAGCCGCACCAGTTCGAACTGGTCTGCGCCGAACGATTCTCTGTCGAACGGCTCCGTCGATGTGCGGGGTGACTCGGTCAGCATGGCGTCCTCGTCCTTCTGCCTGGGAAACCAGTGAAGCGCCTTTCCTGCGTGCTGACTGCTCCCTTTCGCTTCCGGCGCCGGTGTGGCAAGATCCGCCCGCAGCGGTCAGGCCACTCCGGTTCCGAGCAGCGTGCCGATGAGGAAGGTGGCGCCGAGCGCGAGGGCTCCGCCGACGACCGTGCGGATGACGGCGCGTAGCTGTCGCGCGCCGCCGATCCACGCCGCGACGTACCCGGTGACGGCCAGGGCGACGAGAACACTCGCGAAGGTGAGCCAGATGCGGGCGGGGTGGGGGACGAAGAGGATCGTGGCGAGGGGGAGGAGCGCGCCGATCGTGAAGGCGACCGCCGAGGCGATGGCGGCCGACCAGGGACTCACGACGTCGCTCTGATCGATGTTCAACTCGATCGAGAGGTGCGCGGCGAGGGCATCGCTCTCGGTCAGCTCCTTCGCGACCGCCGTCGCCGTCTGCTCGCTCAACCCCTGCGCGCGGTAGAGGCCCACGAGTTCGGCGAACTCGCCGTCCGGGTCGGTGGCGAGTTCGCGACGCTCCTTCTCGATGAGCGCGTGCTCGCTGTCGCGCTGACTCGATACCGAGACGTACTCGCCGAGCGCCATCGAGACGGCGCCGCCGACGAGTGCCGCGGCGCCCGCGAGCAGGACGGGCCCGACAGCCGAGGTGGCACCGGCGACACCGACGACCACCGCCGCAGTGGAGACGATGCCGTCATTGGCACCGAGAACTCCGGCGCGCAGACCGTTGAGGCGCTGGGCGAGCCCCGGCCGGTGCGGTTCATCGGGAGGCGCCGTGGAAGGCCGATCGTCGCTCATGTCCCGACGTTAGCGGCGGGACGGTGCCCCGGCCAGGGGGCGCCGATCAGGCGACGAGCGAAAGCGCCTGCGCGAGCGCGTCGGAAGACTCGTGGGTCTCGGTGAAGGGGACGATGCCGAAGTAGCTGCCGATCACCAGCAGGAAGACGAAGACGATCGACAGGAACAGGATGCCGAGCGACGCCAGGGAGAGCAGGAGGGGAAGGCGGGAGGTCACCCCTCCATGATGGCGCATCCGCGTCATCCCGTGCCCGAGGATGTCTCGACGACGGGCCTGATCACGCCTCCAGGATGCGGACGACGCGACCGAGACCGGTCGCCAGGGTGGAGCGGATGGTGTCTTCGATCATCGGCTCCACCAGCCGCAGCATCCCCGACGGCTCGCCGTCGATCGTGGCGCTGACCCGCGTTCCTGCGGCGTGGTCGGCCAGGTCGAACAGCAGGGATGTCGGGAACGTCCCCCGCGTACTGACGATCGCCATCCGTCCCGGCGGCACGAACTCGGTGACGCGCCAGTCGAACTCCACCTCGCGGCCCATGACCCGCATCCGGCTGTGGATCGTGCTCCCCACCCCGACCGGGGCGGCCGAGGTCAGCGTCTCGGAGATGACGGTCTCGTCCCACTCGGGGCGCCGGCCGGCGTCGGTGAGATAGGCGAACACGTCGGAGCGCGAACGCGCGATCACGACGACCTCGGTGACGGTGAACATGGCGGGAACGGCGCCAGCGTCAGTTCAGCGCGGGGGTGTCGTCGGGGATGACCCCGTCGGCGTACAGCGACTCACCGAGGTCCCGAAGCGCGCGGAGCGCGACCCGCTGCGTGAGCGGACCGTACGAGATGCGGGCGACGCCGAGCTCCTCGTACTCCTTCGCCGGGAGGGCACCGGGGAAGCCGATGACCGAGAGCTTCCCGCGCCCCAGCCCCTCGACGATCCGCTCGACGTGAGCACGATCGATGGCGCCCGGGACGAACACCACCGCGGCGCCCTCGTCGAGGAAGGCCCGGCCGCGTCGGATGGCCTCGTCGAGCTGCTGATCGATGGGGGCATCGCCTCCGCGCAGAAGCGCGTCGGTGCGGGCGTTCAGCTGGAAGGGCACGCCCTCGGCCTCGGCCGCACGCACGATCGCACGAACCCGCGCGACGGCTTCGTCGAAGGGGCGCATGCGGTCTTCGACATTGGCGCCCACGATGCCGAGCCCGATCGCGCGGCGCACCGTCTCGCCCGGCTCGTCGTACCCGTCGTCGAGGTCGGCGCTGACCGGCAGGTCGACCGACTGTGCGATCCGCCCCGCCGCCTCGAGGGCGGTGTCGAGCGGCATGCCGCCGTCGGGGTACCCCAGGCTCGCGGCGATCGAGTGCCCGGCGGTCGCGAGCGCGCGAGTCTCGGGCAGGTCGGCGATCGTCCGGGCGCTGATGACGTCCCAGACGTTCACCACCCGCAGGATCTCGGGTGCCTGGTGGAGCGTCTGAAGAGTCTGTGCCTTGTCCTGGATGGTGGTACCTGAGGTCATACCGCGACGCTACCCGACGGTGGGGGCCTGCCGGCGCAGAGGTCGGGATCAGCCGCTGAACGCCTCGACGAACCGGTCGCGGAACGCATCCATGCGCCACACCGGCGAATCCACGGACGGGCGGAAACCGGCATCCCATTCCCACGCCTCGATCCGCTCGAACACCGCGGGGTCTTTCGACACGATCGTGACGGGCACGTCGCTGTCGGCATCCGGCCCGCTGACGACACGGGAAGGCTGGTGGTCGCCGACCAGCACGAGAACGAGATCTGAGGGGTCGTAGGTCTCGACGAACGACAGGGTCGCACCGAGCGAGTACTCCATCGATTCGGCGTAGTCGGCGCGGGTGCGCCGCTCGTCGGGCCAGAAGCTTGCCGCGGCCGTGTCATCCAGCTGACCGGCGAAGAGGCTGCCGTCACCGAGGTCCGCCCACGGCACGAGCCGGGGCGTCGGCGTCCACGGCGTGTGGGAGGAGACGAGGGAGACCTCGGCCATGATCGGCGCGCCGTCGCCGGCGAGCTCCTCGTCGAAGAAGCGCTGCCACGTGTACTGATCGGGCACACGCGCGAAGCCGAAGGCGGGGCCGGCGTAGGCCAGTTCCTGCTCGTCGAGCATCCGATCGAAACCGTAGAACGCCTCACCCTCCGGCCAGGGCTCGGTATGCGCGGGGTTGACCGTGACCGTGCGCCAGCCGGCGTCGCCGAACAGGCGGCTCAGCGTCATCCGCTCACTCGACAGCAGCGCGTCGTATTTCTGCTGCGTGTCGACCCACGCGCCGCTCTGCAGCGTGCCGTGGGCGAGCCAGCTCACGCCGCCGAAGGTGGGGGAGGTGAGGAACGCGCTCTCGGCGCGGTATCCGTTCTCGGTGAGCCGCTCGGCGCTCTCGTCGATCAGCCGGGTGATGCCCGCCATCTCGTCGGTGTCCGACACCGCGACCTCGCCGTAGCTCTCGACGAAGGCGATGACGACGTCCTTGCCGCGGAGGCCGGCGAGAGGGTCGTCGGGGGCGCCGCCGGCAAGCGAGTCGTCCTGGAGCGCCCGTTCGAAGGCCTCCTGGTCGGGGACGCTCTCCGCCGCCTGCACGGCTTCGCCGACGAGGGTTCTCGTGACATCCGCCGCCGCGACAGCTGCTCCGGTGGGATGCTGCGCCCCGACGACCGACAGGATCACCCACGCCGTCGCCGCGGCGGCCACCGCCACCCGCCCCCGCGCGCCGAAGTGCGACACCGACCGGGCGCACCGCAGCACGCACCGGCCGACCACGAACACGGCGGCAACAGCGACACCGATGACCATCAGCGCTGCGAGGGCTGCGGTGAACGGACCCACGACGTCCTGCACCACCTTGTAGGCGTTGACGACGGCGCGCCAGTCTTCGGTGGCGGCGAAGCCGCGGTCGATCGTTCCCCGGAACGACAGGTCGAGCAGGGCGACGAGCGCAGCCAGCACCGTGACCGCCCCGAACGCATACGCGGCGACTCGCTGGAAGACGCCGCGAACGGCGACGACAAGCAGCAGCACGAGGATCGTCTCCACCGGCAGCCGCGCCGCGAGGCCCGTACCGGCGTCGAGCGCGCCGGGGATGAGCGGAGCGCCGAACACCGTCACCCAGGCGAGCGCGGTGACGACGAGCTCCGGCGTCCGGGCCTGCGGACGACGGGCCGGGAGAGTGGGTGCCACCCCCTGGGCCGTCATACCGCGACGGTACCCGACCCCGCGGTACTCGTCGCGCGGATGATCGACCCACCGGCCGAACGGGGTGGTTCCTGTGTCAAGGTGGTGCCCTGACCACCGCGTCGAACTCGGCGAACGGCAGGTCTGCGGTTCGCGGACCGACGCCACCGCCTGTGCTCGGCAGATGAGGGACGGAGAAGACGTGGCATCGTGGCGCATCCGTGATTATCACGCGGAAGATGTCGACGGCATCCTCAGTCTCTGGGAGCAGCTCTCGCGCGATGGTGCCGAAGCGGTCTACGGCCTGTCGGAGGTTCTCGCGTCGTGCGCGAAGGACCACGCGGTCGTCGCCGTTTCCGGGGAGCAGATCGTCGGAGCAGCGGTCGGGCGCGCTGCGCACGCCCAGGGGTGGGTGGTCTTCCTGGCCACTGCCACGGGATTCGGCGCAGGGGGTCTCGGTTCCTCGCTGCTCGCGGCACTAGAGGTCCGTATGGCTCCGCACGGAATCTCCAAACTCTCCGCACTGATCCCGGCGACCGAGACGAAAGTGGATGCCTTCCTGTCGCAGGGCTTCGAGCTGAAGCAAGACCTCCACTATCTCGAGCGTCACATCCCGGTGCAGGGCAACGAACTCAAGCGGCTCGCCGAGCTGGGCGGTCGCGTCCTTCCGCGTGGCCTGTGGGACGCCGTCGGGGGGATGAACGCCGAGAAACAGCTTCTCGAGCGCCGCGTCGTGCTTCCGCTCGCGCAGTCGGATCTCGCGGAGCGATTCGGTGTGGTGCCGCCGCGCGCCATCGTGCTGTTCGGCCCGCCCGGAACAGGCAAGACGACCTTCGCCAAAGCCATCGCGTCACGACTGGAATGGTCGTTCGTCGAAGTCTTCCCGTCCCGTCTCGCCGCGCACGCCGGCGGGCTGGCCGGTGCGCTGCGAGAGACCTTTGCGTCGATCGCAGAGCTCGAGCACGCCGTGGTGTTCATCGATGAGGCGGAGGAGATCGCTTCGCATCGGCAGGGCGAACCGCCGTCGCCGACCCAGGGCGTCACCAACGAGCTGCTGAAGATCATCCCGGCGTTCCGTGAGCAGCCTGGCCGTCTCCTCATCTGTGCGACCAACTTCATCCGGTCGCTGGACGCGGCCTTTCTCCGGCACGGGCGATTCGACTACGTCATTCCGATCGGCCTTCCCGATGGCATGGCACGCGAAGCCATCTGGCGCCGGTACATCCCCGAGGCGGCGGTGGGCGTGGATGTCGCCGAGCTGGTGGCCATGAGCGAGGGATTCTCGCCCGCCGACATCGAGTTCGCCGCGCGGAAGGCCTCGCAGTCCGCCCTCGAGAACGCGGTCGATTCGGGAGCAGCCGAACCGCAGGGCCCCTTCATGGCCGACTACACCACCGCGATCGCCGGAACGCGGGCAACGGTCTCCGCCCAGGTCGCCGCTGACTTCCTGGAAGACATCGAGACGGTGGGCCGGATGTAGGGAGCGGAAGCGCCGCTCGATACGCCGGCGCTACCCGACCGTGGCGGCCTGCTCGGGTCGGCCAAGACGCCGCTCTCGCGGTCGCGGACCACCGCGTCATCCTCCCAGGATCCCTCCCAGAGCTTGTAGAGCACCTCGAGGTACTCGTCGGCGACGTCGTAGCGCTGGTCGTGCTCGAGCTGGTCGTCGTGCCCCATGTTCCGCGCGGCGCTCGGCAGGTATCCGGTGACGACGTTCCAGCCCACCCGGCCCTTGGTGAGGTGATCGAGCGTCGACATGCGCCGGGCGAACGGGTACGGGTGCTCGTACGCGGTGCCCGCGGTCACCCCGAAACCCAGGTTCTCGGTGACGGCGGCCATCGCCGACACGAGGAGAATCGGGTCGTTCACCGGCACTTGCGCGCCGTGACGGATCGCGGCCTCGTTGGAGTTGCCGTACACGTCGTAGGTGCCGAGCACATCGGCGATGAAGATGCCGTCGAAGGTGCCCTATTCGAGGAGGCGAGCGAGATCGGTCCAGTAGGAGAGGTCCTTGTACCGGGCGGACTGGTCATCGGGATGCCGCCACATGCCGGATGACTGTGCGCGACGCAGTTCATGTCGAAGGCGTTGAACCGGATCTGCCTGCTCATGCCCCCAGCACCGGGATGACGTCCGGGGAGGTCGAACGGGCTGTCATCAAGCGTCACACTGCGGGGTGCGCGGCTCGGAGGCCGTTGACGTGGTCTACGACGAGGCGGACGATGGGCGTTGAGGCCAGCCGAGGTGTTCGGTGAGGCCCGACACCGCAGGAACCGGGGGACCGACCATGACCGACGCAGCAGCTCCCAGCCAGGCACGCTCCGTGCTGGCGAGCTTCACCGAGTACGCCGACGCGCAGGCGATGGTCGACAGACTGTCTGACCAGCAGTTCCCGGTCGAGCACGTCGCGATCATCGGCTACAACGTCCGGATCGAAGAGCAGGTGACCGGGCGGATGACGAACTGGACGGCCGCCGGCTACGGCGCCGCGTCAGGTGCCTGGTTCGGCCTTCTCATCGGCCTGCTCTTCGGGCTTCTGTCCGACAACATCGCGGCGTGGATCCTGCTGCTGATCCTCGGCCTCGGACTCGGCGCTCTCTGGGGAGCGGTGTTCGGCTTCGTCGGGCATGCGGCCACCCGGGGCCGCCGCGACTTCAGCTCCGTCAAGCAGTTCCTCGCGGAGCGCTGGGACGTCACTGTCCGGTCTGACGAGCTGCTGCGAGCCCAGAGCGTTCTGGCCAACACAACGCAGAGCGCTACAGAGGCTCCACGCGTAGGCGACCCATCCACCCCGCGGGCGTGACGGATACGGGGGTAATTTTCGTCGAAGCCCCCTGGAGGGACTCGGCCACGTTTTGAGCATTTTGCATAGCGACGTGAAACGACAACTTTAGCGCGGGATCGCGCAGATTTCCGGGAGTCAGGCGGCATCGCGCGACAGCCAAAAACGGCCAGCTGCGAATGGAATGGGGGCAAGATGCGGGCAAGAATTGCCCACCGAGGGGCGTGATCCGGGCCCATGCGGCGAGCGACTGCGGGCAAGCTCGCTCTGAGCACATTCTCGAAGCACCAATTTTGGGCACTCTGCTTGGATCTTCGATCGACATTCAGCAACATGCTTAAGCGACCCTCAGGGATGCGTTGAAGGCAGTCAGACGGCGTCCACACCGCGTCTCTCATGGGCCGATCGAAGGCCCTTCGGGTCGGGGGACCCGAAGTGGGGCGCCGTGGGGTTGTAGAACCCGCCCGGGTTGTAGGGGTCAACCGCCGGCGCCCGTCGTGGCTCCTGAATGCGGATTTCGGGTGCCAGGCCCGAGTCGCGTGCGCGACTCATGAGGCGGGTCGCGGTGCTCTGGCTGATCTGGAGAGTGTCGGCGACCAGCTTCAGCGGCGGATAGCTGATTGCTGTCGCGACGCTATAGACCGAGATCGCGGCGTGGAGGGACTCCATGGGGTCGCGCTCCTCGTGTGCCCGCACGCGGCTGAGAAAATCGCGCACCGATATGCGGTCGACCTGGTCACCGCCCTCATCGTCGACGTCGACGGTGACGACGTCGAGAGCTGACCTTGTCATGATCCAATGCGTTCGCACCTCGCGGAGCACTTGGCTAGTGATGTCGACACCCTCCGTCTTGCGCTCGAGGGCATCGAAGACGACGACCATGCGTCCGAGCGCGTCATCCCACTCCACGCGGACGGTGATCGTGCCGGGCGCGTCCTGCTCACCCGACACGCGCGCGCCAGGACTTCGGAAGCGTCACACCGCTGCCGACATCAACGCGCTCGTCGCTGAAGTCATACACACCGACGTCTGCCATGAAGCTCACCATCCCCGTCATTGACGATTCGCGAGAAAGACTGTCGATCTTGGCTCACCCGCGTGGTACCTGCGACGAAGGGAGACTGACGCGCCTGAAGGGCCGTCAGCCGATTGAGCCGAAGGCGGTTGGTTCGCGAAGCGCAATCGGGATGTCAACGCCGTCTGCTTCTCGTTTCGTATCCGGCTCGTAAGAGGATGGAGTCGCGCGACGCCGCCTGTGTCGCAGCCGCTACCGCTCGCCGCAGGCAGCAGACTTTACACATGGGGATCGGTGACTCATTCCGGCATCCCGTTGCTCAGTTGCCGGAGTTCAAAGCTCTGCCGACGCTGTTACGAACTCCTGGTTCCCGTCATCCCACAGCACCAATTCGCGCCCTCACGCCATACGATCGGGCATTTCGGGCGTGCTTCGGGTCGGCCGTCGAGTGGGCGCAACGGCGCTACCTGGAGTTGCTTCCCTCTGTTGTGGACGGTGAGCTATTGGAGGGCGCACTGGCGTTCGACTACCTTGTGACGCTTCGAGAGGCGCTTGTGGTCGCGGCTAGTGATCTCGCTGACGAGTACCACTCCGCGTCATGGTTGGAACTCCTCCGGTTACTGAACCCGGCGGCGACTAGAGACATCGGCCCTTACGGAGCCGATGCAGACTTCCAGTCGTTGTTTCGGGTTGCGGAGAACCTCGTCGGCTCCGCGAACGGGGCGACGCTCCATTCGTTGTCCGAGACGGGTGTCCCCACCGCGGTCTCGATGCGGCTCGCTCGGCTCCTGGCGCTCGCTGGCCTGGTGGATGACCTCGAGGGCGCGATCAGATCATCCACGAAGGGCGCCACCTTCCGCGTGTACCGTCGACGACGTCCACGGATAACGAAGAACGACGAGTTGCGCGACGCCCTCGCGGAGTTCGACCTACGCAATCGCTACAGCAACGTCGAGCACCACGCATACCTGGATCAACGAGGCACCTACGATCTTCCCGGCGATCCTGCGGTCCTCGCCGTCTTTCGTTTTCCAGACGGCTTCGCGCTCAACCCGACCTGGACAGGTGCATTCCGGGGCGCAACGTTGACGGATGACCTTGCGCAGTTCACCGTCCGTGTTTTCACTACGGGCGACCCGACGAACGCCGTCCTCGGTCAGGGTGCCCTGGACGCCTTTGATGATCCCGACGCGACAGCTGCCATCGTCGTCTTCGGCCATGCGCTTCTTCGTCGTGTGCTCGAACGAGACACGGCAGCAGGGCAGTCCCTGACTCGCTACGGCACACTCCGGATCCCGGCGCACGAGCTGGAGTCTGAAGTCGCAGAGGCGCTAGAAGAATCGAACGTGTCAGAGTGGCTGAGCTTGCACGGCAGGGCAGCCCTTGGGGTGGACCAAGTCCTGCGATTGGTTGACGGCATGTTTCATCTCGGTCGGCGGAGCTACCCTGGCCCGATACTTCATTCGGTTCAGGACGATGTCTTGGTAGACGTTTGGGCTCTCAGTTGGCACATGACGGTGGGGCTTCGAATCGATCCTTCGATTGGTGGGGCGCTAGTCAACGCGAGTGCCGAAGAGTTCGAACTGGTAACGCAATCTGTAATCGACGGCACTCCGTTCGCGCCACCTCCAGATCTTAGGAAGTTGCGCGGCAGGACTCTCCGCCTGGCTGGCGCACCCATCACGGACGTCGACGCATTAGTCGTTGTCGGGCGGAAGTTGTTTTTGATCTCGTGCAAGCGCGTAACACTCCGAGTCGACTACCTGGCCGGTGACTATCGGAGCGTTCGCAATGCTCAGTCGCGGGTTGACAGCGCGTTGGACGAGTGGTCAGAACGTATCCGCATCATCCGCGGCTCCCCAATCGGTGACAATTACGATTTCACCGGGTATGAAATCGACGGATTCGTAGTCGTCCCGGAGCTTGTCTACTCGTCTCGGGCTAAGTCGCGTGAGTTGCTGCGCATCGGAGTCGAACGGTTCTTCTTTACTCGAGTTGAGTCGCTCGCCCAGCTAACTGCGACCCTGACGATGGCATCCAACCCGAGCGCTTTTCCAAGGGCTTAGCCGTAGCGCGGGCCGAATCGTCGCACGTGCGCTTGTTATCGGCGGCGCTCGAAAATTGCACATTTGCGTCGGGGTGGTTTCCAGTGACGGTCGCAACGAGGACCATCCGAAAGGAGTGCTCGCATGTCGTCTCGTCGTGTTCCGAAGGGGCCGGGTCGTGGCCCGAAGTCGTTGGCTCGGAAGCGGTTCATTGAGCTGCTTGCCGAGGGCTGGTCGATGTCCGCGGCCGCACGGGAGGTGGGTGCCAGCCGGCCCGCTGCGAACATCTGGAAGAACGGCACCACCGTCCGGCGCAAGGATGGCACCGTCAAGGTCGTGTCACCGCTCGAGCCACTCTCTGTTCGTGTCATCTCGCCTCGATTCCTCTCGGAGGAGGAGTGGTATCAGATAGCTGACCTCGCGTCATGCGGGATGGGTCCCACGGCGATTGCGACGGTGCTGGAGAGGGCGCCGTTGACCATCAGCCGGGAGCTGAGGCGCAACCTGCACTCGCCCGGGCAGTATCGACCGTTCCACGCGTACGCGACCGCCGCGAGCCGACGTCGGCGCCCGCGACCGCTGAAGCTGACCACCGATCAGGTGCTGCGTTCGTACGTGGTCGCGAGCGTGAAAGAACCGTGGGGTCCACAGCGGACCTCGCGGGCACTGCGTCGCGCTCACCCGCAAGAGCCGGCACGGCGGTTCGCGACGGAGACGATCTACTAGGCGATTTACCGGCCCGCCACCGGAATCGTCCGCAAACCGACGCCATCACCCCTGCGAACCGGGCGTGATCACCGGCGCAGTCACACCCGTCAGATCCGCGCCGGGAGGCGATTTGCCAGGATAGGACGCGTTTTGCGGATCTTCCAGGGATTTTTCCGGCGTGTAGGTGCGTGTAGCGGAGTGCTTCTAAACGGTATCGCTCACCCGCGGTGCCTGCGTGCATCGCTCTGCATTTGAAGCATCGATGGCGCGGTGTGCGAGCGTGCTTGATCGGAGCCGCGCGCGCGACGACGGGATGTGCCATCGGTGGTATACGCCGTGCGACTCGCGATAGCGGTGGGTTTCAAGGGACCACCCGCGTGGAGCGGAGGCGATGTCGCACAGTCTCGCTAGGCTCACTGACGGACCTCCCAAGAGGAACAACGGCTTAGGAGACACGCACGGTGGCGCTTGGATTCACACTTGGAGAGCTCTTCGCGGGACCGGGCGGCATGGCTCTCGGCGCTCACGAGGCGGCGCGAGCGACGGGCACCCTGCTCCGGCATGGTTGGGCCAACGACTACGACCAGAACACCGTCTCCACATACATCGCCAACATCAGCGGCGCCACTACGGACTCAGTGATCTGTCAGGACGTCAGGTCACTCGACTTCGAATCGCTACCACACATAGACGGTTTCGCCTTCGGCTTCCCCTGCAACGACTACAGCCTTGTTGGCGAGAATCGTGGACTGAAAGGCGAGTTCGGGCCGCTCTTCGCCTACGGCGTGAAAGTCCTGGAACACCATCAGCCTGAATGGTTTGTCGCCGAGAACGTCAGCGGACTCCGTAGCTCGAACGGTGGACGGGATTTCAAGAGAATCCTCGACGCGATGCGAGGAGCCGGCCGCGGTTACAAGCTCACTCCCCACCTTTACCGATTCGAAGACTACGGCGTTCCTCAGCGACGCCACCGCATCATCGTGGTGGGCGTGCGCGAGGACGTCCCTGTTACCTTCCGCGTCCCCGCACCGACTCACCCCGATCGCGATCAGTGGAAGACAGCTTCGGAAGCGCTCAGTGACATCCCCCCGGGGGCGCCGAATCACAGGATCATTCGTCACCCTGAATCGGTTGTCCGGCGACTGGAGCTGATCGACCCGGGTGAGAACGCTTTCAACGCAAAGCGGATGACGGACGAGTACCGACTCAACGTCAAGGGTGCCACTCTGAGCCAGATATACAAGCGTCTTCATCCAGACAGACCGTCCTACACCATCACTGGATCGGGTGGAGGTGGTACGCACGGATATCACTGGGCAGAGCCCCGCGCACTTACAAATCGCGAGCGTGCTCGAATTCAGACGTTTCCCGATGATTTCGAGTTCATGGGCGAACCAGGGAGCGTGCGCCGACAGGTTGGTATGGCCGTTCCCCCTCTCGGCGCCTTTCACATCTTTCGTGCGCTCTTCCTGTCCTTCAAGGGCACGGCCTATTCCTCGATCCCGCAGAACCTCAACCAGGACGGTTCGGCGGTCGGACGTCCTCAGTTGATTGACGCCTAGTGGCGAACAGGGGCACGCTTCTGCCGTACTTCAGTCGTCCGGTCATGGCTACCGAACATCCTCAGGTCCCGACGTACGCCGCCAATCAGGAGAGATGATGTCGAGTTCACCGCTGTCCGAAGCTGACTTCCGAACTGGCTTAGGGGCACTCGAGGGCATGCTTGCTAGCCAGCCCGGCAGAAAGGGCTCTGCTGCAGAAGCCGAGGCGAAGGCGCTCATCGAGCGGATGTTCCCGGGTTTCGGTCTTGCCTACGACGTGTATCTGCAGGATCAGCGGAACATCATCGAGACGATACAGATCGGCAATCTGGTCAAGAAGGACGGCGGATACAGCTCCTGGTACAGCGGGCCACGCACGGCTGTCGGCGAATGGCCCGCGTACAGAGAGGTCCTGAATTCACGTCTCCCTCAATCAGCTGTGAAGGCCATCGACGACTCCACGACGCTCATCCTGTCGCGTTGCGCCAACCCAAAGGAGCCCGGTGCTAGACGCAAAGGGCTGGTGATTGGGTACGTCCAGTCCGGAAAGACCGCCAATTACGCAGGCTTGATCGCTAAGGCGGTCGACGCGGGCTATCGCATCGTGATCGTCCTCGCCGGTATGTACACGAATCTGCGTGCTCAGACTCAGCTTCGACTCGAGTCGGATCTGAATGTCAACGATGCCAATGAGAAGGCGGGCGTCGCTTGGTCGCTCATGACGGGCAAAGACACAGACATCGCCCCGAAGAACAACGTGGGCATCATGGCCAGCACGAGCAACGTCGCGATCATGATCGTGAAGAAGCACGAAAGCCGACTGGCGAACGTCGCCAAATTCCTCCGGGATATCCCCGACGAGACGCTGCGCAATCGCGCAGTTCTGATAATCGATGACGAGTCCGATCAGGCGACGCCGAACACGAAGAGCGATCAAGATCTCGTGTCGACCATCAATCGCCGAGTGCGGGACATCTGGAAAGAGGTCCCAACCGGCACATACGTCGCCTACACGGCGACGCCGTTCGCGAACATCTTCATCGACCCCAGCGACGAGGAGGATCTGTACCCCGACGACTTCGCGATGGTCCTCCCTAAGCCCGACGGTTACATGGGCGCCGACAGCTTCTTCGATGTCAATCAGGATGCAGATCACGATGAGGACGAGGACATCTATTCCTTGTCTCACCTAATCAGCCAAGACGATGCCGATGTCCTTGTGCCGCACGGTAGGGACATCGAGGCCTTCGAGCCAGCCATAACGGATTCGCTCAGCGATGCGATCCGATGGTTCATCCTTGCGACCGCGGTGCGTCAGCTGCGGACCGGCAAAGTCGCTCACTCGTCGATGCTGCTTCACACCTCGCACCGAGTGCGCGCTCACCAACTGCTCAAGGATGCAGTCGCTGGCTTCACAGAGTGCCTCGCCCTCAACCGTGCCGACGAAGAGGAGCAGTTCCGGTTGGTTTTCGATCGAGAGATCGGTCGCGCTGCCCACCTCCGCGGGGCGCAGGATGAACCAGGGTGGGCGCAAGTATGGGAGAAGACGAAGGAAATCATCGGCCACGTCACGGTCAAGATCGACAACGGGCAGTCCGACGATCGACTGACGTATCCCGATGATGAGCCACAGCTCGTGATCGCGATCGGAGGCGGCACCCTCTCCCGCGGACTCACGCTCGAGGGACTCGTTGTGTCTTACTTTCTACGTGCATCCAATACCTACGACACGCTTCTGCAGATGGGGCGATGGTTCGGATTTAGGCCTGGATACCAAGACCTCGCGCGCGTGTGGGTGGGGCCAGGGCTCTTGGACGACTACTCCCATCTCGCGCGTGTCGAGCGCGAGCTCCGCTCAGAGGTTGCAGCACTCGAGGCGGAGGGGAAGACTCCGCGCGAACTGGCGATACGCGTACTTGCGCACCCCGGACGGCTCCAGATCACGTCCACCGGGAAAATGTCCAACACGATCGTCGTCCACGCCGGCCTGGGCGGAAGCCGTCGCCAGACGATCTACCTCGACCGCTCTCGCGCGGGAGCTCTTCGAGCGCAGGAAGCAGCTAGGACGATCGTGGGCGCGGCAGTCGGGCGTGGGTTGGCCCATCACGTCCAGGCGACGAAGTCTCGAACGACAAGCGCATCACAATTGTTCGCGGGTCTCACGAACGACGACCTCATCGACTTCCTTGAGCACTACTGGGTCGCGGACTCGGATCCTTGGTTGCAGCCGTCGGCGATGCAGGAGTGGCTTACGTTGCACGGTGACGGTGTGACCTGGAACCTCGTCCTCGTCTCAGGCCCTGGACGCCTCGGGCGATTCACTTATGCGGACGGAATCGACGTAGGGCTCGTCAGCCGCGCCCCGCTCAAGGCCGAATTCTGGACACCGGATCGGCTCCCCACCTCTCCACCCTCAGGCTCCGACGTCGTAAACATTCGGGCACTGATGTCAAGCACGGACTCGCTCCTCGACCTCCGGATTCTCGAAGACAACGGTGTGCTTGAGGACCCAGACGGTCTCCTCGACTCCGCCGACACGAACGACGTCACCAGCGTTCGACGCGTTCGTCAGGCTCTGGCGCCCAGCACGGGCGTGATCGTTCTCTACGCCCTGAGCGCGAACTCCCAGCCGCGCCCAAGCTCAAAGACGCGTCGGGCGATGGACGCTCAAGAGGATCTGATTGGAATAGGGGTGATCTATCCGCACGCCGAGGCGGAGGATGATGGCGAGTACATCGCGGCCGAGGTCCGGCCCACGCTCAGCGACGACGATGCCGACGCAGACGTGGCAACTCTCACCGATACAGAGGGAGACTTCGTAGAGCCAGGTGCTGCGTGACCGCATACGAACGCGTCACCCACGCCCTCGGACTACTCGACCGGGCGACTACTTCGCCCGGTCAGATCAACGCAGCTCCGGTCGGCCCCGATCGTGACATCCATGAAGCTCGACTTGCAAGAGATCACGCCGGAGTCGTTCATCTACTCGTCGCGCTCCCGCCCGGTCGTAAGCCATTCGAGTTGCCTCTCGGGGAGGTCCTGCCGGCCGAATGGATAGGACAACCGCTTGACGACGGGTCGTTGACGTCCCTCGACATCGCTAGTCACGATCCAACGCTCACCCCGACATTCCTATCGCTGGTCGGCGAGATGCTTAGCCGCGTCGACGAGTCCGGGGAGCCGTGCATCGATGCACTGATGCGAGTCCTCCATGCATGGCGAGCAGCTCTCGCCCGGGGTCAGCGGGGGCTCTCGCGGCAACGAGCGATCGGTCTCTTCGGTGAGCTCACGGTCCTCTTCAGACTCGCGCAGCTCGATCCGCCACGCGCTCGAGCCGCATGGCGCGGACAGGAAGGTTACAGGCACGACTTCTTCCTGCGAAACGCGCTGGAGGTCAAGGCATACACCGGCGGAGACTCGCCTGCCGTGGATATCCACGGTGCTCACCAACTCGATCCACCGTCAGGCGCCTCCCTCCATCTGCTCGCGATGCGACTCGAGGAAAGCGCCGACGGTCAGACGGTCTCTGAACTCATCGAGAGAATCGACGCATCCGGGCTGCCGAAGGGCATGCTGTTTGAGCGGTCAACTGACTCTTCCCCTATCGTCAGCGAGGGCACCATGCGGTTCGTAGTGGCGAGCGAGCGCCTGTTTCGAGTAACCCCGGAGTTTCCCGGCCTGCGCGTCGCCACACTGGGAGAGACCGCATTCTCAGCAGTTCAGCGTCTTCGCTATTCGCTACTCCTGGACGCCTGCCCCGGCGAAGTGGATCCGTCCAAACTGGCCGACGTGCTGGTGGACCTGTGAGCGCCTCGGCGCTGGGTGCTATCGAGCCTCTCGATTGGTTCCCAAAGCAGTTCCAGCCGGGCGATATGGATTCGACCGGGGGCGATCGCCTGCTGGGCAGGACGGAGCTCTCTCCTCTCGAAATTCTTATCAGGGAGACCGCGCAGAACAGCTGGGACGCCCGCCGTGATGGTCGGAAGTCGACCTACGGCCTCCATCTGCGCCGCATCGACTGGCGGATGCGAGCGGACCTCGCTCGGTTGCTTCCAGACAATGAACCAGTTCCCGCTGGGGGACTGCCCGATAATCCTTACGTTCTCGAGATCTACGATCGCGGGACGACAGGTCTAAACGGGCCCGTCACACTGAGACCCGTTTTGGGAGACAACCCTCGCAACTTTCAGGACCTCATTCTGAAAGTTGGCGTTCCGCGCGATGACGGTAAGGGCGGGGGCACCTATGGTTTAGGGAAGACCGCGTCCTATGCTTTCAGCCAACGAGGCACGGTCGTCTATTGGACGCGATGTTTCAACGAGCAAGGGGTCCTCGAGCATCGGCTGATCGCGTCTGCGTTCCGCGACTCCTATGTTGAGGCTGGCGTTCAGTTCACCGGACGCCACTGGTGGGGTGTACGCGATGGAGACACGATCCTTCCCCTCATCGGCGACGCCGCGGAGGCTCTGGGCTCACGGCTGTTCGCCCGCGGGTATGAGGATGACGAGACTGGCACCTCGATGCTTATTGTCGACCCTGATCTCACCCGAGAGAGCCTGGGGGCAACAGACGACGAGGAGGATCCTGTTCTCGATCTGGCAACGCAGGCGACGACCTTCGCGGCGAAGGCCCGTTCGGCGATTCGAGTCCATCTGTGGCCCAAGCTCATCACCCTTCCAGACACCGACGAGCCACCGATGGAGCTCCTGCTGGAGATTGACAACTCCCGCCAACGATTGATCGATGCTGAGATTGGGACGCTGGCTCTTTGGGGCGCAGGACTGAACGCCATTCGTGCTCATCGCGCGCGGACCGACGCGTCGATAAAGACTCCGCAGGGGTTTCCGGTGCACGTCGTCCCCATCACTCGATACCAGCAGACCCTCGGCCACCTGGCCTTCGTTCAGCGATTCCAAGCCCTTGAGCGAACCGCGGAGCATGACGACCTTGACCCGACCCGGAACCCTGCGATCTCGCGTATCGCGCTCATGCGGGGTCAGCCCGAGCTGATCGTGGCGACCGTCGACTGGATCGCCCAAACGCCGTTGGAGGGTCTCGAGTGGCTGGCCGTCTACAAATCGGCCGACGACTGGGACGCCGTCTACGCCCGAACAGAGCCGCCTGCCCATGACTCGTGGATCGCGAGCTCAGGCGGTGAAGAGGGCCTTGTCGTCAAGGCCACTCGAACGAAGATAATTAGCGCCATCCGAGAGGCTCTCTACCCAGAGCCGGCGGTGATTCAGCCGGCACAAGAGCGAGTCCGAACGGGCGCTCTTTCGCGGCGATTGGGCGCTCTCCTACCAACACCCCATGAACCCCGCACTGACACCGGCCTAGGGCCACCCGATCGAGGTGATCGTCGTAGCAGGGCTTCTGCTCGGATCCGCCGAATCGAGGCGAGCCCTCCCCGGTTGATTGCCACCTACGAGGATGGCCGTCAGAGGCAGAGTGTGGGGTTTGTCGTTCAAGGCGGTCCAGCGCAATCCCTAGTACGTATCAGTGTCAGCGTGGTCGGCGACGAAGGCGTGCACGAGCCGCTCGACGTCGATGAGCTCGAGGTTCAATGGATCGGAGCAGACGCATCTAGCCCCTCGACGGCCGTCGCTGCGAATGGAGTGCCCGTAGTCGTGCAATTCACGGGCACGGCCAGGCGAGCGCTACGTATCGACTTGAGCGCGGAGGACGTCGATGGCGACCACTGAGTCACGCCCGTACCGCACGCCTTCTCCAACGTCCGTGCAAGGGCGGCTGGAGATCATCGCCCCTGCATGTCGCAACGAAGAGATCGCCGACGTTTGGAGCCCGGGCGACAATATTGCGCTTCGCGGCGTGGCAACCCTCTCGGATCAATTCTGGATAGAGACCGGCATCGACAAAGGCGATGACGTGCGCCTGGTCGCTGTTGCGACCTGCGCGCCCGCTCGAATCAGGTGGCGTGCGAATTCCCGCTTCGAGGCCAGCGAAGAAGGGTGGACGGCCTTCGTCGATCTGACGGCGAACGGGAGCGACATCGCAGTGTCTCTGACGGCGGACCTCTGGGTCGTTGGCCCGGGGCGAACCGGCAGCGCGGTTCAGGAGAACGCCGTACACGGGAGCGCCAAGCTTTGGCAGCTCGCCACACCGCTGATACTTGCGTTGGAGCACGACGACGCGGAGTTTCCGACCTCAGCGCTGTCGTTCTCGCAGACTGGGCGCCGAGCAGTTCCGTGGGTCGTGGAGACGGTTCCCGACGCTGAACCTCACTGGAGCATCAGTTCGTCGGTTCGCCTCTTCGTCAATACCGACATGGAAGTGTGTCACCCGATCCTCGAAGGCACGGCAGGAGCGAGCACGTATGCCGCGATTGAATGCGACATACACATGGCGGTCCTGCGGCTACTCGGCAGCTGGCAGAACGTGGTCGACGGCCGTGGCATCTTGGCGCTCGCTGATGATGACTTTCGCTGCATCGCCGCACTCGGACTCGGCATCACAACCTCGCTAGGAATCACGATCGAGGAGGGATGCCGCCTTGCCATGGAGGAGCCACTCAAGCTGGCCGATCGCTCCCGCGAGGCCCTCAACTTCCTCCAAGAGCAGGACCCCCGATGAGCTACATTTACCCCCGACTGCCACGTGCAGAAGTCGAAAGCGAAATCACTCGGCTGGAGCGGACTATTCAGTCCGGAGGGATTGCGCGGCCGTTTCAGGACGGTGGGCACCATCCAGCAGCAACCTTTCCCGGAGATGGAATCCCAGTTCCTGCCTCTCGCTTGAGAGCCTTGCATGACGCGATAGGAAACGCGGTCGCCCCCGACTCCTCCCGTCGGAGGAGCGATCGAGACCGGGCCTTCGACAAAGCTGCGGGTAATGCGCTCGCGCGCTGGTTCGAAGAGGAAGGCCGCCTACAGGCGTCGCATCCCGACGTCTGGCCCTACCTCACTCTCGTCGTGCTTCCAGACTTGGCAGTCCAGCGGTTTGGCCCGGATTCACGGGGGAAGCTCCCGGCGGATCGGTATCGAGGCGGAAGACGCAACGTCTTCCAGCGTCTGTACCTTCGATCCTGGATCCTGGGAGACCTACTGAACGACCCAGACCTACCTCTCTATGAAGATGAGCTCGTCGGTCTGATCGACCGAAATTTGTCGTCGGATCATCGCCTCGCTCGCCTCATGAGCGAACAGATTATGTCCCTGAGTCGCGTGTCCAACCGCCGCGACGCTGTGAGAACTGCGTTCAAGACACTCCAGTTCGAACTCCGCGTCACCGATCTATCGGCGATGCGGGACGAGGAGTTACGCGCGCTGCTCGCTAGCATGTTTCCAGTGAAGGTGCCCTGACAAGCCACGGACTGACTGACGCGAGTTACTCTCGGGTATGGCCGAATCCTGGGCCTCGAGTGAAACGTCGCGGCGCACCATGCTCGCAAATCGCCGGCGGGACACCATGCCGGAACTGCGTGTCCGAAAACTTCTGCATGCTGCCGGCCTGCGATACCGCGTGGACGTGGCGCCCATCCCAATGCTTCGGTCGAGAGCGGACATCGTCTTTACCCGGCGACGGATCGCCATCTTCATCGACGGCTGCTTCTGGCACGGCTGCCCGCTGCATGGAACTACACCGAGAGCAAACGCCGACTACTGGGTCCCGAAGCTCGCACGCAACACCGCTCGTGACACTGAGACCACAGCCACGTTGACGCAGGCGGGCTGGCACGTTCTGCGGTATTGGGAGCACGAGTCCCCCGACCTGGTGGCTCACGCCATCGTTGAGGTGTGGTCGCGACACTCTTCGGCAGATGCGCGAGGAGCGTGATTGCGATCGGGAACCAGTCGTCTGCTGTCAGGATCTGACCGCATGACGAACACGTCGAGCCCACCGGGCCGAATAGAGCAATCCGAGCAGAGCACTTCGTTGGGCGCCGCTAGCAGCCCCCTGCGGGAAACGTGGTGTCCAGTTCTCCATTGCTTGTATTCCAGCAGTCATCGCAACGAGGGGTGATTCTCGGAGGCTAGCAAGGCGTTGAAGAGCTCGTGCGGTGTTCGGTCGTTGAGAGTGATTCGGGGGCGGCGATTGAGCTCGAGTTCGACGCGGGCGAGGTCGTGCGGCGAGTGCACCGACAGGGCGGTGGACTTCGGGAAGTACTGCCGCAACAGGCCGTTGGCGTTCTCGTTGCTACCTCGCTGCCACGGGCTTGCGGCGTCACAGAAGTAGATCCGTGTTCCTGTGTCGGCAGTGACGTCGAGGTGCTTGGCCATCTCGGTGCCCTGGTCCCATGTCAGCGTGCGCCGCAACCGCGGCGGCAGCTCGCCGAGGGCGCGAACAAGCGCGGCGTGCATCTCGATCGAGTTGAACGCCGGCAGATCAGCAACTTCACGTAGCGAGTCTGCCGTTCCACGAGCGTGCCGATCGCGGAACGGTTATGGGGACCGACGATGAGGTCGCCTTCCCAGTGACCCGCCTCAGAACGGTCGGTGGGTTCCAAGCCGCGCTGATGCACCGACAGCATCGGCTGGGCGAACCGTCTCCCGGCGCGGATTTGACGGGTGTGACCGCGCCGGTGATCGCGTCCGGTCCGCAATGGTGACGGCGCCGGCTCGCGGATGATGCCGCTCGCAGGGCGGTAGATCGCTTGATAAATCGTCTCTGTCGCGACCCGCCGTGCCGGCTCTTGCGGGTGCGTGCGCCGCAACGCCCGGGCGATCTGCTGTGGACTCCACCGTTGCTTCAGCCTCGCGACGACGTAGGACCGCAGCACCTGGTTGGTGGTCAGCTTCAGCGGTCGCGTGCGCCGACGTCGGTTCGCGGCGATCGGGTGTGCGTGAAACGGCCGGTATTGCCCGGACGAGTGCAAGTTGCGTCGCAGCTCCCGGCTGATCGTCGACGGCGCTCTCCCCAGTACCGTCGCAATCGCCGTGGGACCCATCCCGCGTGATGCGAGAGGTCAGCGATCTGAACCCGCTCCTCTTCCGAGAGGAATCGAGGCGAGATGACACGAACGGAGAGTGGCTCAAGCGGTGGCACGACTTTGACGCCGCCATCCTTGCGCCGGACGGTGGTGCCGTTCTTCCAGATGTTCGCAGCGGACCGGCTGACGCCCACCTCCCGCGCGGCTGCAGACATCGGCCAGCCCTCGGCAAGCAGCTCCATGAACCGCTTCCGAGCCAACGACTTCGGGCCACGACCTGGCCCCTTTGGAACACGACGAGACGACATGCGAGAACCCCTTTCGGATGGTCCTCGTTGCAACCGTCACTGGAAACCACCACGTCGCAATGGCCTACTTTTCGAGCGTCGTCAACATCCATCCGGTCGGGACATGCTCAGGGTAGAAGAAGGACCAAGTCTCAACGTCTGAGTCGTGCCATTCCTCCCGGATGACTGTCACCTCGCAGACCCGCTACGCCCGACCGGCGTAACGCCGGAGAGCAGACTGCTCAATCTTCGACGAGGCACAGGACGCCGGAAATGCTCGATCTCGTCGTTCTGAGACGTCGAACGACGGTCCGTGAAGGGCGTCAAACCCTGCGTCGGTGTCGGCTCACAGGTTCCTCAAAATGCCGCCAAGAGGCGGCCAAGAACGCAATCTGCGTGGTCTGACCACAGAAAGAAGTCCTGATCAGAGCTAAAAAAAGACTGTGCCCCTGGAGGGACTCGAACCCCCAACCGTTTGCTTAGGACGCAACTGCTCTTCCATTGAGCTACAGAGGCTGGCGGATCGAGTCTATCCGCCGACGACGAGGGCCCCGGTGCGTGTGCACCGAGGCCCGCCGTCAAACTTCAGGTCGTTACGCCTGCGCCGCGAGGGCGAAGCGCACCGAGCCGTCCTCGTTCATCTGCGCGTCGAGGACCTGGTCGTCCAGCGCCGCCTGCGCGGTGCTGTCGAGGAAGACGCGAGCGCCGTCCGCTTCGACAACGGCGTCCGCAGGCTCGGGCTGCGGGGCCAGGGTCAGTTCGAAGCCGGCGGTGGGTGCCTCGGCTCCACGGATGCGGATACCTGCGGCCTGGACGTCGGGGGTGCCTGCGACCACAGCCTTGACGGCGGTGGCGGCGTTCTCGGTGAGAGTGAGCATGTGCTTCTCCTTCCGTGGTGGAGTCAGCCACGCTTCCGAGAATCACGCTCGATCGCAAGCGAGAGCGCCGACACCCAGGGTTCTCTGACGGAACACTCACGGAACACGGAAGCGGAGCCAACCCGCCGACTCCGCCGACCGCGGCCGCCATATCGCCGAGCCCCTGACACCAACGCCCCGCGTGGACGGTGCCGACGGACATCTTCGAGCTCTGCCGCTGAGCGCCTGACGACGCTCAGGCCGCAACGTCGACCAGCACCTCGTTGCGTCGCAAGAACCACGGGGTGAACGGGGGATCGAACCGGGCGAAGCGCGGTTCGCCGACCACGTCGAGGCCGGCGGCGGACAGGCGCCCGAGCAACTCGTCGCGGTGGGTGCGCCGGGACTGCTCCGTCCACCGCCCCGAGAAGCGGGTGGCGGCGACGAGCTGCTCAGGGACCGTGCGCAGGGTCACCTCGGGGTGGGTCGGCACCGGCGCATCGACCTCACGCATCGCCGCCGGGAGCACGAAGGCCACGACGAATGCACCGTCGCCACCGGACTGCACTACCGGTGCGGTCATCGGGATCTTCTGTGCCGACTGCACGACCGGCGCCGTCATCGCAATGGACTCTCGGCGGGTGTTCTGCCCTTTGATGTAGCCGGCGAGCAACGCGAAGGCGCGGTTCGCGGCGTTCTCGAACGCCGCTCCCCGCACCGTCGTCTCCACGACGACGTGCGCGGGATAGCGGCGCAGTTGCCAGCCGTCCTCGTCGCGCACGACCTCGTACGGTTGCTGTTCGGTCACGCCGCGAGGCTACGCCTGATCCAGTGCGAAAACCTCGAGCACGTGGCTAATTCGCGGCTTCGTACGCCTCCATGACCGATGCCGGAATGCGGCCTCGCTCCGACACCGACATTCCGCGTTCCTTCGCCCACTGACGAACGGCGGTGTAGTCCGCCTGTCCGGTGCGGCGACGCTTGCGGGATGCCGCGGATTCGGCCTGTCGACCGGTCGACACCGAGCGCGCGGCATCCACATATCGCGACAATGCGTTACGGAATTCGGCGGCGTTATCGACGGTGAGGTCGATCTCATACGCGACGCCGTCGAGAGAGAAGAGAACGGTTTCACCTTCGCCGACTTCGAGGACGGTTCCGTCCAGATCGTCGACGAGTTGATGCACAATTTTTCGGGCCATGGTCACACATTATGGGGTGCCCAAGACGCGAAAGGCGCGGCACCGCAGAATTTCGGTTTTTCAGGGGAGAAGGCCCGCACGACGCGCTTGCATCACCGCGGCATGGCGGGTCGAGACATCCAGTTTCGCCATCGCCGATTTCAAATACGACTTCACCGTCGCTTCGCGAAGTCCCAGGGTGTCGCCGATCTCGGCGTTCGTCTCTCCGAGGGCGGCTCGGGCGAGGACATCCGTTTCCCTGGGGGAGAGATGGATGTCGCCGATCGCCGGGTGGGGCTCATCGTGCGAGAGGGCGGCCAGCCGCTGCTCGACGCGCGCTAAGCGCTGGCGCAACCCGTCGTCATCCACTCCTGCGGCGATGCTGCGCAGCTCGGCGTAGCTCTCCCGCAGCTCTTCGCGCGCGGCGGCCGGCATCGCGGCCGCGGGAAGCTGCAACGGGGTGAAGGTCTCCAGTCGCCGCGCCACCTCGTCGCGGACGCGGAGCTCGGTCGCGAGTTCTTCGGCAACCTGAAAGGCGGGGCGGGCGATGACGTCGCCGACGCGGCGTTCGCCCCACGATCCGCAGTAGATGACGCCGCGCGGTTTGCCTGACACGAGGACCGGCACCGCGAACAGCGTGGCGATGCCCTCGCCGAGGATCGCGCGGTCGTAGTCGTGCGTGATGCTGCGCGACGTGCGGTAATCCAGGGCGAGCCGGGGTCGCTTCTCCACATAAGCGCGGCCGCCCAGCCCCTTCATCGGGTGGACGACAAGTCCCTCGAGGTAGCGCGTGCGGGCACCGGAGATGGACGACACATGGATCGCGTCGTCTCGCGAGAGGCCGCCGAAGGCAACGGGGAAGCCGGTGCGGCGAGTCAGATCTCCCACCGCACGGGAGACGAGTTGCACGTCGCTCGGAGCGTTCGACGAACCGACCACGAACTACCTACTTCCGGGGGTGACGGCTGCGTCGCCGCCTTTCGTAGCGTCGACCATAGCAGGCGCTCTCCGACGACGGCGGGCGTCTTCAGTTCGGGACCGGCGCGACGCGCGCCCAGGGATTGTGTGCAAGGAGGCCACATGTCCGATCGACGCACCGAATCCGCCCCGCCGGGTGGAATCGACTACATCGCGGTGGAGGAATCACCGCGTTTCGTTGAATTGAAGAGGCGGCAACGCAGCTTCATCTTCCCCTTCGCCATCGCCTTCCTCGTCTGGTACTTCGCCTACGTGCTGCTGTCGTCTTTCGCGGTGGACTTCATGTCGCAGCGCGTGTGGGGTGACATCACCGTCGGCCTGCTCCTCGGGCTCGGACAATTCGTCACCACCTTCGGCATCACGATGCTTTATGTGTCGTTCGCGAACAGGAAGCTGGACCCCATCGCCGAGGAGATCCGCGAAGAACTCGAGCAGCGAGAGGCGGCCGGCGCATGAACGACTTCTTCGCCTCCGTCGGGTCGGCGGTCAGCGCGGCGGTGGACACCGCCGAGAACAATCCGATCCTGAACATCTCGATCTTCGGGGCCTTCGTCGCGGTGACGCTGTTCATCGTCATCCGCGCCAGTAGGAACAACAAGACCGCCGCGGACTATTACGCCGCCGGTCGGTCTTTCACCGGGCCGCAGAACGGGTTCGCCATCTCGGGCGACTATCTCTCCGCAGCATCCTTCCTGGGCATCTGCGGCGCGATCGCCATCAACGGATACGACGGCTTCCTTTACTCCATCGGATTCCTCGTCGCGTGGCTCGTCGCGCTTCTGCTGGTCGCCGAGCTCATGCGCAACACGGGCAAATTCACGATGGCCGACGTCCTCTCCTTCCGACTGAAGGAGCGCCCCGTGCGCATGGCGGCGGCGATCACGACGCTCGCGGTGTGCTTCTTCTATCTGCTGGCGCAGATGGCCGGGGCGGGCGGACTGGTGGCCCTGCTCCTCGGCATCACCGAAACGGTGGGTCAGTCGATCGTCGTGGCTGTCGTCGGCGTCATCATGATCGTCTACGTGCTGGTGGGCGGCATGAAGGGCACCACCTGGGTGCAGATCGTCAAGGCGTTCCTGCTCATCGGCGGTGCGCTGATCATGACCATCTGGGTGCTCGCGATCAACGGCTTCAGCCTGAACACGCTGCTCGAGAACGCCGTGGCCGCATCGGTCACCGAGCCCGCCGATGCGATCCTCGGGCCGGGCCTGCAGTACGGCGGCAACCCGTGGGACTTCATCTCCCTCGCGATCGCCCTCGTGCTCGGCACCGCGGGCCTACCGCACGTGCTGATGCGCTTTTACACGGTGCCGACGGCCAAGGAAGCCCGTCGCTCGGTGGTCTGGGCGATCTGGCTGATCGGCCTGTTCTACCTGCTCACCCTCGTGCTGGGTTATGGCGCTGCGGCGCTCGTCGGCCCGGAGCGGATCGCCTCGGCACCCGGCGGGGTCAACTCGGCCGCGCCGCTCCTCGCGCTCGAGCTCGGCGGCCCGCTGCTGCTCGGCTTCATCAGCGCGGTCGCGTTCGCGACGATCCTCGCGGTGGTCGCGGGGCTCACCATCACCGCGGCGGCGTCGTTCGCGCACGACATCTATGCCAACGTGGTGAAGAAGGGCAACGTGCCGCCCGACGGTGAGGTGAAGGTCGCCCGGCGCACCGTCATCGTGATCGGCATCCTCGCCATCCTCGGCGGCATCGCGGTGCAGGGTCAGAACGTCGCGTTCCTGGTGGCGCTGGCCTTCGCGGTGGCGGCATCGGCCAACCTCCCGACCATCCTGTACTCGCTGTTCTGGCGGAACTTCACCACGCGCGGCGCGGTGTGGAGCATGTACGGGGGCCTCGCCGCCGCGATCATCCTGATCGTGCTCTCGCCCGTCTTCTGGGGATCGGAGACGAGCGTGTTCAAGGTGGGCACCGCCATCTGGCCGCTGAACAACCCCGGGATCGTCTCGATCCCGCTCGGGTTCTTCCTCGGCTGGCTGGGATCGGTCACCTCGCGCGGTGGGGAGAACCGCACGAAGGCGGCCGAGATGGAGGTGCGCTCGCTGACCGGCTTCGGTGCCGAGAAGGCGACGAACCACTAGGGCGTCTTCGATCCGGATGCCACGGCGCAGCGGCCCCGCGGAGAGGAAACTCCCGCGGGGCCGCTGCGCGCGACCGGCGGCCTACACGCCTGTCGCGCGCTCGAGGTCGACGAGGAACCGCTTCACCTCGGGATGGCCGCCGTACTCGCCGAGCGACCCGTCGGCCCGCACCACCCGGTGCACCGGGATGACGATGGAGAAGGGCGTGTGGGCGCAGGCGGTGCCGACCGCCCGTGCCGCGCCGGGGCTTCCCGCCGCGATCGCCACCTCGCCGTATCCGGCGGTCTCGCCGTAGGGGATCTGCCGGATCGCCTCCAGCGCGAGCCGGGTGAAGCCCGTCGTCGCACCGAGGTCGAGAGGGAGGTCGAAGTCCCGGCGCTCTCGGGCGAAGTACTCGTCCAGCTGATCGGCCGCACGGCGGGCGAGCGGATGCGCGGGACCGGGCTCCACATCGCCGTATCGGCGGGCGAGGCCCTCGAGCTCGGGCTCTGCCGGCCCGTGGATCGGATGAACCGTGAGCAGGGCGTCGTCGCGCGCGACGATCAGCACCTCGCCGACGGGGGAGGGGTGCAGGAGGAACCGAGGGGCGAGGGCGGCGATCATGACGACATCCTCGCCCGTCACGCCCGCGCCCGCGGGTGCCGGCGCGTCATCTGTGAGCGATCGGTCACCGGGGGCGCCTGTGCAGGAAAGGCCGATCACTCGGCGTGTCGTCAATACCGCGAAAACCCGCCCCGCCTAACCGCGCCTGACCGGGCGGGCGCTTAGTGTGGCTGACGTGTGGCGAGTCGAGTCCGATGTCATGGAGAACCGGGGAGGAACCGTGTCCGGTCCGGCCGTGAACCCCGGCGACCTCGGTCTTTCAGAGCCCGGTGTCACGGTCGCGCATATCGCCGACCCCGTGCGGGAGACCCTGCGCCGCCAAGCGTCGCAGCTGGGCGGACGATCGACCCTGCTGCACTACAGCGACTCCCGCGAGGAGGGTATCGAGATCACGGGGGCCCACCCCGGGAGCCTCCCGCAGTTCATCACGGGGCGCTCGACACTGCTCTCGGGCCTGTTCCGTGACGAGGTCGCGTTGCGGAACGCCCGGCTCGCCGCCGAGCGCATCACCGCGAAGAACGTCGAACTGCGCACGTCGCGGGGAATCGACGCCGTGCACCTCGCGGTGGGCCTCGCCTCCTGGCGACTGGGTGGGCTCGCGTGCACCGCACCGGTGCTCTTGCGCCCGCTCGCCATCCGGCGGCACCACTCCGACTTCGAGTTGAAGCTCCGCGGCTCGTTCCACGTCAACCCCGAGCTCATCCGGGCGCTCAAGACCCACTTCGGCATCACCGTCGATGCGCGGGCGCTCGCCGCACTCGCCTACGACGGAGGCGTCTTCAAGCCCCAGCCGGTCATCGACCACCTTCGGGCCCTCACCGCCTCGCTGCCGAACGTCGCCGTGCAGCCCCGACTGGTGGTGTCGACCTTCGCCGACGTCGCCTCGGTGATGTCGCGCGACGCCGCCCACCTCGATCACCCCGTGCTCAACGCCTTGGCGGGGCATCCTGCCGATCGCGAACGGGTGATGCACCGTCGCGAGATCCCCTCGATCCTCCCCGCCGATGAACGTCCCCCCGCCGCCGACGCCCTGCTTCTCGATGCCGACGCCGAGCAGGAGGGCGTGCTCGCGCGGATCGCGTCGGGCCAGTCGCTGGTCGTGCACACACTCCCCGGTACCGGCGGAACCCAGACGGTCATCAACGCCGTCGGCTCGCTCGTTCGCGAGGGGCGCCGCGTGCTGGTCGTGAGCGCTCGCCGTGCCACGCTCGAGGGCGTTCGCCACCGCCTCGCGGGGGTGGGCCTGCCGGGCCTCACCGTCTCGCCCCGCCACGTGCGTCGCGACCTGATCCGCGCGATCGGGCGCAATGAGAAGGCCGAGAAGCCGGCCGTCGCCGAGGTCGATGACGCCCTCGTGCGGCTGCGGACCGTGCTGCGCGACTACCGTCACGCCCTCACCACCACGCACTCCGACCTCGGCGTCTGCACCCTCGACGTGCTGCGCCGGCTCGCCGAGCTCTCGGCACTCGAGCCCACCCCGTCGACCGCCGCACGATTCGACGTGAGCACGCTCATCCGCCTGGCCGGGAAACGCCGAGAGGCTGCGACGAAGCTCGCCACCGCCGCGCGGCTGGGTGAATTCCGGTTCGGCCCGCACGACTCGCCGTGGTTCGGCGTCTCGTTCGCCACCACCGCCGAAGCCCGTCGTGCTCATGGCCTCGCCGCCCGCCTGCATCGCGCCGACGTGCCGGCCCTCCTCGAGCGCGGATACGCCATGGTCGGGCAGACCCATATGCGCCCGTTCCAGAGTGTCGCCGAACTCGGGGTGCAGCTGCGGCTGCTGTCGGGCATCCGCGATTCGCTCGACCGGTTCAGCCCGACCGTGTTCGAGCGACCGCTCGGCGAGCTCATCCAGGCCCACGGTCCGCGACGCGATGCGGCATCGATGAATGCGGCCAATCGCCGCCGACTCAAGCGGCTCTCGCGGGAGTACATCCGGCCCGGAGTGCACATCGTCGACATGCACGAGGCTCTGCTGCGCGTGCAGCAGCAGCGCACCGAATGGCACCGCTACGTCGAGGCCGGCGTCATCCCCGAGGTACCCTTCGGGCTGGCCGACGTCCAGGTCGCGTGGCAGCGTGTCGACGCCGACCTGGCGGAGCTTGATGAGGTGCTCGGGCGCACGGGTGCCGACGCGCTCGCGTCGATCCCGGTGTCGCAGCTGGTGCGCACCCTCGCCGAGCTCGCCGCCGAGTCGGATGTCTTCGACAACCTCGTCGAGCGGGCGACCCTGCGTTCGGAGCTGGCCGGGCTCGGCCTCGAGCCGCTCCTCACCGAGCTGTCGGTGCGCCACGTTCCCGAGCAGCAGGTCGGCGCCGAGCTCGAATGGGCCTGGTGGCAGTCGGCGCTGGAGTACCTGCTGCGCACCGACCGCGCGCTCCTCGGCGCCAACACGGCGGTCGTGGATCGCCTCGAGCGCGACTTCCGCCTCGTCGACGAGGCGCACACCGGCGCGTCCGGCCCGCTCCTCGCTTCGCAGCTGGCTACCCAGTGGCGCATCGGCATCGTCGACGAAGCCGATGAGGCCGCGGCGCTCCGCACCGCCCTGAAGTCGGGTGACATCAGCCCCGCTCAGTTCCTCGAGGCCGCTCCCACCCTCTCCCGCGCCCTCGCGCCGGTGTGGCTGGCCTCGCCCTATGACGTGCCTCTGATTCCCGACACCCTCCGGTTCGACGTGGTGATCATCGCGGATGCCGGGGCGCTCTGTCTCGCCGAGGCGACGCCCGCGCTGCGGCGCGGTGGGCAGCTGGTGATCTTCGGTGACCCGGTGACGCAGAAGCCCACGCCGTTCCGCGTGGCGTCGGCCATACCGACCGACGACCCCGATGCGCCTGACGAGCCGTTCGATGAGGAGAGCGTGTTCGTGCGGCTCTCCGAGCTGTTCCCCGTCGAGACGCTCACCCGCAGCTACCGCGCCGGGGGAGAAGACCTCGCGGCGCTCGTCAACGACGCCTTCTACGGCGGCGAGATCGTGTCGCTGCCCTGGGCTGGGTCGTACCTCGGTCGCGGAAGTCTCAGCGTCGACTACGTCGAAGGCGGCACGGGCGCTCCCGACCCGATCAGCGGCGCCGTCGAAAGCCCCGACGCCGAGGTGGCGCGCGTGGTCACCCTGGTGGTCGAGCACGCGGTCAACCGCGCGTCGGAGTCGTTGATGGTCGTCACCGCCTCGCGGCGTCACGCCGAGCGCATCCGCGCGGCGGTCGGCGCGGCGTTCGCCGGACGAGCCGATGTGGCGGACTTCGTCGGCCGTGACACCGCCGAGCCGTTCGCCGTGCTCAGCCTCGAGGAGTCGGTGGCCGAGAGCCGCGATCGGGTCATCTTCTCGCTCGGGTTCGGCCTCACCAAACACGGTCGCGTGCTCAGCGACTTCGGCGACCTCTCGACCCCCGACGGCGAGCGTCTGCTCACGGTCGGGATGACCCGGGCACGCCGGTCGATGGTGATCGTGTCGTCGATCCGTCCCTCCGCGTTCGACGAGGGACGTCTCGAGCACGGGGCGGCCACCCTCATGGGCATCCTCGGCGGCATCGCCGCCCGCTCGCGCGAAGCGCGCTTGGAAGACCTCGCCGACCCCCTCACCCGGTCGCTGGCGCGCGAACTCCGCCGCCTCGGCGTCTCGGTCGACGTGCAGTACCGGGGGCTTCTGCCCCTCGTCGCCCAGTACAACGGCAAGGCGGTCGTCGCCGAGACCGATCCCGAGACGCGCGGCGAGTCGCTGCGCGAGGCGCTGCGCCTTCGCCCGCAGATCCTGCGGCGCCTCGGCTGGCACTACGTGCGCGTGCACTCGTTCGACCTCTACAGCGATCCGGCCGGGGTCGCCGCCCGGATTGCCGAGCTGCTCGGTGCACCGACGGTCACCGCCGACCCCGACACGCAGCCGGTCGATTTCATCGAGTGATGCCGTGAGCGAGGACGAACCCCGCCAGCGCATCGAAAGGGTTCCAGGCTCGCGTCGCGCGCGGCTGACCCCTGCGCCCGATACGGTGGCCGAGCCCGCGGCCGTCGACGATCGCGACGACGCCGCCGAGGCGGCATCCGATGGTCTTTCCGGGCCGAATGACGAACGGATGCGGCGCGAGAAGCCGCCCCACTACTGAGGGGCGCCCGCGGCGAAGCCGCTACGGCGTCGGGGGAGTGGTGCGCGAGGCGCCGGCGCCGGCGCCCGGCTGCGCCGCAAGCAGGTCGCGGATCTGCATGAGCAGCTCCTGCTCGGTCGGCACGGGGTCGGCTGCGGCCTCGGTCGCCGCGCCCGCACGTGCTTCCTGGCGCTTCTTCCAGTGGTTCATCGGCATGACGAAGACGAAATAGACCACGGTGGCGACGGCGAGGAAGTTGATCACCGCGGCGATGATGGCGCCGAAGGAGAAGACGGACTCGCCCCCGAACAACGTCGGAACCCGCAGAACAAGCGCGTCGTTCAGATTGCCGGTCTGGAAGATCAGCCCGATCAACGGGTTGATGAAGGCTGTGACCAGGATGTTCACGATGCCGGTGAATGCGGCGCCGATGACGACGGCGACGGCCAGATCGATCACATTCCCGCGGAGGATGAACTCCTTGAAGCCTTTGATCATCGATGGTGCCTTCCGACCTCGCCGGCTGCCGCCGGACTACGAACCGCTGGACGCGGGCGAGGCCTTCGCCTCGGACTTCGATGATGGCGAAGAGCCGGTCGAATCGCCACCGGAACTCGCCGGTGCGCTCTCACTCTTCTTGGACTCTCCGCCGCCTCCGGCCCGAGAGTCGGTGCGGTAGAAGCCCGAACCATTGAAGGTGACGCCGATCGAGCCGTATTCCTTGCGCAGCGGCCCGTCGCACTCGGGGCAGGTCGTCAAGGCCGGGTCGGCGAAGGACTGCACGGCGTCGAAGCGGTGCCCGCACTGCTTGCAGGCATAGGCGTAGGTGGGCATGTCGGTGTCTTTCGTCGAGGGTGCGCCGCGTCAGCGTCGGGTTGTCGCGAGATCGATGGTACGCGTCGGGGTGACCACGCCCGACACCGGCTGGTCGTGCACGTCGCGCGGCACCTCGTCGAGCAGCTCGGTGTCGTAGATCACGGCGTAGACCGGGGGGCATCGCTCCATCGACCCGATCGTCTTGTCGAAGAAGCCTCGTCCCCAGCCGAGGCGCGTGCCGTCCTGCCCGACAGCGGCGGCGGGGATGACGAGAAGGTCGACGTCGTTCACCGCGATGGGGCCGAGCACGTCGCCGACCGGTTCGGGCAGGCCGTACATCCCCTCGGTGATGTCGAGGTCGGGGGTGGCGACCGACCAGTCGAGCAGTCCGTCGGTGCGGGTGATGGGAAGAAGCACCCGGATGCCGCGGCGGACCGCCTCGGAGACGAAGCGTCGCGTGCCCGGCTCGGTCGTGGTGGAGAGGAAGCACGACATCGAGCTCACGCCGAAGCGTTCGACCAGGGCGTCCAGCTGGGCCGTGATGCCCTGTTCCGCGGTTTCCCGGGCCGTCGACGACATCAGGTTCCGGCGCTCGCGCAGGTCAGCGCGGAGCGCTCGTTTGGCGTCGGCGATCGCGTCTGACATGGGTCGATCTTAGGCGGACGGCTCGCGCGGATCCCGGCGGTCGGGCGCGGTGAGTGCTTTCCCGAAACATCGACCCCCTACAATCGGGGGCGTGCCTCGTAGCTCTTTCAAAGCCGTGATCCCCGCCGCCGGACTCGGAACGCGTTTCCTGCCCGCCACCAAGGCCATGCCCAAGGAGATGCTCCCCGTCGTCGACAAGCCGGCGATCCAGTACGTCGTGGAGGAGGCCACCGCCGCCGGTATCGACGACGTGCTGATCATCATCGGCCGGAACAAGAACAACCTCTCGAACCACTTCGACTCCGTTCCCGAGCTGGAATCCACGCTCGAGCGCAAGGGCGATCACTCCAAGCTCGCGAAGGTGCAGCACTCCAGCGACCTCGCCGACATCCACTTCGTGCGTCAGGGCGAGCCGAAGGGTCTCGGTCACGCCGTTCTGCGCGCCCGCGCCCACGTCGGCGACCACCCGTTCGCCGTGCTGCTGGGCGATGACCTCATCGACGAGCGCGACCCTCTGCTGACCACGATGCTCGAGGAGCACACCAAGCGGGGCGCGGCGATCGTCGCGCTCATGGAGGTCGACCCCGACTCGATCCACCTCTACGGCGCGGCCGCGGTCGAAGCCACCGACGACGACGGCGTCGTGAAGGTCACGGGCCTCGTCGAGAAGCCCGCGAAGGAGGACGCCCCGTCCAATCTCGCGATCATCGGGCGCTACGTGCTGTCGCCGTCGGTGTTCGACATCCTCGAGCGCACCGAGCCCGGCAAGGGCGGCGAGATCCAGCTGACCGACGCCCTCCAGGAGATGGCCGCCGACCCCGACGGGCCCGGCGTGTACGGCGTGGTGTTCCGCGGCCGGCGCTACGACACCGGCGATAGAGTGGATTACATCAAGGCCATCGTGCAGCTCGCCGCCGACCGAGAGGACCTCGGTCCGGAGCTGCGTCCCTGGTTCAAGGAGTTCGCGGCGAAGCTGTGACCTGACACACGGCATCATCGCCGTAGCGAGGGGGGTGTGTGGACCTGTCAGCCCCTCGTCACCACGGCCCGATCGCGATCAGGCTCATCCGCCAGCGCGATGCGCGGGTCGTGCAGAACGAGCTGTTGACCAATCGGTCATGGCTTCGCCCGTGGGAGGCCACCAGCCCCGACGGTCCGGTGTCGTTCGACATGCGCGCGGGCATCCGCCGTCTGCTGCAGCAGTACCGTGACGGCGCCGGCATCCCCTTCGTCATGGAGTACAACGGCGAGATCGCCGGACAGCTGAATGTGTGGGGGATCGCGCGGGGGTCTCTGGCGACCGCCACCATCGGGTACTGGGTGAGCGAGCGGTTCGCGGGACGCGGGATCACGCCCACCGCTGTGGCGCTGGCGACTGACGTGTGCTTCACGGAGGCGCGGCTGCACCGGATGGAGATCTGCATCCGGCCCGAGAATCGGGCGAGTCTGCGCGTGGTGGAGAAACTCGGGTTCCGCTACGAGGGTCTCAGGCGCCGGTACATCCACATCGACGGGGACTGGCGCGATCACTACTGCTTCGCGCTGGTGCGCGAGGACGTTCCCGGGGGAGTGCTTGCCCGGTGGCTCGAAGGGCGTGTTCCGCAGGATGCGGCGACGATTCCGCCCGCGGACCGACTTCACGCCTGACCCGGATCGCCTGTGGTTCGTGCCGCCTGCGCCCACGGCGTGCGTGGTGTCCCGATGCCACCCCTGCCGTCAGCGATCTGCTTCAACCTGTGATTCAAGGTTTCGAGGTCGAATGTCGGAGGGTGGTGCCATGATTCATACATGCGTTCGAACCCGCGGCTCACTCTCCTCAGTGACGAGGACCGGTCTGAGCTGACGGGGATCCTCGGTGAGGTAGAGGCCGCGCAGGTCGCGTTGGCGGCGGCGGAGGCCGCGCAGGCACGGGTGTTGGCTGCGGCGGGGGCGTTCGCGGCGCGGCTGGCGGAGGGGTCGTCGGCGGTGGTGCGGGATCGGGATATGGCGTTGCGGGGTGTGGCGGCGGAGATCGCCGCGGCGGTGCGGTTGTCGGATCGGTCGGTGCAGCGCCAGATCGACACCGCGTACGCGCTGGTGAACGACTACCCGGCGACGGTGCACTGCTGGGAGAAGGGGCTGATCACGCGGGCGCATGTCGCGGTGGTGGAGGATGTCGGGCGGCGCCTGCCGCCGGAGGTGACGGGGGAGTTCGATCAGCTCGCGGCGGAGATCTGCCTGGACGAGACGCCGGGTCGTGCGCGTGCGGATCTGGAGATCCTCGCGGAACGGATGCACCCGCGGACTCTGACGGAGCGGCATGCGGGGGCGTTTCGGGAGCGGAGGATCGTCCGGTACAGCCTCGGGGAGGGGATGTCGGAGTTGCGGTCGGTGCATTCCACGGTGCTGGTGGAGGGGATCTTCCAGCGGGTCACTGATCAGGCGAACGAGGTCATCGCCTCTCGGGAACCGGGATCGGGTGACACCCGGTCTCTGGACGAGGTCCGTGCCGACGTGTTCGCCGACATGCTCCTCACCTCCGCCCCGAGCCTTGAGCCGACCGGTTGCGGCGACAGCGCCGGTGGGCTGGGGGCGATCACCGCGAAAGTGCAGGTCGTGATCCCCGTGATGGCTCTCATGGGGCAGAGCGATGTCCCGTGCGATCTCGCCGGGGTGGGACCGATCGACGCTGAGACGGCACGACTGCTCGCGGGGAACAGCGACGGGGTGTGGGAGCGGCTGCTCGTCCATCCGGTGACGGGGTTGACGATGGCAGTGGACCAGTACCGCCCGACTGGGGCGATGGTCCTGTTCCTGAAGGGCCGCGACAAGCACTGCCGGTGGCCGGGGTGCCGGATGCCCGCCCGCACATGCGAGGTCGACCACAATCACGACGCCGCCCTCGGCGGGAGAACCGAGATCTGCAACCTCTGCTGCCTGTGCCAACGACACCACAGCATGAAACAGTTCACCGCCTGGAAGGTGAAACAACTCGACGGCGGGGTCATCGAGTGGACCTCCCCCACAGGGCGGGTCTACACCGACAACCCACCGGGCCATGGGGTGCATTTCTCACCGGAGGAGGACGTCCCCGACGACCTGTGGGTGAAATGGACCACCTTCACCGGCGAATTCCGGATCACCGACGAACCCGCCGACGACCCCCACGAACCCGCACCCTTCTGAGGTCGAACCGGCGCGGCAGGAGCATTCTTCGTGCGCAGCCGCATGAGACACCGCGACACGCACCGCCTTGCCGGGCCGGGGTGCCGGTGTCGCATACCGTTATGCGCATGGGCGGACAGGTGCTGGGTGGCGGGGTGATCGTGCTCGTGGCGGTGCTGCTGTGGCTGGTCTACCTCTTGCCCTCATGGCACAGCCGTCGTCAGTTCGACGCCGCAGAACGAAACGCCGTGCGACTGAACCAGGCCCTGCGCGTCCTCGCAGAGACGAGTGAGACGCCGGCCGAGGTGCACCTCGAGCTGTCGGCCCGCACGGCGGCAGCGCAGCAGAAGCTCGCCAAACGCGCGATGGCCGAACGCGAGGAGGCCGCACTCGAACAGGCCCGCGTCGATCTCGAACGGGCACGCGCCGAGAAGGCCGCCGCCAAAGCTGCTCCCGAAGCCCGACAGGCCCGTGCTCGGCGCCGCGTGCGGCTTGTTGCGACGACGTTGGGTCTGGGTGGCCTGGGTCTCGCCGGATGGGGCGCCTGGCTGACCGTGTCGACCGGATCGATCGGCGCACTCGTCGGGGGATTGAGCCTCGTCGTGGTGGCACTCTCGGTTCTGGCGCAGATGGCTCGCGTCGCCGTGCGGGTGGCACGCAGGTCTGCGGCATCCACTGTTCCCATCGCCCGTCAGGCGCCGGTGGTGCAGGATGTCGCGCTCCCGACCTCCCGCCAGCGGGCGGTGTGGGCACCGCGCGAGCTGCCGAAGCCTCTCACCGTGTCGGCGGGCTCGCAGGCCGCTGCGGTGCGCGACGTCGAAGACGCCCGCGAGGAGCTCCGGCAGGCCGCGGTCGCCGAAGCGGCGCGGATGCGCGCCGAGGCCCAGCGCCCCCCGTCGATCGAGGTCGCCCGCGCTGCGCGCGCCGTGCAGCCGGGGCCGAACTTCGCTCGGATGGGCTACGTCGACGATGCCGAGATCGAAGATCACGTTCGTCGCCTGCTCGAGCGTCGCGCCGCCGGCGCGTGATCCCCGGGCGGGCCGGACGGCATTCGTCGGTCGCCCGGCGGGGGTGATAATGTAACGGAGGTTCTCGGGCCTGTGGCGCAGTTGGTAGCGCGCTTCGTTCGCAATGAAGAGGTCAGGGGTTCGAATCCCCTCAGGTCCACCACACCGAGAAGAGCTCGCCCCGGAGGGCGGGCTCTTCTCCGTTGGACGGTGTTATCTGCCGCGACCCGTCGAGAACTGCTGCTCGGAGGCGGCGGAAGCAGCGGTTTCTGACGGCTCGCGGCGGTTGAGGGCACGTCACGACCCCTGCGGCCGCGTCCAAACGCCGACGACCGAAGGCTCGAGAGTCCGGTCGACGGCGTCGGCGAGATCGGAGGCCGCGGTGTGGGGGTCGGCGCCGGTCCGGAGGCGTTCGCCGAAGGCGTCGACCACGCGTTCGGCGTTGTACTGCGTCCGGTTGAAGCGTCTGTCGAGAAGTCGACGTACCACGCGGAGAAGCGGCAGGAAGGCCGCCGCCGCGATCAGGGTGGCCAGGGCCACACCGAGTGTCGTCGCATCCGGCAGCAGCCACGCAACCGACGTGACCACCAGCGCGTAGATCGACACCGCGGATGCGGTGACGAGCACATAGGCCGAGGTGCGAGAGATGACCCGGTCGATCTCGTACAGGCGGTAGCGCAGCACCGCGATCGCGATCGCGACGGGGATCAGCCCGTACGAGACGAGCACGAGGGTGTTCGCCCCCGCCCAGTCGTCTGCGACGACCCAGCTGGAGATCAGGATGACCACGACGAGACATACCGCCCACAGCATCCACCGCAGCTGCGCACGCTGCATCTCGCCCGCGCTCCGGTACCGGGCCGCGAGCGACGCCAGAGATCCGACGAAGGCGACGGCGAGGGCGCCGAAGCACACCACGATGGCGACCGGCTCACCGGGGAGGGCTCCGCTGTGGACGGGATTCGGAACGCCGGGGTACACCTCCGCCGACGCGGTGGAGAGCACGGCGCTGACCACGACGAGCGTGATGATGGTGAACCACGAGAACCACCGCCATCGCGGCGAGGGGAGGGCGCCGTCGGGGAATCGCAGCGGGATCTGGGTGAGCAGCAGTCCGATCGGCGGCAGCCAGATCCACGTGTCCTCCCGGTCGTACCCGTACCAGAAGAGCCAGGCCGAGACAGAGGGAGCCGGATCGAGCAGGGCCTCACCGAGAAGCATCGCGGGCGTTGCCAGGGCGAACAGGCCCGGGATGACCAGCAGCAGCCACCCGATGGGATTGCCCGGGCGCTTCCACGCCAGCAGCGAGCCGACGCCGACGAAGACGGCGAGGAGGACGAGGAACGGTGCCGACTCGGGCCCTGGACGATCTCGCACGAACGAGGTGACGGCCGTCACGGCGAGCATTGCGCACACCAGCCCGCCGACCACAATCGCCGGCCACGCCGCCGTCCGCGAGACCGTGCGACGGCGCCCGCTCATCGCCGCGCCCCCGTCGTCCAGATGCCGATGGAGGTCGGCTGAAGGGTCCGCTCGACGGCGCGCGTGAGGTCATCCGGTGTCGTCAGGGGGTCGGTGCCGGTGCGCAGTCGCTCTCCGAACGCCCCGACGACCTCGTCCGCGTCGTAGTGCGCGCGGTCGAACCGCCGGTCGATCCGGCGCTGGACGAGCCGCAGCGCCGGAAGCGCCGCGGCGGCGGCCACCAGCGTCGCAAGCGCCACGCCGAGGGCCGGAAGGCCGGGGAGCAGCCACGTCACCGAGGTGACGACAACCGCGTAGATGCCGACGACCATGGCGGTGACGATCGCATACAACACCGTCCGCGAGACCACCCGTGCGATCTCGTAGAGACCGTGACGGGTCACCGCCACCCAGATGGCCAGCGGGAGAGCGAGGGCGGTGGCTGCGAGGAAGACCGAACCGATGACGGCGGCCTCACCCAGCAGGGCCGCGCTGACGAGCGCCAGGACCATCCCGATCGGCAGGATGAGGAATCCGAGCCCCAGCCACCGCACCTGCAGGCGCTCGACGTCGTCACCGCGGCGATAGCGGAGGAGCACCGAGATCACGGCGAGCACGAGGACGCCCAGCAGCCCCGCCATGCTGACGACGGAGACGGCGGTCGTTACAGCTTCCCCGGGAAGCGGGGGCGGTTCGAGCCCCGAGTACCGCCACTCCGACGGAGACAGGAGGATGCCGGCGAGGCACCCCGCGACGACCGCCGGAACGGCCCAGAGGGCAAGCCGCCACCACCGCGAGAGCGCCCTGCCATCGGGGAAGGTGAACGCCAGAAGCAGCGGCGCGATGAGCCAGAACGGCCACGAGATCGCGCTCGGCACGATAGTCCAGACGGTGTCGGCCAGCCACAAGGGAATCGCCCAGACGGTGGTGATCAAGGGCACCGCACCGACGGCGACGAGCTGGGCGCCGACCCACAGGAACGGCCGGCGAAGAAGGAGAAGTGCCCCCACGACGATCGAGGGGGCGGTCACGACGAGGGTGGTCATAACGGATGCCACGGTGTCGGCCATGATGCCGGAGGCGACGGCGCTGATCGCGAGGGTGATCGCCGCGAGGATCAGGGTCGCACCCGCGACGGCCGCCCAGGGAGCCCCGCGACGGTGAGGAGCGGTCCTCACGTCGCACCCCCGACCCAGATCCCGAGCGTTCGAGGCTGGAGCGTGCCCTCGACCGCAGCGAGGAGATCATCGCTCGTGGCGGCGGGGTCGGTGCCGGTGCGAAGGCGCTCGCCGAAGCCGTCGACCGTCTTCTGCGCGTCGAAGTGCTCGCGATCGAAGCGCCGGTCGACGCGACGCTGCACGACGCGGAGGACGGGGAGGAAGATCGCTGCCGCGGCCAGGGTCGCCACCGCGACGCCGAGGGCGGGAAGGTCGGGGACCAGCCATGTGGTCGAGGTGACCGCCACCACGTAGATGCCTATGACGACGGCCGTCACGATCGCATACGAGACCGTCCGCGAGACGACCCGGCCGATCTCGTAGAGCCCGTGCCGCGTCACGGCGATCCAGATCGCGACGGGGATCGCGTTGATCCCGAGGGTCAACGCCACCGTGACGAGAAGCAGCGGATCCTCGAACAGCAGCGAGCTGCCGAGGATCAGCACGGTGACGGCGGTTCCGTACGCCAGCCACCGGAACTGCAGTCGCGTCGGTCCGTCCGCTCGCCGCCACCGGAGGACGAGGTCCACCAGGGCAACGGCCCCGACGAGAGGAACCGCCAGGAAGGTGTCGTCGCCGAGGACGACCGCCGACAGCGGGGCCGCCGCCGGAATGCCGAGGGGGTTCGGGCGCTCCGAGAAGGCGAGCGGCCCGGGATGGATTGCGGCGGCGGTCACGACGATCGCGACGACGCCCAGCGCGAGGACCGTCACGATCCTGCCGAGCCGGGTGGTCACCCGGCCGGTGGGGAAGACGACGATGAGGACGGGCAGCAGCATCCACACGCCGTACCCGAGGGAGGACAGCGTGAGCTCGAAGACGACAGGCAGCTCCTCAGCGACCCTCGGAATCGTGAACGCCCCGTAGAGGCCCCAGTACACGGCGAGCCCGAGGAGGATGCGCCCGATCGCGTTGCCGGAGCGGCGCAGGAGCAGGAGTGCCCCGACGGCGGCGAACCCTCCCCACGCCACAAGGCTCCAGGTCTCGCCTGTCGAGGCGATCGTCAGCCCGCAGAGCGCGAGGTAGCCGGCGAACAGCATCAGGATGCCCGCCCGCCGTCCGACCTCGCGCGCCGCCATCAGGTCGTCCTTCCCGCCCGGGCGCGACGGATCGGCGCGGAGAGAGCGTGGACGACCGTACGGATGCCGCTGTTGTGGCGGATGTTCCGCCAATTGGCCCAGAGGCGTCGACGATCCACGCAGACCGTCCGCTCAGTGATGGTCACCTCGGTCACTCCGTGGGCGCGCGCGAGATTGCGGAGGACCCCCGGCCAGAAGACGTCTTCGCCGCGCCGTGCGAGTGGCCACATGCTCTCGAAGAGCGGGTCGGAGCAGCGCAGGAGCATCGAGATCCGCGCGATCGTCCGCTCCGCGGCATCCTTCTCAGAGGCCTCCTTATCCGCCGAGAACGTGATCATCGCCGCGAACATGTGGCCCTCCGGGGTGAGGAAGGTGAACGACGTGTCGTCGGCGTAGAGGACCATGATCCCGGTCGTCACACCGCCCGCGGTCAGCGCGGTGACATCGCCCGGCTGGATGGTGGAGAGCGAACTGTGGAAGCGGCCCATGCGCGGCCAGTAGTCGCCGAAGTGCGCGCGCCAGTCTGCCACGACGGCCTCAGGCGTGACCGTCGTGCCCAGATCGGCGAGGTACAGGCGCTGCCACAGCCGGCCGAAGCCGTTCATCGGACCCGCCACTCGCTTGCCCTCAATGTTGTAGCCGTGCGGCTCGGCGGGATCGGTGACCTGGAGGCGGTCGACCTTCCGTGCCCAGTTCGCGGCATCCCGTGGCGCATTGCCGACAGGCCCGTCCATCACCGTCCCTCCTTCGGGGCGAGCGCGCGGAGCGCCGAGGCGGTGTCGTCGTGCAGCACGATCGCCTCATCGAGCCGGGTCAGCTCGAAGATCTGTCGGTAGTGGTCGGTGAGTCCCACGGCGGCGATGCGCTGCTGGCGTCGCTGCGCGCGGACGAGAAGGGTCACGAGCATGCCGATGCCGCCGCTGTTCATGTACTCCATCTGCGCGAAGTCCAGGACGATCACGGTCGCGCCGGCGTCGGAGGCCTCTTCGTGAGCGGTCATGAGGTCGTCTTCGCATGCGGCGGTGACGTCACCCACGATCGCGATCTCGGCGGCGCCGGGTGCGGGGCGGGTGACCGCCATGTGTGCCGATCCCATGTCGATTCCTAGCTCGGGGTCGGTTGGACGATTTCGATGAAATCGCTCAACCGGGTGATGTCGAAGATGTGACGGTAGTGCTCCGTCAGGCCGGTCGCCCGGACGGCGATCCGCTGGGCGCGGGCGCGAGCCAGGAGCGCGACGATCAACGCGATGCCCGTGGAGTTGATGTAGTCGACTCCCGAGAAATCGAGGAGCATCGAGGCGGGGGGACCCTCGGATGCCGCGATGCCGGCCTCTTCCAGCGCGGCAGCCGCGTCGCGGTCGATCCGGCCGCTCAGAACGATCTCGACGACGTCGTCGCGCCGCCGGATCTCATGACTCAGACTCATGTCCCCTCCGTTCCGGCGCCGCGGCTTCCGCCGCATCCGCCCCGTGCGTGCGCATCATCAGCCGGACGACGTGACGGTCTGCATCGCCGTGCTCCTCGACACGGTCGACCAGCTCGCGGACGAGGAAGAGTCCCCATCCGCGTGGTGTCTGGAGACCGGCGAGCTTCAGATCCAGATCGGGCGTCTCGGCCTCGGTGCGGCGTCCCCGGCCGAAATCCTCGACGTCGACCGTGACCATCTCCGGAGCGCATCGCACGGTCACCGTGACCTCCAGACCGGCATCCCCACGGTTTCCGTGCTCGATCGCATTCATGACCGTCTCGCTGACCGCCGTGCGCAGAGCGTCGAGCCGGGCGCCGGCCAGGTGGGACGAGACGATCTCGGTGACCCGGTCCATCGCGCCACGTTCGTTTCCCGGCACGCTGGCGACGACGAAACGCACCGTCTCGGACGCACCTCCGCGTCGACCGCGCACGAGCGCGACCAGGGTGATGTCGTCCTCCTGCTCGACCCCGGCCGAGAACCGGGCGAGGGTCTGGACGGCGTCGTCGATGAGTCCCTGGCCGGCGTCGGCGCGCGAGACAAGGTCGCCGGTGCGGGCGAATCCGAACATCTCGCCGTCGACGCTGTGCTGCTCGGTGATGCCGTCGCTGTAGAGCAGGACGATCTCACCCGGGTCGATGACGGTCTCGTGCTCTTCGTAGACGCTGCCGGGCATCAGCCCGAGCGGCATCCCGCGTGCGTGCAGCTGAGCGACCCCGCGTGCGCGACGGACGAAGGGAAGATTGTGGCCGGCGTTGGCGAACTGGGTGCGGCCGGTCTCGAGGTCGATCACGAGTACGAGGCAGGTGACGAACATATGGGCGGGGATCTGCGGGATGAGCAGCTCGTTCACGCGGCGCAGCACCTCGCCCGGGGACGTCGTGACCCCGGCGGTCGAGCGGAGCAGGGCGTGCGTGCTGGCCATCACGAGCGCCGCCGGGACTCCCTTGTCCGTGACGTCGCCGGTGACGAGCATGATGCGCCCGTCGGCGAGCTCGATCAGGTCGTAGAAGTCGCCGCCCACGGTGCGCGCCGGACGATAGAAGGCCGAGAGGTGCCATCCACCGAGCTCGGGGAGCTCGGCCGGCAGGAACTGCTGCTGGATCAGCTGGGCGACGTGGAGTTCCTGCTCGATGCGCTCCCGCTCCCGCGCCTGCTTCTCCTGCGTGCGCATCAGCTGACCCAGGCGCAGAGCCGGGGCGGCATAGCGCGCCAGGCTGTCGAGGAGGCGCCGGTCGTTGCGCGAGTACGTGCGTTCCGACAGCCGAGGGCCGAGGGCGAGGATGCCGACGAGCTCGCCGCTAGTCACCAGGGGGACCACCAGCTCGACGTCCTGAGCGAGGAGGCGCGTCACGGCGGGGGACGCGGTGGGGAGGGCGCCGATCTCGACCGGTCCGGATGCCGACTCCAGGTACACCAGGAGCGGATCGTCCGGGTCGATCTCGATGTCGATCCGCCGCGCGCGTTTCGCCCTGGGCGTTGCGGTCCGCGTCTCGGGCGTCTCGAGCGTGTCGGTCATCGGATCCTCCCGTCCCGCTCGCCGTTCCGCGATCGGTACTGCAACGATGATCCTCCGCGGGGCGTTCCGAAAGCGTTACGGGGCCGGCGGTGAGCTGATGACCGGAACGCCTGGGCGCGCTACGGTGAGCACATCCGACGGTGAACGGAGTGGGCGATCGTGGCGGTAGAGCTCGATTTCCTCGGCCCGCCTCGCGTGAGACGAGCCGCCGCCGTCGTGCGCTTCGACACCCGGAAGGCGGTGGCGCTGCTGTGCCTGCTGGCGGTGACCGGCGAGGATCACGGCCGGGACGCCATCGCTAGCCTGCTCTGGCCCGACCTCGAGCGGGCGCGCGCGCGCGCCACGCTGCGAAGGACGCTCTCGGTCGCCGCGGCCGTCGGCCCGGCCCTCGCGGTGCGCGGCGACCGGGTCGGTCTCGACCTCGACATCGAGCCAGTCGACTGCGATGTGGTCCGATTCCGTCGGCTCGCCGCGTCATCGGAGGTGGAGGACTGGCGGTCCGCGGCGCTCCTTCCCGCTGACCGGTTTCTCGACGGGTTCTCCCTCCGAGACAGTCCGGCCTTCGACGACTGGGCGATCGGCGTCGCGGCGGAGCTCACCGACGCGCTCTCCGATGTGCTCGCCCGGCTCACGCGGGATGCGGGGGCGAACGGGGACTGGGAGGAAGGTCGGGACTGGGCGCGACGTCGCGTGCAGATCGACCCGCTCTCGGAGCCGGCGCATGCGGACCTGATCCGAGCGACCGCCTTCGCCGGCGACCGCCATGCCGCCGTCCAGGCCTACCGCTCGCTCGTGCGCCTGCTCGACACCGAGCTCGGCGTCGCCCCCCTCCCCGAGACGATGGCGCTTCACGACGACATCCGCGCCGGGCGGCTGCAGGCCCCACGCGAGAGAGAGGCGGTGACCCCGGCCGCGAGAGCGCCGCGCGAGCGGGTGCGCCTCGTCGGGCGGGAGGCCGAGCTGGCCGCCCTCGAGGCGGCCTGGCGGGACGCCGCGGAAGGGCGTCCGGGGCGTGTGCTCGGTCTCGTCGGCGAACCCGGCCTCGGCAAGACGGTGCTCCTCGACGTCGCGACCCGTCGAGCGGGTGCCCGGATCCTCCGGGTCGGCGGTCGGGCCTCGGAGACATCCCTCGCCTACGCGGCGGCGAACGACTTCGTGCGCGCGATGCTGAGCATCGAGCCCGCACTCGCGACGCAGCCGCGCTCCTCGGTGAGTGCGCTGGGCGCGCTGGCGTCGGAGATCGCCTCGCCGCACGCGCGAGGGATCCGGACCGCCGGCGACCTCCAGCGGGTGCACGACGCCGTGCGTGCGGCGCTCTCGCGCATCGCCGACGCCGGACCCGTGCTCCTGGTCGTCGACGACGCCGAGCTGATCGACCGCCCCTCCGCGCTGCTCCTGGCCTACGCCGTTCGTCGGCTGCCACCCGGAGTCCTCACACTCGTCGCCTGGCGTCCCGGCACCACGGGCGGTCCGCTGCAGCACGCCGTCTCCGAGACCGGCGAGGCCCGCAGGCTGCTGCCGCTCGACGCCGATCAGATCGCCGATCTCGTCGGGGAGGCCCTCGACCCCGCCGAGGTGCTGCGCCGCACGCGCGGCATCCCGCTCCTCGTCACCGAGCAGGCCGGGTCTCCTGCGGGGGTCGCCGGAACCGATGTGCGCGACATCGTCGCGGCGCGATTCGCGGGCGCGTCCGACACCGCGAGGCAGGTGGTGACGTCAGCGGTCGTCATCGGGACGGTGGCTCCCCCCGAGCTCCTCCGTGCGGTCAGCGGCCGCGACGAGAGCGAGACGGTCGATGCGATCGAAGAGGCGGTCGCGCGCGGACTCCTCGTCGAGCACGCCGAGACCGCGGGGTACGACGTGCCGCACGACCTCGTGCGCGACGCGGCGCAGGAGGCTTTGTCGCTCGCGCGGCGCCGTCTGCTGCATGGCAGGCTCGCCGACGTCCTCATCCGACGGCACGGCGTCGATCCGTCGTTGACGCCCGCCGGTGCGGTCGCGCGGCACCTCGCATCCGCCGGACGGGAGGACGAGGCGGCCGACTGGTTCCTCGCCGCGGCGTCGGACTCCTCTCGCCTGGGCGCGCACGAGGAGGCCATCGGCCAGCTGCGGTCCGCGCTCGCGCTCGGTCGGCGCGACAGCGACGTCCACGCGTCGATCGGGACGGCGCTGGTTCGCCTCGGGCGGTACGACGAAGCGCTCGTCGCCCTCGATCAGGCCTCGGCGGCGGCGGAGTCCGACGCCGGCCGTCGCGCCGAGATCGACCATGCGATCGCGCGCGTGCACGACCGTCGCGGCGACCTGCAGCTGGCGCTGTCGCACCTGGAGTCAGCGCTCGAATCGAGCGGGCCGGAGGGGCGGGGGCGACGGGCGAGGATGGTGGCGGATCTCGCTCTCGTGCTGCACCGTCTCGGCCGGCGCGACGAGGCACGGGCGACGGCGTCGACGGCACGCGTGGCGGGCATGGAGGAAGGTGACGCTGCCGCGGTCATCCAGGCCGGGAACGTCCTCGGCATGATCGCGCTCGCCGAGGGGGAGCAGGATGACGCCGAGGCCCACCTCGAGGACGCGGTAGCGCGCGCCGACGCCTACGCCGACGATGATCTGCTGATCGCGACGCTCAACAACCTCTCGCGCGCTCGCGCCCAGCGCGGGGCGGCCGACGAGGCGCTCGACGCCGCGCGCCAGGCTCTCCGCTGCGCGGACCGACAGGGAGACAGGCACCGTCAGGGCGCTCTGCACTCGCATCTGGCCGACCTCCTCCACGCGGCGGGGCGAGACGAGGAAGCGATGGCCGAGCTCCGGGCCTCGGCCATCGCGTTCTCGGAGGTGCAGGGATCGGCGGCGCGCCCGGAGGTGTGGACGCTCACCGAGTGGTGACCCGGATCAGTGCGCGAGCGTGTGCTGTTCCTGTCCGACCGACAGCCGCTGCGCGGCGAGCCCCTCGGCGGCCATCAGCGGCGTGATGCCGCGCTCGGCGGCGTCGTCGAAGACCCGGCGGAGGGTGTCGCCGATGCCGGCGACCCGGTCCATGATCTCTTCGCGCGTGCCGAGCTTCTTCGCCTCGAGGTCGAGGTAGATCACCCCGCCCGCGTTCACGACGAAGTCGGGGGCGTAGAGGATGCCCCGCGCCGCGAGCCGGTCAGCGCCGGCGTGCTCGGCCAGCGGGTTGTTCGCCGGGCCGCAGACAGCGCGCGCGTCGAGGTCGTCGATGACCTCGGAGGTGAGGAGGCCACCGATCCCCGCGGGGACGAAGATGTCGGCCGGCACGAGGTGCTCGAATCCGGGCTCGCTCCAGGAGGCCTGCAGCTCGCGGGCGAGGTCGCGCTTGGCGGGATTCACATCGGTCACCGTGAGGACGGCTCCCTCGGCGGCCAGGCGCAGCGCGAGGCGACTGCCGACCTGTCCGAGGCCGGAGATCGTGATGCGTCGGCCCGCGACATCCGCACTTCCGGTCACGCGCTCGAGGGTCGCCCGGAGCGACGCGTAGACCCCGAGGCTCGTGGGGCCTGCCGGCTCACCCGAGCCGCCGACGGCGTCGGGGAGGCCGACGACGTGCTCGGTGCGCTCGTGGACCGTGAGCATGTCGTCGGTGGTCGAGCCGACGTCCTCTGCCGTGCGGTACAGACCGTTCAGGGCTTCGACGGCGTCGCCGAGATCGAGGAAGGCGGCCCGCCGGCGCTCGGCGTCGAGAATCGTCCCCTCAGGAAGCGCGATGACCGCCTTGCCGCCTCCGGCGTCGAGGCCCGCGGCGGCGTTCTTCAGGGTCATCGCCGCCGAGAGGCGCAGGGCGTCGCCGAGGGCATCGCTCCAGTGCGGGTAGGTCCACAGGCGGGCGCCACCGAGCGCGGAGCCGAGGACGGAGGAGTGCAGGGCCACCGCGAGGAACAGTCCGCTCCGCCGCCCCGTGATCACCTCCACGCGCTCGTGGGTGAAATCGGGCAGGGGCAGGGTGTGCGTCATCGCGTCCTCTTTCGGCGGGCCTTGTGGGCGTGCTCTGTCGGATGCGGCCGCTTCGCCGCATCCGACTCCATTGCATCATCGCCGGCGCCGCGGTTCAACTGTGCCCGCTCAACAGTGCCGCGCCGCGACCCTAGGCTGGCGGGCATGACCTCCTCGCTCCCGCCCCGCAGCCGTCTCGTCCATGACGCCCTCCGCGCCGCCGGAATCGCCGGCGACATCGTCGTGCTCCCCGATGCCGCGTCGACCGCCGTCCTCGCCGCCGAGGCGCTGGGTGTCGAGGTGGGCGCGATCGCGAACAGCCTGGTGTTCTGGAGCGACGGCGAACCGCTCCTGGTGATGACGAGCGGCGCCCACCGCGTCGACACCGTCGCCCTCGCAGCCCGTCTCGGGCGCGAATCGATCCGACGTGCGACGCCGGAGCAGGTGCGGGATGCTACGGGCCAGGCGATCGGGGGAGTGGCCCCCACCGGTCATCCGGCGCCGCTTCCCACCGTGGTCGACGAGGATCTCGCGCAGTACCCCGAGATCTGGGCCGCCGGCGGCACCCCGCACACCGTCTTCCCGCTCACCTTCGACGAGCTGGTCGGCCTCACCGGTGGGACGGTGTCGAAGGTCGACTGAGCGGGCGGGCCGTCAGCGCCCCTGCACCGCACTGAGCGCCACGACAGCGGCAGCCGCCGACCACGCCTGCGGCCGGCAGGCCGCGGGGTAGGGAGCGGGGCGCGAGGTCTCGGTGATCGGATCGCCGGAGTGGAGCTCGGGCACCCGGTAGGAGAACGCCTCTGCCGCGGCGAGCATGCCGGCGACGACCTCCTCCGCCTCCGTGTGAAGGCCGGCGCGCAGCATCCCGTGCGCGGCGATGGCCGTGTCGTGCGTCCAGACGCTCCCGCCGTGGTACGACAACGGCCAATAGCCCGCTGCGCCCGTGGACATCGTGCGGATGCCGAAGCCGCTCGACAGCGACGCGCCCAGGAGCAGCCGAGCGACGTGCGCCTCATCGGCGGCGTCGAGGATGCCGGTGCCGAGGAGATGGCCGATGTTGCTGGTCAGGGTGTCGACGGGCTGCTTGTGCCGGTCGAGGGCGACTGCCGGATAGCGTCCCTCGGGGGTCTCCACCCAGTACGCCGCAGCGAAGCGCTCACGCAGCTCACGCGCCCAGGCCCGCAGCCGGGCTGCCTCCTCGGCGTCGCCCGTGAACGCCTCGAGGATCTCGGCCCCGGCGAGGGCCGCCTCGTAGGCGTAGCCCTGCACCTCGCACAGCGCGATCGGCCCCTCGGCGAGGCGTCCGTCGCGCCACTGGATCGAGTCTCCCGAGTCCTTCCACCCCTGGTTGGCGAGGCCGTGGCCGGTGCGATCGAGATAGTCGATGAAGCCGTCGCCGTCGTTGTCGCCGTGATGCACCAGCCAGTCCAGAGCCCCGCGCAGAGCGGGCACGAGCGCCGCGACCTCCGCCTCGGGCATTCCCGCGCGCCACGCGTCGGCGAGGAGGCACACCCACAGCGCAGTCGCATCGACCGTCCCGTAGTACAGCGGGGGGAGGGCGATTCCCTCACCCGGCTGTTCGAGGGTGGTGGAACGCAGCTCGTGGAGGATCTTCCCGGGCTCCTGCGCCGAGTCGGGCTCGTCGCGGTCGCCCTGCAGACGCGCGAGCACGCGAAGGGTGGATGCCGTCATGCCGACGTCGAGCGGAAGGGCGAGGCGTGCCGCCCAGAGCGAATCCCGACCGAACAGCGTGAAGAACCACGGCGCGCCGGCCGCGTAGAACGCATCGTCCCGCTCGTCGGGGAGGGTGAGCCGCAGGGCCTCGAGGTCGCCGAGGGCGACTTCCAGCCACCGGCCGAGACGCGGATCGCCGCCGCCGGCCGCCTGCACGGCGGCCGGGACGTCGATGCGGCTCGGGTGCGACACCCCGGATACGACGACGGTGGTGTCTTCCAGGATCATCCGCCAGGAGACCGTCGCCTCGCCGCGGGCGGGGAGGGTGATCGACCATGCCGCACGGATGTCGGATCCGCTCGTCTCGACCGCGCCGCCGGTGGCCTTGAGAAGGAACGACGCCGTCTGAGAACGAGCCGACGCCGTGGCATCCGTCCCGTGCACCTCGGTGACCGCCGCTTCGGGACGGCCGCCCTTGACGTCGTGGAGCGATGCGAATTCGGCACCGACGCGCAGTCGGAGGGTCGCCGACACCGGTTCGTCGCGCGCGGAGCGCAGCGTCCAGGTCTCACGCACCTCGCCGGGGGCGACGACGCGATCCCGCAGCAGCCGCACCTTGGGGTCGGGGGTGTCGTCGTCGAGCCCGCGCAGCACCGCGCTGAAGACCACCCGCGAGGGGCCGTCGGGAGCGATCGAGATCCATTCGACATCGGACTCGTCGCAGGTCAGCTCCAGCTCGCGCACGTGCCGGACGTCGCCGTGGTAGACCCCGTCGATCGCGCCCGCGCCGGCGTCGCCGGTCTCGCGCGACCACACCTGGGTGGGCGCGCGCAGCGCGATGACCGCGTCGTCGAGCAGCGGCTGGCGCGTGCGGGTCGCGGGCTCGGTGAGGGGGTTCATCCTTTGACGGCTCCTTCGCTGGTGTTCATGATGCGCTTTTGGAAGATGAAGAACAGCACGGCCACGGGGATCGTCATGATCAGCGCTGCGGCGAGCTTGATCGGATACTGCGTGCCCTGACTGAGCTGACCGGAGGCCAGCGACGCGACGCCCTTGGTGAGGGTCGTCAGCTCAGGGGACTGCGTGGCGACGATGAAGTGGCTGAGCTCGTTCCACGATCCCTGGAACGACAGGATCACGATGGTGATGAGAGCGGGCCGCGCCATCGGCAGCACCACCGACCAGAACACCCGGAAGGCGCCTGCGCCGTCGATGCGTGCCTGCTCCTCGACCGAGACCGGGATGGACTCGAAGAAGTTCTTCATGATGAACACCCCGGCGGCATCGACGAGGAGCGGCAGGATCATCGCGGCATAGGTGTCGTAGATGCCGATCTGATTGAGCACGAGGAACTTCGGGATGAGGAGCACCACCGCCGGCACCGCCATGACGGCGACGACGAGGGCGAAGATCGCACCGCGACCCCGGAAGTGCAGACGGGCGAGGGCGTACCCGGCGAGGGAGACGAAGAACACCCGGCCGAGGGTGACCACCACCGTGACGATCGTGGAGTTGACGAACCACAGCGGGAAGTCGCTCCGGCCGAAGAGGGTCTCGTACGCCGCGAACGTCACCGTCTGCGGGAAGAGGGAGAGCGCGTTGCTCGCCGCTTCGGAGTCGGTCTTGAACGAGGTCGCGACCTGCACGAGGAACGGGAAGATGTAGATGATCGCGAGGATCACCAGCAGCGCGTACAGGAAGATCTGACCGCTGACCCGGCGGGAGAGGCCGTTGCGGCGGGGGCGAGGCGCGGGAGCGGGTCGGCCCGGATCGACCTGGGCGACCTTCGCCTGCGGAGGCAGGGTCTCGCTCATGACCGGCCCCCCTTCACTTCGTAGCGTGCGGCGCGTCGCTTGGACACCCCGCGTTCACGCAGCACCCAGCGCTGGATGATCGTGAAGAAGATGATGATGAGGAAGAGCAGGAAGGCGATCGCCGACCCCTCGCCCCACTCCTGACGGGTGAACGCCGCCTCGTACGACAGGTAGGCGGGGGTGACGGTGGTCTTGGCCGGGCCGCCTTCGGTGCCGGTGTAGATCTGGTCGAAGACCTGCCAGCCGCCGATGACCCCGAGGGTCACGACGGTGAAGATCGTCGGGCGCAGCTGCGGGAGGGTGATGTGCCAGAACCGCTGCCAGCCGTTGGCGCCGTCCATCATCCCGGCCTCACCGAGCTCGCCGCCGACGTTCTGCAGGGCCGCGATGAAGAGCAGCATGAACGTGCCGCTCGTGGTGAAGACGGCCATGAGGATGAAGGCCGACAGGGCGACGGAGGGGCCGGCGAGCCACTCCCACAGGCTCACGCCGAGCACGTCGGTCTGCGTGAGCGCCTCCGGACCGGTGGTGATCCCGATGCCGGCGAGGGCGTTGTGGACGATGCCGCTCGGCTCTTGGAACCAGTTCGGCCCCGAGATGCCGATCCAGGCGAGGACGGCGTTGACCACACCGGTCTGCGAGAAGAGGAACAGCCACAGGATCGTGATCGCCACCGAGGAGGTGACGGAGGGGAAGTAGAACGCGGTGCGGAAGAATCCGCGGCCGCGGAGGACCGCGCGGTTCACCAGGACCGCCAGGAAGAGCGACAGCGCGGTCTGGAGCGGGACGACGAGCAGCACGTACCAGGCGATGTTGCGCAGCGAGATCCCGAAGTCGCGCTCGGCGAGCCCGCCACCGGTGGTCACCGCGGCGTAGTTCTCCAGGCCGACGAAGTTCACCGATCCCGACAGGGGGCTTCCCCGTCCCGCCCAGTCGGAGAAACTCACCCAGAGCGCCATCAGTACCGGGATCAGCAGGAACAGACCCAGGATGAGGATGACGGGGAGGACGAACACCCACCCCGCGGCGGCCTCCCCGCGTCGGATCCCGGTGTTGCGGGATCCGACGCGGGGGGTGGTGACCGTGGCGGTCATGTCAGCCGACCACGGCCTCGAGGTTGCCCTGCACCGAGTCGAGGATGGTCGTCGGGTCGGACTCGGCCAGCGACTCCAGCTGCGCGTTGAAGTCGGTGATGACGGCCGCGGCGTCGGCCTGCGTCGGCAGGAACTGCGCGTACTCCGCGCCGTCGATGAAGGCGGCGAGGTCGGGGTTGGCCTCGCGCCACGCGTCGGCGGTGGTCTCCAGCGACGGCATGATGCCGAAGGCCTCGGAGAAGGCCAGCTGCTGCTCGGAGGCGGTCAGGTACTCCACCAGCTCGAGGGCGGCCTGCTGGTTGGGGCTGTCGGCGGCCATGCCCCAGCAGTTGGTGAACTGCAGGGTTCCGGGGCCGCCGGGGCCCTCGGGCAGCTGGGCGACGAGGTAGTTCACGTCGGGGTAGTCGTTGCGCATGGCCCCCTCGATCCAGTTGCCCTCGATCACCATCGCGGCAGAGCCGAGGCCGAACGCCTCACCGCCCCACCCGGCGCCGATGTCGGTGGCGTAGGCGAAGTTGCCGCCCTCGAGGTTGGTCTTGACGTACTCCAGGGCCTCGACGTTCTCGGGGCTGTTCGCCGTGGCTGCGCCGTCGGTGACGAGGCCGCCGCCGGCCTGGGCCATGAAGGCGCCGACGCGCTGCACCTCGGGACCGAAGGCGAGGCCGGTGACACCGCCGGTGGTGAGGGTCTGGCTGACCGTGGCGAGCTCCTCCCACGTGGTCGGCACGTCGTCTTCGGTCAGCCCTGCGGCCGCCCACAGGTCGGTGTTGATGATGAGCGCCAGGGTCGAGAAGTCCTTCGGGGCGCAGTAGAACTCGTCCTCGTAGGTGAAGTTCTCCACCAGCGGCGCATAGAAGTCGCCCGCATTGGAGAGCTCATCGCCATACGCCCGCAGCGAGCCGTTGTCGGCGTAGCCGGCGAGGGCGTCGGGGGAGAGGTAGAACAGATCCGGCGGCGACCCCGCGGCGAAGCCCTGCGCGAGCTGCTGGTTGAGGTCGCTGGCGATCTCGACGCTCGCCTCGACGCCGGATTCGGCCGACCACGCGGCGACGGCCTCTTCGACGGCTGTGGCCTCGGCCTCGCCGCTCGACGCGATGAGGACGCTGATGGGCTCGTCGGAGGAGGTCAGCTCGCCGTCGGCCGCGGCTCCGCCGCCGCCGTCGTCGAAGCTTCCTCCGCCGCATCCGGTCAGCACCAGGGCTCCGGCGGTGAGGATCGCTCCCGCGCCGAAGGCGGCGCGCATCTTCCTGCGTGTCATGTCTCCCTCTCCTTTGAATGAAGTCGCGACACCGGTGAGCTGGTCCGGGGTTCTTTGATCGATCAAATATGAACGTTCAAATCCGGTGTCGGGAAAACAATAAGTCGGTGGTCTTTCGGGTGTCAACGCCGAACGGCTACGCTCAAGTAACGATTTGATCGTTCAGATCCAGTCTTTGTCCACACCACCGGGGGGCGGAAGATGGCGAAAGCTCCGACCGTCGAAGACGTCGCGCGTCGCGCGGGGGTGTCGCGCCAGACGGTGTCGAACGTGATCAACACTCCGGCGATCGTGCGGGAGGAGACGCGGGAACGCGTGCAGCGCGCGATCGACGAGCTCGCCTACCGACCCCACGTGGCCGCGCGCAGTCTGCGCACGCGCCGGAGCTCCACCATCGGCGTGCACATCGATCCCTTCAGCGGCGGGATCTCGGGGGTCATCCTCGACCGCTTCATCCATGCGCTGACCGAGAATGCCACCGAACGCGGACTGCGCGTCCTCATCTACAGCGCCGCCAGTCGGGAAGAGGAGATCACCCGGCTCAGCGACCTGGTCGAGGGGGGCGAGATCGATGCCGCCGTGATCACCGGAACGGCATTCGGCGATCCCCGCGCCGGATGGCTGGACGGCCGGGGCGTCCCCTACGTCGCGTTCGGCAGGCCCTGGGGCGGGGGCGATGTCTGGGAGTCCGGCCACTCGTGGGTCGATGTCGACGGCGCGGCGGGAACGCGCGCCGCCACCGAGTATGCGCTTCAGGCCTCCGGGCCCGGCGTCGCCTGGCTCGGCTGGCCGGCGGACGCAGGGACGGGCGATGACCGGGAGCGCGGGTGGCGCGAGGCGATGGGCGCGGGCGCCGACTCCGCGCCGGCGTATCGCGTGCCCGACGGTGTCGCCGCAGCGCGGAGCGTGATGACCGCGGCGTTCACCGATCCGCACACGCGGAGCCGGATCGACGCGGTGGTCTGCGCGAGCGACTCGCTGGCCGTCGGCGCGCATCTCGCGGCCATGGACACCGGCGCCACGCACATCGGACTGTTCGGATTCGACAACACGCCCGTCGCCGAGGCGCTCGGGCTGTCCAGCGTGGAGCAGTCGCCGGAGCTCGTCGCCGCCGCGGCGCTCGATCTGTTGACCGACGATTCGGGGCGGCGCATCTCCACCGGCGAGAGTCCGCCCGAGCGGATGCTCGTTCAACCCCGCCTCGTCGTGCGCTGAGCGGGGCGAAGCGACGATCATCCGCCGATGCGCCGCGAGAGCTCGGCCGCGGTCCGGCGAATCAGGTCGGCGACATCATCGCGGGCCGGGGGGCGATCCTCGTCCCACGTGACCGCGATCGCGGCAGCCGGCCATCCGGTGTGATCGGTGACGCATGCCGCGATCGAGCGGAAGCCGAGGGTCACCTCGCCCTCTTCGACGGCGAGCCCGTCCAGACGAGCCTGGCGGAGCAGTTCCCGGAGCTCGCCGGGAGTGCGGGGTCCTCGTCCGGTCCGATCGGAGAACACCGACGCGTCGGGGTAGAGGGCTCTGACCTGCTCCTTGGGTAGGCCGGCGAGCATCGCGCGGCCCGTCGCGGTCAGATGCGACGGCAGTCGGACTCCGACGTCGGTGACCAGGGTGGGCCGGTGCGGCGCGCGCTCCTCGACGATATAGACCACGTCGCGCCCACTCATCACCGCCAGATGCGCGCTCTCCCCGATTCGGTCGACGAGGCTCGCCACCAGGGGGCGCCCCAGGCGAGCGAGCGGCTGCTGTCGCGCGAATCCCCCGGCCAGCTCGAAGGCGCCGATCCCCAGGCCCCAGCGGTGTTCATCCGGCAGGTGGACGACGAATCCCCGCCGGGCGAGGGTGCCGAGCAGATGGTAGACGCTCGAGCGGGGGAGCGAGAGTGACGTCGCCACGGCGTGCGCCGTCACCGGCCCGGCCTGCTGCGCCATGAGCTCGAGGATCCGCAGCGCGTGGTCTGCCGCCGGCACCGCGCGCCCGGTGCCTTCCGTCGTCGCGCTCATGATCCCCAGAATGGCGCATCATGCGTTGACATGGGTATATAAAGGACTATAAAGTCAACCTGCCACCGCGTGAGCGGATGCCCCTCGTCACCCGAAGACGTCGGGCGGGCCCCAAGGAGGAATCATGGACATCTCTGTCACCGCCGACACGGACGTCGTCGCCGTGACGCTGGCCGGACGCTTCGATGCGCACTGCGCCGAAGAGTACGAGCGTCTCGTCATCAGCGAGATCGGCCCGGATCGCGCAAACGTCGAGATCGATCTGGCCGGCGTGGAATTCATGGATTCGAGCGCGCTGGCATGTCTGGTGCGAACCCTGAAGGCGTGCACCGCGAGCGGCGGCGTCGTGACGCTCGTTGCGGTGTCAGACCCGGCCCGCATCATCCTCGAGCTCACCCGACTGGACGGTGTGTTCCCGGTCGTGGCGGACGTCTCCGCGGATCGCGGGCCCGCACGGATCGCGGTGGAACGATGACGCTCCTCGCCCCCGCACCCCCCGCCGCCGCGTGGGACGATCCGATCACCCAGGCCGCGCGCGTCCAGAGCGCCCTGGCGACGTCCTCTCACCAGCGCGCGGCCGGCACCGCCGCGGCGGGAGACGTGCGGAACCTCTCGGGCGTCGGCGGGGACTTCGTCGACGTCCTCCGCGTCGACGAACACCTCATCGCCGTGCTCGGTGACGTGTCGGGCAAGGGTGTCGCGGCCTCCCTCCTCGCCGCGATGGCGCTCGGGAGCCTGCAGCACCACGCGCAGGACCTCGGTCCGAACCCCGCCCGGATCCTCCGCGCCGTGTCGAGTTCGATGCGCGGCGCGCTCGACCGGACGAGCAGCATCATCACCCTCGCGATCGTCGCCGTCGACACCCGCGCGGGGCTCGTCCGCCTGGTTTCCGCCGGTCACCACCCGATCATGCGCGTGGATCGCGGCCGGGTGAGCCACGTCGCCGCCACCTGCCCGCCCATGGGCGTCGACGTCGGCGGCAGCGTCGAACGCGCCTGGGACAGGGGGACCGGCAGCGCCCTCGTCGTGGTCAGCGACGGTGTCGTCGATCAGGAGGATCCGAACGGATCGCCTCTGGGTCTCGCCGGTCTCGCGACCGCGCTGCGATCGACGCCGACGTCGGACCCTTCCGTGATCGTCGCCCGCACGTTCGACGCCCTCGAGAACCACGCGGGGTGGATGCCTGCGGTCGACGACCGCGCAGTTCTGGCGATCGTCACGTGAGCATCGCATCATCCGACCGCTCGTCGGAGGTCCGCGCCGGCCGACGTGTCGCTCGGGTGGTGTCGGTGCTCTTCTTCATCATCGCGTTCGTCGTCTTCCGCGACGTCCTGGCAGCCATCCCCTCGGTGCTGCGCGGTGACGCGGTCATCGTCGGCGACGAGCTGGTGCCCTTCTTCAACGTCAACAGCCAGCTGCTCGAGCAGGCAGCGGGCGAGTTCAATCAGCTCACGCACGGATACGAGTTCCGCGTGCGCTACTCGTTCCTCACCACCTGGCTCCGGCACTATCACGTGCTTCCCTTCGCGATCCTCCTCGTGATCCCGACCATCGTCGTCGCCGCCTATCGGACGGTGGTGTGGTTCGTCACGGATGTCTTCCGCACCCTCTCGCCGGTCACGATCGCCCTCGTCACGGCCCTTCCGGTCGGGCTGATCTACGCGATCATGATCTACGCCAAGATCACCCACTTCTACACGCTCGTGCTCGGCCTGGCGCTGGTGACCATGGCGATCCTCATCGTCCTGCACGCCCTGCTGTTCGAGCCGAAACACTGGGTTCGGCGCTCGGTGATCGCGAGTCTGCTCGTGCTGCTCAACCCTGCGGTGCACTATCTCGTGCTGTTCGCGGTGTTCCTGCTGATCGCGGGCGTCACGCTCGCCCTCGGGGAGCTGGCCCGGTGGATCCGCTCCGGCGGGCCCAGACGGTTGAAGAGGTTCCCGGCCGCCCTCTTCGACAGCGTCCGATCCCCTGACCGGATGCCGCGGTTGCGGCAGGCCCTGCACCGCTGGGGCGGCACGACCCTCGGCCGCGGCATCGTCATCGTCATCATCTTCGCGCTGGTGACGCTCATCCCGTACGTCCTCTTCGTGAAGTTCGTGGCGCTGCGCGGTGTGGAGAACCTCTCCGAGACGGTGCCCGGCGACTACTACTTCATCCGCGACGCGTCGGTGTCGTGGCTCCATGTCCTCAGCTGGGACCTCGCCGGCATCATGGACAAAGTCCTCTACGGTGACTACCTGGCGAAGGTGCCGAGGGTCAGCAACATCGTCTACACCCTCGTCTTCCTCATCCCCTTCCTCGTGCCGGCCGTGCGACGCTCGCTCCTGCGGACGCGGGCGCACCGGCAGCTGTTCGGCGTCCTCGCGGTCGTCGCCCTGTTCGCCGGCTGGGCGACGATCGGCTACGCCGAGCCGCAGTGGTTCCCGAGCTTCCACCGGTCTCTCGCGGCGGTCACGCGGACGCTCGCGGGCGTCGAGGGGCCTGTCGGGTCGATGAGCGTGAACATCGCCTCGACGATCGTCCAGGTGCTCCGCTTCCCGCACCGCTTCCAGCTCCTCCTCTTCGTCCTCGCCCCGGTGGTCATGTCGCTGACCCTCGCGTGGTCGGTCGACGCGCTGCACCACCGGTGGATGGTGCGGCGAGACGCGGCGGTGACCGAAGGCCGGCGGTCGTCCCGCGACACCATGCTGCTGCGGGGCGCGGCCGTGGTGGCGGTGGGGGCCGTCTTCTTCGCCCCCCTGCTGTCGAACACGAACTATCGCACCGTGCTGCTCTCAGGGAATTTCGGCACCTTCCTCGCCCCATACCCGCTGCACGACCTGCGCGCCCTCAAAGCCGAGCTCGAGACGCTCGAAGAGGGGAAGACCGTCGTGCTCCCTCCGACGGAGACGGCGAAGCTCGTCACCGCCGAGGACGGCATCGATCACAAGTTCATCGACAAGTTCTTCATCTACTACCTCGATGTTCCGAGCTACTACTACGGGCTCACCGGTGACAGCTCCAACAAGTTCGAGTTCTTCCTGCTGCTGCGCGGCCTGTACTACCAGCAGGACTGGTGGATCAACGTCGCCCGCGACATCGATCTGCGTTACCTCGTGGTCAACAAGAAGCTGCGGGACAACCGAGGAGTGGGGGCGGAATACCTGCCGGACGTGGAGGACTACATCGGTCCGGCCATGAAGCGGCAGGAAGCCTTCGGGTTCGTCGAGGAGCGTTTCGAGAACGACAGCTTCGTGCTGTACGAACTGGTCGACCCGCCGGCTGAGGAACGGCCGTCGCTGGTCGTCACATCGGGGTGGAGCGACTATCTCGCCCTGCTGTGGAACCGTCTGGAACTCAGCCGTTGCTACGACCTGGAGTACCTTCCGTTCACCGACAAGACCGTCGCGGCGGGTGGCGATCCCGACACGCTCTTCTTCTCCGGAGCGGCGTCGGGGACGACGGCGCTCGACGGATGGGCGCTCGCCCATCGGGATGCGTTCTTCACGCCGTCGCCGAAGATGTTCCCCTTCAACTCCGACATCGTGGCATCCAGCTACTACCTCTCCCCGATGTTCCGGGCGTTCCTGATGTTCTCGACCACGAAGTGGAACCGCACCGGCATGATCACCCCGGGGGTGTTCGGCACGCTCAAGGGCTCCTTCGTCGCCGTGCCGCGGGCCACGAACTTCGCCATCCAGCTGCGTGCACCCGAGGCAGGGCGCTACCGCCTGCTCCTCCGCGGTGCGGCGACCATCAACGCGCTCACCCTCGACTCGCCGACGGCCGAGGTGGTCCGCTCGCTCGACATGCGCTCGACTCCCGGATCGCTGGACTTCTACCCCGAGGAGACGGTCTACTCGTCCGACCGCGTGCCGGTTGCGACCGAGGTACTGTCTCCCTCGGACCTGGAGCAGCGGATGGCCGATGGGCTCGTGCCGGTGAACTCCCGCTACGAGTACCACGACCTCGGGACGGTGGAGCTCAGCGCCGGTTCGCACACGCTGCGGTTCGACAAGCTCGACGCCAACCCGCTTCTCGTGGAGGGCGTGCTTCTCGTTCCGGACGACGAGTACGGTCGCGTGACCGAGGCCGGCGCCCCCGACACGGTGTCGGCGGCGGATCTGTCGTGCTCGCGCACCTACGAGGTCTTCGGCCCCGACAGCGAAGGCTATGTCGACCCCGCGGCCGGCGAGGTGCACGAGGACCTCTCCGAGGAGGAGCTGCTCAATCTCGCCGCCTCCGGCGTCGAACAGCTCACCCCCGACGAGACCGGTGGGCTGGGGGCGGACTGGCTGGTGCTGATCCTCTCCGCGGCTCTCGTGCTCGCCGCGGGACTCACCGTCCGTGCCCGGACGCGTCCGCGCCCGGATGAGGTCGGCACCGTCGTCCCCTCCCGACCCGCTGCGTCGCCCGACGACGCGCCTTTCCCCGATTCGACGAAGGACACCCCATGACATCTCACGCATCCCGCTCGAACCCGCGTCGCATTCTGCTGCTCGGCACCCACGGGCAGCACAACATCGGCGACGAGCTTCTGCTCGAGACCTTCCTCCACGAGCTCGGCGACGACCACGACTACGTGATCAACACCTACGACCGGGCAGACACCGCCGCGCGGCTGGGCGACCGCTACCTGTACACGCTCATCGACACCGCTCGCGACCGGTGGTCGTTGCTGCGCCACCTGTGGACCTCCGAGCTCGTCGTGTTCGCCGGGGGGAGCATTCTGAAGGAGCTGTCGGCGGCGACCCGCCGCCCGCGGTACGCCACGCTCCTGATGATCTGGGCGGTGGTTCTGGGTGCGCGGCTCGCCGGCCGCACGCCCATCGCCATGCTCAACATCGGCGTCGGACCCCTCCGCACGCGCCGCGGGCGGCTTCTCGCGCGGCTCATTCTGGCCTCGGTCTCCTTCGTCACCGTTCGTGATGCGGCCTCGCTGGAGATGTGCCGTCGGATCGGCGCGGCCCGACGCGTCCGTCCGTCCACCGATGCCGTGTTCGGTGTGTCGCCTCGCTGGCTGCGCGGGGGCGACGACGACCGCGTCGACGGCTCGGGGCCGTGGCGCATCGCGTTGAACCTGAATCACGATGTCGAAGCACCCGAGCTGTGGGATGCCGCGATGCGGGCGCTGTCCGAGGCGTTGACGGTGCTCGCGGCGGAGCGGTCCATCGAGCTTCACCTCCTGCCCATGCAGTCCCGCGGGAAGGAGCACGACGACGCCACCGTCCTGCGTGCCTTCGCCCGCTCCCTCCCCGGCGTCCCCGTCGTCGAGCACGCGCCCGAGGACCACCGCGACGTCGCGTCGATCATCAGCTCCTGCGACGTGGTGGTCGCCGAGCGACTGCACGCTCTCATCACCGCATCCAAGCTCGGCATCCCGGTCGTCCCTCTGATCTACGACACCAAGGTCCGCGAGATCAGCCACCAGATCGGCGCCGTCGATCGCGCCGTCGACCTCTCGGTGCCGTTCTCCGCCGACGCCGTTCTCGGGCCGCTCCGCCGGATCGCCGCCGCCCCGCGAGAGACCCGGGAGCAGCAGCAGTCCGCGGTCGATCGGCTCACCGTGCGCGCCCAGCAGGATTTCGGCCGGGTGCGGGCGTGGATCTCAGCGAGGACGGCATGACTCGCCCGCTGTCGGCGCGGATGCGTCCCGGACTCCTGGGCGGTGCGTCGGTCCTCTCCCTGACCATGGTCGCCGTGAGTGCGGTGAACTACGGGCTCAACGTGGTGCTCGTGCGCCTCCTCGACCCTGCGCAGTTCGGAGACGTCGCCCTCGCCATCACGGTGGTCCTCACCGCGAGCGTCGTCGCTGCGACGCTGCAGATGGTCGCCTCGCGCTCGGTCGCGGCGGATCCGGCGAGCGCGCCGGCGGTCCGGCGTGTCCTGCTGCGCGCCGCGTCGGTCGCCGGTGCCGCGGCCCTCGTCCTCCTCGGGGGCGGAGCGTGGATCCTCGCCGATCTGCTGCGCACCTCATCACCGTGGATCTTCGTGATCATCGCCGCCGGCCTGCCGGTGTACTTCCTCCAGGCCGTTCATCGTGGGCTGCTGCAGGGGCAGCTGCGGTTCACGCGGGTCGCCGCGAGCTACGCCGCCGAAGCGGGTGTCCGGCTCCTCATCGCCGTGACGCTCGTCATGTTGGGGTTCGGCCCGATCGGCGCCGCCCTCGGGATCTTCGCGTCGTTCCTGGCATCGGCCGCCGTCGCCTGGACGCGGCGTCCGGAGTCCGGCTCCATCAAGACGGCGGCCGCGGCGCTGGGAACGGCAGTGGCCTCGGCATCGATGATGCTCCTCGCGCAGGCACTGGTGAACAACGCGGATGTGGTGGTCGCCAAGGCGCTGTTCGCTCCGGCGGCCGCCGGAGCGTACGCCGCGGCCGCGGTGCTGTGCCGATCGCTGTACTTCCTGGCGTGGACCGTGATCCAGGTGAGTGTTCCGCTCCTGGCCTCCGCCGCGACCGCGGCCGCCCGCAGACGCATCATCCTGGTCGCCGGCGGCGTCATCTGCGCCCTCGGTGTGCTCGGCGTGATCGCTGCCGCCACAGTGGGCGATGAGGCGGTGCGCATCGTGTTCGGCCCCGCCTACGGCGCTGCGACCGTCCTGCTCGTCCCCTCGGTGCTCTGCGCCACCGTCCTGTCGGCGTCGACGTTCATCGCCGCCGTCGATCTGGCCGCCGGCCGCTCGGGAACGGCCGCCGTGCTGCTCGGCGGAGCGGTGCTGCAGGTGCCGATCCTGATGTTCCTCGCCACCGACCCGCTGTCCCTGATCCTCTTCCAGGTGCTCACCATGACCCTCACGCTCGCCGGCCAGGGCGTTCTCGTGGTGTCCCGCCGGATGCGACGCCCCACCCTCCGCCCGCACGCGGGCGAGCTCCACCCCACCACACCCACCGTTTCCGCGAAATGAGAAGACGATGAACCCTCCATCCCCGTCCTACGCCGCCTGCGTCGCCTGGCGCGAAACCCCTAATTCTCGACCCGTCGACCTGAGCGTGGTGATCCCGGCCTTCAACGAGCAGGCGCGGATCATCCCGACCATCGCCGCGTGGGTGGCGCATCTTGCGCCCCGCGACCTGTGCTGGGAGATCGTGGTCTCCGACGACGGATCGACCGACGCCACGACGGCCTTGATCGAGCTGATCGGGCACGTCAACGTGCGGCTCGTGCGCGCGCCGAAGAACGCCGGGAAGGGAGCGGCGGTCCACCGCGGGTTCTCCGGGGCCCGCGGTCGGATGGTGCTCTTCTGCGATGCCGATAACGCCACCCCGGTGCAGGAGATCGACGGCCTCATCGCCCGGCTCCGCGCGGGTGCGGACGTCGCGGTGGGATCCCGCGCCGCGCACGGTGCCGACGTCAACAACCGTTCCGTCCTCCGCTCGGCGATGACCACCGGCCTGCGCCGACTCGTCTCGCTGGGCCTGGGCATCGCGGTGACCGACACCCAGTGCGGGTTCAAGCTCTTCACCGCAGACGCGGCGCGCAGGGTGTGCGCCGTCCACACGATCGACGGTTTCGCCTTCGATCTCGAGATGCTCTACCTGGCGGAGCGCCTGGGCCTCACCGTCGCGGAGGTTCCGGTGCGGTGGTACGACGCGCCGGGCTCGACCGTGCGCCCCCTGCAGGAGGCGGTGCGCTTCCTGGCCTCGATCGTCCGCATCCGGATGAACGCCGCGAGAGGACTGTACGCGCATGCCTGACACCACGATCGCCGTCGTGACGGCGCTGACGCCGAGCCCCACGACCCTGGCCGAGTACGGCCTGCACTTCCTCACGTCCCTCGGCCGCAAGCCCGGCGTGCGGGTGGTGGCTCTCGTGGAAGACCTCCCGGTGACCTACCCCGACATCGACGGGGTGGAGATCCGCCGTGCGTGGCGGTTCGGAAGCGTCGGAAATCCGCTCTCGATCCTCCGGGCCGCCCGGGCGGTCCGGGCGGACGTCGTCATCGTCAACGCCCACTTCACCAGCTTCGGGTCGTCGAAGCCGGCCGCCGCCCTGGGGTTGATGACCCCGGCGCTGCTGCGGCTGAGCGGGATCCCCGTGGTGACGCTCCTGCACAACATCATGGAGACCGTGGATCTCGGCGCCGCGGGCTTCCGCAGCAACCGGGCGGGGGAGGCGCTGGTGCGTGCCGTGGGGTGGTGCCTGACGAGGATGATCCTCACCTCGAACCTGGTCACCACCACGATGCCGAGGTACGTCGAGATCCTGCGCCGCCGCTATCGGGCCGGGAATGTGGCGCTCACCCCGCACGGGTCTTTCGCGACCGCCGCCGCCCCGCCGGATTCCACGCCGACTCGGACGATTCTGACGTTCGGGAAATTCGGGACCTACAAGAAGGTCGAGGGCCTCATCCGCGCGTTCCGGCTTCTGGACCGACCCGAGCTTCGTCTCGTCATCGCCGGCACCGACAGCCCCAACACGCCGGGCTACCTGCACGCTGTGGCCGACGAGCTCGGCGGCCCCGACGTCGACTTCCTCGGCTACGTGCCCGAGGAGGAGGTGGAACCTCTCTTCCGCAACGCCGTCCTGACCGTCTTCCCGTACACCGCGACCACCGGAAGTTCCGGAGTCCTGCACCAGGCCGGGGCCTTCGGGTGCCCGCCGGTGCTTCCCCGCATCGGCGACCTGGAGGATCTCATCGAGGAGGAGGGCTTCACGGGGTCGTTCTTCGAGCCGGGGAATGATGCGGATCTCGCGCGTGCGATGGGGGAGCTGCTCGACGACCCCGATCGGCGAGAGGACGTGGTCCGGCACAACCGGGTGGCGGCCACGGGCCTGCCGCTCGAAGATGTCGTCGACTGGTATCTCCTGCACATCGGCAGCATCCTGTCCCGTGACCCCCGGATGCTGCTCGCAGATTCCCCTGTCGCGGCGATGGCATGACTTCCGTGAACTTCATAAAGATTTGTAAGATGAAACCATGATCAGCAGCCCCGAGCTCGTCGCCCGCATCCGCGCAGCCAGCGGCGACACCCAGGAGGGACTGGCCAGACGGCTCGGGGTCTCCTTCCCGACGATCAACGCCTGGGAGCGCGGGCGCAGCGAGCCGACGCCGCGCCACCGGTCATCCCTCGAGCAGCTCGCATCGGATCTCGGCGTGGTCCATGACTTCGTCGTGATGGTCATCGACGACGACCCGGTCACGGCGGAGCTGGTGCGCGCGGCTGCGGCCGACGTCGATCCTGCGGTGACCGTCGAGTCCGCGTCGAACGGATGGGAGGGGCTGGTGCGGTGCGGTGCGGTGCGCCCGCATCTGCTGTTCCTCGACATCATGATGCCCGGGATCGACGGGATGGAGGTGGCCCGTCGCCTGCCCTCCGTCGAGGGGCTGGACGACCTTCGCATCATCTTCGTCACCGCCTCGCAGAGTGCAGACGTCCTCCGGCGTGCCGGCGAGCTGGGCGCGGGCGTGCTGTCGAAACCCGTCGACATCGACGAGCTTGCCGCGATGATCCGCACCGTCATGGACGAGGCGACGGTGCGGTGACCGATCACAGCCTCGACGTCCTCGGAGACATCGTCGAGGGTCTGCCCGTCGCCGTGTATCGCACTTCGCCGGCGGGGCGCTTCCTCGCCGGCAACACGGCGCTTCTGCAGATGCTGGGCGTGGCATCGTTCGACGATCTCGCGTCGCTGCACGCGCGCGACATCTACGCCGATCCCGCGCGCCGCGACTGGCTCCTGCGCCGAGCGCAGGCAGGACTGCCGATCCCCGTCGAAGACCTGCAGATCCGGCGGCGCGACGGCGGGCTGCGGTGGGTGCGGATCAGCTCGCACTCCATCCGCGACGACGACGACGAGATCGTCTACTTCGAGGGCGTCATGGAAGACGTCACCACGCTGCACGCCGTCGACGCCCAGCTCCGCCGGTCGAACGAACTGCTCGACACCCTCACGCGGATGCAGGATCAGTACGTCGCCGGGGCCGATGTCGGGCCCCTCTTCGACGGCCTGCTGTCCGACCTGCTGGCGTCGACCGAGAGCGCCTACGGGTTCATCGCCCAGGTGCTCGAGGACGCCGACGGGCGGTTCCTCCGCACGTGGGCGATGACGGACATCTCCTGGAACGACGCGACCCGCGAGATGTTCCGCGCGGCGGGACCGCAGGGGATGGAGTTCCACAACCTCGACACCCTCTTCGGGCGGGTGGTGACCACCGAGGCGCCCGTGATCTCCAACGAGCCGCTCCAGGATCGGCGTGCCGCCGGCCGCCCCTACGGTCATCCGCCGCTGGATTCGTTCCTCGGCGTGCCGATCCTCCGCGGCGGCGCGGTGATGGGCGTCGTGGCCCTGGCCAATCGCCCCGGTGGTTTCGATGAGGAGTTCGTGCACTTCCTCGCGCCCCTGACCGCGACCGTGGGGAGCCTGATGGAGGCGGTCACGGCTGATCGCGACCGGGCTCAAGCCGAGCGGCGGCAGGCGCACAGCGAGGCACTGCACCGGCTCATCGTGGAGCGGGCCGCCGACGCGATCGTCACCTTCACCGACGACGGGCGGATCGTGCTGGCCAACCGCGCGGCGCGGAACCTGGTGGATGCGGCGGACGTGGATGCCGACGTCCTCGGTGCTCCGATCACCGGATTCCTCCCGCCTGACAGCGTCGACGGGTCTCGCGAGCTCGCCCGTCAGGCCTCGACCGACGGGAAGACCGTCGACATGCAGCTCCTGCGCCGGGACGGCGCGATCATCGACGTGGAGGCGAGCTTCGTGCGCGGCCGATACGACGACGAGGACGTCACCACCGTGATCGCGCGCGACATCGAGTCGCGCAAGGCGACCGAGGCGGCGCTCCGGGTCGCCCGCGACATCGCCGAGAGCACGGCACGGGCCAAGGACGAACTCCTCGCCGGGATGAGCCACGAGCTCCGCACCCCCCTGAACGCGGTGATCGGTCTGAGCTCGATCCTCCGCCGGGAGCTCCACGGCCCCCTCACCGACAAGCAGCGCGCCTATGTCGAACAGATCGAGAACAGCGGGCGCCATCTGCTGGAGGTCATCAACGGCATCCTCGATCTCGCGAAGGCGGAGGCGAGCAAGTTGACCGTCGATCTGCGACCCGTCGACGTCGGCGAGGTCATCCGGGATGCGGTCGGTCTGTCCGGCGACCTCGCCGTCGGGAAGGGCTTGACCGTCACCCGCGACCGGGCCGACGGGCTCCCCGTCGTCGACGCCGACCCGGTCCGGGCGCGTCAGGTGCTGTTGAACCTGCTGTCCAACGCCGTCAAATTCACCCCGCGTGGCGGGCGAGTCGCCGTCCGAGCCGACGTCCGGGGGCCGTGGGTCGACATCTCCGTCATCGACACCGGCATCGGGATCGCTGCCGACGATCTCGAGCGCATCTTCGAGCCGTTCGAGCAGGCCGACTCCTCGCTCGCACGCCACTACGAGGGCACGGGTCTGGGGCTCGCTCTGAGCCGGAGCCTGATGGAGCTGATGGGAGGGACCCTCGCGGTGCGAAGCGAACCCGGACGCGGGGCGGAGTTCATCGCCTCGTTCCGCCGGACGGATGCCGCATCCGCCCTCGGTTCCGGCGACTGATCCCACCGACGGCCGCGAGTCTGGGATCTCAGACACCGCCTTCGTGAAACGCCTGCGCTCCGGGCCGAATGGGAGTGGAATCGCTCGTATGGCGCTTCCCTCCTCGACCCGCCCCCACGTCTCCATCGGGGGTGCACCGCTGTCACCGACGGAGGTCGTCGCCGTCGCCCGTGACCACGCTCGTGTCGAGCTCGACGACATCGCCCGTGAGCGCGTCGACGCCTCCCGCGCCCTGATCGAGCGACTCGCCGACGACCCGCGCCCGCACTACGGCATCTCGACGGGGTTCGGCGCGCTCGCGACCACCTTCATCGCCCCCGAACGACGCCGCCAGCTGCAGGCGAGCCTCATCCGCTCGCACGCCGCCGGAACAGGAGCCGAGGTCGAAGAGGAGGTGATCCGGGCGCTGCAGCTCCTGCGCCTGCAGACCCTCGCCTCGGGACGCACGGGCGTGCGCGCCGAGGTCGTCGAGCTCTACGCGGGGATGCTGAATGCGGGGATCACGCCGGTCGTCCGCGAGTACGGCTCTCTCGGGTGCTCGGGCGACCTCGCCCCCCTCGCGCACGTCGCGCTCGCGGCGATGGGGGAAGGCGAGGTACGGGTGCGCGGCGGACACGTCACGTCGGCGCGGGAGGCGCTCGCCGCGGCATCCCTCGCCCCCGTCGTCCTGGAGGAGAAGGAGGGACTCGCCCTCATCAACGGCACCGACGGGATGCTGGGGATGCTGCTCCTGGCCGCCCACGACCTGGAGATGCTCTTCGACACCGCCGATATCGCCGCGGCGCTCTCGATCGAAAGCCAGCTCGGAACCGACGCGGTCTTCGCCGCCGATCTGATGCAGCTGCGGCCGCACCCAGGTCAGCGGGATTCGGCCGCGCATCTGCGGGCCCTCCTCGCCGGATCGGGCATCGTCGCCAGTCATCGCGATCCCGACGTGTGCACGCGGGTGCAGGACGCCTATTCGCTCCGCTGCAGTCCGCAGGTGCACGGTGCGGCGCGCGACACCCTCGCCCACGCCTCCGCCGTCGCCGCGCGCGAACTCGCCGCCGCGATCGACAATCCCGTCGTGACACCGGACGGTCGCGTGGAATCCAACGGCAACTTCCACGGCGCACCGATCGCCTACGTGCTGGACTTCCTCGCGATCGCCGTGGCCGACATGGCGTCGATCTCGGAGCGGCGCACCGACCGCGCGCTCGACGTGGCGCGCAACCAGGGCCTGCCGCCCTTCCTCGCCCACGAGCCCGGGGTCGACTCGGGGTTCATGATCGCCCAGTACGGCGCGGCCGGGATCGTGTCGGAGCTCAAGCGCCTCGCCGCTCCTGCCTCGGTGGACTCGATCCCGTCGTCGGCGATGCAGGAGGACCACGTGTCGATGGGCTGGGCCGCAGGCCGCAAACTCCGTCGTGCCCTCGACGGCCTGGCCCGTGTCCTGGCGATCGAGGTGATGGTCGGGGTGCGGGCGCAGCAGCTTCGCGCGCCCCTTCCGCCCGCACCCGCCACCGGCGCGGTCGCCGCGCTGGTGCGTGATGCGTGCGGCGGTCCCGGTCCCGATCGATTCCTCTCGCCCGAGATCGAGGCTGCCACAGACCTCGTCTCCACCGGCGCGATCGCCCGGGCCGCGGCATCCGCCCTGTCACCGATCACCCACGAGGAGGACTGCATGACCGACGTCCACGCCCCTGCCCGCTCGATCCGCGCGCCCCGCGGCGGTGAGAGGACCGCGAAGAGCTGGGGAGCGGAGGCTGCCAAACGCATGCTCATGAACAACCTCGACCCCGAAGTCGCCGAGCGACCCGACGACCTCGTCGTCTACGGCGGCACCGGAAAGGCCGCCCGCTCGTGGGAGGCCTACGACGCGATCATCCGCACCCTCGACGAGCTCGAGCCCGACGAAACGCTGCTCGTGCAGTCGGGCAAGCCCGTCGGCGTCTTCCGCACACATGAGTGGGCACCCCGCGTGCTCATCGCCAACTCGAACCTCGTCGGTGACTGGGCGACGTGGCCCGAGTTCCGACGCCTCGAGCACCTGGGTCTGACGATGTACGGCCAGATGACCGCAGGATCGTGGATCTACATCGGCACGCAGGGCATCCTGCAGGGGACGTACGAGACCTTCGCCGCCGTCGCGCGATCGATGGGGCGCGACTCGCTGGCGGGCACGCTGACCCTGACCGGCGGGTGCGGCGGCATGGGCGGCGCGCAGCCACTCGCCGTCACCCTCAACGGGGGAGCGGTGCTCATCGTCGACGTCGACGAATCGCGGCTCGCGCGTCGTGTTGAGCACGGCTACCTCGACGGGTACACCACCGATCTCGACACCGCCGTCGCGCGGGCCGTCGCCGCCCGATCCGCGGGCCAGGCGCTCTCCGTCGGGGTGGTGGGGAACGCGGCGGAGGTGTTCCCCGAGCTTCTGCGTCGAGGCGTTCCGATCGACATCGTCACCGATCAGACCAGCGCGCACGATCCGCTTTCGTACCTGCCCGTCGGCGTCTCGGTGGCGGAATGGCACGTCGAGGCCGAGCGCGACCCGGTGGAGTTCACGCGGCGGGCCCGCGCGTCGATGGCCGAGCAGGTGGCGGCGATGGTGGGCTTCCAGGATGCCGGGGCCGAGGTCTTCGACTACGGCAACTCGATCCGCGCCGAGGCGCAGCTGGGCGGCTTCGACCGGGCCTTCGCCTTCCCCGGCTTCGTGCCGGCTTACATCCGTCCGCAGTTCGCCGAGGGGCGCGGGCCGTTCCGCTGGGTGGCGCTGTCGGGTGACCCCGAAGACATCCGCAAGACCGACGAGGCCGTCAAGGCCCTGTTCCCCGACGACGCCGGGCTCGTGCGCTGGCTCGACAAGGCCGGCGACGCGGTGCACTTCGAGGGACTTCCGGCGCGCATCTGCTGGCTCGGCTACCAGGAGCGACATCTCGCGGGCCTGAGGTTCAACGAGATGGTGGCCTCCGGCGAGCTCGCCGGGCCCATCGTGATCGGGCGCGACCACCTCGACGCCGGCTCCGTGGCCTCCCCGTACCGCGAGACCGAGGCGATGGCCGACGGTTCTGACGCGATCGCCGACTGGCCGCTGTTGAACGCGCTGCTGAACACGGCGTCGGGCGCGTCGTGGGTGTCGATCCACCACGGCGGCGGCGTGGGCATCGGTCGGTCGATCCACGCGGGCCAGGTCACCGTCGCCGACGGAACGCCGCTCGCAGCCGAGAAACTCGCCCGGGTGCTCGTCAACGACCCCGGCACCGGCGTCATGCGCCACGTCGACGCCGGCTATGACCGCGCGCGGGAGGTCGCCGCCGAGCGCGGGCTGAAGGTTCCAATGCCGTGAGCGGGACGCTCATCACGAACATCGGCGAACTGACCACGAATGTCGCCCGCGGCGGCGACGCGTGCGGCACGATCCGCAATGCGGCCGTCCTCGCGCGGAACGGCCTCATCGCGTGGGTCGGGTGTGCTCGCGACGCACCGTCGCCCGGCTCCGACACGAAAGTGGTGGATGCCGCTGGCCGGGCTGTGCTGCCGGGGTTCGTCGACGCGCACACCCACCTGGTGTTCGGGGGCGACCGCGCCGACGAGTTCGAGGCACGGATGGCCGGCAGGCCTTATACCGCCGGCGGCATACGTCGCACCGTCGCGGCCACGCGCGCGGCCGGTGAGGAGGAGTTGCGCGGCCGCCTCGCGGGGTTCATCCGGGAACTGCGCCGTCAGGGCACGACGACCGTGGAGATCAAGACGGGGTACGGGCTGACCGCCGACGACGAGGAGCGGCTCGCTCGCCTCGCGGCCGAGGTGACCGACGAGGTGACCTTCCTCGGGGCGCACGTCGTCCCGCCGGAGTACGCCGATGACCGCCGCGGCTACCTCGACCTCGTCTGCGGACCGATGCTCGAGCGCTGCGCGCCGTTCAGTCGCTGGATCGACGTCTTCTGCGAGGACGGCGCCTTCACCGAGGCGGAGGCGCGCCGGGTCTTGGCGGCGGGTGTCGCGCGGGGCCTCGCGCCCCGCGTGCACGGGAATCAGCTCGGAGAAGGGCCGGGTGTCGCCCTGGCGGTCGGCCTCGGCGCCGCATCCGTCGATCACTGCACATTCCTCAGCGACGCCGACGTGGCTCTCCTCGCGGGTTCGCAGACGGTCGCCACGCTTCTCCCCGGAGTGGAGTTCTCCACGCGCCAGCCCTATCCCGACGCCCGCCGTCTCATCGACGGGGGGGTCACCGTCGCCCTCGCGAGCGACTGCAACCCCGGGTCGAGCTTCACCAGTTCGATGCCGCTCATGATCGCCCTCGCGGTGCGCGAAATGGGGATGACGGTCGCCGAGGCGGTGTGGGCGGCGACGGCGGGGGGAGCCCGTGCGCTCCGGCGCACCGACGTCGGCGGTATCGCCCCCGGGATGCGAGCAGATCTGGTGCTCTTGGATGCTCCGTCACGGATCCATCTGGCCTATCGGCCGGGTGTGCCGATCGTCGCGGCGGTCTGGAAAGACGGGGAACGCGCCGCGTAGCCCGCCTCAGCGGGGCGTGTCGATGTGCCACTCGTCCGGGTCGACCGCGCCGACGACCGCCCAGTCGTCATCGTCCCAGCGGAACCGGGCGACCGCGCACGTCGGCATCTCGCCGATCCGGCCGCCGGAGAGCGCGTCGGCCAGCTCGGCCATCCCGGGGTTGTGGGCGACGAGCATCACGCGCAGGGCGCCGCTCGTCGACGCCGTGGCGAGGAGCGTCGCGGGCGGGGCACCGTAGAGGTCGGGAACGAGGGTGACCGCGGTCTCGAGCGCCGCGGCGAAGGCCTCGGCGGTCGTGCGGGCGCGCACGGCCGTGCTGGACAGCAGCGCATCCGGGCGGAAACCCGTCTCGGCCAGGCGCGCGGCCATCCGCGGCGCATCGCGCAGGCCGCGCTCGTTCAACGGGCGATCGTGATCGCGGAGCCCGGGGTCGCCCCAGTCCGACTTCGCGTGTCGCGCCAGCACCAGTTCGATCGTCATGGCATCGCCCTTCCCGCCAGGAGTTCCAGAACGCACAGCGCCGCCAGCCGCACCGTCCGGCCGTCCTCGGTGTCGGCCGTCGCGTCGACCTCGACGATATCCGCGGAGACCAGCCGGGTATCGGCTGCCGCCGACCGCACCAGCGCCCGGAGCGCGTCAGCGCTCAGCCCACCCGGAACCGAGGCCGGGCACCCCGGCGCGACCGAGCGGTCGCAGACGTCCACGTCGATGTCCAGGTGCACGCCGCCTAACCCCGCCCCCGCGATGGCGAACGCCTCGTCGATGAGGTCGGCGGCCGGGCGCCGGCGAACCTGATCGAGGGTGATGAGCGTGATCCCCAGATCTACGGCGCGCGCGACGTAGGCGGGGGAGTTGGCGAAGTCGGCGATGCCGATCTGCACGATCCGGCGCGGATCGAGCCCGTCGTCGATGAGCCGGCGCACCGGCGAGCCGTTCGACCTGCCGTCGCGCAGGTCGAGATGCGCGTCGAGGGTGATGAGGCCGCCCGCCTTCGCGCCCTGGGCGACCGGCACGGTCGCGGCGTTGTCGCCCCCGAGGGCGATGACCATCCCGCCACGAGCGACGAGATCGGCGACGACGCGGCGGACGCGCGCCTCGCCGGCATCGCCGTCGGGCTCGGCCACATCGCCCGCGTCGACGATCGACATCGCGGCATCGAGGTCGAGCGCGGGCGGACCGATCAGGGTGGCGCTGTAGCGCTGCAACGCCGCGCGGACGGCGGCGGGGGTGGCGTGCGCTCCGGTCGCCGACAGCGAGGTCCGCCACGTCGGCACACCGAGGATCGCCACATCGACCGGCCCCGAGGTCTCGGCGCCGTCGTGCGCGGACGGCCACTCACCGGCACGGGGCCAGAGGGGGTCGTGGAAGAGGCCGCTCACACCGACACGTACACCCAGGCGACGCGGCCGCTGGCGAGCGGGGCGGAGATGCGGCGGTAGAGCGACACTTCGTACTCATCGGCGGCGTCGAGCTCGTCCTCGGTGATGCTCAGGACCTTCCCCACCACCTTGTCCAGCGGATTGCCCGTCGCACGCACGATGGGGTGCACCGCGTGCCCCGAGACATCCACCACCCGTTCGTCGACGATCTCGGCGTAGTCGACCGTGAACCCTGGCAGGATGTCGGGCTCGGCCGCGACGATCCTGCCGAAGGTGTCCAGCTGCACCTCGGGCTGCTGGAGAGTGCCGTAGCTGAAGAGCAGTTCGTCGCCCACCGATTCCACGCGCTCACTGTAGCGCCGCGGGAGCGTCATCCCCAGATGGCGCGGGCGATCGTGTAGATGACGAGCCCTGCCAGCGCCCCGACGATGGTGCCGTTGAGCCGGATGTACTGGAGATCGCGGCCGACCATGAGCTCGATCTTCTCCGTCGTCTCCTCGGGGTCCCACTTCTCGACGGTGTCGGTGATGATCGAGGCGATGTCGTGGCGGTAGCGGTCGACCAGGAAGACCGCTGCCTCGGTCACCCAGCCGTCGGCCCGGTGCTGCAGGGCGGCGTCGGTCACCAGGCGGTCGCCGATCTCGGCCAGAGCGTCGGCCAGTCGGCGCCGCAGGCCGCTGTCGGGGTTGTCGAGGGCCGCCAGCAGTCCGGACTTCGCGGTGCCCCAGGCCTGGGCGGCGAGCTCGCGGACCCGGGGGCTGTCGAACAGCGCCCCCTTGGCGTCTTCGAGGCGTCCGATGGTGGTCGGATCGGTCTGCAGGTTCCGCGCGAGCCGCTCGAGATATCCGTCGATCGCATGCCGCGCCGGGTGGTCGGGGTCGGCGCGCACGGCCGCCACGAACTTCACCGCTTCGTTGTACACCGTCTCGTCGACCAGGCGCTGCGCGATCCGAGGCACCCAGCTGGGCAGGCGCCGCGAGACCAGGCCCTCGAAGGCCACCCTGTTGGCCGCGAGCCAGTGGTCGATCGTCTCCGCCGCCAGATCGACGGCGCTGTGGTGGGCGCCCGCGTCGATCACCCGGCCCAGCCACGCGCCCACGGGAGGTCCCCACTCCGGAACGAGCACGTGCTCCCGCGCGAGCTCTTCGATGACGTCGCGCACGTCGTCGTCGCTCAGGGCGCGCAACACGCCGGCGGCGATCACCGAGGCTTCGGAACCCACTCGGGCGGCATGCGCGGGCTCACGGAGCCACTCGCCTGCCCGCCGGGACACGTGGGTCGCGGCGAGCTTCGTGCGCACCACGTCACCGCGCAGGAACTCGGTCTCGACGAACTCGCCGAGCGTGCGGCCGATCTCGTCCTTGCGCTTGGGGATGATCGCGGTGTGCGGAATCGGGAGACCGAGCGGATGACGGAACAGCGCCGTCACGGCGAACCAATCCGCGAGCGCCCCCACCATCCCGCCCTCGGCGGCCGCGCGGACGTAGCCGAGCCAGGGCACCTGCTCCTGGAGCGAGAAGGCGACGGCGAACACCACGGCCATCGCCAGCAGAGCGCCCAGGGCCACGGCCTTCATCGTGCGCAGACCGCGACGCCGCTGCTGGTCGGCGGGGCTCAGCAGAGCCGTCGGGGTACGTGCCATCCGGTCATCCTCGCACGCGCACCTTGGCGAATTGCGACGCTCAGGAGGGCGTCTCCAGCGGCCCGAGCCACGCCGTCGCGGCGGCGGAGTGGGCCGATTCCGGGTCGGAGGGATGGAACACCCCGGCGGCGACGTCGCGGTAGAGCCGGGAGAGTTCCGATCGTGCGAAGAAGGATGACCCTCCCGCGACGACCAGTGCCTCGTCGACGACGGCTTTGGCCGTGGTGACGGCCCGGTGCTTGACGCCCGAGAGCAGCGAGAACCAGCGTCCGCCGTGGTCCACCTCGTGTGCGAGATCGCGGCACAGCGCGTCGATCTGCGGCGGCATCGCGTCGTAGGCGATGGCCATATCGGCCACCTGCCAGCGCAGCCGCGGGTTTTGGCTGTCCTTCCGCGCGGCGGCGAGGACGGCGAGATCGAGAGCCCGCCGCGCGATGCCGGTGTACACCGAGGCGATGAGCAGTTCGAACACGCTGAAGATGCCGAACACGAGCGGGTCGGGCTGAGGCCCGGGCGCAACGCGCCTGACCACGCGCTCGGGCGGCGCGACGGCGCCGTGGAGCTCCGTCGTGCGGGACTGGGTGGCGCGCATGCCGAGGGTGTCCCAGTCGTCGCGGATGCGCACCCGCCCCGCAGCCTCTTCGTCTCGTGGCACGAAGGCGTAGACGATCCGCGGGCCGTCGGCTGAGCGGGTGTCGAGGCCGTGGAGCCCCAGCTGCGTCCAGACGGGGGACAGGGTGGTGAAGATCTTCGTGCCGGTGAAGGCGTAGGCGCCGTCGGGCCGGGGCTCGGCGGCGGTGTCGCTGCCGAAGAGCACGAGGTCGTTGCCGGCTTCACTGATGCCGAAGGCGAACACCTCTCCGGCCGCCGCGCCCTCCAGCACGAACCGCAGATCGTCGATGCCGCGGTCGGACAGCTGGCGTGCGACGCCCGTCCAGACCAGGTGCATGTTGATCGCGAGCGCCGTCGCCGGGGCGGCGGTGGCGAGACGCTGCTGCAGCAGCGCGACCTCGGCGAGGGAGAGTCCTCGCCCCCCGAGGGCCTCCGGTACGAGGAGGGCGAGGTACCCGATGCCCCGGAGCTCGTCGAGGTCGGCTGCGGGGAAGGTGTTCTCGCGATCGTGCGCGCTCGCGCGCTCACGGATACGCTCGAGCAGATCCGGCGGGAGGATCGTCTCCGGTTCGGTCACGATCCCATTGTCCGTCTTCCCTGCATCACCCGGCGCAGCTCAGCGACGGTCTCCTCGGGCTTGTCGCGATGCGGCGAGTGTCCTGCACCGGCGACGACCGTCATCCGCACCCGGGTGTTGGCTGCGAGCACCTCGGTGGCGAGCGGGCCGTCGAAGATGCTGTACACCGCCGGATCGGCGGCCAGGATGTCCACGTCGACATCGAGGCGCGACAGGGCTTCACGCACGTCCCACGTGGGGTTCTGCAGGCTCGTCTGCTCCACCGCCCACCGGCTGGCCTGCCGGGCCGCGAGGGCTTTCAGCTCGATGTCATGGGGATGCCACTGCGGGTGCGCCGCGCGCACAGCGACCTCCGTCGGGTCGGCGAAGGCCTCTTCCTGACTGCGTCGCACGACCTCGCGGTCGTGGTCGGAGAGGTGGATGGCGGGATCGATCAGGATGACGCGGCGCGCCCATCCGGGAGTGTCGGCGGCGGCCAGCGTGGTCGCCGCGCCGCCGAGGGAGTGGCCGATGACGAGATCCCACGTCTCATCGCCCGCCTGGGGGCGGGCGTGGGCGAGGTCGGCGGCGTAGGCGGGGATCGTGTAGTCGAGCACGCGCGGGGCGACGCCGTGCCCGCGCAGGTCGACGGCGTCGGCACGCCAGCCGTCCTCGGCCAGGGCCACGCCGAAGCGCCACATCAGCGCCGCGCTCGAACCGAGGCCGTGGACGAGGAGCGCGCGCCGCCCCGCGCGCGGATCGCCCCAGGAGATGCGGGGGAGGGTCACCGGAAACATCACGCCCTTCAGCGTAAGCGGGCCCCGCCGCCCCGGGGTGGCGGAAGATGGAGGGCATGATCTCGACCGACCTGGCCCTCGAGCTGCGCGCGGCGGGTCTCGTGTGGCATCCGACATCGGGTGATCGCTTCCAACTCGACGAGCCCGAGTTCGACGCCGACGTCTTCACCGTCAGCGAGATGACCATCGAACCGCGTGATTACCCGACCGGTCGGATTCTGGCCTTCAACGGCACGACCGAGTGGGCGCTCGACTCCGTCGCGCTCGAAGACGCCCTGTGGCTGCCGCATGAGAGTCAGCTGCGCGAACTGCTGCGCGGGGCGTTCCGGTCGCTGCGCCGGCTCGTCGACACGCATCAGGTGGAGATCGAGCTGGGCGGCGATGTCATCGTCTTCGAGCACCCCGAGCCCGCCGACGCCTATGCACTGGCGGTCCTGGAGCTGCTGCGCCGCATCCAGTAGGGGGGCCGCCCGCGGCATCCGCTCAGGTGATCGTCGAGACCGGCTCGGTGTCGGGAATGGGGCTCGCGTCGCGCCCGCGGAGATCGGGGAAGCCCCGGACGAAGACCACCGCGACGAGGAAGCCGACGCCCGCGAAGGCCGCCGCCGCCATGTAGGCGCCCTGCGGACCCACGCCGTCGATGAGGAAACCGGCGACGGCCGACCCCGCAGCGGCGCCGATGAGCTGCCCGGTGCCGATCCATCCGTAGGCCTCGGCGGTCTCGCTGAACTTCACGCTCGCCGAGGTCATCGCGAAGAGCACCGCCAGGGCCGGGGCGATCCCGATCCCGGCGAGGAAGAGGGTGCCGCCCAGCCACCACACATCCAGCGAGATCAGGGCGAGGAGGAGTCCCAGGGTGAAGATGCCCATGCGTCGCGCCATCGCCCACGGACCGATGGGGATGTGGCCGAAGCCGAGGCCGCCGGCGAGGCTCCCGATGGAGAAGACCGCCAGGACGAGCCCGGCCTCCAATCCGCTGTGGCCGAAGGTCGCCACGACTCCGGCCTCGACCGCGGCGCAGCCACCGATGAGGAGGAAGCCGATGACGGTGGCCAGAAGCACGGGCGGCTTGGCGAGCACGCGTCCGAGGCGTCGGCGGCTCCGAGGGATGCGCACGCGCCCGACCTCGGGCGACAGGATGAACCACAGCCCGCCGCCGACGAGGATCACCACGATGAGGACCAGGGCCTCGACGGTGCCGATCTGGGTCGCCACGAACGTCACCAGAACCGGGGCGATGATCCAGATGATCTCCTGCAGCGAGGCGTCGAGCGAGAACAGGGGAGTCAGCTGACGGGAGTTGACCATCTTGGGGTAGATCGTGCGCACGGCCGACTGGACCGGGGGCGTCGACAGCCCGGCGACCAGGCCCAGCACCATGTAGGCGGGGAGCGGCATCTCCACCAGGGCCAGCGTTGCGATCGCCACCGCGCAGATCGCAAGGGTGATGGAGAGCACCCGTCGCATGCCCCACAGGCCCATCCACCGGCTGGTGACCGGGCCGGCGACCGCCTGTCCGACGGAGGTGGCGGCCAGGACAAGTCCCGCCGCGCCGTAGGAGCCGGTCACCTGCTCGATGTGCAGCAGGACGGCCAGGCTCGTCATGCCGTTGGGGAAGCGGGCGGTCAGCTGTGCGGCGATGATGCGCGCCACTCCGGGGGTGCGCAGAAGGTCTCGATATCCCGCCACGCCACCACGCTAGTGCGACACGCCGCGACACGCCGTCGTCCACTGTCCACAGGAAATCGGATGTCGGAACCCCCGAATACCGTCCCCCCTGTGGAGGAGTTCTCGTTCCGGTTCGGAAAGCCGCGCGAATCCGGGCTTTCCGGTCGCGGAATCGGAGCGCCGCCTGTGGATGAAACGGTGGACAACCTGTGTTGTACATGGGGATGACGGTGAGAAAACTACACGGATGTAACTACTATCCCTAGTGGTGCTATCCGATGTCGGCACCCATATGTAGTATTGGTCTCCCGGTGGGGGTCACCGGAGCAAACACTCGAAATCGAGGGGAGAACGGATCGACATGGCGATCACCGTTTACACCAAGCCGTCTTGCGTGCAGTGCACCGCGACCTACCGTGCGCTGGACTCGAAGGGCATCGAATACGAGGTCCACGACCTCTCCGAAGACCCGGCAGCGCTCGAGCAGGTCAAGGCCCTCGGCTACCTGCAGGCACCCGTCGTCATCACCGACGAGGACCACTGGTCGGGCTTCCGTCCCGACAAGATCGACGAACTGGCGTCGCGCCTGGCCTGAACCCGGCGCCGCGTCGGGGACCCCGCGAGGATCGAGCCCAGGAGGGAACCATGAGCGCACTGGCGACATCCGCCCCGCTCCTGGTCTATTTCTCCAGCGTGTCGGGCAACACCGCACGCTTCATCGAGAAGCTCGACCTCCCCGCCGTCCGCATCCCGATCACCGCCTCCGAACCGACCCCGGTCGTGGACGAGCCCTTCGTTCTCGTGACCCCCACCTATGGGGGAGGCCAGGGACGCGGTGAAGAGAAGGGTGCCGTCCCCAAGCAGGTCATCCGTTTCCTCAACGACGAGCGGAACAGACGACTTCTGCGCGGAGTGATCTCCGCAGGCAACAGCAATTTCGGCGAGTCGTTCTGCCTCGCCGGCGAGATCATCAGCCGCAAGTGCCGGGTGCCGCACTTGTACCGGCTCGAAGTATTCGGCACGCCTGAAGACGTGACACGCGTCAGCGATGGATTGGAACGATGGTGGAAGCTGCACTGACCGAGAAGGACTTCAAGACCGAGGCGCGATTCGAGGGTCTGGACTATCACGCCCTGAACGCGATGCTGAACCTGTACGGACCTGATGGGAAGATCCAGTTCGACGCCGACAAGCGCGCTGCGCGGGAGTACTTCCTCCAGCACGTGAACCAGAACACGGTGTTCTTCCACTCGCTCAAGGAGCGGCTGGACTACCTCGTGGAGAAGGAGTACTACGAGCCGGCGGTGCTCGAGAAGTACCCCTTCGAGTTCATCCAGCAGCTCAATGACCTCGCCTACGGCAAGAAGTTCCGCTTCGAGACCTTCCTCGGCGCTTTCAAGTACTACACCAGCTACACGCTGAAGACCTTCGACGGCAAGCGGTACCTCGAGCGCTTCGAGGACCGTGTCGTCATGACCGCCCTCGGGCTCGCCGACGGCGACCAGGCGCTCGCCGTCCAGCTGGTCGAGGAGATCATCTCCGGGCGCTTCCAGCCGGCCACGCCGACGTTCCTCAACACCGGGAAGGCGCAGCGCGGCGAACTGGTGTCGTGCTTCCTCCTGCGGATCGAGGACAACATGGAGTCGATCGCCCGCGGCATCAACTCCGCCCTGCAGCTGTCCAAGCGCGGTGGCGGGGTGGCGCTGCTGCTGTCGAACATCCGCGAGGCGGGCGCTCCGATCAAGCAGATCGAGAACCAGTCCTCGGGCATCATCCCGGTGATGAAGCTCCTCGAAGACAGCTTCAGCTACGCCAACCAGCTGGGCGCCCGTCAGGGCGCGGGTGCGGTCTACCTGTCGGCTCACCACCCCGACATCCTGCGGTTCCTCGACACCAAGCGCGAGAACGCCGACGAGAAGATCCGCATCAAGACCCTGTCGCTGGGTGTGGTCATCCCCGACATCACGTTCGAGCTGGCGAAGAACGACGAGGACATGTACCTCTTCTCGCCGTACGACGTCGAGCGCGTCTACGGGGTGCCCTTCGGTGACATCTCGGTCACCGAGAAGTACCGCGAGATGGTCGACGACGCCCGCATCAAGAAGACGAAGATCAACGCGCGCGAGTTCTTCCAGACCCTCGCCGAGATCCAGTTCGAGTCGGGTTACCCGTACATCATGTTCGAGGACACGGTGAACAAGGCCAACCCGATCAAGGGTCGGATCAACATGTCCAACCTGTGCTCGGAGATCCTGCAGGTCAACACCCCGACCACCTACAACGAGGACCTCTCGTACGCCCAGATCGGCAAGGACATCTCCTGCAACCTGGGCTCGATGAACATCGCGCTGGCGATGGACGGCGGCGACCTCGGCCAGACGGTCGAGACCGCCATCCGCGCCCTGACCGCGGTGAGCGACCAGAGCCACATCCGCTCCGTGCGCTCGATCGAGGACGGCAACGACCGCTCCCACGCGATCGGACTCGGACAGATGAACCTGCACGGCTTCCTCGCCCGTGAGCACATCCACTACGGCTCGGAAGAGGGCCTGGACTTCACGAACATCTACTTCTACACGGTGCTCTTCCACGCTCTGCGCGCGTCGAACCGCCTCGCCATCGAGCGCGGCACCGTCTTCGACGGGTTCTGGGACTCCACCTACGCGTCGGGGGAGTTCTTCGACAAGTACACCGATCAGGCGTGGGTGCCCGCCACGGAGCGGGTCAAGGAGCTGTTCGCCCAGATCCCCGTCCCCACCCAGGACGACTGGCGCGAGCTGAAGGCGAGCATCCAGCAGCACGGCATCTACAACCAGAACCTGCAGGCGGTTCCGCCGACGGGGTCGATCTCGTACATCAACAACTCGACCTCGTCGATCCACCCGATCGCGTCGAAGATCGAGATCCGCAAGGAAGGCAAGCTCGGCCGCGTCTACTACCCGGCTCCGTTCATGACGAACGAGAACCTGGAGTACTACGAAGACGCCTACGAGATCGGCTACGAGAAGGTCATCGACACGTACGCCGCCGCAACGCAGCACGTGGACCAGGGGCTGTCGCTCACGCTGTTCTTCAAGGACACCGCGACCACGCGCGACATCAACCGGGCGCAGATCTACGCCTGGAAGAAGGGCATCAAGACCATCTACTACATCCGCCTGCGGCAGATGGCGCTCGAGGGAACCGACATGTCCGAGTGCGTCAGCTGCATGCTGTGACCCTCTGACCAGGACTTTTTAGGAGACACGATGGCTGAGAAGCTGCAACTGCTCAACCGGGTCCAGGCGATCAACTGGAACCGCATCCAGGACGACAAGGACCTCGAGGTCTGGAACCGTCTGGTGAACAACTTCTGGCTGCCCGAGAAGGTGCCGCTGTCCAACGACATCCAGTCGTGGAACACGCTGACCCCGCAGGAGCAGACGCTGACGATGCGGGTCTTCACCGGTCTGACGCTCCTGGACACCATCCAGGGCACCGTGGGGGCGGTCTCGCTGATCCCCGATGCGATCACCCCGCACGAGGAGGCGGTGTACACCAACATCGCCTTCATGGAGTCGGTGCACGCCAAGAGCTACTCGTCGATCTTCTCGACGCTGTGCTCGACGCCCGAGATCGATGACGCCTTCCGCTGGTCGACGGAGAACGAGAACCTTCAGAAGAAGGCGCGGATCGTCATGGACTACTACCGCGGCGACGAGCCCCTCAAGCGCAAGGTGGCATCGACCCTGCTCGAGTCGTTCCTGTTCTACTCGGGCTTCTACCTGCCGCTGTACTGGTCGTCGAAGGCGAAGCTGACGAACACGGCCGACATCATCCGCCTCATCATCCGCGACGAGGCCGTGCACGGCTACTACATCGGCTACAAATTCCAGCGCGGTCTGGAGCTGCTGGATGAGGCGGCGCGCCAGGACATCAAGGACTACGCGTTCTCGCTCCTGTACGAGCTGTACGACAACGAGATCCAGTACACCCAGGATCTGTACGACGAGGTCGGTCTCACCGAGGACGTGAAGAAGTTCCTTCACTACAACGCCAACAAGGCGCTGATGAACCTCGGCTACGAGGCGATGTTCCCGGCGACCGTCACCGACGTGAACCCGGCGATCCTGTCGGCGCTCTCGCCGAACGCCGACGAGAACCACGACTTCTTCAGCGGGTCGGGCTCGTCGTACGTCATCGGCAAGGCCGTCGCGACCGAGGATGACGACTGGGACTTCTGATGACCCCTGGTGAACGCCCCGTTCCACCAGTCGGCGCATGACGACAAGGCCCCTGGCCAGGCACCTTCGCGGGTGACGGACCGGGGGCCTTTCGTGGTTCCAGCCGCTCAGGAGCGTGCTGCTTCGCCTCCCCGTCTTCGACGGAACAGTCCTGCGGCTGCCCTGGTGTGGATTACGCGCTGATCAGCTCGGCGGGAATCGCGCGGAGCGCGCGCGCGAGGTCGTCGCGGAGATCGTCGACGTGTTCGAGTCCGATCGACAGTCGCACGAGCCCCGCGTGCGGGCGCGCGTGCGGGGGCACGGGACGATGCGTCAGGGCGGCAGGGTGCTGGATCAGGGAGTCGACCCCTCCCAGCGACACAGCGTGTGTGAAGACCGTGACGGCCGAGGTGGCGGCCGCCGCAGCCTCGAACCCTCCGCGAAGTCTCACCGCGATCATCGCGCCGGTTCCTCGCATCTGACGTCGCAGCAGACCACGCGGATCTCCGTCGAGGCCGGGGTAGTGCACCTCGGCGATCTCTGGCTGCTCCTGCAGCCATTCCACGAGCCGGCGCGCCGACCCCTGCTGCCGTTCCAGGCGCACCGGCAGAGTCGGCAGTCCTCGGTGCAGCAGATATGCGCCGAGCGGGTGCAGAAGTCCACCGGTCACCGCGCGCACACGACGCAGCGCGGCGGCGGTCTCAGCACCGCACGCGATGACACCGGCGATGACGTCGCCGTGGCCGCCGAGGTACTTCGTCGCGCTGTGCAGCGACATCGCCGCTCCGAGCGCGACCGGATTCTGCAGCAGTGGCGTTGCGAACGTGTTGTCGACGAGGACAGGGATGCTTCCGGCCGACGCCACCGCGCCCGCGATGTCGACGAGCTCGAGCGTGGGGTTGGCGGGCGTCTCGACGACGATCAGCCCGGTTTCGGGTCGGATCGCGGCGGCGATCTCGTCCTCGTCGCAGTACGTGACATCGATACCGAGCAGTCCCGACGAGAGCAGGTGATCGGTCCCGCCGTAGAGCGGGCGCACCGCGATGACATGCGACCTCCCGGACGCTGCACTGTGTGCGATGATCGCGGCGGTCATCGCCGCCATGCCCGAGGCGAAGGCGACAGCCTCCTCGGCGCCCTCGAGCTCGGCCAGCGCGCACTCGAAGCGGGCGACGGTGGGATTCCACAACCGCGCATAGACGAGACCGCCGTCGGCGAGCGGGTGACCCCCGCTCGCCATGGATTCGTACGACAGCCCACCGGCTTCCAGATCGGGGAGGGGGTTCGTGGTCGACAGGTCGATCGGGAGCGCATGAACGCCGAGACCCTCGAGGTCGTTCCGTCCGGCGTGCACGGCGACCGTGTCGCGGTGGCGGTGTGCAGATTCCATACCGTTAGTGTGGGGGGAATCGCAAGAAGAAGCCCGTGATCAGGCTGAAAGGGCGGAAAAAGCGTGTTTGATCCGAACTCTCTGCAGAATTCGTCTGCTCGGGGGAAGGTTTCTCGATGAAATCCCAAGGCGGTGACCCGCTGGATGACAACGACATCCGCATCCTGCGGCTGCTCCAGCGCGACGGTGATCTCACCAACCGCGCCCTTGCCGAACGGCTCGGCCTGGCCGAGTCGACGTGTGCCCATCGGGTGCGCATGCTGCGCGCGCGGGGGGTGATCCGCGGATCGCAGGTGCGCTTGAGCGAGACGGCGCTGGGCTATCCCATCCAGGCTCTCATCCGCGTGCGACTGGGGAGTCACACGGCTTCTCGTGTTCGCGAACTGTTCGACGCGCTGTGTGAGATCCCGTCTGCGCTGCGTGTCTTCCACGTCGCCGGAGTGGACGACTTCCTCGTCCATGTAGCCGTGCGCGATCCCGAAGCGCTGCGGGACGTGGTGCTCGAGCACATCACCGTGCACCCCGTTGTGCGGGCGACCGAGACGCAGCTCCTCTTCGAGGTGCGCGATGGCCAGGGTCCTTCCATCTGAGCTGTCCAGCCTTCGACGAGCGTGCGCTTCTCGAGAGCCTCGTCGGGGGCTTCGCTCGATTGGAGCCCGGGTGCCTCATCAGGTCGAGATCGGTTCAACCTGGGGTTGAGGGTTTCGGGTCTCGATGTCGGAGGGTGGTGCCATGCTTCGTACATGCGTTCGAACCCGCGGCTCACCCTTCTCAGCGAGGAGGATCGGTCTGAGCTGACGGGTGTGCTGACGCGGGTGGAGGCCGCGCAGGTAGCGCTGGCTGCCGCGGAGGCGGAGCAGACGCGTGCATTGGCCGAGGCTGGGGCGTTCGCGGCGCGGCTGACGGAGGGGTCATCCGCGGTGGTGCGGGACCGGGATATGGCGCTGCGGGGTGTGGCGGCCGAGATCGCGGCCGCGGTGCGGCTGTCGGACCGGTCGGTGCAGCGGCAGATCGACACCGCGTACGCGGTGGTGAACGACTATCCCGCGACGGTGCACTGCCTGGAGAAGGGGCTGATCACGCGGGCGCATGTGGCGGTGGTGGAGGATGTCGGGCGGCGGTTGCCGCCGGAGGTGAAGGGGGAGTTCGATCAGCTGGCCGCGGAGATCTGTCTGGACGAGACCCCGGGTCGTGCGCGTGCGGATTTGGAGATCATCGCCGAGCGGATGCACCCGCGGACACTGACCGAGCGGCATGCGGGGGCGTCCCGGGAGCGGAAGATCGTCCGGTACGCGATCGGTGACGGGATGTCGGAGCTGCGGGCGGTGCAGTCCACGGTGCTGATCGAGGGGATCTTCCAACGCATCACCGACGAAGCCACCGCGGTCATCACCGCTCGAGAACCGCAGCCGGGCGATGATGTGGCGCCGGACACCCGGACGATCGATGAGGTCCGCGCGGACGTGTTCGCCGACATGCTCCTCACCGCCGTACCGAGCCTCAACCCGACCGGCTCTGGTGACCTGCCGGGAGGGTTGGGCGCGATCACCGCGAAGGTGCAGGTCGTCATCCCCATCATGGCCCTCATGGGGCAAAGCGACGTCCCGTGCGATCTTGCCGGGGTCGGGCCGATCGATGCCGAGACGGCGCGGTTGCTTGCGGGGAACAGTGACGGGATGTGGGAGCGACTCCTCACCCATCCGGTCACCGGGTTGACGATGGCAGTGGACCAGTACCGGCCGACCGGGGCGATGGTCCGGTTCCTGAAGGGCCGGGACAAGCACTGCCGGTGGCCAGGATGCCGGATGCCCGCCCGAACCTGCGAGATCGACCACAACCACGACGCCGCCCTGGGCGGGAGAACCGAGATCTGCAACCTGTCCTGCCTGTGCCAACGGCATCACAGCATGAAACAGTTCACCGCCTGGAAGGTGAAGCAACTCGACGGTGGGGTCATCGAGTGGACCTCCCCCACCGGAAGGATCTACGTCGACAATCCACCGGGTCATGGGGTGCACTTCTCACCGGAGGAGGACGTCCCCGACGACCTGTGGGTGAAATGGACCACGTTCACCGGAGAGTTCCGGATCACCGACGAACCCGCCGACGACCCCCGAGAACCGGCGCCGTTCTGACGTCCAGTCGGCCGGGCCGGCAGTCGGACTCGCGCCGTCTCACCGCCCCGCGATGAGACCGAAGCCCAGACACACGACGCCCGCGGCGGCCAGGACGACCGCATAGGTCCATCGGTAATCCAGATGGATGAGTCTGTCGTAGGTGCGTGACACGAAGGCGGCCGCGCCCGGCAGCCGCGACCACACTCCGGCGAGCAGGACGAACGGGGCGATGAGCGCCAGCAGGAAGACGGCGTACGCCAGGATCCGGGGAACGAGCTCGTCACTGATGCCCGCGGTCACGCGGCCCGTGGTGTACATGATCGGGAGGGTCGTGAATCCGACGATCGAGCAGCTGAGGCCGAGCCAGAAGTAGCTCCCCGAATGTGCACGGCTTTGCGTGGCGCGCGCGACCGCTGCTCGCCGGGGGACACGGAGACGCCAGACCGCGACCCCGATCGCCGCGGCCAGGAAGACGGCCCCGGCGATGAGGTCGACCGTGCGGCTCAGCGCGAGGGCGTCGGCATCGCGCTCCGCGGCGGTGACGAGATTCGCCGGATTGAAGCTCTGCAGCGCCACGAAGAGGATCGTGGCGCCCGTCGCGAGGCCACCCACCATCCACCCCATCCGCGCCGCCACCTGGGTGTTGCGGGCCAGCATGTCGGCCGTCGCCCCGTACAGGGCGGGGTTCAGGCCGAGCGCCAGTCCGAGCCCGATCAGCGTCGACAGGGCGACCGCCCACCGGGCGATGTTGTGCATCTCAGCCGCTCCTGGACACGGTGACGGTGAACTTGGCGTTGCGGGCGACCTGACGGGTGGGGCCGACGAGGCGCTCGAGTGTCGATCGGTGGCGGAGGTGCGAGTTCCAGACGGTCCAGAGCTCGCCCTCCGGGGCGAGCACCCGAGCGGCGTCAGCGAACAGCCCGTGGGCGAGCCGCTCATGCACGGCCGCTCCGGTGTGGAACGGAGGATTCAACGCGATCAGGTCGGCCGCCCGATCGGGGAGGGTCGACAGGCCGGCATCCTGAATGACCTCTACCCGATCGGCGACCCCGTTCGCGGCGGCGGTGGCGCGCGCTGAGGCGACGGCGGCCGCCGAGACATCCGACGCGTGAACCCGGAGACGGGGATGACGCCGAGCGAGCGTCGCGCCGACGATACCGTTTCCGCAGGCCAGGTCGACGACGAGCGCGTCATCCGAAATCCCGTTCGGAAGATTCTCCAGGAGGAGCCGGGTGCCGATGTCGAGGGAAGCGCCGGCGAAGACGCCGCCGAAGGCACAGACCTCGAGGTCGCCGACCCTCGCACGCTTCGGCTCGGGGTCGCGTCCGTCGTGGGGCTCGGCGGCGATGAGGACACGGGACTTCTGCCGCGCCGGGCTGACGTCCACACGCCCGAAGCACCGCCGCAGGACGTCGTTCATGGCCAGGGTCATGTGTTTGATGCGGCCGCCGGCGAAGACCCGCACGTCGGGGTGAGCGTGCCTCGCGATGAGACCGGCGATGTCATCCAGCGCATCCAGGGAACGGGGGAGGCGTAGAAGGACGACCCTCGCGTCTCGCACGAGTTCAGCGGACAGCGGCAGGGAGCGAAAGACTCCCGACATCTCCAGCGCCTCGGCGTTCGCAGCGAGAGCGCGTTCGCCGAGGAGAGAATCCTGATGCACCCTCAGGAACCACCCCGGCTGCGCTGAGGCGAGGGTGAGCGCCCCGTAGGCATCGCCGATCACGACCATCTCGTCCGGCGCCGCATCACGGCGCGCCTCCTGGGACAGGTCCAGGAGCAGTCGATCGGCCGCGTCGACGGCCACGAGGTCCGGAGCCTCGACGTCAGGCCACCGCCGCAGCGCGTCGAAGGGGAACTCCACACCTCCACGCTAGGCGCCGTCGCGATCTCTTGACACCGACACGACCGGGGCGGCGCGTTCTGTGGGCTTCTCTAGGCTGGAAACCCCGTCCCTCGCCGAGGAGAACCCGTGTTCCGCACGCCCCTGACCCTCTTCCGCACCCTCGCCATCGCCGAGGCGGTGTCGTGGACCCTGTTGATCACCGGATTGATCCTCCGTGCGACCGCCGGTCTCGACATCGCGGTGACGATCGGCGGCGGCATCCACGGCTTCGTCTTCCTGGCTTACGGAGCGACGGCGGTACTCGTCGCCCTCAACCAGCGCTGGTCGCCGGGGCCGGCGATCGTCGCCGTCGGGAGCGCCGTGATCCCGTACGCCACCATCCCCACCGAGATCTGGCTGCAGCGCTCCGGCCGCCTGCGCGGATCGTGGCGGACCGAGGAGACGGCCGATCCCCGCGACCGCCGGATCCTCGACCGGATGCTGCGCTTCTTCCTTCGGCGCCCGTGGGTGCTCGCCCTGCTCATCGCGACCGCGGTCGTGCTGCTGTTCGTCGTGCTTCTCGTCGTCGGCCCGCCCGGAGGTCGGGAATGATCCTCGCGCGGTTAGGCTGACGGGATGTCGGACAGCTCGAGCCCCCTGCGCACCCTCGCCCGCTGGTCGCTGGCCGGCGCGATGGTGTTCGCCGGCGTCACCCACCTGTTCTGGGGACGCAAGGAGTTCCAGGCGCAGGTTCCCGACTGGACCACGCGGGGCACCGGGTTCGACAAGGATGACGTCGTCATCGTCTCGGGAGTGCTGGAGGTCATGCTCGGGGCGTCGCTCGTGCTGCTTCCGAAATCACGTCGCACGCTCGGGAACTACCTGGCGGCGTTCTTCGTGGCGATCTTCCCCGGCAACCTCGAGCAGTACCTGAAGAAGCGCGACGGCTTCGGTCTGGACAGCGACCGCAAGCGCCTGTTCCGTCTGTTCTTCCAGCCCGTTCTCGTCGCCTGGGCCATGTGGTCCACGCGGGACGGCCGGCGCTAACCGCTCGCGTCCTCTCCGACGAGCGTCCGCGCGAGCATCGTCGCGCCTGCGGTCGCGGCCGGCATGACCGCCACGGCGCCCAGAGGCACGAGGAAGCACAGCTGGGTCGCGATCCCGAAGCCCCACACCCGGGGCCGGGCGCGGCGGAGCAGAGCGCGCCGCTCCCTGCGCGAGATGCCGCGTGCCGTCAACGCACGCGAGGTGAGTTCGTCGGCGAGGATCCAACCGGTGAGCACCGTACCGATGACCGCTCCCAGGACCGTGCCGACGACGGGGATGAAGCCGACGAGGGCCGCGCAGATCGCGATGAGGATGCCGCGGCCGAGAAGTGAGAGCGCGTCTCCTGTGGATCGCCAGAAGCCGTAGTCCGCGCCGGGGATATCTCCTGCCGCGCTCTTCTCCACCGAACGCCAGATGCGGTCGTAGAACGGCTCTCCGACGATGAGGGTCACGGCGGTGAAGGTGACGATCGCGATGATGCCCGCACCGCCGAGAAGCGCGGCGCTCACGGCGATGCGAAGGACGCCGGTCCAGAACTCCGGCCATCCCGCCGCGAACGGCGTCAGCCATTCGGCGACTTCGGGAACCCAGGCGCCCAGGACGACCAGCGCGGTGATGAACACCACCGCGACGACGACGGCGGGGATGAGTCCGAGCGCCATCGCCGCGGGACGACGAGCCCACCACCCGAACCCGCGGAGGAGGAGCCCCACCCCGCGCCACAGTTCCGACATCCCGCTCCTTCCGGCCCTGTGAAGGATAGCGAGGCTCGGACGGATATCGTGGCGGAGTGAACGCGACCGGCACCACAGTCCTGCATTCGGCTCGACTGGTTTCAGGCGGTGAGATCACCGAGGACGCGTGGCTGCTGCTCGACGGCGACGTCGTCTCGGTGCGCGGTACCGGCGCCGACTGGCAGCGCCACGCGCCTGCGGAGGTCATCGATGCCTCGGGCCGCGTCCTCACCCCCGGATTCATCGACCTGCACTGTCACGGCGGAGGCGGAGCGGCCGTCGATGACGGCGCCGCCGCGATCGCACGGGTGTTGGACACCCACACCGCCCACGGCACGACACGCTCCGTGCTCTCCCTGGTGAGCGCCCGCATCGATACGCTCGCGTCGCGCCTCGCCGCGATCGCGGAGGCGAAAGCCCGCGATCCGCGCGTCCTCGGCGCGCACCTGGAAGGACCTTTCCTCCACCCCGACTTCCGGGGGGCCCACGATCCCGACGTGCTGCGTGATCCCGATCCCGAGACGGTGCGTCGCCTGCGGGATGCCGCGGGGAATGCACTCGTCCAGATCACCGTCGCCCCCGACCGACCTCACGCGCTCGAGGCGATCGAGACGTTCGCCGACGCGGGCGTCGTCGTGGCGGTGGGCCACACCGGCGCCGATCGTGCCCTGGCCGAGGCGGCGTTCGCTCGTGGCGCGAGGCTGCTCACCCATGCCTTCAACGCGATGCGCGGCATCCATCACCGGGCACCGGGCCCGGTGCTCGCCGCGGTGAACGCGTCGGGAATCGTTCTGGAGGTCATCCTCGACGGCAGCCACGTCGACCCCCTGGTCGTGCGGATGCTGTTCGATCTCGCCCCGGGGCGCATCGCGCTCGTGACCGACGCCATGGCCGCCGCGGGCGCGGCAGACGGCGACTACATCCTCGGCGACCTGGAGGTCACCGTGTCGGAGGGCATCGCGCGGTTGGCGGGCACGGAGACGATCGCCGGCTCCACCCTCACTCAGGACGCCGCTCTGCGCCGAGCCGTCGAACAGGTGGGACTCGACCTCCCCACAGCCGTCGCCGCCCTGACCGAGACCCCCGCGAGGGTCGTCGGGCGGCAGGACCGCTTGGGGCGTCTCGACCCCGGATTCGCCGCCGACGTCGTCCTCCTCGGCCCCGCGCTCGAGGTCGAGTCCGTGTGGTCGGCAGGACGGCGGTTCCGGTGACCCAGGTCGCGGCCGCGACATCCCTCGCCCGCACCTACCGGTACGTCCGGCTGGCGATCCTCGGGGCTGTGCTCGCCCTCCTCGTCTCCGTCGCCGCGGTCGCGATCGACGTCGGGACCGCACCGGAGTCGTTGAGCGCCGGCTTCTACACCCCTGCTCGGACGGTCTTCACCGGGTCGCTCTTCGCCGTGTCGCTCGCCCTCCTCGCCCTGTCGGGGCGGAGCGTGCCCCAGGCTCTGCTCGATGTCGCCGCGGTCCTGGCCCCCCTCATCGCCATCATCCCGACCCCTGTGGGTGGCGTCGTGCCCGCCGCCGTGCACGCCGACGTCGTCAACGGTCTCATCACGTTCGCGATCGTGGGGGTGGTCGCGCTCGTCGCCACGCTCTTCGTCGCCCGCGCCCAGCGGACCCTCACCCGTGGCGTGCTGACCACGGCCGGCGCGGCGGGCGGGCTCATCGTCGGGTTCCCCCTGTGGGCGGCCGTGGATCAGGAGAGTCTGCTCCGTTTCGGTCATCTGGCGGCGACCCTGGCCTTCTTCGCCCTCATCGCCGCTGTCGCCGGGTGGACCGCCTGGGCGCCGACCTCCTCCCGGCCGGCCGCCCGCGCGATCTACGGAACGATCGCCGTGGGAATCCTCGCCGCGATCGGCTTCCTCTTCGTCGTCTTCCTCCTGAGCGTCGCCGATCCGCGAGGGGCGGCCACCGGCATCCCGCTCGTCCTCATCGGCGAGGTCGTGCTCCTCCTGCTGTTCTCGGCGTTCTGGATCGTCGAAACGGCTCAGACGTGGAACGATCCGGATCCGACTTTTCGGTGACGGCGGTGGGAATAGTCGCCATCACGTCGCGTTGAAGTTGATACGTGTCTGCTCAAGTTCCCGTACCGGGATCTCCGAGCAGGCTTCGCATCACCCTTCACGGAGACTGACATGCCCGAAGACTTCCCCCAGACCGGTGACGGTCAGAGCGCGTTCGACGAGTTCCTCGCTCGCTACCTCGCGGGCGAGCGGGCTCGCGCGGAGCGTTCGATCGACCTCAGCCGCTTCCTGAGCGCCCGAACCCAGGAGATGCTGCAGCTTGCCGGCCGCTACGCCCTCGAGCGCGGCCAGCGCGAACTCGACGCCCTGCACGTGCTCCGCGTGCTGGTCCAGCACGCCCCGGCGCGCGATGCGGTGGCGCGGATCGGCTCCGATCCCGACGCGATCGCCCGCGCGGCCGAACAGCGGCTCCCCGCCGCGTCGACGGCTGCCGACGTCGACGGCGCCGTGATCACTCCGTCGGTGCAGCGCGCCCTCTTCCACGCCTTCCAGGTCGCACGCTCCTCCGGCTCGACCTACGTCGACCCCGAGCACCTGTTCTTCGCCCTCGTCCTCGCGCAGGACACACCGGCCGGGCAGATCCTCGCCCAGGCAGGCGTCACCGCCGAGGCGCTCACCCAGAGCGTGCGCGAGACGGTCACCCCCGGCGGAACGAGCGCCGAAGAGAGAGCGGATGCCGCGGCATCCGATTCCCCCATGCTCGACCGTTTCGGCACCGACCTCACGGCCCGTGCCCGCGACGGACTGCTCGACCCGGTGATCGGGCGCGAAGACGAGATCGAGCAGACGATCGAGATCCTCAGCCGCCGCACGAAGAACAACCCCGTGCTCGTCGGCGAGGCCGGCGTCGGCAAGACCGCGATCGTCGAGGGCCTGGCCCAGGCGATCGTGGCGGGCGACGTTCCCGAGCAGCTGCGCGACAAGCGCGTGATCGCCCTCGACCTGCCCGCGATGCTCGCCGGCACGCGCTACCGGGGCGACTTCGAGGAGCGCCTCACCCACACGATGGACGAGATCGCCGCGCGCTCGAACCAGCTCATCGTCTTCATCGACGAGGTGCACACCGTCGTCGGCGCCGGGGGCGGCGGCGAGGGTGCGATGGACGCCGGCAACATCCTGAAGCCCCGGCTCGCGCGCGGCGAGCTTCACCTCGTGGGTGCGACGACGCTGAAGGAGTACCGCACGATCGAGAAGGACCCCGCCCTGGAGCGCCGTTTCCAGCCGGTGAGGGTGGGCGAGCCGTCGCTCATCGATGCCGTCGAGATCCTCCGGGGCCTGCGCGGCGCCTATGAGGAGCACCACGGGGTCACCTACACCGACGACGCACTGCGTGCCGCCGTCGAACTCAGCGACCGGTATCTCACCGACCGGGTTCTTCCCGACAAGGCGATCGATCTCATCGACCAGGCAGGGGCACGGCTCCGGCTGCGCCTGGGGTCGAAGGTCGACACCCGGGAGCTCCTGGAGCGTCTCGCCACGCTCGAGGCCGACAAGAATGCCGCGGTCACCGCGGAGCGCTACGAGGAGGCGTCTCAGATCCGCGACGAGATCACCGCGGTGCAGGAGCGCCTGCGTGTGGCGACCGAGGCCGGCGCGAAGGCGGGTGCGGCGGTGGTCGACGAACCCGAGATCGCCGCGGTGATCAGCCGCGCCACGGGCATCCCCGCTCAGCGTCTGACCGAGACCGAGCGTGAGCGCCTGGCGGCGCTGGAGAGCGAGCTGCACGCGCGGGTGATCGGACAGGATGACGCGGTGACCGCCGTCGCCAAGGCGGTGCGGCGGAGCCGCACCGGAATGGGGGACAGCCGCCGTCCCGTCGGTTCATTCCTCTTCCTCGGCCCGACAGGGGTGGGCAAGACCGAGCTGGCGAAGGCCCTGGCGGCCTCCCTGTTCGATGACGACGGCGCCGTCATCCGCTTCGACATGAGCGAATTCGGCGAGCGGCACACGGTGTCGCGCCTGGTCGGTGCCCCTCCCGGATACGTCGGATACGACGAGGCGGGGCAGCTCACCGAGCGCGTGCGGCGCAACCCGTACTCGATCGTGCTCTTCGACGAGATCGAGAAGGCCCACCCCGACGTGTTCAACCTGCTGCTGCAGGTGCTCGACGATGGCCGCCTCACCGACGGTCAGGGACGAACGGTCGACTTCTGCAACACCGTGGTCGTGATGACCTCGAACATCGGGAGCGAATTCCTCGCCTCGCGCTCGGGTGCCATCGGCTTCATCGCCGACGGCGGCGGAGCCACCGGTTTCGGCTCGGACAAGGATCTCCGCGACCGTGTGATGGGGCGTCTGCGCGACGCCATGCGACCGGAGTTCCTCAACCGCATCGACGAGATCGTGCTCTTCCGCAAGCTCGAGAAGGAGCAGCTGGAGCAGATCGTCGGACTCATGCTCGGGGCGACCCGTGCACGGCTGAGCGCCCGCGAGGTGTCGCTCGAGATCGATGACTCGGCGATCGCATGGCTCGCCGAGAACGGCTACGAGCCCGAGTACGGGGCGCGTCCCCTGCGCCGGCTCGTCCAGCGCGAGGTCGACGACCGCATCGCCGACCTGTTCGTGTCGGGAGCGCTCAGCGACCGCGGAGCGGTGAGGCTCGACGCCGCTGACGGGATGCTGCGGGTCGCCGCCGGAGCGACGGTCGCCGCTCGAGCCTGACGCTGGTTCCGATGGGGCATGCTGAGGACATGGCATGCTCCATCGGAATCGCCGCTGCCGTCGGGCCCGCGTTTGCTCGCACGATCGCCCCGGTCGTCGAACGAGCCGGGTTCACCACCCTGTGGGTGAATGACACCCCGGGTCACGACGCACTCGAGGTGCTCGCCGCCGTCGCCGAGGTCACCGACACCCTGGGGCTCGCCACCGGCGTCATCCCGGTGGACCGGCGTCCGGGAGAGGAGATCGCCGGGCAGGTGAGGGCGCTCGAACTCCCCGTCGCGCGTCTCACCCTGGGAATCGGGTCCGGGGGCCTCCGACGCGGCGCCCTCGATGCGGTCCGCACCGCGATCATCCGGCTGCGGGACGGGACCGGCGCGCGCATCGTCGTCGGCGCCCTCGGACCGCGGATGCGCCACCTGGGCGCGACGACGGGGGACGGCGTGCTCCTCAGCTGGCTGAGTCCCGCACTCGCGGCCGCACAGGCGGCCGAGGCGCACCGCGCCCAGGACGGCGCGCACGCGGCGCTGTATGTCCGCGCCGCCCTCGACGTCGACGCGCTGCCGCGGCTGGAGGCGGAGCGCGACGCCTACGCCGGGTATCCCGCCTACGCGGCGAACTTCGCGCGACTGGGTCTGGCGCCCTCCGACACCGTCCTCACTCCCGACACCGCCGCGCTGCGGCTGCCGGGCTACCTCGACGCCGTCGACGAGGTGGTGCTGCGGATGATGCTGACAGATCCGGGCGACAGCGTCGCGGCTGCGCGGTTCATCGAACGGGCGGCGGAGATCCTTGCCAGCTGACCGGTGTCGCACCCCCGTGGCAGAATCGCGCCCATGCTCCTGAGAGAGGTGGTCGAGGCCACCGAGGTCGTCTCGCAGACGGCGTCGCGGAAGGCGAAGGTGGTGGTGCTCGCCGAGACGCTTCGCGGCCTCGAGCCGCAAGAGATCTCGATCACCGTGGGGCTGCTGTTGGCGAAGCCTCGACAGGGTCGGCTGGGTGTCGGGTGGCGCACGCTCTCCGCCGAGCGTGAGCACGCGCCCCACGCCACGCTGTCCGTCCTCGACGTCGACGCGGCCTTCGAGCGCCTGGCCGTCGCCGCCGGAACAGGCTCTGCGGCACGGCGGCAGGCAGAGCTCGATGCCCTCGCGCAGGCTGCGACGGCGAGGGAGTGGGACTTCCTGACCCGCGTCATCCTCGGCGAGCTCCGCACGGGGGCCCTCGAGGGCGTGCTCCTCGACGCGGTCGCCCTCGCAGCCGATCGTCCGCTCGCATCCGTGCGTCGTGCGGCCATGTTGTCGGGAGACCTCGGTGAGGCGGCGTCGGCGGCCCTCTTCGGCGGCGCCGACGCGCTCGACGAGGTCGGGCTCATCGTCGGCCGCGCCGTCCTGCCGATGCTCGCGGCGACGGCGGCCAGCGCGGGCGAGGCGGTGTCGGCGACCGGGGACTCATCGGTGGAGTACAAGCTGGACGGCGCCCGCATCCAGGTGCATCGTCACGGCGACGACATTCGCGTCTTCACCCGCACCCTGGCCGATGTGACCCATCGCCTCCCCGAGATCGTCGAGGCCGTCCGGGCACTGCCGGTGAGCGCGGCGATCTTCGACGGGGAGACCCTCGCCCTCGATGAGGACGGCGCCCCCCGGGCCTTCCAGGAGACGATGTCGCGGTTCGGATCCGAGGCTGCCACCGCGGTGGCGCTGCGCCCGTGGTTCTTCGACCTGCTGCACCTCGACGGCCGCGACCTGATCGATCAGCCCTTGCACGTGCGACAGGAAGAACTCGATCGCGTGGCAGGGGAGTGGCGCATTCCCGCGGTGCGCACGGCTGATCCCGAAGTCGCGGAGGAGACCGCCCGCGCCGCCCTCGCCGCCGGGCACGAGGGCGTGATGGTCAAAGCCATCGACTCCGCCTACCAGGCGGGCCGTCGAGGGAAGAGCTGGCTGAAGGTCAAGCCCGTGCTCACCTTCGACCTGGTCGTCCTCGCCGTGGAGGAGGGATCGGGGAGACGGACCGGGTTGCTCTCGAACCTGCACCTGGGTGCTCGCGACCCCGACGGTGCGTTCGGGCCGCCCGGCGGGTTCGTGATGGTCGGGAAGACCTTCAAGGGCCTGACCGACAGGCTCCTGGCCTGGCAGACCGCCCACTTCCCGACGATCGCGACCTCCCGGAGCCCGCACGCCGTCCACGTCCGACCCGAAACGGTCGTCGAGATCGCCATCGACGGTGTGCAGCGTTCGACGCGCTATCCCGGCGGCGTCGCGCTCCGCTTCGCACGGGTCAAGGGGTATCGACCCGACAAGTCCGCGGCGGAGGCCGACACCATCGACGCGCTGCGCGCGCTTCTGCGGGGCTGACCGTGCGCGTCGTCGTCCTCACCGGTGCGGGGATCTCCGCCGAGAGCGGTGTGCCGACCTTCCGCGATGCCGACGGACTGTGGGAGGGGCACCGGGTGGAGGACGTCGCGACGCCGGAGGCGTTCGAGCGCGATCCCGACACCGTGCTGCGCTTCTATGACGCGCGTCGGCGGGCCGTGGCATCCGCTCTGCCTCATGCGGGCCATCGCGCCCTGACCGAGCTGGAGGCGGCGATCGGCGATGACCTGCTCGTCGTCACGCAGAACGTCGACGACCTGCACGAGCGCGCCGGCACGAGGCGGCTGGTGCACATGCACGGCACCTTCGCGAACGCGTTGTGCACCGCGTGCGGGGAGGTGTCGGTCATCGTCGACGACCTCGAGGGCCGACCGGCGTGTCCGGGGTGCGGAGCGTCTGCGCTTCGCCCCGACGTCGTGTGGTTCGGCGAGATGCCCTACGAGCTCGACCGGATCGAGCGGGCGCTCGTCACCGCGGACGTGTTCGTGTCGATCGGGACCTCGGGGAGTGTCTACCCGGCCGCGGGATACGTGGCCTTCGCCTCGGCGCTGGGTGCCCGCACCGTGGAGCTCAACCTCGTGCCGAGCGACGCGGCTGTTCCCTTCGACGAGGTCCGCGCCGGGCCCGCGTCGCAGGTGGTGCCCGCGTGGGTGTCGGAGGTGCTGACGAAGGGGTGAGTGCGCCCGGACGCGTGCCGGGGCGCACTCACCCCGCAGTCAGATCCGTATGCCTCCCGACCGGAGGCGCGAGAGCGCATCGACCGTGGCGGCGAGGATCAGCACACCGCCGGTGACGAGCAGGTTGACGCCGGCGGGCAGGTTCAGCAGCCCCAGGCCGTTCGTGATGACGGCGATGACGAGCGCACCGATGGCCGCGTGGACCAGGCGCCCGCGTCCGCCGAAGAGGCTGACGCCACCCACGACCGCCGCCGCGACGCCGCTCAGCACGATGTCTCGACCGACCGTGGCGTCCACCGAGCCGACACGGGTCACCGCGAGAAGGGCCGAGGCCACGGCGAGACTCGAGCAGATGACGAAGGCCCACCACTTGACCCAGCGCACCTTCACGCCCGAGCGACGTGCCGCCTCGGCGTTGCCGCCGATGGCGTAGATGTAGCGGCCGAACTTCGTGCGGTCGAGCACCAGCGTCCCGATCCACAGGATCGTCAGCACGACGGGGACGATGATCGGCACGCCCTCGACCGCCACGACCGACTGGCCGCGGTTCTGGTTGAGGACGTACACCACGACCCCGCCGATGACGGCGATGGCGGCGAGCTTGATCCACACCAGCGACAGCGCCCGGTTGGGCACGCCGGCCCGGGTGCGCCGATTGCGGTCCCAGAAGCTCGTCGCGGCGGAGATGAGGAGCATGACCAGCAGCATCACCCAGCCTCCCCACACCGGCAGGTTGCCGTTCTGCAGGGCGAGGAGCTCGGGGACTTCCACGCGGTAGAGGCCGCCGGGTCCGATGACCGTCAGGGCGAGACCCTGGAATCCCAGGAACAGACCCAGCGTCACCACGAACGAGGGTATACCCACCCTCGCGACGAAGAATCCGATGAACGCGCCCGTGAGGAAGCCGAAGGCGAATCCGATGAGGAGCGCCAGCGGCCAGGGAATGCCGAACTGGGCCGTGAGCACGACGAACAGCGCCATGCCGACGCCGCCGGTCACACCGGCCGACAGGTCGATCTCGCCGAGCAGCAGCACGAAGACGAGCGCCATGCCGAGGACCACCAGGGTTGCGGCCTGGTTGAGGAGATTGGCGAAGTTGCGCTCGGTGAGGAAGAAGGGGCTGAGTGCGCTGAAGAGGATGCCGAGGACGACGAGGCCGCCGATCGCGGGAAGCGCGCCCATGTCGCCGCCGCGGACGCGCTGGAGCCAGGCTCTCACCTGGTCCATCAGGCCGCCCTCGACGCCGCTGCCGATGAGATCGCTGGTCACCGGGTCGGGTGCAGCCTCGGTTCGGGTCGCGTTGCTGCTCATTCGGCTCCTCCCGTGCTGAGGGTGGTGGTGTCGATGATCTCGACCCCGTTGGTCTTGGTACCGGTGATGTAGCCGACCACGTCGTCACGCGTGGTCTCACCGGTGGGGATCTGCGCCACCATCTGACCGAGGTAGAGCACGGCGATGTCGTCGGCCACCGCGAACACATCGGCCAGGTTGTGGCTGATGAGGATGACGGCGACACCCTGCTGCGCGAGGCGCTGAACGAGGTTCAGCACCTGTTCGGTCTGGGCGACCCCGAGCGCTGCCGTCGGCTCGTCGAGGATGACCACGCGGGCCTTCTTCAGGACCGCACGAGCGATGGCCACGGTCTGCCGCTGCCCACCGGACAGGGAGGAGACCTTCTGGCGCACGGATTTGACGGTGCGCACCGACAGGGAGCGCAGGGTGTCGGAGGCGTCCTTCTCCATCCGCCCCTCGTCGAACATGCCGAAGGTGAGCTCCTCGCGCCCGAGGAACATGTTCTGGACGATGTCGAGGTTGTCGCACAGCGCGAGGTCTTGGTAGACGACTTCGATGCCGAGGCCCGAAGCGTCCCGCGGGGCGACGAGATCGCGATGCTGGCCGTCGATGAGGACCTCGCCCTCGTCATAGGGCTGCACACCGGCGAGCCCCTTGATGAGGGTGGACTTGCCGGCGCCGTTGTCGCCGACCAGAGCGGTCACCTTGCCGGGGTAGACCTTGAGATTCACGCCCTTGAGGACGCTGACGGGGCCGAAGGACTTCTTGACCCCGACGAGTTCGATGATGGGTTCCAGGGCGGTGGGGGTGTGGATGGTGTCTGTCATGCTCGCTTCCTTGCGACCGGGTGGAGGGGCGCGGCGGGGGCGCCACGGCGCGGTGCCGTGGCGCCCCCGGTTCGGCGCGCTGTCACGCGCGGGGCATCACTCGGTGACGCCGAACTCCTCGCACGCGGCCATCACGTCGGGGGTGCAGACGTCGTCGTAGGAGGCGTCGCCGGCGGCGATGACGTCCTTGACTTCGTTCGGACCGACGAGGACCGGCGTGACCTGGATGTAGGGCGTGCCGTCTTCGAGCTCGGCCTCGGCGGTGACCTCTTCGCCGTTGAGCAGCGCCACGGCGAGCTCGACGGCCGCGTCGGCCTCATCCTTCACCGGCTTGTAGACCGTGGCGGTCTGCCAGCCGAGGAGGATGTTCTGCAGGCCCGCGACGTTGGCGTCCTGACCGGAGACGGCGACACCTTCGAGGTTGTTGTCCTGCAGCACCTTGATGACGCCGGCGGCGTTGGTGTCGTTGGCCGCCCAGACGCCGTCGACCTGACCGCCGAGCGAGGTGAGGGCCTGCTCGAAGTTGGTCTGCGACTCAGCCTGGTCCCAGACCCCCGGGGGCTCGGCAGCCGGGGTGATGCCGGCGGCCTCCATGACCTCCACGGCGCCGGACTTGAACATCGCGGCATTGCCGTCGGTGGGGTCTCCGCCCATGTAGACGACGGTCGCGGTGGCGGGGTCCTTGCCGGCGGCTTCGAGGCCGTCGAGCACCGTCTGGCCCTGCAGACGCCCGACCTCCATGTTGTCGAACGAGACGTAGTAGTCGGCGCCCTCGAAGGGACGGTCGTAGGCGATCACCGGGATGCCTTCAGCCGTGGCGTTCGCAGCGACGGCCTCAGCCGCACCCTGGTAGTCCACGAGCAGCATGACACCGCAGCCCTGGGTGAGCTGCTGGTCGGCGATCGTCGAGTAGGTGTTGGTGTTGCCCTGCGCGTTCTGGATGTCGACCTCGAAGCCGGCCGCCTCCAGGCCCTCCTGCAGGTACTTGCGGTCGAAGTTCTCCCAGCGGGGCGAGGATGCCGCGTCGGGGAGGATGACGCAGGCCCGGCCCGCGGCGTCACCGCCGCCGGTCTCGCCACCGCCACCGCCGCTGTCGCCGCCGGTCGAGCTGGAACAGCCCGCCAGCAGCATCACGGCTGCGCCGGCCACCGCCGCGGCCGAAAGGAAGGATTTCTTCATTGTTCACCTTTCATCGTCGAATGGTGAGCGCGACGCCCCCATTGGGCCGCTCACGAGACTGATCATCCCGAGTGGCCACCCTTGGCGTCAAGTAGTGAACGTAACGCTTTCGCAACGGCGCTCATGCGTTCGGTCCATGAAGGCAGCTACCGCCCGGTGGCCTCCCGGGTCCGTCGTGAGAGGGAGTCGATGATCACGGCGATGACGAGCACGAGGCCGGTGATCATGTAGCGCACCGACGAGTCCAGGGTCAACAGCGTCAAGCCCGAGGAGATCGACTGGATCACGATGATGCCGAGGAGTGCGGAATACGCGGTGCCGCGTCCGCCGAACAGGCTCGCCCCGCCGATGACCGCGGCGGCGATCGCATTCAGGTTCGTGTCCCCGCCGCCGGAACTCTGGCTCACCGCGGCGAGCCGGGCCGCAGCGAGGATGCCGCCGATGGCGGCGAGACTGGAGCACAGGGCGAACACCGTGACGTAGATGCGTCCGACGCGGATCCCCGCGCGCCGCGCGGCCTCCTTCGACCCGCCGACGGCGTACACCGCGCGGCCCCATCGCGTCTGCTGCAGCACGATGTCGATGACGACGACCAGGGCGAGGAAGAACAGGAACATCACCCCGACGCCGCGCGAGAGGTTCAGGTACCAGGTCGCACCGGCGAGGAAGACACCGAGGATGATCGTCCGCACGGCGATCTCGCGGTAGCTCTGGCTGTCGAGGTTCGCCTGCACGCGCCGCTGGGCGCGGCGGACGCGCGAGAGAGCGTAGCCAGCGACGGCGAGGCCGACGAGCACGTAGGAGAGCCAGGCGGGAAGGAACAGCTGCTGCGCGAAGACCACCAGCCACGAGTCGAAGGGCAGGTTGATCGATCCGGTCTCGCCGAGCACCCACAGCTGCAGGCCGAGGAACCCCAGGAGTCCCGCCAGGGTGATGACGAAGCTCGGCAGGGCGAACCGGGTCAGCAGCAGTCCGTACCCGGCGCCGATCGCCGCCCCCGCAGCGACGGCGGCGACGATCGCGAGGATCAGATCCCACTGCATCTGCACGAACGTCACGGCGAGGATCGCGGCGGCCAGTCCGGAGACCGACCCGACGGAGAGATCGATCTCACCGACGAGCAGGACGAGCACCACTCCCAGCGCGATGGTGCCGATGGCGGCGCACTGCATCGTGAGGTTGACGAGGTTCTGGCTCGAGAGGAACGAGGGATTCAGCGATTGGAACACCGACCAGATGACGACCACCCCGACGATGACGGGGAGTGCACCCAGGTCGCCCTCCCGAACGCGAGCGGCGACGCGCGAGAACGTGTCGGCGGCGGTCATCCGTCGAGGTCCTGCGTGCGCGGACGTCGGCGGGGGCGATCGGTGGGCAGGGGGATGATGCGACCGGGCGTCGCCTGCTCGGGCGCCGGCGCGGGGCGCGCCGGTGCGTCGGCGGTGGCCCCGGTGATGGCGGCGATGAGGGTCTCGGTCGTGATGTCGGCGACGTCGTACTCGCCGTTGTTCCGGCCGAGGCGCAAGACGACCGCGCGGTCGGCGACGGCCATGACGTCGGCCATGTTGTGGCTGATCAGGATGACGCCGTGCCCGCGTTCGCGCAACCGCTCGATGAGGTTCAGCACTTCGGCGGTCTGCGCCACACCGAGTGCCGCCGTCGGCTCGTCGAGGATCACCACGCGCGGGTCGCCGATCAGCGATCGGGCGATCGCGACGGTCTGGCGCTGACCACCCGACAGCGAGGCGACCGGCACCCGCACCGAGGGGAGCTTCGCGGCGAGCTCGCGCAGCAGCGTCCAGGTGCGCTGCTCCATCTCGACCTCGTTCAGGCGTCGTCCCGAGACGAGTTCTCGACCGAGCCACAGGTTGGCGACGACATCGAGGTTGTCGCACAGGGCGAGGTCCTGGAAGATCGTGGCGATTCCCAGCTCCTGCGCGTCGGCGGGGCTGCTGAGGCGCACGGGTGCGCCGTCGAACTCGATCACACCGGCGTCGGCGGTGTACACGCCGGCGAGGATCTTCACCAGCGTCGACTTGCCGGCGCCGTTGTCGCCTACGAGGGCGACGACCTCGCCCTCGTCGACCCAGAAGTCCACATCGCTGAGGGCGCGCACGGCGCCGAACCGCTTGCCGATGCCGTGCATCGTCAGCACGCGCTCCCGGGGGCGGGGCTTGGGCGCCGTCATGCCGCCGGTCATCGCAGTCCCGCCTGCTCGCAGGCTGCGGCGTACTCGGCGGTGCAGATGTCGTCGATCGTCCAGAACCCGTCGGCGACCACGGTGTCGGCGATGTTGTCGACCGTCACCGCGACCGGGTCGAGGAGCGTCGTCGGCGTCCCCTCGATCTCCAGAGGTGCACTGACCTCCTCGCCGCGCAGCAGCGCGACCGCTACATCGGCGGCGCGCTCGGCCTGAGGGCGGATGGCCTTGTACACCGTCATGTACTGGTCGCCGGTGAGGATCCGCTGAATGGCGGTCAGCTCGGCATCCTGGCCGGTCACGATCGGGAACGGCGTGACGTTGCCGGCGCGCAGCGCCGCCACCGCGCCCCCGGCGGTGGCGTCGTTGGCCGCATAGACCGCGGCGATGCGATCACCGAACTGGGCGAGCTGCCCGGCGACCCACTCCTGCGCGAGGTCGGGGCTCCATTCGGGTGTGTCGAAGGACGACAGCACGGTCAGCCCGGCGTCATCGATGACCTCCAGGGCGCCGGACTTGAACAGCGCGGCATTGCTGTCGGTCGGCGAGCCGTTCACCATCAGGATGCCTCTCTGCTCCGTCTCGGGTTCAACGCCGGCCAGGGCCTCGGTGAGCGCGGCCGCCTGGAGCTGGCCCACCTTCTCGTTGTCGAACGAGACATAGTAAGCCAGATCGCCCCCCGCGACGAGTCGGTCGTAGGAGATCACCGGAACCCCCTGCGCATTGGCCTCCCGCACGATCGTGACGGCGGCGTTGGCGTCGACCGGGTCGAGCACCAGAACCCCGGCGCCCCCGGTGAGCGCGGCCTCCGCCTGCTGCTGCTGCTTGGCGGCATCCTGGTCGGCATTGGAGTACAGCACTCGGAAGTCACCGAGCTCTTCCACACGCTGTTCGAAGTACGGGCGGTCGAAGGTCTCGTATCGGGCGGTCTTGGCGTCGGGAAGCAGGAGCGCGATCGTCCCCTCCTCGCCCTCCGTCGGCGACGCGCAGCCCGCTGATCCCAGCGCGACCATCGTCGCGAGGAGGGCCGCGGCGGCGCGGCGGAGAGCGGAGGTCATCGGCCGCTCACGCGGTGGCGCGATCGACTCCGCTGTCGACCGCCACATGATCGAAGGCGACGGCGTCGAGCGCGGCCGCGATGGCTCCCCGGGTCTCGGTCCATTCTCCGAACGAGCTCGCGACGATCTCGGGCAGGCCGTTGCCCGCGGCCAGCGCCGTGCGCTCGAGCGAGTGGCGCATCGGTGCCATGAGGGTCTCGCCGGCCTCGGCGAGTTCGCCGCCGACGACGATCAGCCCGGGATCGAGGAGGTTGCACAGGCTCGCCGCAGCGATGCCGATGTGCCGACCGGCGTCGGCGATCACCCGTCGTGCGCTCCCGTCGCCGGACTCCGCGGCCTGGATGAGGTCGCTGAGACGTCGCATCCCCTCCCCGGGCGGGAAGAGGGAGAGGAGGGCCGGCCCGCCGGCGTAGGTCTCGAGACATCCGCGGTTGCTGCAGCGGCAGATCGGCCCGTTCTCGTCGATCGTGACGTGGCCGATCTGGCCGGCCTTGCCGTTGACACCGCGGAAGAGCTCTCCGCCGACGACCATCCCCGCGCTGATCGTGTGTCCCACACGGAGGTACACCGACGACGCGACGTCCCTCGACACGCCTTCGCGGGCCTCGGCGAGTGCCCCCAGATTGGCCTCGCTGTCGACGAGGACCGGACGCTGGATGCGGGCGGTCAGGGATGTCGCGATATCGACGTTCTCCCAGCCGCGGAGGATTCCGGCGGCGCTCACCATGCCGGTCCGCGGGTCGATCGGGGCGGGAAGGGCGAGCCCCACGGCGAGGAGATCGTCGACGGCACCGCCGAGGGAATCCATCATGTCGCCCAGGAGCAGCGCGAGACGGTCGAGCTCGGAATCGTGCCGGTGATCGAGGGGAAGGGGGAGCGAGCTCTGGCTCACGACGGTGCGGGTGACATCCGAGATGGCGATGTGCAGCTGACGCGAGCTGAAGTGCGCTCCGGCGACCAGACCCAACTGGCGGGCGAGGGAGACCAGGGTCGCCCGGCGACCGCTGCGCGAGGTGATCGAGGTGTGCAGCACCCCGGACGCGACGAGCTCCTTGACGATGTTCGACACCGTCGCCGGGGACAGCCCGGTGATACCGGCCAGCTCGACCTGCGTCATCCGCCCGTGCCGCTTCAGCGTCTCGAGCAGGCGCGCGCGGTTGGCTTCACGCAGTGACGACTGCGAGCCCGGCGGCGTCTCTCGGCGGATCACATGCACACTGTAGCGGGTCAGGTCTTCTCGCCCGCGAGGCGGACGAGCACGATGTGGCCCGACTCGTCGACCTCGGCGACGTCGGCGTGGGCCTTGACGAACTCCGAGAAGCTGCGGAATCCGTAGGCCTTCTCGCTGAAGGACGGGTCCAGACGCTTGATGAGGCTCTTCACCGCCGACGCGTGCTGCCAGTCCTCGCCCTCGCGGTCGCTCTCCAGCCGCAGCGCCCGCTGGAGGAGCTCGGCGCCGGGGTCGACGGTCTTCTTCCGCGACCGGCTGCGGGCGGTTTCCGGCTTCTCGGTCACCGCCGGGGCGGGGATTCCCGGGAGGGCGTCGTAGGCATGGAATTGGTCGCACGCGGCGGCGAGGGACTTGGCGGTGGACCCGGCCACCCCGATGCCGACGACGAAGCGTCCGAGTCGTTTGCATCGCTGAGCCAACGGGACGTAGTCGGAGTCGCCCGCCACGATGACGACGTGAGTGAGGTCGTCGAGGCGGAACATGTCCTCGACCGCGTCGACCGCCAGACGGATGTCGGCGCCGTTCTTGGCGTACGCCGCCGCCGGGAAGAGCTGAACGAGGTCGACGGCGCGGGCGACGAGCTGAGAACGGTACACCGCGTTGACCGGAGACGACCAGTCGGCGTAGGCGCGCGTGAGGACGAGGGTGCCGAAGGTCGCTGCGTAGTCGATGATCGCGCCGACGTCGATCATGGCCGCGGCCAGCCGCTCGGTGATCTCGGCATCGCCGTCGCCGGCGACGATGCGCTGACGGTCACGGGCGTAGGAGTTCCGCCCGTGCACCCGGTCGTACCAGGACATGACGATGTTGTCGAAGTCGAGATAGACCGCGACGCGGCCGTTCTGATCGGCCATCACTTCTCCCCGGGGTAGCGCACGCCGATCTGGGTGCGGATGTCGTCGAGGGTGCCCATGATCGCCACGGTCTCGTCGATCCCGAGCAGGGGACTGTCGGTCTCGCCGCGCGCGATGATCTCCTCAGCCGCCAGCGCCTGGAACTGCATCCCGCGGCCGGCGATGTCGCTGACGTAGTCCTCGATCACGGTGCCGTCGGGACCGATGACGCGGAAACTCGTGGGGGTGTACCAGGTGCGATCGATGTCGATGCGAGCCTCGGTCCCGATGATGTGGGCGGTGTTGGGGCCGGCCGAACGCGACGAGGTGATCGACGTCGAGATGGCGCCGGAGGCATGGGTGAAGATCGTCGACACGTCGGCGTCGGCGCCGGTGTCGGCCAGTCGCGCCCGTGCGGTGACCGAAGCCGGCGCGCCGAGGATGTCCCAGAAGAACGAGATGGGATAGATCCCGAGGTCGAGCAGCGCGCCGCCACCCAGGTCGAGAGCGTTCAGCCGGTGCGAGGGGTCGGCGGAGATCTTCTGGGTGTGGTCGGCGAAGACGGCGCGGATCTCGCCCAGCGTGCCGGCGGCGAGGATCTCGCGGATGCGGATCATATGGGGGAGGTACCGCGTCCACATCGCTTCCATCGCCAGGAGCCCGTGCGCTCGGGCCGCGTCGCGGATCGATGCGGCCTCGGCGGCGTTGAGGGTGAAGGGCTTCTCGACCAGGACGTGCTTGCCGTGCTCGAGCGCGAGGATCGCGTTCTCGGCGTGGAAGGGGTGGGGGGTGGCGATGTAGAGGATGTCGACATCGGGGTCGGCGACGAGCGCTTCGTAGGAGGCGTGCGCGTGCGGGATGCCGAACTCGGCGGCGAACGATCGCGACGCCTCCTGACGCCGCGACCCGACGGCGACGATGTCGCGCTCGGCGGTGCGCAGATCGGTGGCGAAGGCATGCGCGATGCCCCCCGTGGCGAGGATCCCCCAGCGAAGTCCAGTCATGGGTTCGAGCGTACCGGGGTGGGCGGTGGCGTCACGGAAGCAGGATGACCTTGCCCGCGGCGCCCTGCTCGACGGCGCGGTGCGCGGCAGCGGCGTCCCCGAGCGCGAAGGAGGGTCCGAGCTCGACGGAGAAGGCTTCGGCGGCCAGGAGCGCGAGCGCCACCGGTATCGCCTCGGCGCGCCATGCCCGCTGCTGCGGGGTGAGCGGGGTGGGCGCGCCGCCGGAGAAGGCCCGGATGCCGTAGCCGGCGGTATCGCGACCCCGGACGAGTGTGGCGATGACCCGCGCGCCCCACAGGGTCGCGAGCTGAATGGCCGCTTGACCGACGGCGCCGGATCCCGCGTGGACGAGAAGGGTGTCACCGTCGCGGACACCGAGCGAGCGCAGCGCTTGATACGCCGTCGCCACGGGGATGCCCAGGGCCGCACCCTCGGCCGCCGTCACGGATGCCGGCCGGGGCTGCGCCGACCGGACGGGGACGGCGATGTCGGTGGCATAGGCCCCCGTCGCGCCGAACACGACGACAGGGTCGCCCACGCGGAAGCCGTCCACGTCGGGGCCGACGGCCGTGATCACTCCGGCGCCGTCGGTCCCGATGCGCCGGGGCTCGGCGATCGGCGCCGAGGGTCGGAGGCCTGAGCGCAGCTTGTGGTCGATCGGATTGACGAACGCCCCGGGGCGTGGATGCTATTCCCGCAGCGCCTTCTGGATCCGCTGCAGCGAGACCGGTTCGGCGGTGCCGAGGGGCTGGGCGAAGAGACTCACGCGATACTCCTCGAGCAGCCACCGTGCGCGCACGAGGGCAGGCGGCGCTTCCGCCGGAAGAGGGATGATCCCGCCCGCCTCGGCGAACATCGCGGCGGCCCGTTCGAACTCCGTCATCCGCTGACGGTCGCGGCCGGGGTTGTCGACGAGGGTGTGCGCCCGCTCGGCGGCGGCGCGGAGATAGCGGGGGAGGTGCGTCAGCCGTGCTGCGCCGGTGCGCGAGAGGAACCCCGGGAAGATGAGGCCCGCGAGCTGCGCCTTGATGTCACCGAGCGCGCCGAGGAGGGCCATGGACGTCACACCGCGCACCGCCCGCTCCACGTCGCGAGCCGCGGTGAGGATCTTCGCGGCCAGCGAGACCAGGGCGAACAGCTCGTCGACGTTCGCGCGGGAGAACTCCTCGCGGGCACGGCCGAAGACCGCGGCCGTCCGCACCGGCTCCGCGCCGGCCACGCGGTCCAGAACCGCATCGGCGAGGGTGGAGCGCGCATCCTCGATGAGTGCCCGGGCCGACGGGTAGGGGCTCGCGGCGAGCGCGAGCTTCTCGGCCGCGGTGAGGTGATCGAGGATGTACGCCGCGGGCGAGGGCACTGCGAGGAGCAGCAGACGACGCACGCCTGCGCGCAAGGCCGTCGCGGCGGCATCCGGAGTGGACTCGATCCGCAGTGCCACGCTGTCCCGCTCGTCGACCAGGGCAGGGTAGCCGCGCACCACCCCGCCGGCGACGCGGGTGTCGACGACTGCGGCGAGGTCGCCGACGTCCCACGTGGTGATGCCGGTGCGTTCAGCGGGCGTGGCGCCGGCCGGCGCCGTCGCCGCGGCCACTCGATCGGTCGGACGCTCCAGGGTGCGGGCGACCGAGGAGCGGGCACGTCCGCGAAGGCGGTCCTGGAGCGCTTCGAGGTCGCGGTCGCTGCCGAGCGCCCGCCCGCGGTCGTCGACGGCGCGGAACGACATCCGGAGGTGGCCCGGGATGCGCTCGAGGTCGAAGTCCGAGGTCGTGACGGGCTGGCTCGCGGCGCGCTGGATCAGCCGCGCGAGTCCGGCCACGAGTGTGGTCGCCGGCAGCCCGTCGGAGGACTCGGGGCCCTGGCCGTCGAGTTCGTCACCCAGGCGCGCCGCCCAGTCGGCGGCGGGGACGACATGGCGGCGGATGGCCTTGGGGAGGGAGCGGATGAGCCCGGCGATGAGCTCGGGGCGAAGCCCCGGGACCTGCCAGTCGAAGCCGTCGGGCCGCAGCTGTGCCAGCAGCGGCAGCGGGATGACGACGGTGACGCCGTCGTCGGGAGCCCCGGGCTCGAACCGGTAGGCGAGGGAGAGCACCTGGTCGCCCTGCCGCCACCGGGTGGGGAAGTCCCGCTCGTCGGCGCGTGTCGCGTCGTCGAGGAGATCGGCCTCGGTCATGTCGAGAAGGCGCGGTGTGCGGGCCGAGGTGTCCTTCCACCAGCGCTCGAACGAGCGCACGTCGAAGACGTCGACGGGAAGGCGCGCGTCGTAGAAGGCGTACACGGCCTCGTCGCCGGCGAGGATGTCGCGGCGGCGCTCGCGCTCCTCGAGCTTCTCCAGGCGCCGCCGGAGGTCGGCGTTGCGGCGCTCGAAGGCACTCAACCTCTTGTCGAGATGCGACAGATCGACATCGCCCTCCACCAGCGCGTGGCGGAGGAAAAGCTCGCGGGCGAGGGGCCGATCGAATCGGGCGAGCTGCACCCGCCGCCGCGGGATGATCTCCACCCCGAACAGCGTGATCTTCTCGTACGCCGACGCGGCTCCGGCGCTCTTGGACCAGTGGGGCTCGCTGACGCTGCGATGGGCGAGGTCGCCGGCGAGGGCCTCCGCCCACGCCGGGTCGATCTCGGCCACGGTGCGTGCGAACAGGCGCGAGGTCTCGACGAGTTCGGCGGCCATGACGGCCGCAGGACGCCGCTTGCGCAGCCCCGAGCCTGGGAACATCGCGAAACGCGTGCCCCGCGCGCCGCGATACTCCGCGCGCCCCTGCTCCGGGCGTTTCCGATCGCGGTTGCGGTCACCGGTACGAGTCGCGGTCCGCTCATCGAGCACGCCGATCTGCGAGAGCAGGCCCGAGAGGATCGCGCGGTGGATGTCATCGGGGTCGGCCGTGGCCGTGGCATCCGCTCTTTTCACGCCCAGCAGCGCACCCAGCTGCCGGTGCACGTCGAACCATTCCCGCACGCGGACGTAGTTCAGATGCTCGCTGCGGCAGAGGCGCCGGAAGGCGCTCGAGCCGAGCTCCGCCTGCTGCTCGCGGAGGTGATTCCACAGATTCAGGAGGGTCAGGAAGTCGCTGGTCGGATCGGTGAACCGGGCATGCAGGCGGTCGGCCTCCTCACGACGCTCCTCCGGCCGCTCGCGCACGTCCTGGATGGAGAGGCCGGCGACGATCGCCAGCACCGGCCCGAGGACCTTCGTGCGCTCGGCCTCGATCAGCATGCGCGCGAAGCGCGGGTCGATGGGCAGTCGCGCGATCCGCCGTCCGACCTCGGTGAGGCGGGGACCCCGCTCGCCGGCGTCGACCGCGCCGAGCTCGGTGAGGAGGTCGAGCGCCGCCTTCACCCCACGTGAGTCGGGTCGGGTGAGGAAGGGGAAGGATGCCACGTCGCCGAAGCCGAGGCTGAGCATCTGCAGGAGCACGGAGGCAAGGCTCGTGCGGAGGATCTCGGGCTCGGTGAACTCCGGGCGCGCGGTGAAGTCGTCTTCGCCGTAGAGGCGGATCGCGATACCCGGCGCGGTGCGGCCCGCACGGCCGGCGCGCTGCTGCGCGGACGCCTGCGAGACCGGCTCGATGGGAAGGCGCTGGATCTTGCTGCGGTTGCTGTACCGCGAGATGCGCGCCGTGCCGGTGTCGACCACGTACCGGATGCCGGGAACGGTCAGACTCGTCTCGGCGACGTTGGTCGCGAGGATGACGCGGCGGCGGAGCCCTGCCGTCGTCGACCGCTCGAACACCCGATGCTGCTCGGCCGAGGTGAGCCGGCCGTAGAGGGGGAGGACCTCGGTCGGCGCGGCGTCCTTTGCGTACATGCCGCGAACGGCATCCATCGCGTCACGGATCTCGGCCTCTCCGGGCAGGAAGACGAGGACGTCGCCGGCCTGCTCGCGATCGAGTTCGCGCAGCGCCGCGAGCAGTCCATCGATGTCGTCGTCGGCCGCCTCCGTCTGCGGGCGGTAGCGGATCTCCACCGGATACGTGCGACCCGAGACCTCGATGATCGGGGCCGGGGTGCCCGACCGGTCGGCGAAGTGGGCGGCGAAGCTCTGCGGGTCGATCGTGGCCGAGGTGATGATGACCTTGAGGTCGGGACGCCGGGGGAGGATGCGGGTGAGGTAGCCGATCAGGAAGTCGACGTTCAGCGACCGCTCGTGGGCCTCGTCCACGATGATCGTGTCGTAGCGGCGCAGGAGCCGGTCGCGGTGGATCTCGTTGAGGAGGATCCCGTCGGTCATGAGGGCGACACGGGTGTCGTCGGAGACCTGGTCGGTGAAGCGGACCTTGTACCCGACCGCCCCGCCGAGGGGCACCTCGAGCTCCTCGGCGATGCGCTCGGCGATCGAGCGCGCCGCGATGCGGCGGGGTTGGGTGTGTGCGATGCGCTCCCGCCCGAGCTCGAGGCAGATCTTCGGCAGCTGCGTGGTCTTGCCCGACCCGGTCGCCCCGGCGACGATCACCACCTGGTGGTCGCGGATGGCGGCGGCGATCTCGTCCCGAGCCGCGCTGACGGGCAGCTCGGGCGGGTAGGCGATCACCGGGAGCGTCGTGGGCATAGCCCCCCATCGTACGACCGCGGGACAACCGGGTAGCGGGTGGCGCGGGATGGCGCAACACGCGACCGCGGCCGGGGTGGAGATCCTAGGCTGAGGGAATGACCATCCCCACTCTGAAGCTCAACGATGGACACGAGATCCCCCAGCTCGGCTACGGCGTCTTCCTGGTCCCGCCGGAGGACACCGAGCGGGCGGTGAGCGAGGCCCTCGAGATCGGGTACCGCCACATCGACACCGCCGCGATCTACCGCAACGAGGAGGGTGTCGGCGCCGCGATCGCGAAGTCGGGCATCCCGCGTGACGAGCTCTTCATCACCACGAAGCTCTGGAACGACAGGCAGGGCGGCGACGCGCCGCACGCGGCGATCGACGAGAGCCTGTCGAAGCTCGGTCTCGAGCAGGTCGATCTCTATCTCATCCACTGGCCGGCGCCCAAGCGCGGCACCTACGTCAACGCGTGGGAGAAGCTGGTCGCGATCCGTGACGCCGGCAAGGCCCGCTCGATCGGTGTGTCGAACTTCCACGTCAGCCACCTCGAGGAAGTCATCGAGGCGACGGGTGTGACCCCGGCGATCAACCAGATCGAGCTGCATCCGGCCTACCAGCGTCGCGACATCACCGGGTGGGCCGCCCAGCACGACGTCCGCATCGAGTCGTGGGGACCGCTGGGGCAGGGCAAGTACGACCTGTTCGAGCTGCCGGCCGTCGCCGATGCCGCCGCAGCGCACGGCAAGACGCCCGCGCAGGCGGTGCTGCGCTGGCACATCCAGCACGGCTTCATCGTCTTCCCGAAGTCGGTGCGCCGCTCGCGCCTGGAGGAGAACTTCGACCTGTTCGACTTCGAGCTGACCACCGATCAGATGGCGGCGATCGACGCACTCGATCGCGCGGATGAGGGGCGCGTGGGCGGCAGCATCGACGAGGTCGACTGACCCCGGAGCGTCGTCAGTCAGCCGGCGGCCGGTGACGCCGCGCCGCCGGCTTCTGCCGCGCCGTGGTCGACCGAGATCCCGAAGACCAGATCCAGCGCGCGCTCGAACTCCTCCAACTCGCCGGCTGCCGCCGCCTCTCGGGCGCGCACCGACGGACGGTGGGAGAGGACTCCGGCGAGATGGCGGAGGGCGGCGCGAGCCCGATCCGCGTCTTCGGGCAGTCGCGACAGCTCGTCGTCGAGGGCGTCTTGGATATGACGACGCACCGCGACGATCGCGGGGGCGGCGGCCCGCTCTGCCGTGAAGGTCGCCGCAGCCGTGCCGACCAGCTCGTGGGCGCCGGGGCCGAGCTCGGGCAACGCGGCGTGACGGCCGAGGAGCTCGAGGTCGAGCAGCTCGACGCCGGGAAGGTCGCCCACCTCGGGGGAGACGTTGCGCGGGAGACCCAGGTCGATGACGATGCGCCGAGCGGTGTCGGGGATGTCGTCGGGGGTGACGACGTAGCGGGCGGTGCAGGTGATGACGATCTCGGCGTGCGCGATCGCGCGGGACAGATCGGCCTCGGGGCGGACGCCGTAACGGGCAGCGAACCGTGCGGCACGGCCGGTGGCGGAGTACACGCCGATGTCGCGCGCGCCGCGGGCGCGCAGGGCGGCGATGGTGGTCGCCGCGTAGCTGCCCGTGCCGACGAGGAGGACCGGGACGGTGCCCCAGTCGGTCACGCGGGTGTCGACGAGGTCGAGGGCGAGACGGGCGAGCGAGCGACGCCCGGCGCCGACATCGGCCTTGGCCCGCATCTCACGGGTGGCGTGGGTGGCGCGCTGGAAGACCTGCTCGAGCTGCGTGCTGGTCGTGCCGTCGGTGCGGGCCTGCACCAGCGCCCGCTGCACCTGGCCGCTGATCTCCTCCTCGCCGACGACCATGGACTCCAGGCCCGAACTGACCGCGAAGAGGTGACGCACGACATCGTCGCCGCAGAGCGACACCGCGGATTCGCGCAGCGCATGCGCATCGTCGCCGGCGGCGTCACCGAGAGCCTCGAGCACCGCTTCGCGGGCGACGACCGCGCCGCCGGTGAGGGGTTCGTCCACCTCGAGATACGCCTCGAAGCGGTTGCAGGTGGACAGCACCACCGCGCCGCGCACGAAGTCGTGCTCGGAGACGAGCGCTCGTCCGGTGGATTCGGCGACGGCCGAGATGCGACCCAGCACCTCGAAATCCGTATTGCGATGATTCGCCGTCACACAGAACAGCACCGGACAAGTCTACCCAACCGTCGAGCCCGGGGCCGCGCGCGTCTAGCCTGGAGGGCGTGTCATCCCCCGAATCCACGCCCCTCCTTCCCGCCGCTCACCCGCTGGTCGACGGGCGGACCACGAACAGTCCGCTGGTGCGCGCCGCCCGGGGGGACCGCCCCGAGCGCCCCCCGGTGTGGTTCATGCGGCAGGCGGGGAGGTCTCTTCCGGAGTACCGTGCCTCGCGCGCCGGCACGGAGATGCTCGACGCGTGCCTCACCCCCGACTTGGCCGCCGAGATCACCCTGCAGCCGGTCCGGCGCCACGGGGTGGACGCGGCGGTCTTCTTCAGCGACATCGTCGTTCCCGTGCTGCTCGCCGGCATCGACGTGACCATCGTCCCCGGCCGCGGTCCGGTCATCGATCAGCCGGTGCGCTCGTCCGCCGACATCCTGCGCCTGCGCCCGATCGATCCTGAGACGCTCGCTCCGATCCGCGAGGCTGTCGCGATCGTCGTGGCCGAGCTCGGCTCGACCCCCCTCGTGGGGTTCGGGGGAGCGCCGTACACACTCGCCAGCTACCTCGTCGAGGGCGGCCCCTCCAAGGAGCAGCTGCGCACCCGCGCCCTCATGCGCACCGATCCCCACGCGTGGGCCGCTCTGCTGAACTGGTGCGCCGACGTCACCGGCGCGTTCCTGCGCGCCCAGGTCGAGTCGGGAGCAAGCGTCGCGCAGCTGTTCGACTCCTGGGCGGGGTCTCTCTCCCGCGCCGACTATCACAAGCGGGTGGCGCCGCATTCGCGTCGCGCGTTCGACGCGCTCCGGGGCACCGACGTGTCCCGCATCCACTTCGGTCTCGGCCTCGGAGACGTCCTCGACCTGCTGCCGGGCATCGGTGCCGACGTGGTCGGGGTCGACTGGCGCCTCCCGCTGGATGAGGCCAACCGCCGTCTCGACGGGCGCGTGCCGCTGCAGGGGAACATCGACCCGGCGCTGCTGAACGCCCCGTGGCGACTGCTCGAGCGCCATGTCGAGGAGGTCATCGAAGCGGGCTCGGCGGCGCCCGCCCACATCCTGAACCTCGGGCACGGCGTTCCTCCCGAGACCGACCCCGACGCCCTTACGCGCATCGTCGCCTTCGTCCATGACCGCTGACCTCCTCGTCGCCGGCGGCGGTGTCGCGGGCCTGGTCTTCGCAAGGCGGGCCGCGCTCGCCGGGCACCGGGTGCGGCTCTTCGAGGCAGAGAGCGTCTTCGGCGGGCAGGTGGCCAGGCAGGATGTCGCGGGCGTGGCCCTCGACGCCGGGGCGGAATCGTTCGCCACCCGCGGCGGTGACGGGCCCGGTACCGTCCTGGCGCTGCTGGCCGAACTCGGGTTCGCCGACGACATCGTCGCGCCGGCCGCGGGTGCACCCGCCTGGGTGCAGGAGCGGAGCGACCGCGCCTTCCCGCTCCCGGCAGCCGGGCTCCTCGGGATCCCCACGATCCTCGACGAGTCCCTGCTCCCGGCGCTCGGCGCGGACGGCCTCGCCCGCGCCCGCCAGGACGCGACCCTCCCGCCCGATGAGGGAGCGAAAGCCGAGACGCTCGGTGCGCTCGTGCGGACCCGCATGGGAGACCGTGTCGTCGATGCCCTCGTCGCCCCGGTCGTGCGGGGTGTCCATTCGACCACCCCCGACGCCCTGCCCATCGACAGTGCCTCGCCGCGCCTGCGCGAGGAGTTCCGCCGCACCGGTTCGCTCGCCGCGGCCATCGCCTCGATCCGGTCCACTTCGCCCGCCGGAAGTCAGGTCGCCGGGGTGCGCGGAGGGGTGTTCCGCCTGGTCGATGCCCTCGTGGCCGATGCCGCCGCGCACGGCGCCGAGCTCATCACCGGCGCCCCGGTGACCGCCGTCGCAGACGACGGTATCGAGGTCGGCGGACGCCGTCTCCGCGGCATCCCGGTCCTCGCCCGGCCGCGGCGGGCACCCGACCCCACTCGGCGGATCACCGTCGTCACCCTGGTCGTCGAAGCGCCCGCGTGGCGTGGCGCCCCGCGGGGGACCGGTGTGCTCGTGGGCCCCGCCGCGCAGAACGTGCGGGCGCGGGCCCTCACCCACCTCACCGCGAAGTGGCCGTGGATCCGACAGGCCCTCGGCGAGCGAGAGGCGGTGCGGCTGTCGTACGACGGCTCCGCCGATTCGGATGCCGTCGACGCGGCCGTCCGCGACGCCCAGACCCTGCTCGGGGCACCCGTCGACACGCTCCTCGACCACACCGTGCGCACGTGGGATCGCTGGGGCCGCGCGGGCACGGGCGACCCCGCCCTCGCCGTCGGCGAGGAGAGGGCGGGCACGGGGCTTGCCGCCGTCGTCCGTCACGCCGAGGCGCTGGCCACATCTCTCACCGTCGAGAGGGCCAGTGGCCAGCCGTCCGGCGAACGGGGGAGGATGGAGGGGTGACCGATACCGCTCCCTCCGCTTCGTCTGAGACCCCGAACGACCGGCACTACGCCCTCTGGGCGGTGCTGCGGCGCGAGCCCGGAACGCCGGTGCCGGAGGGTCTGCCCTCCATCGTCGACGCGGCAGCCACCGCCGGTGACGCTCTCCGCGGCGTCTACGACGTGTCGGGGCTGCGGGCCGACGCCGACATCCTGCTCTGGCTCGTCGGCCACACCGCCGAGCACCTGCAGGCGGTGCTGCGCGACCTTCGGCGCACGCGCGAGCTCGCGGCGCTCGCCCCGACCTGGAACGCCCTCGGTGTGCATCGCGATGCGGAGTTCAGCCGCGACCACAGCCCCGCCTTCGCTCGGGGCCTCGCGCCCAAGCAGTGGCTGACGGTCTACCCGTTCGTGCGCAGCTACGAGTGGTACCTCCTCCCCGCCGCCGAGCGCGGGGCGATGCTCGGCGAGCACGGCCGGATGGGCCGCGACTATCCGCAGGTGCAGAGCAACACCGTCGCGAGCTTCGCCCTCGGCGACTACGAATGGTTGCTGGCTCTCGAGGCCGACGACGTCATCGACCTGGTCGACCTCATGCGCTACTTGCGCGCCACCGAAGCACGGCGTCACGTGCGCGAAGAGGTGCCGTTCTTCACCGGGCGTCTGATCCAGCCCGCCGAGATCGCCGACGTGGTGCGATGACCCTGCGCCTGGGAACCCGCGCCAGCGCGCTGGCGATGGCGCAGGCCGGCACCGTCGCCGCCGCCCTCGGTGCGCAGCTCGTGCCGATCGTCTCCGATGGCGACCGATCCAGCGCGCCGCTGGCGTCGCTCGGCGGTGCCGGGGTGTTCGCCACCGCGCTGCGCGCGGCCCTGCGGGCGGGCGAGGTCGACGTCGTCGTGCACTCGTACAAAGACCTCCCCACCGCCCCGGAGGAGGGGCTCGCGATCGGCGCCGTCCCGACGCGGGCCGACGCGCGCGACGCGCTGTGCGCGCGCGACGGCCTCACCCTCGACACTCTGCCCGAGGGCGCGCGTGTGGGCACCGGCTCACCCCGTCGGCGCGCACAACTGGCCGCCCGGCGCCCCGACCTCGACCTGGTCGACATCCGCGGCAACATCGACACCCGGCTCTCTCGCGTGGGAGCGGATGACCCGGAGCGGCGTCTGGACGCGATCCTCCTCGCCGCGGCGGGGCTCAGCCGGATCGACCGATCCGATGCCGCGACGGAGTTCCTGCCGCTCGAACGATGGCCCACCGCTCCTGCCCAGGGAGCGCTTGCGGTCGAGACCCGTGCGGGGGAGGAGAACCGGGTGTCGCGGCTGGATCATCGTCCGACGCGGATGGCCGTCGACGCCGAACGCGGCGTGCTCGCTCGTCTGGAAGCAGGCTGCGCCGCCCCGATCGGGGCCCACGCCTTCTTCGACGACGGACTGATGTTCCTCACCGCGCGGATCTACCGCCCCGACGGCACGGCACAGCTCACCAGCGCCCACGCCGCCGACGCCGACGACCCCGACGTCGCCGCAGAGCTGGCCGTCAGAGTCGCCGACGAGCTCCTGGCCCAGGGGGCCGCCGACCTCGCGCCGGTCGGCCCCGGGGCCCGAGAGGATCACGCATGACCCCCACCCCTCCGCCCTTCCCGACCACCCGCCCCCGCCGGCTGCGGCAGAGCGCCGCCTGGCGACGGCTGGTCGCTGAGACCCGTCTGCACCCCGCGCAGCTCGTGCTGCCGATGTTCGTCCGCGAGAACGCCGACGCGCCTCTCCCGATCGGATCGATGCCGGGCGTGCAGCAGCACTCCCTCGACTCGTTCCGCGAGGAGCTGCAGCGCGCCGCGGCCGCGGGCATCGGCGGCGTCATGCTCTTCGGTGTGCCCGAGCACAAAGACGCCGAGGGTTCCGGCGCGACCGATCCCGACGGGATCCTCAACGTCGCGACGCGCATCGCCGCTGAAGAGGTCGGCTCCGACCTCGTCGTGCAGACCGACCTGTGCCTCGACGAATTCACCGACCACGGTCACTGCGGGGTTCTCGACGCGCAGGGCCGCGTCGACAACGACGCCACCCTCGAGCGATACCGCGACATGGCCCTCGCCCAGGCTGCCGCGGGGTCGGAGCTCCTCGGTCTGTCCGGGATGATGGACGGCCAGGTCGCGGTCATCCGTTCGGCTCTCGACGAGGCGGGGTACGCAGACGTCGCGCTCCTGGCCTACGCGGCGAAGTACGCCTCGGCGTTCTACGGGCCGTTCCGTGAGGCCGTCCAGTCCTCCCTCCAGGGCGACCGGCGCACCTACCAGCTCGACCCGGGCAACCGGCGCGAGGGGGCCCTCGAGGTGGCCATGGATGTCGCCGAAGGCGCGGACATCGTGATGGTCAAGCCCGCGATGTCGTACCTCGACGTGCTGGCCGATGCCGCGGCATCCTCCCCGGTTCCCGTCTGGGCGTACCAGGTCAGCGGCGAATACGCGATGATCGAGGCCGCCGCCGCTCACGGGTGGATCGACCGGGATCGCGCCATCGACGAATCGCTGCAGAGCATCGTCCGCGCGGGCGCCGACGCGGTGCTGACGTATTGGGCTGTGGAGGCCGCAGAAAGGTGGGCACGATGAGCACGACCCTCATTCCGACCGACAACGTCGAGGCCGCCGCCCGGGCCCGTGCGGTCATTCCCGGCGGTGTGAACTCCCCCGTGCGTGCCTTCGGTTCCGTGGGCGGCACGCCGCTGTCGATCGTGGGCGCTCGCGGCGCGTACGTCCGCGACGTCTCGGGACGCGAGTACGTCGACCTCGTCGCGTCGTGGGGTCCTGCTCTCCTCGGGCACGCTCATCCCGGTGTGGTGGCCGCCGTGCAGGAGGCGGCCGACCGCGGGCTGTCCTTCGGCGCCTCGACCCCCGGCGAGACCCTTCTGGCCGAGGCGGTGATCGGCCGCCTTCGGGTCGGGGGCGCGTCCGAGATCGAGCGCCTGCGCCTGGTGTCCACGGGTACCGAGGCGACCATGACCGCGATCCGCATCGCCCGCGGCGCCACCCAGCGCGACCTCATCGTGAAGTTCGCCGGTCACTACCACGGTCACTCCGACGGCCTCCTCGCCGAGTCGGGGTCGGGGGTGGCGACCCTCGGCCTCCCCGGTTCGGCGGGAGTCCCGGCCGACATCGCCGCGCTCACCCTGGTGCTGCCGTACAACGATCGGGCGGCGATCGAGGAGGCGTTCGCGCTCCACGGCGACCGCATCGCCGCTGTCATCACGGAGGCTGCCGGCGCCAACGCCGGGATTCTGCTCCCCGAGGACGGCTTCAACGCTTTCCTCGCCGATACCGCCCACGCCCACGGCGCGCTGCTGATCTCCGATGAAGTGCTCACCGGCTTCCGGGTCGACCCCGCCGGCTGGTGGGGGCTCGAGCACCGCGCCGGGGCCTCGTGGACCCCCGACCTCGTCACCTTCGGCAAGGTCATCGGCGGCGGGATGCCACTGGCGGGGATCGGTGGCCGCAGAGACCTAATGGAACTGCTCGCCCCCCTCGGGCCCGTCTACCAGGCAGGCACGCTCAGTGGGAACCCGCTCGCGGTGGCCGCGGGGCTGGCGACCCTCCGGCTCGCCGACGACGCGGTGTACGCCCACGTCGATCGGGCTGCCGGCGTGGTCTCCCGCGCCGCCGGGGAGGCCTTGGACGCCGCGGGTGTCGCCCACGTCATCACCCACGCCGGGAGCCTGTTCTCGATCGCCTTCCGCGACCGGCCGGTGCGGGATTACGACGATGCCAGGGCACAGGAGGGGTGGCGCTACCGCGCCTTCTTCCACGCGATGCTCGAGGCGGGGGTCTCCCTCCCGCCGAGCGTGTTCGAGGCGTGGTTCCTCACGGCCGCGCACGACGACGAGGCGCTGGAGAAGATCCTCACGGCGCTCCCCAGGGCTGCGGCCGCCGCGGCATCCGCCACGCCGCCCGACGCGGTCTGACGCGTCGGGCCGGGGAGGTCTTCTCAGACCCAGCCGGGGAGCCAGTTGTGCGCGCGCCAGAAGTCGTAGGGCACGGTCGTGGCGGTGAGGATCGGGTACCAGAACGCCGACACCAGCAGGGCGATCCCGAGGAAGGCGAGCACCGCCACCCGGCCGGGAAGACGGCGCTGCGGGTCGGGGGAGCGGGTGATGTCGCGGAGGGCGAAGGTGAGGGCCAGCACCGTGAAGGGCAGGATCGCCACGGTGTAGAACTGGAACACCGTGCGCTCGGGATACAGCAGCCACGGCAGGTACGTCACCGCGACGCCGGTGAGGACGAGCGCGTGACGCCAGTCGCGATCACGGAAGAACCGGTACGCGAGGTAGACCACCGCCGCGACCCCCGCCCACCAGATGAGCGGGTTGGGCATCGAGTAGATGTTCTGCACGCCCGCGTCGGTCTGGTCGTAGTACATCGAGGTCGGGCGCAGCAGCAGCGGCCACTGCCACGCGGGGCTCTCGTAGGCGTGATCGGTGTCGAGGCCGACGTGGAACGTGTAGATGTCCCGGTGGTAGTTCCACAGGCTCTCGAGCGCCGTCGACGCCCTGTCGCGGCCGTAGCCTCCCGTCGTCGCGAGCCACCCCCACCACGACGAGACGTAGATCAGCGCGGCCACCGGGACGAGCAGCAGGAAGGACACCGGCCCCTGACGCAGAACACCGTCGACGGCCCAGAGCCGGATGCCCGCGCGCCGGCGCTGCACGAGGTCGGTGACGACGGCGTAGATGCCGATTCCCGCGAGGGCGTAGAGCCCCGACCACTTCACCCCGCTGGCCGCACCGGCCGCGACCCCGGCGGCCACGAGCCACGGACGATCCCACAGCACGGGTCCGAATCGATACCCGCCGTCGCCCTCCGGCGGTCGCGCGGCGAGCGCCGCGGCGAGCCGATCGGGGAGGCGCCGTCGATCGAGGGCGAGGAACCAGAAGGCCAGCAGAACGAACAGCGCCACGAAGATGTCGAGGAGCGCCACCCGGCTCATCACGATCGCCAGGCCGTCGACGGCCAGCAGCAGCCCCGCGACGGTGGCGAAGACGGTGGAGCCGGTGAGGGTGCGGGCCAGGAGAAACAGCACGAGGACCAGGGCGGTGCCGGCCAGCGCTGTGGCCACGCGCCATCCGAACGACGAGTCGGCGCCGAAGAGCGCCATCCCGGCGCCGATGAGGAGCTTGCCGAGCGGTGGATGCACGACGAAGGCGGGCTGCTCGGACAGGAAGATCCCCGTCTCGCCGGCGACGAACCGATCGTTGGTGTCGTCGCCTTCGGGCCACTCCGCGGCGTATCCCAGCACCCACTGCGTCCAGGCGTCTTTGACGTAGTACGTCTCGTCGAAGACCAGCGCCTGCGGGTGGCCGAGGTTCCAGAACCGCAGCACGGCGGCGAGGAGAGTCACGGCGACCGCGGCGAGGACCGTCCAGCGGCGGGCGAGCCGTTCGTCGCCGGAGATCCGTTGCTGCCACCGGTCCCACGCCGACGGCCGGATCAACGTGGGTGCGGGGGCGGTCACGTCGACCAGCCTAAAGGCGCTGCCGCCTAAGCTGACGGCATGCTGATCCTCGCGGCCACACCGATCGGCAACCTCGGCGATGCGTCGGACCGCCTCCGCCGCGCGCTGGCGGACGCTCCCGTCATCGCGGCGGAGGACACCCGCACGACGCAGCGCCTGCTCGCCGCCCTCGGGGTCGAGAACCGCCCGCGGCTGATCGCCCTGCACGATCACAACGAGAAGGGCAGGGCGGCGGAGATCGTCGAGCTCGCCCGCGAGCACGATGTCCTCCTCCTCAGCGATGCCGGTATGCCGACGGTGAGCGATCCCGGATTCTCCGTCGTCGCGCGCGCCGCCGTCGAGGGGGTCGCCGTCACGGTGATCCCGGGTCCGAGCGCGGTGGTGACCGCGCTCGCCGCCTCGGGGCTGCCGACCGACCGCTTCACCTTCGAGGGGTTTCCGCCCCGGAAGGCCGGCGAACGCGACGCGCTCTTCGCGGAGCTGTCGACGGAGCGCCGCACGATGGTGTTCTTCGAGGCTCCGTCGCGCATCGCCGAGACCCTCGCCGCCCTCGCCCGCGCCTTCGGACCCGAGCGCCCCGCGGCGGTCTGCCGAGAACTCACGAAACTCCACGAGGAGATCCGCCGGGGTTCCCTCCGCGAGCTGGCCGAGTGGGCAGGCGACGGAGTGCGCGGCGAGATCGTCGTCGTGGTGGCCGGTGCCGAGCGTCGCGGGGTGTCGCTCGCCGATGGTGTCGCCGAGGTGACGGACCTCGTCGCGGGGGGCATGAGATTGAAGGATGCCGCGGCCGACGTGGCCGGCCAGACGGGCCTGTCCCGTCGAGATCTCTACGAAGCGGCGCTGGCGGCACGTCACACGGCGGCCGGTGGCATCCGGTCCACCTAGAATTCTCGGGTGACTTCCGGCCGATCTTTCTACATCACGACGCCGATCTACTACCCGAGCGACGTGCCCCACATCGGCCACGGCTACACCACCGTCGCCGTGGACGCGCTGGCGCGCTGGCACCGGCAGGCCGGTGACGACACCTGGATGCTGACCGGCACCGACGAGCACGGGCAGAAGATGCTGCGGGCGGCCGCCGCCAACGGGGTGACACCGCAGGAATGGGTCGATCGCCTGGTGGGCGAATCGTGGTTCCCGCTGCTGAAGACACTCGACGTGGCCAATGACGACTTCATCCGCACCACACAGGAGCGGCACGAAGGCAACGTGCAGAAGTTCTTCCAGGCGCTCTATGACCGCGGCTACATCTACGCCGGAGAATACGAGGCGCTCTACTGCGTGGGGTGCGAGGAGTTCAAGCCCGAGTCCGAGATCGTCGACGGGACGGGCGCCTTCGAGGGCCTGAAGGTGTGCGCCATCCACTCCAAGCCCCTCGAGCTCCTGCAGGAGAAGAACTATTTCTTCAAGCTCAGCGAGTTCACCGAGCCGCTGCTGAAGCTGTACACCGACAACCCCGACTTCATCCGGCCGGAGTCGGCGCGCAACGAGGTCATCTCGTTCGTCAAGCAGGGATTGAAGGACCTCTCCATCTCGCGGTCGACGTTCGACTGGGGCATCCCGCTGCCGTGGGACGAGAGCCACGTCATCTACGTGTGGGTCGACGCGCTGCTGAACTACGCCACCGCTGTGGGCTTCGGCAGCGATCAGGAGACATTCGCGCGGCGCTGGCCGGCGTACCACGTGGTCGGCAAGGACATCCTCCGCTTCCACGCCGTGATCTGGCCTGCTCTGCTGATGGCCGCCGGCATCGAGGTGCCCCGCGGAGTCGTCGCTCACGGCTGGCTGCTGGTCGGCGGCGAGAAGATGTCGAAGTCGAAGCTGACCGGAATCGCGCCTGCCGAGATCACCGATGTCTTCGGGTCGGACGCGTACCGGTTCTACTTCCTCTCGGCCATCGCCTTCGGGCAGGACGGCTCGTTCTCGTGGGAGGACCTCTCGGCCCGCTATCAGGCGGAGCTTGCGAACGGCTTCGGCAATCTCGCCTCCCGCACCACGGCGATGATCGCCCGCTACCGGGAGGGCATCGTGCCGCCCGCGGGGGAGACGACCGAGGCGGACCGGGTCATCCGTGACACGGTCGCGGCGGCGACGGAGCGGGCGGATGCCGCGATCGAGCGGTTCCGGCCGGACGAGGCGATCGCCGCGATCTGGACGATCGTGGATGCGCTGAACCTCTACATCACCGAGAACGAGCCCTGGGTGCTCGCGAAGGACGACGGATCCCGCGCCCGCCTCGATGCGGTGCTGTATACCGCCGCCGAAGGCCTCCGCGCCCTTGCCGTGCTGCTGTCACCGATCATGCCCATCGCCACCGAGAAGCTGTGGGTGGGTCTGGGTGCGGCCGAGTCGCTGGGTCGACTGCAGGATCAGCCGCTCCGCGACGCGGGGCGTTGGGGGCAGCTGCGCCCGGGAACGAGCGTCAACGCCCTCTCGCCCCTCTTTCCGCGCGTCGAGCAGCCGGGGGACGGCAAACCCGGAGCGGCGAAAGCGTGACCGATCCGAGCGGATACATCCGCGAGCGTCACAACGACGGATCGCGGGACGTACGCTGGCCCGCCGCGCCGGAGCCGCTGCGTGTGCCCGTCTACGACAATCACGCCCACCTCGAGATCATCGACGGCGACGAGCCGCTGGACCTCGACGCCCAGCTCGCCCGCGCCCGGGCCGTCGGTGTGATCGGGGTGGTGCAGGCCGGGGGAGACATCGATTCCAGCCGCTGGTCGGCCGCTGCCGCGGCATCCCACCCCGACGTCCTCGCCGCCGTCGCCATCCACCCGAACGAAGCACCGGCCTACGCCGAGGCCGGACGCCTCGACGAGGCCATCGGCGTGATCGACGCGCTCGCCGCCGAACCGCGCGTCCGCGCGATCGGCGAGACGGGCCTGGACTTCTTCCGCACCGGCGAAGAGGGTCTCACCGCGCAGCACACCTCCTTCGAGGCGCACATCGCGCTGGCGAAGAAGCACGGGATCGCGATGCAGATCCACGACCGTGAGGCGCATGAGGCCGTTCTGGAGACGCTCGGCCGGGTGGGTGCGCCCGACAGGACGGTGTTCCACTGCTTCTCGGGCGACGCCGAGATGGCGCGCCGCTGCGCCGACGAGGGCTACTACCTGTCGTTCGCGGGCAATGTGACGTTCAAGAACGCCCAGAACCTGCGCGATGCGCTGAAGGTCACCCCGCGGGAGCGGGTGCTGGTCGAGACCGATGCCCCCTTCTTGACGCCGACGCCCCACCGCGGCCGCCCGAACGCGCCGTATCTCGTTCCCGTCACCGTGCGGTTCCTCGCGGCCGAGCTCGAGGTCGACGTCGACGAGCTGTGCGCTCAGCTCGCTGAGAACACCCTCGCCGTCTACGGCGCGTTCAGCGACTGAGGTGCGATGAGCGAGCTGTGGGATCTCATCGATGAGACCGGGCGCCCGCTCGGGCGCACGCACCGCCGGGACGATCCGGCCCTCCCTGCGGGGGCGTTCCACCTCGTCGTGTCGGTGTGCGTCGTCCGGCTGGACGGGCGAGTGCTGACCTCGCGCCGCGCCGCGGTCAAGGACTGGCCGCTCGCGTGGGAGTTCCCGGCCGGCAGCGCCCTGGTCGGCGAGACCAGCCGGGAGGCGGCGGTCCGCGAACTCGCCGAGGAGACGGGCGTCGTCGTCGACCCCGCGTCTCTCGAACTCGTGGGTCGCGTTCGGGAGGAGCAGGCCCTCTTCGACCTCTACGTCGCACGCGTCATCGATCCGGAGGTGGCTCCAGACCCTGCCGAGGTCGTCGAGACCGAGTGGGGGCACCTCGACACGGTCTTCGCCCGGACCGACGCGGGCGAGATGGCCGGGCCATGGGTGCGGCGGCTGGAGGAGCTCGGCGACGCTCTTCGCGCCCGACTCGCGACCTGACGGTGCTCAGACCGCGGAGGCCGCGGGGCCGCCCTCGCGCGCCGGAGGGGCGGCGGCGATGTGGGAGATCGACCGCCACACCAGTGCGAGGGTGATCGCCGAACCCGCGAACGCGAACCACCACGGCCCGGTCGGACCCCAGATCTGCGCGATCACGCCGCCGAGGAACTGACCGATCACCAGTCCGCCGAACACCCCCACCATGTTCACCGAGGCGATACGTCCCTGGAGCGGCATCGGTACGAGGCGCTGGCGCACGGTGGTGGAGATGGTCCCCCAGACGAAGGCGTAGAGGCCGAAGCCGAACATGAGCACGAACGCGACGGCCGGCACCGTGGTCAGCGCGAAGGCGAGGTGCATGAGGACCTCGCAGGTGAGGACCACGCGCATGAGTGTGGCGAAGGGCACCTTCTTCTCCAAGAAGCCGAAGCTGAAGATCGCGATGATCCCGCCGAGGGCCGAGGCCGTCGTCAGCGCCCCGTATCCGACGGGCCCCATGCCCAGGTACTCGGTGGCGTACAGCACGAGCACCCCCCAGGGCGCCGCCCAGGTGACGTTGAAGACGAGGATGATGACCACGAGCGTCCGCACCGGCGCATTGTGGCGGAGCCAGCCGAGGCCCTCCCGGATCGCGCGGAACTTCGACCCGCGCTCGGTCTCACCGGGATCGGGTGCGGGGGTGCGCGCGATCCGTGAGACGAGAAGGATCGCCAGGCTGACGCAGAACACCTGCAGCAGGAACGGCAGGAACGATCCTGCGGCGAAGAGGAAGGCGCCCAGCGGCGGTCCCGCCAGCTGATTGCCGACGAGGAAGCCGGCCTGCATCCGCGCGTTCCCGATGCCGAGATCGGCGGGACGGACGAGCATCGGCAGGAGCGTGCTGCCGGCCGTGTCGGCGAACACCTCGGCGGTGCCGTAGAGGAAGGACGTCACGAGCACCAGCCACACGGTCGCCTGTCCGGTCACGAGGAAGACCACGAGCCCGAGAATCACGAGGCCGCGCAGGGCGTTGGCGAGCATGACCAGCCGGCGCCGGTCGTGGTGGTCGGCGACAGCCCCCGCGAGCAGGCCGAACAGCAGCCACGGCAGGAACTGCATCATGGCGCCGGCGGCGACGAGGATCGGAGACGACGTCAGCGACGCGATGAGCAGGGGAGCGGCGGCCAGCGCGATGCCGTCGCCGAGATTGCTCGTCCACGACGACGCCAGCAGCCACCGGAAGTCGCGCCCGAGGCGACGCGGTGCGACGAGCTCGCCGAGGGAGGGCATCCGATCATCCTACGATCAGATGCCACGCCGAACGGTCCTGGTCAGGCGCTGCGGCCGGCTTTGACACGCTCCTTCGTCACGAACAGCGTCTCGGTCTGCTCCAGCTCCATCCCCTTGGTCTCGGGGATCTTCAGCAGCACGTAGACGAAGGACAGTCCGGCGAAGATCGCGTACATCGCGTAGGTGAGGGGCAGCGACCAGCTCGACATCGCCGGGAAGCTCACCGTGATGAGGAAGTTCGCTATCCACTGAGCCCCGGCGGCCACACCGAGCGCCTTGCCGCGGATGCGGCTCGGGAAGATCTCGCCGAGCAGCACCCAGACCAGCGGGCCCCACGACGCGCCGAAGCCGATGACGAACAGGTTCGCCGCGACCAGGGCGATCGGACCCCAGGCGCCGGGCAGGCTCACTTCGCCGTCTACGGTCTCGGCGAAGGCGAACGACAGCGCCATGGCGCCGAGCGACACGGTCATCATCACCGATCCGGTGAGGAGGATGGGCTTGCGTCCCACGCGATCGACGAGCACGATCGCCACGATCGTCACGAGCACGTTCGTCACCGAGGTGATCACACTGATCAGCAGCGAGTTCTGCTCGGTGAACCCGACCGCACGCCACAGCGTCGTGGAGTAGTAGAAGATCACGTTGATGCCGACGAACTGCTGGAACACCGACAGGATGATGCCGACCCAGACGATCCCCTGAAGCCCGAACCGGGGTCCGCGCAGCGAGACGCCCTTGGACTTCTTGTCGGCGGCGATGGCCTGCTCGAGGTCTTTCATCGTCTGGTTCAGATCCGCTTCGGGCACGAGCCGCGCGAAGATCGCACGCGCCTCGTCGTACTTGCCCTGAGAGATGAGGAACCGCGGCGATTCGGGCATCGTGAAAGCCAGCACGCCGTAGACGATCGCGGGCACCGCCTCGACCAGCAGCATCCACCGCCAGGCTTCGAGCCCCAGCCACAGCTGCGAGGAGGCGCCTCCGGCGACTCCGGCCAGCAGCGCGTTGGAGAGGAGGGCGCCGAAGATGCCGAGCGTGATCGCGAGCTGCTGCAGCGAACCGAGCGTGCCACGGATCTGCCGCGGCGCGACCTCCGCGATGTAGGCGGGTGCGACCACCGAGGCGATGCCGATGCCGAGGCCCCCGATGAACCGCCACACGGTCAGGTCGATGGCGCTGAAAGCCAACCCCGACCCGATCGCGCTGACGAAGAAGAGCACGGATCCCATGAGCATCACCCGCAGGCGGCCCCAGCGGTCGCTGAGCACCCCGGCCAGCACCGCGCCGAGCGCGCACCCGAGAAGCGCGACCGCCACCACGAAGCCGGTGATGACCGCGGTGAGGTCGAATTGGCTCTCGATGGAGTCGACCGCGCCGTTGATCACGGACGAGTCGAAGCCGAAGAGGAAACCGCCGACCGCCGCGGCGATCGACAGAGCCACGGCGCGGCGACCGAACGGGCTGCGCATGGAGAAGGCCTGGGTGGGAATCGACGCTGAGGAGCTCACGTGGGTCACCCTAGTCCTGCGCGTTTCCGGGAGATGGGGCTTGCGCGGCGAGTCACTAGGGTGGAAGCCATGGCCGTCACCCTTCTCGGCGCGGGCGAGATCCGTGCACTGGCCGCCGAACTGGACGTCACCCCCACGAAGAAGCTCGGCCAGAACTTCGTTGTCGACGCCAACACGGTCCGCCGTATCGTCCAGGCGGCGCGGGTGGCCCCGGGCGAACACGTCGTCGAGGTCGGACCAGGGCTGGGTTCGTTGACCCTCGCCATCCTCGACGCCGGCGCAGAGGTGACCGCCGTCGAGATCGACCACCGCCTCGCCGCGCGGTTGCAGATCACGGCCGCGGCACACGGCGCGACGCCAGGGTCGCTGCACGTCATCGACGCCGACGCGCTGGCCGTCACCGACCTCCCCGGCGATCCGGCCGTCCTGGTGGCCAACCTGCCCTACAACGTGTCGGTGCCCGTCCTGCTGCACTTCCTCGAGACCTTTCCGGCTCTCCGGCGCGGGGTGGTGATGGTTCAGGCCGAGGTGGGGGAGCGGCTCGCGGCGGCACCGAGGACGAAGGCGTACGGTTCCCCGAGCGTCAAGGCGTCGTGGTACGGGCCGTGGCGGTTGGCGGGGAACGTGCCGCGCCAGGTGTTCTGGCCCGTCCCGAACGTCGACAGCGTGCTGGTGGCCTTCGAGCGTCGACCCTCACCGATCGGGTCGGAGGACGAGCGCCGAGCGACCTTCGCTCTCATCGATGCCGCGTTCGGGCAGCGGAGGAAGATGCTCCGTCAGGCCCTGGCCGGCGTCCTCGGAGGGAGTTCCGCGGACGCGTCGGCGATCCTGGAGGCCGCGGGCGTCGCACCCACCGCCCGCGGCGAGGAGCTCGTGGTGGACGACTTCCTGCGCATCGCGCACGTCGTCCAGGTCCGGGCCTCGTCCTGACGACATCGTGTGTATACGGGGTGTGCCGCCCGTGTTCACCTGACGGCACCCTACGGTTTAGGTGTCCGACTACCATCGGACGGACCCGACCGCCAAGGGGGCGGAGAACGAAGTGGACAGACTCCTCGCCGAGTACCCCAGACCCGAACGCGTGCTCCTGCATCTCAGCGACACGCATCTCAGAGCCCATGGCTCCCGCCTGTACGACCGCATCGACGCCGAAGAGCGGCTCGAGCGCGCACTCACGGCGATCACCGATTCCGGGGTGAGGCCTCACGCGCTGGTGTTCACCGGCGACCTCGCGGATCACGGTGAGCCCGAGGCCTACGACCGCGTCCGCAGCCTGGTCGAACCGGTGGCGGAGGCCATCGGTGCGCGCGTGATCTGGGTGATGGGGAACCATGACGAGCGGGCGGCGTTCCGCGCAGGGCTGTGGGGTCGGCCGGATGACTCGGGCCGGCCGGTCGACCGGGTCGACGAGATCGACGGTCTGCGTATCGTGACCCTCGACACGAGCGTTCCCGGCAGGCACCACGGCGAACTGACCGATGCGCAGCTGTCGTGGCTTCGCCGGGTGCTGGCGGTGCCGGCGCCGCTCGGCACCATCCTCGCAATGCATCACCCGCCCGTGCCGAGCGTGCTCGATCTCGCCGCGAGCGTCGAGCTTCGCGACCAGGCGAGGCTCGCCGAGGTCATCCGAGCCGGCGACGTCCGCGCCATCCTCGGCGGGCACCTGCATTACTCCACCTTCGCGACATTCGCCGGTGTTCCCGTCTCGGTCGCGTCGGCGACGTGTTACACCCAGGACCTGACCGTGCCGGTCGGCGGAACGCGAGCGCAGGACGCCGCCCAGGCGTTCAATGTCGTCCACATCTACGACGACACCGTCGTGCATTCGGTCGTCCCGGTGGATGCCGGACCGATCCTCGACTTCGTCGACGCGGCGGAGTCGCGGCGCCGCCTGGACGACGCCGGCGTCGCGCTTCGAGGCGCCGAAGAGATCGGCGCCGACGCGGTCAACGGGAGTTCGCCGCCGACGTCCCCGTTGCCGGTGCTGCGCTGATCTCGTCACGCTCCCACGGGGCCCGCACCGGGAAGTAGCGCTCGAGGCTGTCGCGGATCGCGCGGATGCGCACCTCCTCGGGGAGCTCGGGCACGCTGCCGTCGTTCAGGCAGAACATGTCGGTGTCGCGGCGGGCCAGAAGCCGCTCCATCCGACGCAGTGATGCGAGCTGCGTCGTCTGGATGTACCGGACCCGGGGTTTGGTGGTCACGATCGCCCGCCCGGTCAGCAGGGCGTAGTAGTGGTACAGGCTGTTGGTCACCGAGATGTCGGTGGCCGACCGGAACGGGCTGCCCGCGGTGCGGGCGTAATCGTCGGCGAACTCGCGTTCGAGCTCGTAGGCGACCGATCGGCGCATCGGCACCGCGCAGTGCTCGAGGTCGTGGGTGATCAGACGTCCGAAGCGCTCGCGCAGCAGAGCGCGGTTGACGCGGAGGCCGTTGTCGTGGCCGCTGCGTTCAGGACGAGGGTCGCCGGTGCCGATACGCACCCGGCTTTCGACGAAGGTGCTGACGCCCCCCGGGGAGAAGAACAGCTCGGGATCGACGGGGCGCCCGAAGAACATGTCGTCGTTGCTGTAGAGGAAGTGCTCGGCGAGCCCGTCGATACGGTGCAGCTGCGCCTCCACCGCGTGGGAGTTATGCGTGGGGAGGGCGCCGGGGTCTGCGAAGAACTCCTCGCTCCTGACGATCGTGACACGAGGGTGGTCGGCCAGCCACGCGGGGGCGGGCGAGTCGGTGGCGATGAAGATCCGCCGCACCCAGGGTGCGTGCATGAAGACGCTGCGCAGCGCATACTTCAGCTCGTCGATCTGCCGGTACCGCGCGGGGGCGTCGTCGCCGTCGCCCACCACGTAGCTCTGCATGCGCGCCGCGCGGCTGCGCTGGAATTCGCTGGATGACCCGTCGACCCATGAGAAGACCATGTCGACATCGGCCGAGAACTCCGTCGCGTGCGTCTCGTACATGCCCGACAGGGTGCGCCAGCGCCGACCGTGACGTTCGACCGTGGTGTACGACACGTCGTCGGCGGCCATCGTCCGACGGGTGAGGAGCGTCGGCCGCGGTGCCTCGACCAGAACGGCGCCGAACCGCCAGAGATCGACCCGGGTCCCCGAGGCCGACCCGTACCGAAGCGAGCCGCCGGGGGTGACCCTCGGCCGGAAGACGTTGACGGTGGCAAGGCCCACCGGCTCGGCAAGGGTGTGAAGCGGCACCGCATCTTCGCCGGGGGTTCGCGCGTAGAACGGCTCGTCGGTACCCAGGCGGCAGAGCGCGTCGTATGCTCGCGAGCCATCCTCGACGTCGATGACGAGACGATCGCGACGTTCGGCGTCTCGAACCAGCAGGACGTCGATCCCGTGGGCGGCCAGTGCATCGGCGACGGCGAGGAGGTCGGCGACAGCCGCCTCGTTCACCGGGAGCGTGTCGTGGACGGTGTGCAGCATCCCGTCGACGAGACGGACGTCGTCGCGAGCGAGCAGATTCGTCCAGGGATCGCTCATCGACGGAAGGGGAGCGACACGTGCCATGGGAACCTCCTCGCGAAGTCAGATAGGGGCGCACCCCGAGTGGGGCACCGGACAACTGTAGTTCGCCTTCTGTTTCCTCGGCGTTTCACCGGATCTCCGCCGCGGGTGCGAGGACCCGCCCCCGCCCTGGGCGATAGCCTCGATGCATGACCGTGGACCCTGCCGGCCCCGCCGATCGCGTCCACGTCCGCGCTCCCGGGAAGCTGAACGTGTTCTTCGAAGTCGGAGCGGTGCAGCCCGACGGCTACCACGACGTCGCCTCCGCCTATCAGGCCGTGTCGCTCGTCGAGGATCTGTGGGCCGAACGGGACGACGACTTCTCGCTGACGGTGTCGGGATCGGTGTCGGTCTCCGGCGTGCCGGTGGATGACCGCAACCTCGCCCTGCGGGCGGCCCGGCTGGTCGCCGCCGAGATCGGCCACCGCGGGGGAGTGCGGCTGCACATCGACAAGCACGTGCCGGTCGCGGGGGGGATGGGCGGAGGATCCGCGGATGCCGCGGCCGCGCTGGTCGCCTGTGACGCCCTGTGGGGCGCCGAGCTCGGGTCATCCGGACTGCACCGACTCGCCCGCCGCCTCGGCGCCGATGTGCCCTTCGCCCTCATGGGCGGGACGGCCATCGGCACGGGCCGGGGAGACCAACTGAACCGCGCCCTCGCCAAGGGCCGGTTCGACTGGGTCGTCGTGACCTCAGAGGACGGATTGTCGACAGCGGAGGTCTACGGGCACCTCGATGTGATGAGGGGGCGCTCCGACATCGCCCCGCCGCCGCGCGCTCCCGACGTCGATCCGGGCGTGCTCCAGGCGCTGCGCATCGGAGACGCCGTCGCGCTCGCCGCCCACGTGCGAAACGACCTGCAGGCGGCGGCGCTGTCGCTGCGCCCCGACCTCAGGGACGTCCTCGAGCTCGGTGAGGGGTCGGGCGCCCTGGTCGGCATCGTGTCGGGGTCGGGGCCGACGCTGGCCTTCCTCGCGGCCGATCCCGAATCGGCACTCGAGCTGCAGGTCGCGCTGAGCGTCGCGGGTCACCACGCGCTGCACGTGCACGGCCCGGTCGCCGGGGCGCGGATCGTGTCGGAGTAAGTCGCGATCGGACCCTGGTGTCGGCGGGGTCGGCTAGCGTGATCAGGGTCCGTCGCTTCGGCGGCGCATCCGCGCGACCTCGAGAGGACCCCATGAAGGCAGTACTGGACGGAACGGTGATCGCCGAGGCGTCGAAGGACGACCTCGTCTCGATCGAGGGCAACTGGTACTTCCCACCGAGCAGCGTGGTCGAAGGGGTTCTGGTCGACAGCCCCACCCCCTACACGTGTCCGTGGAAGGGGGAATGCCAGTACTACGACGTGACCTCGGGCGAGGGAGCGTTGAAAGACCGCGCGTGGTCGTACCCAACCCCGTACCCGACGGCGATCGAGCGCGTCGGCAAGGACTTCTCCGGCTACGTCGCGTTCTGGAAGGAAGTCCAGGTCGTCGACTGAGGCGACCGGACGCACGTGCCATGATCGAATTCCGAGGCGTCACCAAGCGCTTTCCCGACGGCACGGAAGCGGTCCGGTCCTTTGACCTCGTCCTGCCTGCGCACACCACCACCGTCTTCGTCGGCTCTTCCGGATGCGGCAAGACGACACTCCTGCGCATGATCAACCGGATGGTCGAGCCCAGCGACGGCACGATCCTCATCGATGGCGACGACATCGCCGGTCGCGACCCGGTGAAGCTGCGCCGCAGCATCGGGTACGTCATGCAGAACTCCGGACTTCTGCCGCACTTCACCGTCGCCGAGAACATCGCCACCGTTCCCGTGTTGGAGGGCGTGAACCGGAAGAAGGCCCGCGCGCAGGCGCTCGAGCTGATGGACACCGTCGGCCTCGACCGGGGGATGGCCGATCGCTATCCCAGTCAGCTCTCCGGCGGCCAGCAGCAGCGCGTCGGCGTCGCGCGTGGCCTGGCGGCGAACCCCAACATCCTGCTCATGGACGAGCCTTTCGGCGCTGTCGATCCCATCGTGCGCGCGGAGCTCCAGGAGGAGCTGCTCCGCATCCAGCGCGACGTCGCCAAGACGATCGTCTTCGTCACCCATGACATCGACGAGGCGTTCCTGCTCGGCGATCAGGTGGTCATTCTGGAGAAGGGCGCACAGATCGCCCAGCGCGGCACCCCCGACGAGATCATCGAGGCACCCGCCACCGATTTCGTCGCCTCCTTCATCGGCGCCGACAGGGGCAAGCGCGCGCTGCGGCTGAAGCAGACGCCGCACGGGACGGTGGTGGTCGACGGCGAGGGACGCACGCAGGGAGCTCTCATCGAGGACGGCGCTCGCACGTGACCTGGGTTCTGGACAACCTCGACCTGATCGGCGAACTCGCCCTCATCCACATCCGACAGAGCATCATCGCTCTCGTCGTGGGGTTCATTCTCGCCGTACCGCTGGGATGGGTCGCGTGGCGCTACCGGCTTCTGCGCGGATGGGTGATCACCATCACCGGGTTGCTCTACACGATCCCATCCTTGGCTCTGCTCATCCTCCTCCCGACGATCTTCGGCTACAGCGCGATCAGCGAGCCGAATCTCATCATCGCCCTGACGATCTACGCGATCGCCATCCTCGTCCGCGCCGTATCGGATGGTCTCGACTCGGTCGACCTGCCGGTACGTCAGTCGGCCACCGCTGTCGGTTACAGCGGATTCCGTCGCTTCTGGGCCGTGGAGTTTCCGCTCGCCGGACCGGTCGTGCTGGCCGGGCTTCGCGTCGCTGCCGTGAGCACGGTCTCCCTCGCAACCGTCGGGATCCTCGTCGGGGTGACCAATCTCGGGTACCTCTTCACGAACGGTCTCCAGCGCCGCATCATCCCCGAGGTGCTCGCGGGTATCGTCGCGGTGGTGATCATCGCGCTCGTCATCGACGGGCTGCTCGTCCTCGCCGGCCGCGTACTCATGCCGTGGACCCGCCGTGCCTCCGTGGGCGCCGGTGCAACCTCTCGCTCACCGCTGACCCGAGAGGCGGCCGCATGAGTCTGTTCCTCGATGCCCTCGCGTGGATCTTCTCGCCGGAGCGCCTGCAGGGGCCTTACGCTCTTCAGGTTCTGCTCGGTCAGCAGCTGCTGTACACCTTCGTCGCGGTCGCCATCGCCGCGGCGATCGCCATTCCGCTCGGATGGGCCATCGGGCACACGGGTCGCGGCCGTGACATCGCCGTCGGTATCTCCGGCGCTGCGCGCGCCATCCCTTCCTTCGGTCTGCTCATCCTTCTGGTCCTTCTCCTCGGCGTCCTTCGACGACCCGAGGCAGCTGTCATCACCTTCGTCGTCCTCGCCATCCCCTCTCTGCTCGCGGGCGCCTATACCGGTCTCGAGGCGATCGACAGGCGGGTGATCGACGCCGCCCGCGCGATGGGGATGACCGAATGGCAGATCCTGTGGAAGGTGGAGGTGCCGTTGGGTCTGCCTCTGCTCATCGGCGGGCTCCGAGCCGCCACCTTGCAGGTGGTGGCGACGGTCACCATCGCCGCGTACGTCAACCTCGGTGGGCTCGGATGGCCCATCATCCAGGGCATTCCGCTCCAGAGATTCGATCAGGTCCTCGGAGGCGCGATCCTCGTGGCGATCCTCGCCCTTGTCCTGGACGCGCTGCTCGCACTCCTCCAGCGTGCCGTCGTGCCGCGGGGGGTCGACCCGGGGCGGGGGGAACGTCGGAGTTCCCCCCGCGAAGCGGCGGACGGCTCGGCAGACGACGCCGACCTCGACCCACGCGATGTCTCTCTCGCCTCGGCGGGATGAGCCCCCACACCTCACCAGGAAGGAAATCACATGTTCACAGCACGACAGCAGCGCCTGACCGGCGCCGCGGCCCTGATGGCCGCCGCGAGCCTGTTCCTCGCCGGATGCGCATCATCCAACCCGCTCGACGACGCCGGCGAGAGCCCGGCCGAGGGAGGCGATTCGAGCACGATCGTCGTCGGCTCGCAGGCCTACTACTCGAACGAGATCATCGCCGAGATCTACGCCCAGGCCCTGGAGAACGCCGGATTCGAGGTGGAGCGTCAGTTCCAGATCGGCCAGCGCGACGCCTATATCCCCGCTTTGGAGAGCGGCGAGGTGAATCTCTTCCCCGAGTACAGCGGAAACCTGCTGCAGTACTTCGACGAAGAGACCACCGCCCGCACCGCGGAAGAGGTCTACGCCGCTCTGCCCGACGCGCTTCCCGAGGGGCTGACGGTGCTCGACCAGTCCACCGCCAGTGACCAGGACTCGTACACCGTGACCGCCGCGTTCGCCGACGAGTACTCGCTGACCTCGATCGCCGACCTCGCGAACGTCGACGTGCCGCTGACCCTGGGCGGGCCGCCCGAGCTCGCCGAGCGTCCCTACGGCCCCCAGGGCCTGGCCGACACCTACGGTGTCGACGTGTCCTTCTCGGCGACCGGTGACACCACCGTCGAAGACCTCGTCGCCGGTACCGTCAACGTCGCGAACGTCTTCACCGCCGACCCGCGGATCCAGACCGAAGACCTCGTCGTGCTCGACGACCCCGAGGGTCTGTTCCTCGCCTCGAACGTGGTGCCGGTCGCCAGCGCCGACATCGCCGACGAGATCGCGGACGTCATCAACCAGGTGAGCGCCGCGCTGACCCCGGAGGCGCTCGTCGCCCTGAACGTCCAGAGCACGGTCGACCAGCTCTCCAGCGACGACATCGCCACTCAGTGGCTCGAGGAGAACGGTATCTCCTGAGCCGAGCGGCGTGAGGGACACCGACCGGCGTGCGCCTGTCGGTGTCCCTCACTAGCGTGGTGGGCATGGATGCTTCTGCTGCCGCCGCCCATCTCGCGCGCGACGTGGATCCGGTCTCGCGAGAACGCCTCGAGGCTCAGGGCCTCGAGATGAGGTTGGTCACCGGCGACGCCGACCGCGAGGACTTCATCCAGGTCGTCGCCCGCGGTTTCCTCGATCCCGAACTGACTGATGAGCAGGTGCGCGAGACGCGCGCCCGCGGGGACTATCGACGCATGACGGGGGTGTACGACCCTCAGACCCCGACCAGGTCGGCGCCCGTGGCCACGAGTGCATCGTGGCTGTCGGAACTCACCGTCCCCGGCGGCGGTGTTCTGCCGGGCAGCGCCGTGAGCGCCGTCTCGGTCGCGCCCACCCATCGGCGCCGCGGTATCGCGCGCGCCCTGCTGGAGGCGGAGCTGCGCAGCGCCGTCGCCGGCGGCGTGCCGCTGGCGATGCTGACCGTCAGCGAAGCCACGCTCTACGGCCGCTACGGCTTCGCCCCGGCGGCTCCGGCGGCCACCTGGGTCATCGACACAAAGCGGGCCGGATGGCGCGGACCCGGCAGATCCGGCCGGGTGGACTTCATCTCGCGAGAGACCTGGCGCGAGATCGCGCCCGGCCTGCACGAGGAGGTGCGCCTGCGATCGGCCGGTGAACTGGAGATCCCCGCCGGCCACTGGGACAGTTTCGCGGGCACGCGGCCCGATGCGAAGGACCCCGGGAAGCGGCGGGCGATCCAGTGGCGTGACGACGCCGGCGCGGTGCGGGGAGCAGCGCTGTATACAGTGACCGAGAACAGCGATGACTGGACCAAGTCCCGCGTCGACGTGGCCTCGCTCATCGCCGTCACGCCCGCGGCCTACGCGGCGCTCTGGCGCTTCCTCCTCGAGCTCGACCTCATCGGCGAGGTCCACGCCGGCGAACTCGCTGTCGATGAGCCGCTGTGGTGGATGATCGCCGACCAGCGCGCCGCGACCATCACGGTTCGCGACCACCAGTATGTGCGGATCATCGACGTCCCCCGCGCGCTGGAAGCGCGGACCTACACGGGTTCGGGCGATGTCCTGCTCGACGTCGAGGACTCCCTGGGCCTGTCCACCGGTCGCTGGCAGCTGCGGGTGGTCGACGGCCTCGGAACCGTCGAAGACGTCGGCGATTCCGCCTCCGCCGCGCCGGTCATGCGCCTCGGGATCGAGGAGCTGTCGGCGATCTACCTCGGCGGCGTGTCGGTGACGACCCTCGCCGCCGCCGGTCGGCTCGCCGTCGACGACGCCGATCTCGTTGCACCGCTCTTCCTCACACCTCGCGCGCCACGCCTGAGCTTCTGGTACTGAGGGTCTGGTCTGCGCGCCCCATCGCGGGACATAGCCTGGAAGGGATATGGCGCATCTTCTCGGGGCTGAAGCCCTGCATCTGGAATTTCCCACGAAGGTCGTCTTCGACGGCGTCTCCCTCGGCATCGACGAGGGAGATCGCATCGGCGTCGTGGGCCGCAACGGCGACGGCAAATCGACCCTGCTGGCCATGCTCGCCGGACGGCTCGAGCCCGATTCCGGCCGGGTGACCGTCAGGCGGGGTGTGCGCGTCGGCGTCCTCGACCAATCCGACACCCTGGATGACGCTCACACCGTCCGCTTCGCCGTGGTCGGCGACCGCCCCGATCACGAATGGGCAGGGGATCCGCGCGTGCGCGATGTGATCGCCGGCCTCCTCGAAGGACTGGACTGGGAGGGTCCGGTCGCCGGGCTGTCGGGAGGGCAGCGCCGCCGCGTCGCCCTGGCCGCCCTCCTCGTCGGCGACTGGGATGTGCTCTTCCTCGACGAACCGACCAACCACCTCGACGTCGAGGCGATCGCATGGCTCGCCGACCACATCCGCCGCCGGTGGCCGGCGAACCAGGGCGGGCTCCTGGTCGTCACCCACGACCGCTGGTTCCTCGACGAGGTCTGCACCATGACCTGGGAGGTCCACGACCGGGTCGTCGAGCCGTTCGAGGGAGGGTACGCCGCCTACATCCTCCAGCGGGTCGAGCGCGACCGTCAGGCTGCGGCGATCGAGGCACGACGCCAGAACCTCGCTCGCAAGGAGCTGGCGTGGCTGCGCCGCGGTGCTCCGGCCCGAACGTCCAAGCCGAAGTTCCGCATCGACGCCGCCAACGCTCTGATCGAGGACGTGCCCGAGCTGCGCGATCCGGTCGCCTTGCAGGCTCTGGCGATCACCCGACTCGGAAAAGACGTCGTCGACCTGCTCGACGTCTCGGTCGTCTTCGACGACGGCGCTACTCGCACCGACGTCTTCCACGACGTCGAATGGCGCATCGCGCCGGGTGAGCGCACCGGCATCCTGGGAGTCAACGGCGCGGGCAAGTCCACTCTGCTGTCGCTCATCTCGGGCGAGCTGGAGCCCACGTCCGGGCGAGTCAAACGGGGGAAGACCGTGCGGGTGGCCATCCTGAGCCAGCGCATGGACGAGCTCGATCCGCACCTGGACGATCCCGTGCGCGTGGTCATCTCGGGCCTGCGGACGACTTACACCCTCGGCGCCGGGTCGAAGGCCCAGGAACTGTCACCCGGGCAGCTGCTGGAGCGGATGGGATTCTCCAGCGCACAGCTGTCCACTCCCGTCCGAGACCTCTCAGGAGGGCAGAAGCGGCGGCTGCAGCTGCTGCTGATCCTGCTGTCCCAGCCCAACGTGCTGATCCTCGACGAGCCGACCAATGATCTCGACACCGACATGCTCGCCGCGCTCGAAGACCTCCTGGACTCCTGGCCCGGCACTCTGATCGTCGTCTCGCACGATCGATACTTCATGGAGCGGGTCACCGACCAGCAGTACGCGCTGCTGGGGGGCCGGCTTCGACATCTGCCGGCCGGCGTCGATGAGTATCTGCGGCTGCGCGCCGCGGGGAGGCTCTCCTCCGCCGCGACGCCGGCTTCCTCCGAGTCGACGGCGTCGCCGGCCACCACGGAGCTCACCGGAGCCGAGCTTCGCGCGGCGCAGAAGGAGGCCGCCGCGCTCGAACGACGGATCGAGAAACTCGAGACGGAAGTGTCGCGCGCGAAGATCGCCCTGGCCGACCATGATCAGTCCGACTATGCAGGTCTCTCCGCGGAGATGAGCCGCATCGGCGCCCTCGAGGCCGAGCGTGACACGACGGAAGCGCGCTGGTTCGCCCTCATCGAGCAGATCGGTTGACACTCACGCGTCGAAACCCAGGCTGAGTTTTCTCAGCAGTCCGGCGAGGCGATCCCGATCTCCGCGAGACAGCGCGCCGAGAAGGAGGGCCTCGGCATCGACGAGGCGGGTGATCGCGGCGTCGACGCGGGTGCGCCCTTCCTCGGTGAGCGTCACCAGGATGCTCCTCCCGTCACCGGGGTCCGCCTCCCGGCGCACGAGACGTCGGCCCACGAGGCGGTCGATGCGATTGGTCATCGTGCCGCTGGAGACGAGAGTCTGCTGCAGCAGCTGCTTGGGGCTCAGCTGGAACGGCTCGCCGGCCCGCCGCAACGCCGAAAGGACGTCCCACTCCCACGGCTCCAGCTCGCTGCGGCGGAACGCCTCCCGCCGGGCGCGATCGAGATGCCGCGACAACCTGTCGACCCGGGAGAGCACCTCCAGGGGCGAGAAGTCGAGGTCGGGACGCTGCGCATCCCACGCCTCGACGATGCGGTCGACTTCGTCCGACTCTCGGGGCATGCATCCACTCTGGCAGACTTGTCGGGCGCCCTCTGCGGGCGCGGTCCGCCGTGGTGTAATGGCAGCACGACAGCCTTTGGAGCTGTGAGGTCTAGGTTCGAGTCCTGGCGGCGGAGCATGACAGACACCACCGCATCCTCCTCGCTCTCGGTGATCGTCCTGGCCGCCGGGCAGGGCACACGGATGAAGTCCGCCACGCCGAAGGTGCTCCACCGCATCGGCGGCCGCTCGCTTCTCGGTCACGTCCTGCAGACCGCGGCGGGACTCGGCCCCCGGAGCACGGCCGTCGTCGTGCGTCACGAACGCGACCTCGTCGCCTTCGAGGCGACCGAGGTGTTCCCCGAAGCGGTGATCGTCGATCAGGACGAGGTTCCCGGCACGGGGCGTGCCGTCGAGCTCGGGTTGGAGGCGCTCGGCGAGGCCGACGACGACGTCCTGGTCCTCAGCGGCGACGTGCCTCTGCTCGACGCCGAGATGCTCGCCGCGCTCCTCGACACCCACCGTCGACGCCGGGCCGCCGCGACCCTGCTGACGGCCGTGCTCGAGGACGCCTCGGGATATGGACGGGTCATCCGCTCGAGCGACGACACCGTCGCCCGGATCGTGGAGCAGAAGGATGCCGATCCCGACGAACTCGCGGTCACCGAGATCAACGCGGGGGTCTACGTCTTCCACGCGGCCTCGCTCCGACGCGAGCTCGCGCGGGTGGGCACCGCGAACGCTCAGGGTGAGAAGTACCTCACCGACGTCATCGGTCTGCTGCGCGAGGCGGGGCTGCCCGTCGCCGCCGTCACCGCGCCCGACGCGGCCGCCGCCCTCGGGGTGAACGATCGCATCCAGCTCTCCGAGGCGGCGCGCACGCTGAACGCCCGCATCGTCCGTCACTGGCAGCGCGAAGGCGTGACCGTGATGGATCCGGCCACGACCTGGATCGATGTCACCGCGACCCTCTCGCCCGATGTCACTCTGCTGCCGGGCACGCACGTCCTGCGCGCGACCGTCATCGGCGAGGGAGCGGTCGTCGGCCCCGACACCACGCTCGTCGACTGCGAGGTGGGGGAGAGGGCGACGGTCACCCGCACCGACGCGACCCTCGCGGTGATCGGCGCCGATGCGACGGTCGGACCGTTCGCGTACCTCCGCCCCAACGCCCGTCTGGGGGCCGGTGGCAAGATCGGCACCTTCGTCGAGGTGAAGAACTCCGACATCGGCGAGCGCAGCAAGGTGCCGCACCTGTCGTACATCGGCGACACCACGATCGGCACCGGAGTCAACCTCGGCGCCGGGGCGATCACCGCCAACTACGACGACGTGGCCAAGCATCGCACCGAGATCGGCGACGAGGTCCACAGCGGCTCGCACAACGTCTTCGTCGCGCCCGTTAGGATCGGAGACGGCGCGAAGACCGGAGCCGGCGCCGTCATCCGCAAAGATGTCCCCGCCGGTGCTCTGGCCCTGAGTGTTGCCCCTCAGCGCAACGTCGAGGGGTGGGTCGAGAAGAACAGGCCCGGGACGGCCGCGGCCGAGGTCGCAGCGCGAGCCCGGACGTCACAGAAAGCGGACGATGGCGCGCAAAACGAAGACAGTTGATCTCGACCGCGACAACGACATTGCCCCCGGTATCGTCGCCAAGACCAAGAAGCGGCTCGTCGTCGCAGCCGGTCGCTCCCACCAGGCTCTCGCCAACGAGGTCGCAGCGGGGCTGGGCACGCAGCTCGTGCCCACCGAGTACCGCACCTTCGCCTCCGGCGAGATCCTGACCCGATTCGAAGTGTCGATCCGCGGATGCGACTTCTTCCTCGTTCAGAGCTTCGGTCCGCCGGTCAACGAGTGGCTGATGGAGACTCTCATCATGCTCGACGCGGCCAAGCGGGCGTCGGCGAAGCGCATCACCGTGGTCGCGCCGTACTACCCGTACAGCAGGCAGGACAAGAAGGGCCGCGGCCGCGAGCCGATCAGTGCGCGCCTCGTCGCCGACCTGCTCCGCACCGCGGGCGCCGATCGCGTCATGAGCGTCGACCTGCACGCCGCGCAGATCCAGGGCTTCTTCGACGGTCCGGTGGATCACCTCTTCGCCAAGCCCGTGCTGTTGGAGTACTTCCGTGACACCCTCAGCGCCGCCGACCGTGCCAAGCTGACCGTCGTCTCGCCCGACACCGGCCGCGTGCGCGTCGCCGACACGTGGTCCGACAGCCTCGGCGCGCCGCTGGCCATCATCCACAAGCGCCGCGACCCGAACGTGGCGAACCAGGTCACCGTCAACGAGATCGTGGGTGAGGTGACGGGGCGCGTCTGCCTCCTCGTCGATGACATGATCGACACCGGCGGCACGATCGTCAAGGCCGCCGAGGCCCTCAAGGCCAGCGGCGCGGAACGTGTCATCGTCGCCGCCACCCACGCGATCTTCAGCGACCCGGCCGCCGAGCGTCTGCGCAGCGATTCGATCGACGAGGTCGTCGTCACCGACACCGTGCCGGTGCCGGACGAGAAGCGCTTCCCCGGCCTGACCATCCTCCCGATCGCGCCGCTGCTGGCTCGCGCGATGCGCGAGGTCTTCGAGGACGGCTCGGTCACGAGCATGTTCGACGGTGCCGCGTGAGCTGACTCTTTGCTGGGCCTGCGGCCACTCAAAGCCACTGCATAGGGTGAGCGGGGCAGGATGACGGTATCCGACCCTTCCCTGGAGGAACAATGATCCGTCTCGACCTCGCCCCTCGTCCCGTCCGCGTCGGCGCCGCCGGTGCCGGTGTCTTCGGAGCCCTTCTCCTGGCCGGGTGCTCCGGAGCGGCAGACGCGGGAACCCAGGATGCCGGGGCGAACAGCGATGCGGGCGCCACGACGACGGAAGGGCCGTACGCCGACGGCACCTACACCGCCGAGGGCACCTACAACACCCCCGAGTCCGTCGAGCAGATCACCGTGACCCTCACGCTGCAGGACGACGTCGTCACCGACGTCGAGGTGACCGGAGAGCCCCAGCGGCCGGAGTCGGAGCAGTATCAGTCGCAGTTCATCGGCGGTATCGCCGACGAGGTCGTGGGCCAGAACATCGACGACCTCTCGGTCGACCGCGTCGCGGGCTCGTCGCTGACCAGCGGCGGATTCAACGCGGCGGTCGAGGAGATCAAGGCCGAAGCGGCCGCGTGAGATGTCTTCGCCCAGCGCACCGGGCGCGACGACCGAGATCTGGCGGTTCGAGGCGATCGGCACCCGGTGGGAGGTCGGAAGCGCCCACGCGCTGACCGCGGGTGACCGCGCGGCCGTGGCCGACGTGATCGAGTCCTTCGATCATGCGTGGTCGAGATTCCGCGACGACTCCGCCGTGACCGCCCTCGCCCACTCGGGGGGAGAGATACCCGCGCCCATCGACACCGATCTCCTGCTCTCACGTCTGGCCGAGATCGCCGACGCCACCGGCGACGCGGTCAGCCCCCTCGTCGGCGGGGTCCTCGCCCGTCGCGGCTACGACGCCGAGATGACGCTGACCGATCGCGGCGCCGAACCCGCACCCCCGTGGCGCGACGTCCTGTCGTGGACCTCCGACACGCTGAGCCTCTCCCGCCCCGCGACGATCGATGTCGGGGCGCTCGGCAAGGGTCGGCTGGTCGACATCGTCCACGGCGTGCTCGCCGAGCGCGTGACGGGGCCCCTCCTCGTCGATGCGTCGGGGGATCTGCGGGTGAGCGGCGCTGATCTCCGAGTCGCTCTCGAGCACCCCTACGACAGCACCCGGGCGATCGGGGTCGTGACCATATCGGCCGGAGCGGTCTGCGCGTCGGCGGTGAACCGGCGGCGCTGGGGCCCGGGCCTCCATCACGTGCTGGACGCGCGCACCGGTCAGCCGGTGCGCACGATCGCCGCGACCTGGGCCTTCGCACCCGATGCCCTGACGGCCGATGCGATCGCCACCGCGCTGTTCTTCGACGGCGGCCCGGAGATCGCTCACCGGTGGGGCGTGGAGTGGGTGCGGATGACCACCGACGGCCGCGTCGAATGGTCGCCCGACAATCCGGCCGACCTGTTCCTCCGGGCGGATACGGTGGCATCGTGAATGCGTTGACCGTGGGCGTCCGCGCCGCCGCCGCCCGCGTCTTCGCGGTTCTCGGCCGGTTCTCGATGTACCGCGTCATGCTGCTGGCGCTTGCAGCGCTGACGGCGGTCTCGATCGTGCTGTCACTCTTCGGCGCGCTGGCGCAGACACCGCTGGAGATCCTCGCCACCGGCGTCGTCCTCGTCGTCGCCTGCGTCGTCGTCGATCTCGCCGCCCAGCGCCTTCTGCGCCTGCCGTGGCGGTGGGAGTCCTCGCTCATCACCGCGGGCATCCTGCTCTTCGTCCTCCGCCCGTCGCTGGATCCCCTGCTGCTGCTCGGCGCCGCACTCGCCGGCGCGATCGCCGCCCTCTCGAAATACGTCCTGGCCTGGCGGGGTCGGCATGTTCTCAACCCCGCCGCCACCGGCGCATCGGCGCTCACCCTGCTCAGCATCTGGGTTCCGGCGCTGGGCGCCTCGGCTTGGTGGGTCGGCAGTCCCGTGCTGGCCGCACCGGTCGTCATCCTCGGGCTCATCGTGCTGTGGCGTGCGGAGAAGCTGCGCGTCGCGGCGCTCTTCCTCGTCGTGGCCGTCGGCGTGGCCCTCGTGCGCGTCTTCTCGCAGTACGCCGCCCTGGGCGTGCCCGTCGTGCTCGGCGACATCCTTCCCCAGGTGCTGTTCTCCTCACCGTTCCTCTTCCTCGGCGCGTTCATGCTCTCGGAGCCCCTCACCCTCCCGCCGAGGCGGTGGCAGCAACTGCTCGTCGCTCTGGTGGTCGGGGTCCTCGCGGGATGGCCGATCGTCATCGGGGCGTTCAGTCTCGGCCAGGAGCGCGCCCTCCTCATCGGCAACCTGCTCGGCTTCCTCCTCGCCGTCCGTGCCGCCAACCGGCTCCGGCTGCAAAGACGCGGGCATCTCAGCCCGACGGTGCGCGAGCTCACCTTCTCCGTCTCCGGCCCGCTGTCGTTCGCGCCAGGCCAGTACCTCGAACTCGACGTGCCGCATCGGCGGGCCGACACACGGGGGACCCGCCGGGAGTTCAGCATCGCCTCCGCCCCCGAAGACCTCCCGGAGCTGAAGATCGCCTACCGCGAGCCCGCCACGGGCGCTGCATCGAGCTTCAAGCGCGCCCTCGCCGAGATTTCGACCGGAACCGACCTCGCGGTCACGGGCGTGTGGGGGGATTTCGTGCTTCCCCGGAGCACGGCGGCGCCGGTGCTCCTCGTCGCGGCCGGCATCGGGATCACGCCCTTCGTCTCCCAGCTGCGCCATCATCGTCTGACCGGTGAGGACCGCGACATCGTGCTGGTCTATGTCGCCTCGGATGCCGCCGAGCTCGCCTTCCGCGACGAGATCGCCGCCTCGGGGGTCCCGGTGATCGTGTTCACCCGCGGCGCCCCTGCCGACCTCCCGCCGCATTGGCGGTGGGCGCGCGGCGTGCGACTGGATGCCGACGGACTGCTGGGCGTCGTTCCCGACATCTCCGCCCGCCACGCATTCGTCTCCGGCCCCGCGGGGCTCATCGCCGAACTCGCCCCCGCGCTTCGCCGGGCCCGATCACTGACGACCGACGCCTTCAGCGGGTACTGAGCTCGGCGGCGTCGCGATCGTCTTCCTGCGTCCGGACCGGATCCTCGGGCCGCGCCGGCAGGCGCATTTCGAAGGTCGTGTCACCCGGCGAGCTCGTGACGGCAAGGGTGCCGCCATGTGCCACGACGATGGCGCGAGCGATCGACAGACCCAGGCCCGTGCCGCCGGTGTTGCGCGCTCGTGACCGGTCGGCGCGAGAGAAGCGCTCGAAGAGCTCATCGGCGATCGCCGGGTCGATTCCCGGACCGTCGTCGTGCACCCGCACGACGGCGTCCGAGTCGTTGCGCTCGATCGAGACCCGCACGGTGGTGCCTGCCGGAGTGTGGATCCGCGCGTTGCCGAGGAGGTTCGCCATCACCTGGTGCAGGCGTCGTGCATCGCCGGCCACGACGACGGGCTCCTCACCCATATCGGCGACCCAGTGATGCTCGGGTCCCGCCGCCTGTGCGTCGCCGAGGGCTTCGACGGCCAGCTGCGACAGATCGACCGCGCCATAGACCAGTTCCTGACCCTCGTCCAGACGGGCGAGGAGCAGCAGGTCCTCCACGAGAGAGGTCATCCGCAGCGATTGGCTCTGGATCCGCTCCAGCGACGCCTCGGCGGTGTCGACGGCGCCGTCGTCGTGGCCGCGTCCGAGCGCCCGCAGCGAGAGCTCCGAGTATCCACGGATCGACGCCAGCGGGGTGCGCAGCTCGTGACTGGCGTCGGCGACGAAGGATCGCATCCGCTCCTCGTTGCGCTGCCGAGCGGTGAGCGACGTCGACACGTGGTCGAGAAGGGTGTTGAGAGCCTGCCCGACCTGTCCGATCTCGGTGCGCGGGTCGGCCTCCGCGTCGGGGACGCGGTCGCGGATCGAGACCTCGCCCTGGTCGAGGGGAAGTGCGGCGACCCGGCGGGCGGTCTCGGCGACGGAGCGGAGGGGCGCGAGGCCCGCGCGGACGGTCCACGCGGTCGCGACCGCCAGGAGCAGCAAGCCGCCGAGGGTGAGAAGCGCGATCGTCAGGAGCATCTCGCCGATGGTGGTCGCCACGGCGGTGCGCGAGATCCCGATGACGACGATCGCGGGGGAGGCGGGGACGTTCGCGAGTCGGTAGGTCCCCACACCGTCCAGAGCCGTCACCGCGGGCCCGGCGGTGTCGAGCCGGTCCACCAGCTCGGTGATCTGGGCGTCACTGAGCTCCACCACCCGGCCCCGGTCGTCGGTGGCCGCCGCGGTCGTCTCGCCGGTGACGGGGTCGCCGACCACGAGGAGGAAGCCCGGCTGCGGGGCCTGTTCCCCCAGGATGTCGGCAGCGGTGGCGCCACTGCCGATGAGCGGCCTGATCCAGGTCGCCGCGCGGTTCGCCGTCGCCTCGACCTGGCTGTCGAGACTCCGCTCCAGCACGGATCCGAGGATGGCGGAGGTGGCGACGCCCACGAGGATCAGGATGAGCGACACGATGGCGGCGATCGTGACGATCAGCCGTCGCTGCAGGGTCCAGGGGTGGCGGGGTCGCCTCACTGGGGCGCCTTGATCATGTATCCGACACCGCGCACGGTGTGGATCAGGGGTTCATGGCCCTGGTCGATCTTCTTGCGAAGGTAGGAGATGTACAGTTCGACGACGCTGGAGCGTCCGCCGAAGTCGTAGTTCCACACGCGGTCGAGGATCTGGGCCTTGGAGACGACGCGGCGCTGATTGCGCATGAGAAAGCGCAGGAGTTCGAACTCCGTGGCCGTCAGCTCGATCTCCACTCCGGCGCGCTCGACCTCGTGGCTGTCTTCGTTGAGCGAGAGGTCGCCGACCCGGAGGATCGGCTCGGCCTCGGCGGTCTGCGCGGTCCCGGCGCGGCGCATGAGGCTCCGCAGACGCGCAACCACCTCTTCGAGGCTGAACGGTTTCGTGACGTAATCGTCGCCGCCCGCGGTGAGTCCCGCGACGCGATCCGACACGGCGTCCTTCGCCGTCAGGAAGAGCACGGGCACATCGTCGCCGGAGGCGCGAAGGCGCTGCAGCACCGACATCCCGTCGAGGTCGGGCATCATGACGTCGAGCACCATCGCATCGGGCCGGAACTCGCGCGCCGCCTGCAGGGCCTCGAAGCCCGAGGACGCGGTCTTCACCTCCCACCCCTCCATCCGCAGGGCCATCGACAGCAGGTCGGTGAGCATCTGCTCGTCGTCCACGACGAGGAGGCGGAGAGCCTGCCCGTCGGGGCGGCGGAGGGCGGAGGGCGCGAGGGTCGTCATGGTCCTCAGTGTGCCGGGTCTCCTATGGATTTCCTATGGCATCCGCTATGCGCCGGCTGAGAGCGGCGCTCACCCCGCCTGCCGGGCGTGGGCCGCGATGCGATCGAACAGCGCATCGTGGTCCGCGTCGACCTCCTTTCGATCGGGGTGCGCGTCGTAGAAGGCCAGGATCTGCCGCGCGCCCTCATCGAAGGTGATCGTGGTGCGGAACTCCGGCACGAGAGCGGTGACCTTGGCGTTGTCGAAGATCATCGAGTGCGCCTTGTCGCCGACCAGGCCGGGACCGAAGGCGGGGGCGAAGGCGGCGATCGTCTCGGATGCCACGTGGACCAGGTCGGGTGAGGTGACACCCGCCGCCTCGGCGAGCCACCCATAGATCCGATTCCAGCTCGGCGCGTGATCACCCGTGACGGTGAATGCCTCGCCCAGGGCGTCGCTGTGCCCCGCCAGTCCCACGATCGCGACCGCGACGTCGTCACTGTGCGTGATCGTCCAGAGACTGGTCCCGTCGCCGTGCACGACGACCGGTCGTCCCGCCCGCATCCGGGCGATGTCCGTCCATCCCCCCATCGTCGGAAGGAGCTGCTCGTCGTAGGTGTGCGAAGGTCGCACGATGGTGACCGGGAAGCCGCGTTCGCGATACGCCGCCACGAGCAGGTCTTCGCAGGCGATCTTGTCGCGCGAGTATTGCCAGAAGGGATTGCGCAGCGGCGTGGACTCGGTCACCGGCAGGCGCGCCGGTGGCTTCTGATAGGCCGATGCGGAGCTGACGAACACGTACTGGCCGACACGTCCTTCGAACAGGTCCAGATCGGCCTGGATGTGCTCGGGCGTGAATGCCAGGAATTGCAGGACGACGTCGAACTCCTCCGCCCCGATCGCTGCGCGAACCGCCCCGGGGTCGCGCAGGTCGGCTGCGAGCGTCCGCACCTCGGGGGGAAGCGCACGTCGCCCCGTTCCCCGATTGACCACGGTGACGTCATCACCGCGTGCCACCGCCCGGCGCACGCAGGACGCGCTGATGATGCCGGTACCGCCGAGGAAGAGGATGCGTCGCGTCATCCTCCGACCCTAGATCGTCGACGGGCGGCGAGGCGATCAGTGCGTGTCTTCGGCCGCCACTTCGGAACGATCACCCGACCAGAGCGTGTGGAAGGTGCCCTCCTGGTCGATGCGGCGGTAGGTGTGGGCGCCGAAGAAGTCGCGCTGACCCTGGATGAGCGCCGCGGGGAGCCGGGGGGCGCGCAGGCCGTCGTAATACGCCAGGGACGACGAGAACGCGGGCGCGGGGATGCCCGCCGTCGCCGCGGTCGCGACGATGTGCCGCCACGAATCCTGGGCGCGGCCCAGTGCTTCGACGAAGTAGGGGGCGGCAAGCAGCACCGGAAGGTCCGCGGTCTCGGCGTACGCGTCGGCGATGCGGTTGAGGAACTGCGCGCGGATGATGCACCCACCGCGCCAGATGCGCGACACCGCGCCCAGGTCGATCTGCCAGCCGTACTGGGCGGCGCCGGCACGGATGGCGTCGAAGCCCTGCGAATACGCGACGATCTTCGATGCGTACAGCGCCAGCCGCACCTGCTCGATGAAGGCGTCCGGATCGGTGACGGAGGATCCGACGGCGTCTTCTGCGGGGCCGGGGAGTCCGGCGGCCGCCTGCCGCTGCTCGGGGTGTGACGACAGCGACCGGGCGAAGACCGCCTCGGCGATCCCCGACACGGGAACGCCGAGATCGAGGGCGGTCTGCACCGTCCACGCGCCGGTGCCCTTCGCGCCGGCCTGGTCGAGGATCACATCCACGAGGGGACGCGCCGTCGTGGCGTCGTTCTGTCGGAGCACCTCGGCGGTGATCTCGATGAGGTACGACTCGAGCTCACCGCGGTTCCACTCGGCGAACACGTCGGCGATCTCGGCGGGGGACTTCCCGGTGCCCCGCCGGATGAGGTCGTACGCCTCGGCGATCAGCTGCATGTCGGCGTACTCGATGCCATTGTGGATCATCTTCACGAAGTGACCCGCACCGTCGTGGCCCACGTGCGTGACGCACGGCTCGCCCTCGGCCACGGCCGCGATCGAGCGCAGGATCGGGCCCAGCGTCACCCACGACTCATCGGAGCCGCCGGGCATGAGCGACGGACCGAGCAGAGCTCCCTCTTCACCGCCGGACACACCCATGCCGACGAAGTTGATGCCGGTCTCGCGGACGGCCTTCTCACGACGGATGGTGTCGCTGAAGAGCGCGTTGCCGCCGTCGACGATGATGTCGCCCGGCTCGAAGACGCGGACGAGCTCGTCGATGACGGCGTCGGTGCCGCGGCCGGCCTTGACCATGATGATCGCCGTGCGGGGCGTGGACAGAGCGGCGGCGAACTCCTCGTACGAGAACGTCGCCACGAATCCGGCCTCGGGATGGGCGTCGAGCAGATGATCGGTCTTCTCGCGGCTGCGGTTGAACACCGCGACGGTGTTGCCGTCCCGGCTGGCGAGATTGCGGGCGAGATTGGAGCCCATGACCGCCAGGCCGACCACGCCGATGTTGGCCTTCGCCGCGGTGTCCGAGGGGGCTGCGACACCTGCTTCGGCGCGGGGACGAGGCACATCCTGGGGGGCGGGGGCACCCTCGTGTTCCTCGGTCGACCCGGGCTGGTCGTCGCGGTCGGTGGAGATCTTCGGCGCGTGGGAAGGATCGGTCACCGCTTCAGGTTATCGGGTCCTCTCCCGCCGCCCCGACCTGGCGAAGGGGCCTGGTCAGTCCTTGCGGTACGCCGTGCGCGCCATGGAGAAGACCGCCAGGACCAGGCCCACCGCGCCGATCGCCGTGATCGCGCCGACGACCCAGACCAGCACGTGCGAGAGAAAGCCGTATTCCATGGTGTCCTCCGTCGGGATGGCAGTGTCTCCCATGCTATCCCCGGTCGCTGGTAGACTGTCCCACTGGACTTCGGCGAGGGATCCCGGTTGCGCGAGCAGCGGAGCGGATCCGTGATCGACGAGGGTGTGAAGGCTCGTTTTCCTCACGCGCTCGCGTTCGAGTCGACCCAGACCCAGACCCAGGCCCCCGGGGCCGAGACGACAGGCGAGAGCCTGCGAGGAGAACACCATGCCCACCGAGACCGACACCACCGTCGCAGCCGAGCGCCGCGAGAACTTCGGCAAGGGCTACGCCCGCCGCCTCCGCGCCGCCGGCAAGATCCCCGCCGTGCTCTACGGTCACGGCACCGACCCCGTGCACCTCGCCCTCCCGGGCCACCAGACCGCACTGCTGATCCGCCGCGCCAACGCCGTCCTCGACCTCAAGGTCGACGGCGTGTCGCAGCTCGCCCTCGTCAAGGACGTGCAGAAGGACCCGGTGCACCAGATCATCGAGCACATCGACCTGCTCGTTGTCAAGAAGGGCGAGAAGGTCCAGGTCGACGTCCCCGTCGTCATCACCGGTGAGCCCTTCGCCGGCACCATGGCGAATCTCGACTCGGCCACCGTGTCGCTCGAGGTCGAGGCCACCCACATCCCCGAGACCATCGAGGTCGATGTCGAGGGTCTCGAGGACGGCACCCACATCACCGCGGCCGACCTGACCCTGCCGCGCGGGGCGACGCTGCTGACCGACGCTGATGTGCTCGTCGTGGCGATCGCCGTGCCGGTGTCCACCCTGATCGCCGAAGAGGAGATCGCCGAGGCCGACGCCGAGGTCGCCGCCGAGCAGTCCGAGGAGTCGGAGCAGGGCGAAGGCGAGGCGTCGGGCGACGAGGCCTCCGACAGCGAGTAATCACCGGCCATGCCGGACACGTGGCTCGTGGTGGGGCTCGGCAACCCGGGGCCCCGCTACGAACGCACACGTCACAACGTCGGCCAGCTCGTCCTCGACGAGCTGGCCGACCGGCGTGACGCCTCTTTCCGTGCCCATCGCGCTCATGCCCGCGTCGCGGAGACCTGGCTGCGTCCGGGCGGGCCGAAGCTCATCCTCGCCAAGCCCACCTCGTTCATGAACGTCTCGGGTGGCCCGGTCTCGCAGCTGGCTCGCTTCTACCGGACCGAGCCGGAGCGCATCGTGGTCGTCCACGACGAGCTCGACATCCCATTCGACACCGTGCGGTTGAAGACCGGCGGCGGACATGGCGGGCACAACGGCGTGCGCGACGTCGCCGCGGCGCTCGGATCCGCCGACTTCGCGCGGGTGCGGGTGGGTATCGGCCGTCCACCGGGACGGCAGGATGCGGCGGACTGGGTTCTTCAGCCCTTCCCCGCAGCGGATCGCGACGCCCTCACGATGCTTGTCTCCGATGCCGCCGATGCGGTCGAAGATGTCATCGAACACGGGCTGGTCGCGGCCCAGCAGCGCTTCCACGCCCCCCGCGCCTGACGCGCCGACGTCAGCCCGACGCGGCCGCCGCGAGTCCGGCCACGATCACCGCCTGGAGCGTCAACCCGAAGATGATCGGGCCGAGCGCCGCCACGACGACCGCAGCGATGCCCCAGCCGCGCCCGGCACGTCGGGCGATGGCGACGATGCCCTGCACGATCGCCCAGATGCCGAGGGCGGTGCCGGCCCAGAAACCGATCTCGGCGAGCAGGACCCAGTCGCGCACGGGGCTCAACAGCGACCAGTCGAAGTTCGTGCCGAGGGTGCCGGCCATGAGGCGCTCCCCGGTTCCGGCGCCGATGAAATAGCCGCCGATGGCGCCCGCCGCTGGGGCGAGCACCGCCGCGCCCAGCGAGACGAGGAAGGCCGTCAGCCCCAGAGCGGCGCCTCGCGCGGGTTTCGGTGGGGAGGGAGCCCACCCCGATCCTGGTGCGAAGCCCGTCGGCGGGAGATATCCCGTGGGCGGTGCATAGCCGGGTGGCGGGGTGTAACCGCCGGGCGTCGGTGCACCGGGCGCGGAGGGTGTGCTCACGCTGACATCCTAGGAGCCGATGTCGGCGGGCGACCGTAGACTTCTCCGGTGACAATTCCCGGGATCGTGCGCGCCCTCGAGCAGGCTGACTCCTTCCGGGAGGCGGTGGCCGCCGGCGTGACCGACGCCGAGTACTCGGTGGTCGAAGGAGTCGACGCGCCGCTGCTCGCCGCTCTCCTCGAGCGACGTCGCGCAGCGGGCAAGCCCGCTGTGCTGCTGGCGATCGCACCCACCGGTCGTCGGGCCGAGACCTTGGGGCCCGCCCTCCAGGCGCTTCTCCCCGATGCCGAGGTGCGTCACTTCCCCGCGTGGGAGACGCTGCCGCACGAGCGGCTGAGCCCGACGCCCGAGATCGTGGGGCGACGCCTCGATGTCATCGGCCGCCTCGCCCGGCTGCGTGCGGACGACACGCTCGTCGTCACGGCCTCCGTCCGCGGAGCGGTGCAGCCGCTGGCCGCAGGACTGGACCAGGCGACCCCGATCGAACTCGCGGTCGGCGAGCGCGGGCACGACCTCGGCCAGGTGGCGGCGATGCTGGTCGAGCGCGCCTATCACCGCGTCGACATGGTCTCGCGGCGCGGCGAATTCGCCCTGCGCGGCGGCATCCTCGATGTCTTCCCCCCGACAGCCGAGCACCCCTATCGTGTGGAGTTCTTCGGCGACGAGGTCGACCAGATCCGCGCGTTCTCCGTCGCTGATCAGCGCTCCCTGCCGGGCGAGGTCAGGGCGGTGAGCCTGCTGGCCAGTCGCGAGCTGCTCCTCACCGAGGCCGTCCGCGACCGCGCACGTCAGCTGAAGGACGAGTTCCCGGGTCTGCGCGGCATGCTCGAGAAGATGGCCGAAGGCATCCCCGTCGAGGGGATGGAATCACTGATGCCGGCCGTGGTCGATCAGCTGGTCACTCTCGTGGACTATTTCCCGCGCGGCACCGCGATCGGTCTGGTGGACCCCGAGCGCGCCGTGACACGCGCCACCACTCTCAGCGACACCAACCGCGAGTTCCTCGATGCCGCGTGGAATGCGGCGACCTCCGGAGCCGAGTCGCCCATCGACCTCGGTGCCGGAGACTTCGTCCCGCTCCCGCGGCTGCGCGAGGTCGCCGCCGAGCGCGGTGGCGTGTGGTGGAGTCTGAGCTCCTTCGATTCCGGAGCTGCCGACGCCTCGGCCGAGGGGCTGCTGGAGCCGGGTGAGACCTCCGTGACCCGCGTCGCCGCGGCATCCGTCCCCTCCTTCCAGGGCAACGTCGACGGTGCGGTCAGCCACGTCGCCGACAGGCTCCGCGCCGGGTGGCGGGTCGTCGTCATGGCCTCCGGCGGCGGGCTCGTCGAGCGCGCCAGGGATGTGCTGGCCGAGAGGGGCCTGGCCGCCCGGCGCGTGGAGACCATCGAGGATGCACCCGAGCCGGGGGCCGCCCAGGTGGTCGCCTGTTCGCTCGAGCGCGGGTTCGAGATCGCCGAGGCGCAGCTCTCGGTGATCACCGAGTCGGAGTTCTACGGCCGCACCATCGGCGGGGATTCGCGGGTGGTCAAGAAGCTCGCGTCGCGCCGACGCAACGTCGTCGACCCGCTCCAGCTGAAGGCCGGCGACTACGTCGTCCACGCCACCCATGGCATCGGCCGCTTCGTCGAGCTCACCCAGCGAGAGGTGTCCAGCGGCGGCCGCAACGCCGTCAAGAGCGTTCGGGAGTACCTCGTGCTCGAGTACGCGCCCTCCAAGCGCGGCTACCCCGGTGACAAGCTCTTCGTCCCCACCGATCAGCTCGACCTGCTGTCGAAGTACGTCGGCGGGGAGGCGCCCACTCTGTCGAAGATGGGCGGCAGCGACTGGGCGCAGGCCAAAGGGCGGGCGCGCAAGGCCGTGCGCGACATCGCCGTGGAGCTGGTCAAGCTCTATTCCGCGCGGATGGCGGCGCGAGGTCATGCCTTCGGGCCCGACACGCCCTGGCAGCGCGAGCTCGAGGAAGCCTTCCCGTTCGCTGAGACGCCGGACCAGCTGCAGACGATCGACGAGATCAAAGCCGACATGGAAAAGCCCATCCCCATGGACAGGCTGTTGTCGGGCGACGTCGGCTTCGGCAAGACCGAAGTGGCGGTGCGGGCGGCCTTCAAAGCGATCCAGGACGGCAAGCAGGTCGCGATGCTGGTGCCGACCACGCTCCTGGTCAAGCAGCACCTCGAGACGTTCACCGAGCGCTTCGCCGGATTCCCGGTGAAGGTGCGCGCGCTGTCACGATTCCAGACCGATAAGCAGGCGAAGGAGATCGTGGCGGGCCTGGCCGACGGAACCATCGATATGGTCATCGGCACCCACCGCATCCTCACGGAGCGGGTGATCTTCAAAGACCTCGGGCTCATGATCATCGACGAGGAGCAGCGGTTCGGCGTCGAGCACAAGGACGCGCTGAAGAAGCTGAAGACCAACGTCGACATCCTCGCCATGAGCGCCACCCCGATCCCGCGCACGCTCGAGATGGCCGTGACCGGCATCCGCGAGATGTCGACCCTTGCGACGCCGCCGGAGGACCGGCATCCGATCCTGACCTATGTCGGAGCCCGCAACGACAAGCAGATCACCGCGGCCATCCGGCGGGAGCTCCTCCGGGAGGGCCAGGTGTTCTACGTGCACAACCGGGTGTCCTCGATCCAGCGGGTGGCCGCCCACATCGCCGAGCTCGTTCCCGAGGCCCGGGTGGCGGTCGCGCACGGGCAGATGGGGGAGCATCAGCTCGAGCAGGTCGTCGACGACTTCTGGGAGCGCAGGGCGGATGTCCTGGTGTGCACGACCATCATCGAGACCGGGCTCGACATCGCCAACGCCAACACGATCATCATCGACCGGGCCGACAAGTACGGGCTGTCGCAGCTGCATCAGCTCCGCGGGCGGGTGGGTCGGGCTCGCGAACGCGCCTACGCCTACTTCCTCTACGACGAGATCAAGCCGCTGTCCGAAACCGCCGCCGACCGCCTCGAGACCATCGCCGTCAACAACGACCTCGGCAGCGGCATGCAGGTGGCGTTGAAGGACCTCGAGCTGCGCGGTGCGGGGAACCTCCTCGGTGCGGAGCAGGCCGGTCACATCGCGGGGGTGGGTTTCGACCTCTACCTGCGCATGATCGGGGAGGCGGTGGCGACCTTCCGCGGTGAGGACACCGAGGGCCCCACCGAGCTGCGGCTCGAGCTGCCCGTGCAGGCGCGACTTCCCGAGGACTACATCGACAGCGAGCGGCTGCGGCTGGAGGCCTACCAGAAGCTCTCCGCAGCTGCCGCGCCGACCGCGGTCTCGCGCGAGGCCGATGGGCGGGATCCGATCGACGCGGTCATCGACGAATTGCGCGACCGCTACGGCGAGCCGCCCGCCGAGGTCGACGGCCTCGTCGCCGTCGCGCGCCTGCGGCGAAAGGCCGCGCGTGCGGGCCTCACCGATGTCGTGGCGATGGGACCGAACCTGCGCATCGCGCCGGCGAATCTGCCGGACTCGATGCGCGTGCGATTGCAGCGCCTGCACCCCAAGGCGAAGCTCCTCGCGGGCGGGGAAGCACTGGTGGTGCCCCTCCCGCGCGCCGGGGACGGCCCGCTGGGTGACGCCGAGCTGCTGGCCTGGGTCGACCAGCTGCTCACGCAGCTGTGGCCCGAGCCGGTCGCGGAATCCGCCGCCGCCGCGGATCAGCCGGTGTTCTGAAGGCCCGCGGCGACGCCGCTGACCGAGAGCAGGAGGAGGCGCTGCTGCTCGGGATCGGCGGGGGAGCCCGCCGCGGCATCCTGGCGGAGTGAGCGCAGCGCGCGCAGCTGGAGCAGCGACAGGGCATCGACGTACGGGCTGCGCATCTTCACCGCGCGCTGGAGCACCGGCTTGTTGCCCAGAAGCTCCGCGCCCCCGGTCACCGTGACGACCCAAGCGCGGGTGAGCTCCATCTCGCTCATCACCAGGTCGGCGAGATCGTCGCGGTCGCCGAGGTCGAGGTAGCGCCGGGCGATGCGCGCGTCGGCCTTGGCCAGGCTCATCGCGACGTTGTCGATGAGGGTTCGGAAGAGCGGCCACTCCTGGTAGGCGCTTCTGAGAACCTCCTCGTCGCCGACGGCCTGCAGAGCCGTGCCGAGCCCGAACCAGCCCGCCAGGTTGATGCGCGCCTGCGTCCACGCGAACACCCAGGGGATGGCGCGGAGGTCGGCGAGCGACTCCACCGACAGGCCGCGCCGGGCGGGGCGGGAGCCGAGGGCGAGCAGCCCGATCTCCTCCATCGGGGTGACCTGGGCGAACCACGGGGCGAACCCCGGGGCCTTCACCAGCTCGAAGAAGCGGGCGCGAGAGGCCTCGTCCATGCGCGCGGCGACATCGGCGAACCGTTCTGCGGCGGCGTGGTTGCGCGTCTCGATGGAGGGGGAGGAGGCCAGCAGCATCGCCGCGACCACCTGATCGATGTGGCGCATCGCGATGGCGGGGTCGCCGTAGCGCGCGAAGATCACCTCGCCCTGCTCGGTGAGCTTGAAGCGTCCGTCGACCGAGCCCGGAGGCTGCGCGAGGATGGCGGAGTTCGCCGGCCCGCCGCCGCGCCCGAGGGCGCCGCCGCGACCGTGGAAGAGCGTCAGCTCGATGCCGTTCTCCTGCGCCCACGCCGCGATCTGCGCCTGGGCCTGGTACAGGGCGAGGGTCGCAGCGACGGGTCCGACGTCCTTGGATGAGTCGGAGTAGCCGAGCATGACCTCCATGCGCCTGCCCGTCGCCTCCAAGCGGGCCCGGAACTCGGGATGCTCGACGATCTCAGCGAGGATCCGGGGGGCGGCCTGGAGGTCGGCGAAGGTCTCGAAGAGCGGAATGACGTCGAGGACGGGGACGCGACCGTCGGGTCCAGCCGCATGACGGGCGAGTCGATGGACGGCGGCGAGGTCGTCGGCGGACTGGGTGAACGACACGATGTAGCGCCCCGCGGCGCGGGGGCCGTAGCGATCCTGCAGGAAGAGCACCGCTCGGAAGACGTCGAGCACCTCCTCGGCCCGTTCCGATCGCGCCCCACCGGCGTCGAGCTCGGCCAGGACGGCGGCGTGCACCGCGGAGTGCTGGCGCACCTCCAGTTCGCTGAGGTGGAAGCCGTAGGTCTGCACCTGCCAGATCAGCTGCTGCAGATGCCCGTAGGCCTGGCGCGGCGCCTGCGCGGCGACGAGGGAGTCCTGCACCACGCGGAGGTGGCGGTGCAGCTCTTCGGGATCGCTGTAGGCGAGGTCGGCGTTCCGGAGCCGCGTGGCCTCGATCTTGACGGCGATCATCAGCAGGATCTGGCGATGCGGTTCCTGGGGCGACCGTGCTGCGATCTCGGCCGCGGCTTCCTCGTCCTCGGTGCGCAGCCGCTGCCACAGCGCGACGGCCTCGGGGCTCGGGGGAGTGGTCGCGGCGTCGAGGGTGAGGGTGCGGCCGATGCGGTCCGCCGACCGCTCGAGCCCGCGCAGCACGTGCTCGCTGGCGATGGCGGCCGCTTTGCGGGTCACCGACGCGGTGACGAAGGGATTCCCGTCCCGGTCGCCGCCGACCCAGGATCCGATGCGGACGAAGGGTCGCACCAGCGGCGCGGCGCTGCCGGCGCGATCGGCCTGGAGCGCGTCGTCGACGCGGCGGTAGACGTGGGGGATGGCGGTGTAGAGGGTCTCGTCGAAGACGGCCATGACCGCGCGGACCTCATCGGTGGGCGTGGGCTTCTCGTGCCGGAGCGGTGCGGTCCGCCACAGGGTGTCGATCTCCTCCAGCATGCGCCGACGGGCGCGTCGCTGTGCGCTCCCGCCCTCCGGCGCGCCCTCATGCTCGGTGAGGAGGGCGGCGAGCCGGCGGATGCTGGTCGACACCGCACGTCGGCGCGCTTCGGTGGGGTGCGCGGTGAACACCGGGTGGAAGCGCAGCGACTGCAGACGGCTCGTCGCGGCATCCTCGCCCACCTCGTCGGCCAATCGCCGGAACGCCGCCGGGATCGAGTCGCTGTCGGCGTCGGGGGTGCGGTCGCGGTCGCGCAGGACCCGCACGCGCTGGTGCTCCTCGACGAGGTTGGCCAGATGGAAATAGCAGGTGAAGGCTCGAGCGACTTCGTCCGCCCGGGTCACCGAGAACGAATCGGCGATCCGGGCGGCGCGGGCGAAGGCTTCGGCGGTCTCGTCGGTGTACGCCTGGATGGTGGCGATCCGCAGGCGCTCGACGTCGTCGAACAGGCCGGGCGACCCGCTTTCCCGCAGGACCTGGCCGAGGAGGGCGCCCAGCAGACGGACATTGGCCCTCATGGTCTCGGGGATGCCCTGCCCCGCCTCATAGCGACCGACGAGGTCGATGGCCTCAGTCTGGGTGAGTTCGCGCATGCCCCCACGGTATCGCCGCTGTGTGACGGGGATGTCACAGCAGACCCCGGTAGAATCGACAGCGGTGTGCCGGGAAGCCTGGTCGGCGTGCGCGTCAGCGTACCCGCCAGACACCGACGAAAGGACCGCCTGTGTCCCTGCTGCGCTCTGCCCGATTTCCCGCCATCGTGCTCCTCGCCGCCGCTGCGGCGGCGCTCATCGTGGCCAACTCCCCGCTCGGCCCGGCGGCCCAGGCGCTGAAGGAGACCTACCTCGGCATCCCCGGCGTGTTCGAGATGTCGGTGGGCCACTGGATCCAGGACGGCCTGCTGGCGGTCTTCTTCTTCGTCGTCGCGGTCGAGCTGCAATACGAACTCACCAGCGGTGAGTTGAACTCGGCGAAGAAGGCCCTTCAGCCCGCGATCGCCGCCGCGGGCGGCGTCATCGTCCCGATCGCCATCTTCGTCCTCATCGCCGGTCGCTCGGATGCCGCGCAGGGATGGCCGATCCCCACCGCGACCGACATCGCCTTCGCCCTGGGTGTGCTCGCCGTCTTCGGCAAGGGCCTGCCCTCCGGCATCCGGATCTTCCTTCTCGCCCTGGCGATCCTCGACGACATCGTGGGCATCATCTTCATCGCGGTGCTCTTCACCACCGACGTCAACGTCGGCCTTCTCGCCGTGGCCGCCCTGCTGGTGATCGCCTTCGGCTTCCTCAGCCGACGCCTCGACACCCGCGGCCGCATCCCGATCACCATCACCCTCATCGCGATCGGTCTGGCCACCTGGGTGCTGGTCTACCTCTCGGGTGTCCATGCCACGATCGCCGGCGTGGCGCTCGGGATCGCGATGGCCCAGCAGCCGGCGCTTCGCACGCGCCACGCCCTCGAGCCGTGGGTGAACGGACTCGTCCTGCCGCTGTTCGCCTTCTCGGCCGCGCTCGTCGTCATCCCCGCCGTCTCGCCCACCGAGCTCTCTCCCGCCTTCTGGGGCATCCTCGTCGCCCTCCCCGTGGGCAAGATCATCGGCATCTCGGTCTTCAGCTGGATCTCGATGAGACTGCTGAACCGCGGCGCCACGCCGCCGCTGTCGTTCCTCGACCTCATGGCCGCCGGGGCGCTGGGCGGTATCGGGTTCACCGTGTCGCTGCTGCTGTCCGAGCTCGCCTTCGCAGGCAGCCCGCTCGTGCGCGACGAGGCGACGCTCGGTGTGCTCGCCGGATCGGCCGTCTCGATCATCCTCGCGGCGATCCTGGTCGCCCAGCGCGCCCGCCACTATCGTCGGGTGTCTCCCGAGACCGCCGACGAGGAACTCCCCGAGCCGGCTCAGACCACGGGGGACATCGCCTGACGCGTGAGAGGTGAGCATGAGCGAGGATGACGGACTGCGCCGCGCGGCGGAGGTGATGCACGCGGTGCGTGAGCGATGCGCCTGGTCGCGTCTGATCACCCACGACGACCTCGTGCCCTATCTCGTCGAGGAGTCGGCCGAGCTCATCGACGCGGTCGAAGCGGGGTCGCGTCCGGAGCTGCGCGAGGAGCTCGGCGACCTCCTCTGGCAGGTGCTCTTCCACGCCGAGATCGCCTCGGAGGATCCGAACGACCCGTTCGACATCGACGACGTCGCCGCGGCGCTCGCCGAGAAGATGGAACGCCGCCACCCGCACGTCTTCGCAGACGCCGTCGCTGAGACACCGGAGGAGGTGCTGGTGCATTGGAACGCCGCGAAGGCAGCGGAGAAGAGCACGCGGACGAGCGTGCTCGACGGCGTGTCGGAGCGGATGCCGGCGCTCGCCCTCGCACAGAAGATGCTGGGTAAGGCGGCGCGAGTCCCCGGTCTGACCGCTCCTGCGGTGGAGCGGGGGACCGCCCCGGTCCCGTCGACCGAGACGGAGCTGGGCGACGCCCTCCTCGCGCTGGCAGCCCGTGCGCGGGAGCAGGGGTGGGACGCCGATCGGGCGCTCCGCGGCGCTCTGAGGAACCTGGGCGATCGGATCCGCTCCGCCGAGGGCACCCCGCGCGACGCGTCCTAGGGGACGACCTGGAAGGATGGTCCGGTGCCCACCGTCACCCCGCCGCGCGGCATGCGCGATTTCCTCCCCGCTGACAAGGCCCGCCGCGAGCGTGTGCTCCGCACCATCCGCGATCGCTACCGGGTGCATGGGTTCGATGAGATCGAAACCCCGGTGATGGAGGATTACGACCGCCTCCACGCCGGAATCGGCGGTGACAACGAGAAGCTCGCCTACAACGTGCTCAAGCGCGGGCTCGACGCCGACGCCATCCGCGCGGCCGCCGACGACCCCGCATCCCTCACCGATCTGGGGCTGCGCTACGACCTCACGGTGCCACTGGCGCGCTTCTACGCCAGTCACCGTGCCGAACTGCCGAGCGTCTTCCGGGCCGTGCAGATCGCTCCGGTGTGGCGCGCGGAGCGTCCGCAGAAGGGCCGCTACCGGCAGTTCCTGCAGTGCGACATCGACATCATCGGCGACGCCACCTCCCGTGCCGAGTCGGAGCTGGTGACGGCGACCCTCGACACCCTCGATGCGCTGGGACTGGCGGGCGGCGAGGTCCGCATCAACGACCGTCGGCTGCTCGATGCGATGCTCGAGGCTTTCGGATTCCCCCCCGCCGCGCGCGCCGGGGTGCTCATCACCCTCGACAAGCTCGACAAGATCGGCCCCGAGGGCGTGACGGTCGAGCTGCGCGAGCGTGGGGCCGACGAGGCCGCGGTGACCGCGGTGGCGGCTCACCTCGCCCGTCTGGCCGCGTCCGACGCCGGCTCCGACCATGCCCTCACCGCGTCGGGGATCCGCGCCGCGCTGCCCGACGGGATGCCCGACGACGTCGTGGCCCACCTCGTGGGCATCGGCGAGGCCGTGGCGGCCGCGCGCGGGGTGGGTGCGGGCAGTGGTGAGGTTCCGCTGCGGTTCGATCCGTTCCTGGTTCGGGGGATGGGGTACTACACGGGCACGATCTTCGAGCTCGCCCACCCCGCCGTGTCGTACTCGTTGGGCGGCGGGGGCCGCTATGACGGGATGATCGGGCGATTCCTCGGCCAGGAGGTCCCCGCGGTCGGCTTCTCGCTCGGATTCGAGCGGCTCGTCGACCTCGTTCCTGCCGCTGACGAGACCATGGCCGACGCGGTCGTGCTGGTTCACGATCGCGACGCGTCTGTCGGAGATCTGCTGGCCGTGAAGTCTGCTCTCGTCGATCGCGGCGCGCGCGTGCGTCTCGAGCAGCGGACGAAGAACCTCAAGGCCCTGCTCGAGCGTGCCCGCGCCGATGGATTCACCGCTTTCGCGACGGTGGCCGCCGGCGACCGCGATGCCGGGAAGCTCGAGATCAAGCCTCTGGGATGATCACCCGGCGCGACGGGCGCGCAGGCGCACGATCCGGTAGACCACACCGATCGCCAGGACCGCCGCGCCGCTGACGACGCTCTGCCAGGGGAGGCTCAGGGCGAGGATGAGGCACCCCGCGACCCCGATCAGCTGCAGCCAGCGCGGGTAGCGGCGCGCGGTCCCGGTCTGGCGGTGGGCGGCCAGGTTCGCCACGAGGTAATAGGTCAGCACGCCGAACGAGGAGAAGCCGATCGCGCCGCGCAGGTCGACGGTCGACACCAGCAGCACCACGGCGAGCACGATCAGCAGCTCGGCGCGGTGCGGCACATGCCACCGGGGATGCACTCCCGAGAGGAAGACCGGCAGGTCCCGCTCCCGCGCCATGGCGAGGGTCGTCCGCCCCACCCCGGCGATGAGGGCGAGAAGAGCCCCGAGCGCGGCGGCCGCAGCGCCGATCCGCACGACCGGATCCACCCATGCCCACCCCGCGGTCGCTGCCGCCGCTGCCACGGGATCGGATGCCGCGGCGGTCGCCTCGGGGCCGAGCGCGGCGAGGACCGTGACGGCCACGACGGCGTAGATGACCACGACGATCAGGAAGGCGAGAGAGATCGCGCGCGGGATGACGCGTGCGGGGTCGCGCACCTCTTCGCCCATGGTGGCGATGCGGGCGTACCCGGCGAAGGCGAAGAACAGCAGACCCGCGGACTGGAGGATCCCGTACGCGCCGCCGACGAAGAGCCCCTGCACCGTCAGCGGGGGCGAGACCGGAGCCGCGGCGGCTCCCGCGGTTGCGGCGATCACCGCCACCGCGAGGCAGAGCAGGACGACGGTGACGATGATGCGGGTCAGCTGCGCCGTCCGGGTGATGCCGAACCAGTTCACGGCGCCGAGGGCGACCACCGCGGCGACGGCGAGGGGCCGCTCCCAGCCGTCGGGGGCGACGTAGGCGGCGAAGGTGAGGGCCATCGCCGCGCAGCTGGCCGTCTTGCCGATGACGAAGCCCCACCCGGCGAGGAACCCCCACCAGTCGTTCAGCTCCGCGCGTCCGTAGACGTACGTGCCGCCAGAGGTCGGGTACACCGCGGCGAGCTGAGCGGAAGAGGTCGCATTGGCGTACGCCACGACGCCGGCCAGCACGAGCCCGATGAGAAGGCCTGCGCCGGCGGCCTGGGCCGCGGGCGAGAAGGCGGAGAAGACACCCGCGCCGAGCATCGCGCCGAGCCCGATGAACACCGCGTCGCCGAGCCCCAGCCGTCGGGCGAGGGAAGGGGAGGACACGCCCCGAACCCTACTAAGACAGGGGGGCGGTGTGGACACCCCTTCGACGCTCTTCGTTCACCAAAGGCCCGTGCAATGACCTCATGACGCCCCCTCGAAGACCTGCACGCCGGGCCGACGCCGTCACGCCGCTCACTGTCGGCGGGGTCGCCGTCGTCCTCGCGGTCACGGTGAGCCTGGCGGTGCCCCGGGCCATCCGGCGGCAGGCCGCCATCGCGAGGCGTCGGATCGGCAAACCTTTCGGTGAAGACGCGCGGAACGCCGACCGGGTGTGGCGGCGTCGCATGCACGGCGACCCGATCGATCTCGTGGTCCTCGGCGACTCCATCGCCGCGGGGCTCGGTGCTGAGCGGCCGAAGGACACCCTGGGCGCGCGGGTTGCCAAAGGCCTGGGTGCGGCGGTGATGCGCCCGGTACGACTCCGATCCGTCGCGGTGGTCGGTTCGGAGTCATCCGCTCTTCCCGCCCAGATCGCACGCCTGCCGTCGGATCTGAGCCCGGACCTGGCGATCATCATCGTCGGCGGCAACGACGTCACCCACCGCGTCCCCACCGAGGTCTCCCTCGGTCATCTCGTCGACGCGGTGCGCGCCCTGCGGGCGCGTGGCGCGCGGGTGGTGGTGGGCACCTGCCCCGACCTCGGGGCGCTGCGCCCTGTGCCACAGCCGCTGCGCACGCTCGTCTCGCGCCTGTCGCGTCGGCTCGCCACCGAGCAGGCCCGCGCCGCACGTCAGGAGGGTGCGCGACCGGTCTCGCTGCACGCGGCGGTCGGACGCCTGTTCGCCCGGGAACCCGAGACGATGTTCAGCGCAGACAGGTTTCACCCGAGCACGCTGGGCTACCGGCGCACCGCTGAGGCCCTCGTGCCCGCGCTCGTCGCGGAATGGCGCGCTCGTCCTTGACGCGCGGGCCCCGGCGCTTGTTGGCTGGGGACATGACCCTGCCCACTCCCGACGCGTGGAGCCGCGTCGACCGCTATCTCAGCGACGCCCTCGTCGGCGAAGACGCCGCCCTGCGCGAGGCGGTCGCCGACCAGCGCGCCGCGGGACTCCCCGCGATCGAGGTGGCGCCGCTCACCGGGAAGTTCCTCCATCTCATGGTCCGCGCGACCGGGGCCCGGCGGATTCTGGAGATCGGGACGCTCGGCGGCTACTCGGCGATCTGGATGGCCCGCGCCCTGCCGGAGGGCGGCTCGGTCGTGACCGTGGAGGCCGAGCCCCGCAATGCAGCGGTGGCGCGCGGAAACCTCGCCCGGGCCGGCGTCTCGGACCGGGTGCGCATCGTGGAGGGACGGGGTTGCGACGTCCTGCCGACACTGGTCGACGACGAGCCGTTCGACCTGGTGTTCATCGACGCCGACAAGGAGTCCAACACCGTCTACCTCGACTGGGCGGCTCGACTCGGGCGCCCCGGCACCGTCGTGATCGTCGACAACGTCGTGCGCTCGGGGGAGGTGGCGAACCCCGCCAGCGAGAGCCCGCAGGTGCACGGTGTGCGCCGGGGGCTGGAGATGCTGGGCCATGACCCGCGCTTCGACGCCACCGCCCTGCAGACCCTCGACGCCAAGGGATGGGACGGCTTGGCGCTGGCCGTCGTGGTGTGAACCCGGGTCACTAGACTCGGGGGCGGACCGACGACGCTCCACCGTTCCATCGGGCGCAGGACGCCCTCCACGAGCAAGGAGACACCCCGTGGCATCAATCGAGGCTGTAGGCGCACGCGAGATCCTGGATTCGCGCGGCAACCCGACCGTCGAGGTGGAGGTGCTGCTCGACGACGGCATCGTGCAGCGCGCGGCCGTGCCCTCCGGCGCGTCCACCGGGGCGTTCGAGGCGTACGAACTGCGCGACGGCGACAAGAGCCGCTACGGGGGCAAGGGCGTGCTGAAGGCCGTCGCCGCCGTCATCGACGAGCTCGGCCCGGCGATCGAGGGCGTCGAAGCCAGCGAGCAGCGCATCATCGACGAGATCCTCATCGAGACCGATGGCACCGAGAACAAATCCCGCACGGGAGCCAACGCCATCCTCGGCGTCAGCCTCGCGGTGGCCAAGGCCGCAGCCGACAGCGCCGACCTGCCGCTGTTCCGCTATCTGGGCGGACCCAACGCCCACCTCCTGCCCGTGCCGCTGTTCAACGTCATCAACGGTGGCGAGCACGCCGACAACGGCATCGACTTCCAGGAGTTCTTCCTCGCGCCCATCGGCGCAGACACGTACGCCGAGTCGCTGCGCTGGGGTACGGAGGTCTACCACGTGCTGAAGGGCGAGCTCAAGAGCGCCGGGTTCGCCACGGGCCTCGGCGACGAGGGAGGCTTCGCGCCCGATCTGCCGAGCAACCGCGAGGGCCTGGACTTCCTCATCCGCGCCATCGAGAAGGCCGGCTTCACTCCCGGCGCCGACATCGCCGTGGGCCTGGACGTGGCGGCGACCGAGTTCTTCTCGGACGGCGTCTACACCGTCGAGGGCAAGGCGTGGAGTGTCGACGAGCTCATCTCGTACTTCACCGACCTCGTGGCCAACTACCCGATCGTCACCATCGAGGACGCGCTGGCCGAGGACGACTGGGACGGCTGGAAGAGCCTGACCGACGCGATCGGTTCGAAGGTGCAGCTGGTCGGCGACGACCTGTTCGTCACCAACCCCACCCGCCTCGCCGACGGCATCTCGCGCGGCGTCGCGAACGCGCTCCTGGTGAAGGTCAACCAGATCGGCACCCTGTCCGAGACGCTCGACGCCATCGCCCTCGCCACCCGGTCGGGCTACGCGTCGATGCTCTCGCACCGCTCGGGCGAGACCGAGGACACCACCATCGCCGACCTGGCGGTGGGCGTCAACGCGGGTCAGATCAAGACCGGCGCGCCCGCTCGCAGCGAGCGCGTCGCGAAATACAATCAGCTTCTGCGCATCGAGGAGGAGCTGGGCGACGCCGCCGAATTCGCCGGCCGCTCGGCCTTCCCCCGCTACCGGGGCTGACGCGCCGCTGATCATCGACGAAGGGGGAGCCGTGAGCGCACGATCGGCTCCCCCTTCGGCGTCCCCGGCGACCAGACGCCGGCGAACGGGGCGTCGCCGCGCGGACGGCCGCGTCGACGTGCGCGGCTGGCTCGGCGGCATCCGGCTCTCGGGGTTCATGGTGATCATGCTGGGCCTGGTGGTGCTCGCCGCCTTCGTCCTCGTGCCGACGATGGGCACCTACCTCGATCAGCGGCAGCAGATCGCCGCTCTGGAGCGGTCGGTGCAGCTCACGCGAGAGCAGATCGACGAGCTCGAGTCCGAGCGCGAGCGCTGGAGCGATCCGGCCTACATCACGACCGAGGCCCGCGAGCGCCTGTATTACGTGCGCCCCGGTGAGGTGGTCTACCTGGTCGACAACGATCTGCCGCCCGAGGACGTCCCGCAGGAGCAGGGCGCGGTGAGCGACGAGGTCGAGCGCACCCGCACCGACTGGATGTCGCAGCTTCTGCGCTCGGTCACCGAGGCCGGCCTTGCCACCACCGTCACCGACCCCGGGTAGCCTGTCGGGGTGACGAGGCCCCCCTATCCGCCCGTGAGCGACACCGACCTGGCTGTGCTCCAGCGTCAGCTGGGACGCCCGGCGCGCGGTGTGCTGGGGATCGCCGCGCGGTGTGTCTGCGGCAACCCCACGGTCGTCGCCACCGCCCCGAGGCTCCCCGACGGGACGCCCTTCCCCACGTTCTACTACCTCACACATCCCGCCGCGACCGCCGCCATGTCCGCACTGGAGGCCGGGCAGGTCATGCCCGAGCTGCTCGCTCGGCTGCACGCCGATCCTGAAGGGCTCGACGCCTACCGGCGTGCACACGAGCAGTACCTCGCCGATCGCGCACAGTTCGGTGAGGTCGACGAGATCGCCGGGATCTCGGCCGGTGGCATGCCCACGCGGGTGAAGTGCCTGCACGCGCTGGCGGCGCACGCCCTGGCAGCCGGACCCGGGGTGAATCCGGTGGGTGATGCCGCACTCGCTCTGGCGACCTGGTCACCGAAGGTGTGCGCGTGTCCGCGGGAGGAGAGCGGATGATCCGCCGCGGCCGCGCAGGGATGATCGGCGTAATCGTCGGGGTGCTGGTCGCAGGGCTGGTGACCCCCGCCGCCGCGGCCACGCCGACGCCCGACGCCGCCGCTGATCCCGTGCGGGCCGCGGAGTACTGGCTCGATGACTACGGCATCCGTGACGCATGGCGCACGACCCGCGGGGAGGGGTCCCGCATCGCCATCATCGACACCGGGATCGGTCGTGGACCGGTCGAATTCGCCGGGGCGGTCGTCGGCGGCACGGATGTGTCCGACATCGGCGCGCCCGATGGCCGGCTGCCGGTCGGCGCGGTCGACGGCAATCACGGCAGCTGGGTGGCCTCCCTCGCCGCGGCGCGGGGGACGGGCCCGGACACGGGCATGATCGGCGTCGCGCCGGCGGCCGAACTGCTGTCGGTGTCGATCGGGGTGGGGAACTCCTCGCCGGTGCCGTTCGTCGATCAGATCGCCGAAGCCGTCCGATGGTCGGTCGACAACGGTGCCGACATCATCAATCTCTCCCTCACCACGAACACCCCCGACTGGGACCGCAGCTGGGACGAGGCGTTCCTCTACGCCTTCGACAACGACGTGGTGGTGATCGTGGCCGCCGGGAATCGTGGCACCGGCACCACACGCGTCGGTGCCCCGGCGACGATTCCGGGGGTTCTCGCCGTCGGCGGTGTCGACCCTGAGGGACGCGCCAGCGTTGAGGCCTCCACGCAGGGGATCACCATCGGCGTGGCCGCCCCCAGCGAGAACCTCCTCGGCATCTCCGCCGACGGCCGGGTGGTGTCGTGGAACGGCACAAGTGGGGCGGCACCCATCGTGGCGGGCGTCGCGGCGCTGGTGCGCTCGGCGTACCCCGACCTCGACGCGGCCAACGTGATCAACCGCATCATCTCCACCGCGCGACCGGTTCCGGGGGTCTCCGTCCCCGATCCGCTGTACGGATACGGCCTCATCGACGCCGCCGCGGCACTGAGCGCGACCGTGCCCGACGTGGCGCAGAATCCGCTCGGCGACCTCCGGGAGTGGGTGCGGCTCTATCGTCGCGCCGAGAGCGCTCCGGAGCCGCAGCCCACGCCCAGCACCGTGGAGGTGCCGCCGCTGCCTCCGGCAGACGCCGCGGGCCCGCCGGGATCGCCGTTCCTGCCGACGGCGCAGACCTTGCTGTACGGCACCCTGCCGCTCGGGGCCCTGACCGTCGGGGCTATACTGGTGGCGCTCGGCGTCACCGCTGCTGTCCGACGCGTCCGATTGGCGTCCCGCACGCCGAGCCGTTGATCTAGGGGAGTACTCCACATCGTGACCCACACCGCGCACAGGATCCTCATTGTCGGTGGCGGATACGCAGGCTTCTACACGGCGTGGAAGCTGGAAAAGCGTCTGCGCCGCGGCGAGGCCGAGGTGACGATCGTCGACCCGCTCGCCTACATGACCTATCAGCCGTTCCTGCCCGAGGTCGCCGCGGGTTCGATCGAGGCTCGGCATTCGGTGGTCTCGCTGCGACGGCACCTCAAGCGCACCCGCATCGTCGCGGCGAAGGTGACCGGAATCGATCACGCCCACAAGACGGCCACGATCACGCCGATCGCCGGGGAGCCGTACCAGCAGGAGTACGACCAGATCGTCGTCACCGCGGGCGCGGTCTCGCGTACCTTCCCCATCCCCGGCATCGCCGACAACGCGATCGGGCTGAAGACGATTGAGGAGGCCGTCGCGATCCGCGACCGCCTGCTGACCAATTTCGACAAGGCTGCGGCGCTCCCGCCCGGTCCCGAGCGCGAGCGGCTGCTGACCGTCGTCGTTGTCGGTGGCGGCTTCGCCGGAATCGAAGTCTTCGCCGAGCTGCGGTCCTTCGCCTCGTCGCTCGTGGCGAAGTACCCCGAGCTCACCTTCGACGAGACGCACTTCCACCTCATCGAGGCAATGGGGCGCATCATGCCCGAGGTCTCGTTGAAGACCAGCGAGTGGGTGCTGAAGGACCTGGCCAAGCGCGGAGCGTTCGTCCACCTCGACACCCAGGTCACGAGCGCCGTCGGCGGCGATGTCGAACTGTCCACCGGAGAGGTCATCCCTGCCGATCTCATCGTCTGGACGGCCGGTGTCATGGCCAACCCCACGGTCGTGCGCGGTGGCGATCTCCCGGTCGAGGAGCGTGGACGCATCCGCACCCGCGCCGACCTCCGCGTGGGGACGAACGACGAGATCGTCGAGGGCGCGTGGGCCGCGGGCGACGTCGCCGCTGTGCCGGATCTCTCCGGTGGGGGAGTCGGCGGCTACTGCGTGCCGAACGCGCAGCATGCCGTGCGTCAGGGGAAGCTCCTGTCGAAGAACATCACCGCGGTGCTGCGCGGCGAGGACCCTGTCGACTATCTCCACAAGAATCTCGGGGCCGTCGCCGGTCTCGGTCTGTACAACGGTGCCTTCCAGTCGGGGAACATCGCGATCAAGGGTTTCCTCGCGTGGCTCGCGCACCGCGGATACCACGGCTTGGCCATGCCGACCTGGGAGCGCAAGCTCCGCGTGATCGCCGGGTGGCTGGGCAACGTCGTCCTCGGGCGCGACATGGTCAACCTCGAAGCGGTTCAGACCCCGCGTGCGGCGTTCGAGGAGTTCGCGGCGCGTCCGCGGCCCGCTCAGCCCGCGGTCACGCCGCCGCAGACGCCCCGCGACGCCGGTGCAGACGCCGACGTCTCCGAGAAGTCGAAGGTCGCCGCAGGACGCTGACGCTAAGGTGACGGGTGTCGCAGGACGGCGCCCCCGTAGCCCAATGGCAGAGGCAGGCGACTTAAAATCGCTTCAGTGTGGGTTCGAGTCCCACCGGGGGTACGCATCTGCGCGAGGATGAGCCAGTGACGATCGATCTCCTGGCCCGGGATGCCGCAGCAAATCCGTCGAGCGAGCGCTGGCGTGTGCCGGCGAGGTACTGGGCGGAGATGTCGGCGGCCACCGCCCATCTGCCGGCACCGCTTGCGGCGATCGATCGGCAGGCGCTGTCGTTCAACGCCCTCGACATGATGGTGCGCGCAGGAGGCGTTCCCATCCGGGTGGCGAGCAAGTCCATCCGCGTGCGAGAGGTGCTCGATGCGGTCCTGCGGCTCCCCGGTTACCGCGGGATCCTGGCCTTCACGCTCGCCGAAGCTCTCTGGCTGAGCTCGGACCACGATGACATCGTGTTGGGTTATCCCACGGTCGACCGGGGGAGTCTCGCGCGCCTCGCCGCAGACGAGCAGGCGGCGGCGAGGATCACCCTCATGGTCGACGACCCCGCCCAGCTCGACCTCATCGATGCGATCGCCCCGCCGCGCACCCGCGCCGAGCTGCGGGTCGCGCTCGACGTGGATGCCTCGTGGCGTGCCCCGGGGCTCGGCCACATCGGTGTGCACCGCTCACCCCTTCACACGGCGCAGGAAGCGTGGGCACGTGCCCGGCTCATCGCGGAGCGGCCGGGCTTCCGCCTGGCGGGGCTGATGATGTACGAGGCTCAGATCGCCGGCCAGCCGGATGCGGTCGGCGCGGGCGAGAGCGTCATCCGCTGGATGCAGCGTCAGTCGGCGGCAGAACTGCGCGAGCGCCGGGCCGAGGTCGTCGAACGGGTCCGTGAGGTCGCGCACCTCGACTTCGTCAACGGGGGAGGGACGGGATCCTTGGAGTCGACGGCTGCCGACCTCGCCGTGACCGAGCTCACGGCCGGGAGCGGGCTGCTCGCCGGTCACCTCTTCGACGGTTACCGCTCCTTCGACCCCGCCCCGGCGGCGGCTTTCGCACTCGACGTCGTGCGCATACCCGCGCCCGGCGTCGCGACGGTCCTCGGCGGGGGGTGGGTCGCCTCCGGTCCTGCCGCCCCCTCACGACTTCCGCGCCCCGTCTGGCCGGCGGGCCTGCGTCATCTGTCTCGCGAGGGCGCGGGGGAGGTCCAGACCCCTCTGCGCGGCCCGGCCGCCGCGCACCTGGCAGTCGGTGACCGGGTGTGGTTCCGTCATGCCAAGAGCGGGGAACTGGCCGAGCGGGTGGAAAGATTCGTCCTCGTGTCGGACGGGGGGATCGTGGCCGAGATGCCGACGTACCGCGGCGAGGGGAAGGCCTTCCTGTGACCCGCCCGGGCGCCGTCTGGCGCAACTGGGGGCGCACGGCGCAGGCGAAGCCGGTGCGCGCAGAGTTCCCGGCCACGGCCGAGGCCGTCGAGCGCGCGGTCGGCGCGGCCGCCCGACGCGGCCTGCGGATCAAGCCCATCGGTTCGGGGCACAGCTTCTCGGACATCGCCGTCGCACCCGACGTCCTCCTGGACCTGTCCGCGCTGTCGGGCATCGTCTCGATCGGTCCCGGGACCGGGCAGGTGACCTTCGGCGCGGGCACACCCCTGCACCAGGTTCCGCGCCTTCTCGCGCGCCACGGGCTCGCCATGCAGAACCTCGGCGACATCGATCGGCAGACCATCGCCGGCGCGATATCGACCGGCACCCATGGCACCGGCATCGCGTTCGGAGGGCTGGCCACCCAGATCGTCGGCGTCACGATCGTCACCGGTACCGGTGAGACCCGGCGGATCGCGGAGGGGGATCCCCTGCTCGCCGCGGTGTCGCTCGGGCTCGGAGCGCTGGGCGTCCTCGTCGATGTGACGGTGCAGTGCGTCCCCGCCTTCCACCTCGAGGCTGTGGAACGCCCGGAGCCGCTCGAAGACGTCGTCGCCGGACTCCAGGAACGAGCGCAGGCGGCTGACCACTTCGAGTTCTACTGGTTCCCCCATACCGAGGTGGCACTGACGAAGACCAATCGGCGACTCCCTGAGACGACACCGCGACGCCCGCTGCCGCGCGTCGGCAGATTCGTCGACGAGACCGTGCTCGCGAACGGGGTCTACCGCGGCATGTGCGCCGTCGGATCGGCTCTCCCGCCGGTCATCCCGTCCTTCTCCCGCCTGGCCACACGCGTCACCGGCGACCGCACGTATCTCGACCGGTCGCACCGCGTCTTCACCCAGACGCGGGGTGTGCGCTTCCGCGAAATGGAGTACGCCCTGCCTGCCGAGCACGTGGCAGGGGCATTCGCCGAGGTGCGTTCCCTCATCGCGGCCAAGAGGTGGCGGATCTCCTTCCCCCTCGAGGTGCGCTTCGCCTCCGGCGATGATCGCTGGTTGTCGACGGCGTACGGCGGACCGACGGGCTACATCGCCGTCCACCGGTACTTCCGGGAGGACCCGACGGCGTACTTCGCCGCCGTCGAGGAGATCATGCGCGCGCACGGTGGGCGTCCGCACTGGGGCAAGCTCCATTCCCTCGGTGCCGACGTCCTGCGGGACCGGTATCCCCGATTCGACGACTTCCTCGAGCTGCGTCATGCCTTCGACCCGGACGGCCTGTTCCGCAACGCGTATCTGGACCGTGTCCTCGGGCTCTAGGCCTGTGAGGTCGCCGCACAGCCTGGGGCGCGGATCGGGAGACCGTTAGGATTGTCAACACTGACCTGGAACGGAGACCCCGGTATGTGGGAATGGCTCATCCCCGTCCTGATCGTCGTCGCACTGGTCGTCATCGCGGGGATCTACCTGTGGGCGACCTACAACTCGCTGGTTCAGCTGAACGTACGCGTCGATGAGGCGTGGAGCGACATCACCGTCCAGCTGAAGCGCCGTGCCGACCTGCTGCCCAATCTCATCGAGGCGGTGAAGGGGTACGCCGCACACGAGAAAGCGGTGTTCGAGAACGTGACCCGGGCGCGCGCCGAGACCCTCTCCGCGGGCGGTCCCGCCGAGGCCGGTGTGGCGGAAGGTCACATGCAGCAGGCGCTGCGTTCGCTCTTCGCGGTCGCTGAGGCATACCCGCAGCTGCAGGCGAGCCAGAACTTCCTGCAGCTGCAGCAGTCGATCGTCGACACCGAGGACAAGATCCAGGCATCGCGGCGCTTCTACAACGGCGGCGTCCGCGAGCTGAACACCAAGATCAAGGTGTTCCCCAACAACCTTTTCGCCCGCAATCTCGGGTTCGACGAGCGTGAGTTCTTCGAAGTCGTCGATGGCGCCGCGATCTCGGAGCCTCCGCGCGTTCAGTTTTGACACCGGTTCCCGCCCTGTCGCGCGCGGAAGCCGCGCGCATCGCCGTGCGCGCGCAGCTGCTCACCGCGCAGCGTCCCGGCGACATCGTCGAGACCGTCCAGTCCCTCACCGTCCTGCCGATCGACCCGACGGCTGCGATCGCCCCGAGCGCCGATCTGATCCTGTGGAGCCGCATCGGCTGGCCCTATGAGCCTGCCGATTTCCGCCGCCTGTTCCATCACGATCGCGTGATCTTCGAGTGGCGCGGGTTCTTCCGGCCGATGAGCGACCTTCCGCTGTTCCTTCCGCAGATGCGCCGCGGTCCGAGGTCGGCGGCCGCCCGCGACTGGCTCGCGGCGAATGATCGCTTCCGTCGCGACATCCTGGGTCGACTCCGGGATGACGGGCCGCTGCGCCCCGTCGACATCGATGACACCGCTGCGGTGCCGTGGCGATCGACGGGATGGACGAACGATCGCAACGTCCTGCAGATGCTGGAGATGCTCACCGAGTGCGCCGAGGTGGCCGTCGATCACCGGGACGCCAAGGGCAGATGGTTCGACCTGGCCGAGCGTGTCTATCCGGCGGTGGCGCCGGTGACCGACGACGAGGCCGCACGCGGGCGGGCCGAGCGGCGGCTGTCGGCGCTGGGGATCGCGAGACGAAAAGGCGTGGCGCAGCCGGGGGAGCCGGTCGATGTCGGCGACGTCGGGGTCGAGGTGGTCGTCGACGGCGTAGACGGGCGCTGGCGCGTCGATCCGGTGCTCCTCGACACCGTCGGCGAGCCCTCGCGGACGGCGCTCCTCTCACCCCACGACCGTCTCGTCTTCGATCGCGTGCGGCTGCGGGAGCTGTTCGGTTTCGACTACGTCCTGGAGATGTACAAGCCGGCCGCATCGAGGCGCTGGGGATACTTCGCGCTTCCGATCCTCCACGGTGATCGACTGGTCGGAAAGCTCGATGCCGCCCTCGATCGCCGTGCGGGCACGCTGCGCATCAACGCCGTGCACGAAGACGAGACCTTCACCTCCTCGGTATCGGAGGCGGTCGACGCCGAGATCGACGACCTGGCGCGGTGGCTCGGGGTCGAGGTGTCGCGACTCTAGAGCACGCCGAGTCGGATCTGGGCTCCTGTGACGGTGATCGTTCCTCGTACGGTCCAGCCGTCATCGCGATATGTCGCCGACGCAGGGGAGCCGTCTCGGCCGGTGCCGCTCGCCGTGGCGACCACGACGCCCCCCGTGGCGGCGAAACCGCCCTCCTCGGTCAGCTGCACCTCGGGCAGTCGCTCAACGCGGTACGCGATGCGCTCGAGGGCCGCGAGGTCGGCCGGCCACGGCACGCGGAGACCGCAATGGTCTGCCACGGTGGCCGCCGGCTGGGTGCAGGCGTTCAGATGATCGGTGACGACCTCGCGGACCGCGTCGAGAGCCGCGCTGTTATAGGTCGCCTGCAGGGCGACCGTGTGCTCTTCGCCGGGGATGACCGAGACCGAGGCCGATCCGTCGAGGTAGTCGCGCGGAGCGGCGGTGAAGTCGTAGGTCCCGGGAAAGAGCCGGATCTGCCCGGCGGGGACCACGGCCTCTCCGATCGTGACGCTGTCACCGAGGTCGGTGCTGATGTCCACGCGGCCGAGCGCGCCCTCGCCGACCAGCCACCCTTCCGAGCTCTGGGTGAGGGGGAGGCTGGCCTCGCGCACGTCCCCGGCCAGAACGAAGGAGACGTCAGCCTCGGCCGTATCGCCCTCGATCCGCACCCCGTGCACGGACGGCTCCGACGGTCTTTCCGCCGCGCCACCGACATCGAGGGCATCGATTCCCGTGCTCATCGCCGCTCGCGCGGCCTCGTCATCGCCCTCGGCGACCGCGACCAGCCACGCTCGCGCCACCGCTTCGGGACCTTCTTCTCGTGATCCCGCCCACGTCAGGACGCCCGCGACACCCGCGATGACCACGACCGCCGCTGCGACGATGACCGCGACCATGCGGGCACGACGCGGTCCTGTCATCCTTCAACGCTAGGTGATTCGGAAGCGGGGCCGGCGGTATGCCGGGACGCGCGGGGGAGGGCGGCGGCCAGCTGGTCGACGGCGTCGCCCCAGCGCGAGACGGAGATGCGCTCCAGCCCCTGCCAGATCGCGGACTGGCGCAGCTCCTCCGCCACGCGCTCCACGACGGCGGAAGCGGGCTCGCGCTCCCACCATGCGGACTGCACCCGCAGCGTCTGCGTCGGCCGGTCGGCCTTCAGATCGACCCTCGCGACGATCGCATCGTCGACGAGGACCGGAAGCGAGTAGTACCCGAACCGTCGTCGGGCCGCCGGAGTGTAGATCTCGATTCGGTAGGCGAAATCGAAAAGCCGCTCCGCGCGCTCACGGAACCACACCATCGGGTCGAACGGCGTGAGGATCGCCGCGGCCTCCACCCGTCGCGGGACCCTGGCGTCGCGGTGCAGCCACGCCCGCGCCGGGCGGCCCGCCGTCGTCCATCCCGCAACCGACACGGGGATGAGCTCACCCTGCTCGACGAGGTCGGAGACCGCGGCGAGGATCGCGCCACGATCCCTGATGCGCCAGTAGTCGGCGAGGTCTGCGGCGGTCGCCACGCCATACGCCCGGGCGGCGCGACGCACCAGCTCCCGGATGGCATCGGCCCTCGGCACGTCCCGGCCCGCCAGCTCCGCGCCCAGGACGTCGAAGGCGAGGCCGTAGCGTCGCTCGAAGCCGCGTCGCCCGGCGATCGCCACCTCGCCGAAGAGCCACAGGAACTCCAGCGCCTCCTTCACGACGTCCCACTCCCACCAGCCGCCCCGCGGTGAACGACGCGCGTCGCGCTCGATCTCGGCCGGACGCAGAGGTCCGCGTTCAGCGAGCTCGCCGCGGACCCAGTCGACGACGTCTCGATGCCGCGAGACCCACCCCTCGGGGTCTCCTGCGTACTTCTGCCGGAACTCCGCCATCCGGAACGCGAAGAGCGGGCGGTCCGCCGCGTCGACGAAGGCGGCGACGTGCGCCCAGTACTCGACGTAGCGCGGACGGCGCGCGAACAGCAGGCGGTCGAGGTCCGTCGTGTCGTACGGACCGAGCCGGGAGAACAGGGGGAGATAGTGCGATCGGGCGAAGACGTTGACCGAGTCGATCTGGAGCACCGACATCCTGCGCAGCGCGTCGTTCAGCTGGCGGGTGCCGACGCGGGCGGGGCGTGCGCGGTGAAGGCCCTGTGCGGCCACCGCGACCCGACGTGCTTCGGCGGCGCTCAGCGTCTCTCGGGTCGTCACGGCGGCAACACTAGACCCGGCCCCCGACATCCGATGCGGGCAGCGGTTCTAGACTTGCCGAATGGCCGGATCGGACGAGCGCGAATCGCTGTGGAGCGCCCTGCGCGACCGCTCGCGCGTGGTGTCGACGGAGCTGTCGGGATCGATTCCGCGCGGGCTCCGGCTGGCGGCGGCCTATTCCTGGCGTTTCCTGGTCATCGCCGCCGCCGCGGGCGTCGTCATCTGGCTCGTCATCCAGCTGAAGCTGCTGGTGGTGCCGCTGCTCATCGCCATCCTCATCACCGCCCTGCTCTGGCCGTTCTTCAGTTGGATGCTGCGCCACCGCGTCCCGCGATGGCTCGCGATCGTCATCGCGGTGATCACCACGCTGGCCGTGGTGTCGGGACTTCTCTGGGTCGTGGTCTGGCAGATCACGCGCGAGTTCGGACGGGTGCAGGACCGGACCGTCGACGCCGTGGCCGCCTTCCGGCAGTACCTCATCGACGGTCCGCTCCACCTGTCCGCTCAGCAGATCGACGACCTGCTGAATCAAGCCGGCGCCCTGGTGCAGGAACAGGCCTCGCTGTTGTGGTCGGGGGCCCTGGCGATCGGGACGACCCTCGGTCATGTCGTCACGGGGGCGCTCCTCGCCCTGTTCATCCTGCTCACCCTTCTCGCCGACGGCGGCGGGATCTGGCGGTGGACCACCCGGCTCCTGCCCAAGGCTGCGCGCGTCCCGGTGGACGGAGCCGCTCGTGAGGGCTGGGTGACGCTGGTGAACTACGCCCGGACGCAGCTGCTGGTGGCGACGATCGATGCGATCGGCATCGGCCTGGGCGCACTCCTGCTGGGTGTGCCGCTCGCTGTTCCGATCGCGGTCCTGGTCTTCCTCGGCGCCTTCGTGCCGATCGTCGGTGCGGTCGTGACCGGAGCGGTGGCGGTGTTCGTCGCCCTGGTCTACAACGGTCCGCTCATCGCCCTGTGGATGCTGATCGTCGTCCTCGGCGTGCAGCAGCTCGAAGGACACGTGCTGCAGCCCCTGCTCATGGGTGCCGCTGTCAAGGTCCATCCCCTCGCCGTCGTCCTCGTCGTCGCCGGCGGGGCGATGATCGCCGGCATCCCCGGTGCGCTCTTCGCCGTTCCGCTCGCCGCTTTCGTCAACGTGGTCGTGCTCTACCTCGGCTCACGCGGGTGGGAGACGGGTGGGCGGCCACCGCCGGAAGACCTCATCTGGAGCACCGTCCCCCGTCGAAGGAGAACCCCCGCGTGAGCACGCCGACGATCGCCGCCTCCGGCATCCCGACGCTCGCTGAGTTCGAGGACGCCGCGGCCGCCCTGCGCGGCGTGGCCGCACACACTCCGCTCGAGGAGTCGCAGCACCTCACCGACGTCCTGGGTGTTCCGACGTACCTGAAGCTGGAGAACCTGCAGCGCACGGGGTCGTTCAAGATCCGAGGTGCGACCTACCGGCTCTCGAGGCTGACCGAGGAGGAGCGCGCCCGCGGCGTCGTGGCCGCCTCCGCCGGCAATCACGCCCAGGGAGTGGCCCTGGCCGCTCAGAAGCTCGGGATCCCGGCCACCATCTTCATGCCGCTGGGTGTTCCGGTGCCGAAGCTCCTGGCCACCCGGGGGTACGGTGCGGATGTCGTCCTCGAAGGGGAGACGGTGGAGACGCCGCTGCGGTTGGCGGCGGAATTCGCAGAACGCACCGGCGCGGTCCTCATCCACCCGTTCGACCATCGCGACATCATCCTCGGGCAGGGGACTCTCGGGCTCGAACTGCACCATGACCTCCCCGACGTCGAGACGGTGGTGGTCTGCGTCGGTGGCGGTGGGCTCATCGCCGGAGTCGCCGCCGCCATGAAGGCCCGCGCGGCAGCGGAAGGGCGCCGCATCCGCATCATCGGGGTGCAGGCCGAGAACGCCGCGGGCTATCCGCCGTCGTTGGCCGCGGGGCATCCGGTCATCGCGCCCTCCCGGCCGACGATCGCCGACGGCATCGCCGTGGCGCGCCCCGGCGACCTCCCGTTCGCGATGATCCGTGAGCTCGTGGATGAGATCGTCACCGTGACCGACGACGACATCGCACGCGCCATCCTCGTCCTGCTCGAGCGGGCCAAGCAGGTCGTCGAGCCGGGGGGCGCGGCCGGGGTCGCCGCGATCCTGGCGGGGAAGATCCGATCCGACGGGCCGACGATCGCCATCCTCTCGGGCGGCAACATCGATCCGCTGCTGCTCCAGCGCGTCGTCGCCCACGGGCTGGCCGCCTCGGGTCGTTACATGACCCTGCGCATTCCGCTCCCCGACCGACCCGGCCAGCTGGCCCGGGTCTCCGACGTGCTCGCCCAGGCCGGCGCGAACGTCATCGAGGTGCTGCACACGCGGCACGGACAGGGGCTGCAGATCAGTGAGGTGATCCTCCAGCTGAGCGTGGAGACGCGGGGCGAGGACCACCGCGCCCACGTGATGAAGATGCTCACCGACGCGGGCTTCTCGCCGACGATCGCCGTCGACTAGGGGCCGACGCCGGGGCTCACTGCCCCGAGTACGTCTCGACCTTGACGATCTCCACCGCGATCTCGCGTCCGTTCGGCGCGGTGTAGGTGGTCTTCTCGCCCTCCTTCAACCCCAGGATCGCCGCCCCGAGAGGGGAGGCTTCGCTGTAGACGTCGAGCTCGGAACCCGCGGCGATCTCGCGATTGCCGAGGAGGAAGACCTCTTCGCCGCCCGCGACGACCGCCGTCACGACGGTTCCGGATTCGACCACACCGGTGCTCTGGGGGGCATCGCCGACCTTGGCGTCCTTGAGCAGCTGCTGAAGCGTGCGGATGCGGGCTTCCTGCTTGCCCTGCTCGTCCTTGGCCGCGTGGTATCCGCCGTTCTCCTTGAGGTCACCCTCTTCGCGCGCAGCTTCGATGCGCTTGGCGATCTCTTCGCGGCCGGTCGTCGAGAGGTGCTCGAGCTCGGCGGCGAGACGGTCGTAGGCGTCCTGGGTCAGGAAGGTCACCGGGGCTTCGCCAGTCACGTTCGTCTCCTTCGGTCGTCGGCTGGTATGCAAAGACGCCCCGGCGCTGGCCAGGGCGTCCCTCTGAGTTGTCCCGCCAGATTACGTCACCCAGCAGGAGTTGACCAAACCGGTCGTCGCCTCGGCGACGGTGGGGACGGTCTCCTGGAACGCGCGTGGGGTCCCGTCGGTCTCGCTGAGGGTGATGACCTTCCAGCCCACGACGCCGTGATCGGCGTCCTGCGCCTCCAGTGCGCACGCGACGGTCCGTCCCGCAGGCGCCGTGACCTGGAAGTCGACGCGGACAGAGGTGTCGTCGACGAGCTGGAACCCGGTGGTGCGGACGTCGACGTCGTCCAGGGCGCCGGCCACCGTCATCCACCCGGCTCCGACGACCACCGCGGCCGCCACCGCGATGCCCGCGGCGATCAGCCATCGCGGCGCGCGGGAGCGGGTGCGGCCGTAGCGTTCGTCGAGCGTCTGGTGAGTCGTCATGGCCTTCTTCGGGGCGTCTAGGCTGGTGATTCCAGGCTAAGCGCTCCCACGCCCGGAGAGGACACCATGCAGCACGCTCTCGTGACGCTCGTCGCGGCCGCCACCCCCTCGCCGGTTCCGACGGTGGATCCCGATCTCGTCACTCCCGGGCCGGTGGGTTTCGCCGTGATCGCGTTCATCGCACTCGCGGTGGTGTTCCTGGTGTGGGACATGATGCGTCGCATCCGCCGCGCGCGGATCCGCGGCGAGATCAACGAGCAGCTCGATGCCGAGGAGCAGATGCGCGACGGCGACGGCGGGTCCTGATCGCCTCAGGCGTGGTAGGCGGGCGCCAGAGCGATGAGCAGGCACGCCGTCCAGTGGCAGAGGAACGCCAGCACCGTGCAGACGTGGAAGATCTCGTGGAACCCGAAATGCCCGGGCCAGGGGTTGGGACGCTTGAGCGCGTAGACGACCGCCCCCGCGGTGTAGAGCAGGCCGCCCGCCACGACGAGCACCATCATCGCCGCATTGGCGGCGAAGAGATCGAAGAAGTACATCACCGCAGCCCACCCCAGCACCAGGTACAGAGCGACGTACAGCCAGCGCGGGGCGTGGATCCAGAACACCCGGAACAGGATGCCCAGGATCGCCCCGCCCCAGACGAGGGACAGCAGCAGGACGGCCTTGTCGGTCGGGAGGGCGAGGACGGCGATCGGCGTGTAGGTGCCGGCGATGAGCAGGAGGATGTTCGCGTGATCGATGCGCTTGAGCACCACCTTCGTGCGCGGTGACCAGTCGAATCGGTGGTAGAGCGCCGAGTTGCCGAACAGCAGCAGCGAGGTGGCCATGAAGACGGCGGATGACCACTTGGCCGCTGTGCCCTCGGCGAGGACGATGAGGAGGATGCCGGCGCCGATCGCCACCGGGAAGGTCCCCGCGTGGATCCAGCCGCGCCAGGTCGGCTTCACGTCGGTGTTCGCATCGACCGCAGCGGCGTCGAGCAGGGGCAGCTGCGGCATGTCCGGTCCGTCGGGGGAGAGGTCGGTGTCCGGGCTGGGGGTCATCCTCCCAAGGGTACGGCGCTGCGCATGCCGTCGGCTGCACGTGCCCGGAGGTCGCGCACGGACGGCGCGTGGTCGGGAGTAGCGTAGATGTGTGAGTGCGACGGACGAGGGGCGGGGGCCGCTCTACCGGCTGTACATCTCCCGGCTGCGTCGCAGCCTCACACCCGATGTCGTGCCTCATCACATCGCGATGATGATCGACGGGAACCGCCGGTGGGCGAGGCAGCTCGGATACGATTCGGCGGCGCACGGCCACCGCGCCGGGGCTGCGAAGATGCGGGAGTTCCTGCGCTGGTGCGATGACATCGGCGTCAAGGTGGTTTCGCTCTACCTGCTCTCCACCGACAACCTCCGTCGTCGCGACTCGCGCGAACTGACCGATCTGCTGGAGATCATCGCCGAGCTCGCCCACGAGCTCTCGCACGAGCGCGACTGGCGGGTGCAGCACGTGGGACGTGCCGATCTCCTCCCGCCCGAGCTCGCCGATGTCCTGGGCCTCGCCGAGGAGCGCACGCGTGGTCACGGGGGTCTGCACGTCAACCTCGCCGTGGGCTACGGCGGGCGGAGCGAGATCGTCGACGCCGTGCGCTCCATCATCGCCACCCACGACCGCGAGGGCGGATCCCTGGAGGAGCTGGCGGCGAGCCTCACCCCCGAGCAGATCGGCGAACACCTCTACACCGGCGGCCAGCCCGACCCCGACCTGGTGATCCGCACCTCGGGCGAGCAGCGGCTGAGCGACTTCCTGCTGTGGCAGAGCGCGCACAGCGAGTTCTACTTCGTCGAGGCTCTGGGTCCCGATCTCCGAGAGGTCGATTTCCTGCGGGCCGTCCGTGACTTCGCGCGCCGGGATCGTCGCTTCGGGCGCTGAAGAGCGCTGCCTCGGTCTGATCGCCCGCGCGTTCACAGAACTTCATCTGCTCGTAACCCGCCGACAGCGTGTCTGCGACCCGCGGACCCCCGAACGGTCGTACCGTCATCTCACCGGGCAAGGTGCCCGGTCGGGTCGGCCTTTCGGATCGCGACTCGTGACCCACGGTCGACTCGAGACTGCCGGGTGACACGCCCGGGGCAGGAGTGGGTTGTGACCACACGAGCACCGCACGACCAGCGCCGCGAGCAGTACATCGACGAGGACGTCCCGTCGCAGGATCTGCGCACGTACGTCCTGGATACGTCGGTTCTGCTGAGTGATCCGCGTGCGTTCTTCCGGTTCGCCGAGCACAGCATCGTCATCCCGGTGGTGGTGATCACCGAGCTGGAGAAGAAACGTCACGATCCCGAGATCGGCTACTTCGCCCGGCAGGCGCTGCGTCATCTCGACGAGCTGCGCATCGAGCACGGTCGTCTCGACTTCCCCGTTCCGGTGGGAGCGGGCGGAACACTGCGGGTGGAGCTGAACAACACCGATCCGACGGTCCTGCCCTCCGGCATGCGCCTGGGCGACAACGACACCCGTATCCTCGCCGTCGCCATGCATCTGGCGCAGGACGGTCAGGATGTCACCGTCGTCTCCAAAGACCTCCCCATGCGCGTGAAGGCCGCGTCCCTCGGCATCGTGGCGGAGGAGTATCTCGCCGAACAGGCCGTGGATTCGGGCTGGACGGGCATCGCCGACATCGACCTGTCCGGCGACGAAGTGAGCGACCTGTACGAAAGCGAGGTCGCCACCGCCGACGCCGTGCACGGACTCCCCGTCAACACCGGTCTCATCATCCACTCCGAGCGTGGTTCCGCCCTCGGTCGTGTGACCGGCGACGGTGCCTTCCGGCTGGTGCGCGGCGACCGCGACGCCTTCGGCCTGCACGGGCGATCGGCCGAGCAGCGGATCGCGATCGATCTCCTGCTGGATCCCGAGGTGGGCATCGTGTCGTTGGGAGGACGAGCGGGAACGGGGAAGTCCGCGCTCGCCCTCTGCGCGGGCCTCGAGGCGGTGCTGGAGCGCCAGCAGCAGAAGCGGATCATCGTCTTCCGCCCGCTGTTCGCCGTCGGCGGCCAGGAGCTGGGGTACCTCCCCGGCGACCAGGCCGAGAAGATGAACCCCTGGGGTCAGGCGGTGTTCGACACCCTCGGTTCGGTGGTGTCGTCCAACGTCATCGAGGAGGTGATCGAGCGCGGCATCCTAGAGGTGCTTCCGCTCACCCACATCCGCGGGCGCTCACTGCACGACGCCTTCGTGATCGTCGATGAGGCCCAGTCGCTGGAGCGGAATGTGCTGCTGACGGTGCTCAGCCGCATCGGTCAGCACTCACGCGTCGTCCTCACCCACGATGTCGGGCAGCGTGACAACCTCCGCGTCGGCCGGCACGACGGCATCGCCTCGGTGATCGAGACGCTGAAGGGTCACGACCTCTTCGGTCACGTCACCCTCACCCGTTCCGAGCGCTCCGCCATCGCCGCGCTGGTGACCGACCTCCTGGAAGCGGGCGAGCTGGCGTGAGCTGTCATCCCGGACGAACGTGAGAAGAGTCTCATCTGCCGGAGTGCCGGTGGACGGGGCCGTTCTGCCACCATGGGGATACGGCCGCGAATCCCCCAGAATCGCACGCGGCCGGTGACCGGGCCCCCAACCCGGATCTAGCCCCCGGTGTTCCCCCAACGCCGGGGGCTCTCACATCTCTCACTCCCAGCGGTAGCCGGCGCCCCGTACTGTCACGATGTGATGAGCGCCGAGCTTGGCACGCAGATACCGGACGTAGACGTCGACGACGTTCGATCCCGGGTCGAAGTCCAGCGACCACACGCGACTGAGCAGCTGCTCGCGACTGAGGACCCGGCCGGGGCTGCGCAGGAACTGCTCGGCCAGCGCGAACTCGCGCGCCGAGAGTTCGACCTCGTCGCCGGCCACCGTGGCGCGACGGCCCAGAAGATCGAGCATCACATCACCGTGACGCAGCGTCATCCCCGCCGGCACGGGATTCTCCCGGAGGCGCGAGCGTACCCTCGCCAGGAGCTCTTCGAAGGTGAAGGGCTTGCGGACGTAGTCGTTGGCGCCGGCGTCGAGTCCCTCGACGGTGTCCCGGGTGCTCGTGCGGGCCGTCAGCATGATCACGGGGACGGCTGATCCTCGAGCGCGCAGCTCGCGCAGCACCTCGAACCCGTCCATCGTCGGCAGGCCGACATCCAGCAGCACGAGATCCACACCGTCGCGGAGCGCGACGGTGAGCGCCTCGCCGCCGTCGGCGACGAGCAACGTCGTGAAACCGGCATTCTCCAGGCCCCGGCTGACGAAGGCGGCGATGCGCGGCTCGTCTTCGGCGATGAGGATCGTCGTCATGTGGTGGACTCCCGCTGCAGCACATCGCCCGCGCGCACGGGAGCGGGAAGCTCCGCCGTGGCCGGGGGAACGTGGATGGTGAAGGTGGCACCGCCACCGGGGGTATCGGTGACCGCGCAGTAGCCGTCGTGTCCCTTGGCGATCGCGTCGACGATGGCAAGCCCGAGCCCCGACCCCCCGGCCAGTCTGGCACCGTCGGCGCGATCGAAGCGGCGGAAGATCCGGTGCCGGAAGGCGGGAGGGATGCCGTTGCCATGATCGCGGACGTACAGTCGCGCTCCGGCGGCGTCCCAGGTGCTCCCCAGCTCGATCGGCGAACCGGCGGGGGTGTACTTCGCGGCGTTGTCGGCCAGTTGGAGCCATGCCTGGAGCAGTCGGTCGGCGTCGCCCGGGATCGTGCCGTCGGCGATCTCATCGATCCGCCATCGGTGCCCCGGGATCACCGCCACGAGTTCGCCGATCCGGGCGGTGAGCAGGGCGAGGTCGACCTCGCCCTCGGCGAACGAGTCGCCCTCGACGGCTGCGAGGAGGTCGATGTCCTCGACCAGTCGGGTCATCCGGTCGAGTTCGGCGATGCTGATCTCCCGCGTCGAGGTGACGTCGGAGACATCCCTCGGGTCCATCATCTCCAGATGTCCTCGCACGATCGTGATCGGCGTCTTCAGCTCATGGCGCACGTCGTCCAGCAGCTGGCGCTGCACATCGACAGACCCCTCGAGGCGGTCGAGCATGGAGTTGACGGTGCGGTTGAGGTCGGAGATGTCGTCGGTGCCCTCGGCCGGGAGACGGGGGGAGAGGTCGGTGAGCGTGATGGCGTCCGCGGTCTCGCGGAGGCGGCGGATGGGCGAGAGCAGGCGGCCGGTGACGAACCACCCGACGACGCCGATCGCCGCGAGCACGGCGACCGCGGTCACGCCATAGGTGACGAGCGCGGACGCGACCGGACGAAGCGCCGCTCCGAGCTCCACCGCCCGCACCACGACACCTCGCGAAGGGTCGGCCGGCAGCGACACCGGGACGGCGATGTAGCGGAGGGTCCCCTCGGGTGTGACCGCCGTCGCCGGGGTGACGGGGACTCCCTGCTCGACCCCGCTGAGGATGCGGGCGATGAGGACGTCGTCCTCCGAGATGTCGATGCCGGAGGCGACGCCCGGACCGATGAGCGTCGTGCCGTCGAGGATCGCGAGAGCCGCCTCGTTGCGGGAGGGCACCGTGCGGTCCATCGCCGCGCGGAGGAACTCCTCGACCGTGGCGAAGTCATCGATCTGGGCGACGTCGTCCTCGGACTCGGCGACGGAGAGGAGGCTCTCGGCCTGCCCTTCCAGGCGGTCGTCGATCTCGCTCAGCACCATCTCCCGCTGAACGAGGAACGTCACGCTCCCCACCAGCGTCAGCCCGACGCACGCCACGGCGAGGACGGCAGCGAGAATGCGCGTTCTCGCCGACAGCGGGCGCGGGATACGAACCACGCTGTTGATTATCGCCCCCCGCGGACCGAGGGGGCGGATCCGGAGTTCAGGTGCGGCGCGAGAGGCTCACCCCGGCCGGGTCATCGACAGCAGATCCAGCCGCTCGTCCAGCTGCGCCTCGGTGAGTTCGCCGCGCTCGACGTAGCCGAGGTCGATGACCGCGTCGCGCACGGTGATCCCCTGGGCGACGGCGTGCTTGGCGATCTTCGCCGCCGCTTCGTAGCCGATCAGCTTGTTCAGCGGCGTGACGATCGACGGCGACATGCCCGCGAAGGCGGCGGCGCGCTCGACATTGGCCTCCAGGCCCCGGACGGTCTTGTCGGCGAGCAGACGGACGGCGTTGGCGAGGAGGCGGATGGACTCCAGCACCGCGGTCCCCATGACGGGGATCGCCACGTTCAGCTCGAACGTTCCGGACGCTCCCGCCCAGGCGACGGTGGCATCGTTGCCGATGACCCGTGCGCACACCATGAGGTTCGCCTCGGGGACGACCGGGTTGACCTTGCCCGGCATGATCGACGATCCCGGCTGAAGGTCGGGGATGTGCAGCTCCGCGAGGCCGGTGTTCGGCCCCGAGCCCATCCACCGGATGTCGTTGTTGATCTTCGTCAGCGACACCGCGACGGTGCGGAGGGCTCCGGATGCCTCGACGAGGCCGTCGCGCGCGCCCTGCGCCTCGAAGTGGTCCTTCGCCTCGGTGATCGGCAGGTCGGTCTCGGCGACGATGAGTTCGAGGACGCGCTGGGGGAAGCCCACGGGGGTGTTGATCCCGGTGCCGGTCGCCGTGCCGCCCAGGGGGACTTCGGCGACGCGGGGGAGGACGGACTGCACGCGCTCGATTCCCAGGCGCATCTGGCGGGCGTAGCCGCCGAACTCCTGCCCGAGGGTGACGGGCGTGGCATCCATCAGGTGGGTGCGGCCGGACTTCACCACCTCGGCCCAGGCCTGCGCCTTGTCCTCGAGTGCGACGGCCAGGTGGTCCAGCGCCGGGATCAGGTCGTCGATGAGTTCCTGGGTCACGGCGATGTGGACCGAGGTGGGGAAGACGTCGTTGGACGACTGCGAGGCGTTGACGTGGTCGTTGGGGTGCACTGCACGGCCGAGGTCGCGAGTGGCGAGGGTGGCCAGGACCTCGTTCATGTTCATGTTCGACGAGGTGCCGCTGCCGGTCTGGTAGACGTCGATCGGGAACTGGTCGGCGTACTCTCCCGCGATGACGCGGTCGGCCGCGCGCGCGATGGCGTCGGCGATCTCGCCGTCGAGTGTGCCCAGTTCCTTGTTCGCCAGCGCAGCGGCCTTCTTGATGCGCGCGAGGGCCACGACCTGCGACGGATCCAGCGGATCGCCCGAGATCGGGAAGTTCTCCACGGCCCGCTGCGTCTGGGCGGCGTAGAGCGCGTCCTTGGGCACCCGCACCTCGCCCATGGTGTCGTGTTCGATGCGGTATTCGATGTCGGTCACGTCGTTGTCCTCCGAGGTGTGACGGATGCCGCAGGGCGCGGCGAAGGGGTCGGTGTGGAGCTCGGGCGTCCGGGTCAGGCGGCCGAGGTGGTGAGGTCGTCCGAGACGGCACCCACGATGACTTCGGGGACGGCCACGCCCTCGGCCAGGCGGTAGTTGGCCCCGATGACCGCGAGGCGGCCCTCTGCGACGGCGTCGCTGATGAGCTCCGACGTCTGCAGGATGTCGCCGACGGTGTCGCGCAGGTGCTCGCGGCCCACCGCCTCGCCGTCGATGTCGCTCGAGGAGGGGTCGGCCCTCACGACGCGCTGGACGGCCGGCACGATCGGGGCGATCAATCGCCAGATGTGCGGCGGCAGAGCGGGCGCGTCGGGACGGACGGAGTCGATGGCGGCCCGGACCGCGCCGCATTCGTCATGGGCGAGGACGATGATCAGCGGAACGCCGAGCACGGCGACGGCGTACTCGAGGCTGCCGATGACGGAGTCCGAGACCACCTGACCTGCGTTGCGGACGACGAACAGATCGCCCAGGCCCTTGTCGAAGATGATCTCGGCGGCCAGGCGCGAGTCCGCGCATCCGAAGAGCGCCGCGCGCGGGCGCTGGCCGGCGGCGACCTCGTGGCGGCGCTCGGCGTCCTGTCGGGGATGACGCGGCTCGCCTCCGACGAAGCGTGCGTTGCCACGCTTCATCTCGTTCCAGGCCTGCTGCGGACTGGTCTCGCTCACGGACCCTCCTCCTCGGTGGGCAGCGGCAGATCGGCGGCGACAGCGGTCGCAGCCTCTTCCAGCGCTGCCTGATCGGTGGTGCCGTAGATGAGGATGATGTCCTCACCCGACGTGGTGCCCAGGGCGGCGGCGACATTGCCGGCCGTGGAGGGGTTGCGGATCTCGTAGCGGTCCCACTCCACTCCGCCGATCGTGACGGTCTCGGCGATCTCGGCACCTCGGAGCGTGCGCGAGGGCCAGCCCTCATCGGCCCCGAAGCCCTGCGCCACGCGCACGAAGCCTCGGTCCTCGGCGGGGACGTAGACGATCGTCCACGCGCGTACGGAGTCCCCTTCCACCGTCGCGGCGTTGACCTGCCATTCGGCGGGAACATCGGGGACGACCAGGGCCCGGTTCTCGTTGGCGGAGATGCGTGCGGCGACCTCTGCGACATCGATCGGTTCGCGCTCGGGGGGAGTGCCACGGGGTACGGCGAGGATGATCACGAGGACGACGGCGAGAGTCGCGATGAGCGCGGCGATGAGGTTGCGGGTGTTCTGACTGGCACGGTAGGCGCGCGAGGAGGCGGCCTTGCGGTCAGCGGCCTCGTCCGGGGTCTCGGGACGCCCCAGTTCGGCGACGATCTTCGGGTCGCGGGCCATCAGTCCCCCTGCCCGGCGGTGACGGCCGAGCGGGCGGCGTCGAGACGCCGCTTGGCTCCCCGCAGCCACTCCTCGCAACGCGCAGCGAGTGCCTCGCCCCGCTCCCACAGGGCGAGGGAGTGCTCGAGGGTCGGCGTGCCCTGCTCGAGTTCGGCGACCACGCGGACGAGCTCATCGCGAGCCTGTTCGAACGTCATCGCCTGGATGTCGGCCACGTCCTCGCTCGCCCCGGTCATACCCGTCATTCTAGTTCGGCTCCGCCACGCCCATCCCGCGCTCCCTCGCCGGCGACGGTGACATCGGAGACGCCCTCCGACCGTGCGGCGATGATTCCCCGCTCCACCGTGATGACGAGTTTGGTGCCGGCCGGTGCGGCGGTCGCGTCGCGGACGACGTGACCGTCCTCGCCCTGCGCGATCGCGTACCCGCGGGCCAGCGTGGAGGCGGGGGAGAGCGCGCGCAGCGAGGCGCGCAGTTCCGCGGTGGCGCGCTCGGCGGCGTGCACAGCCCGGTCGACGACGTCACGACCGCGCACGGTGGCCAGCCAGACCTGCTGTGCTCTGGCGTCCACCAGCTGCTCGGGGGCCCTCAGCACCGGACGTGAGCGCAGCTGCTCCAGCTGGGCGATGTCGTGCGACACGCGCTGGGTCAGGCGCGAGGTCATCCGCGATCTCAGCTGGCCGATGAGCGCCCGCTGCTCCGCGACATCCGGCACCACACGCTTGGCGGCGTCGGTGGGGGTGGAGGCGCGCACGTCGGCGACGTCGTCGAGGAGCGGGTGATCGTTCTCGTGGCCGATGGCGCTGACCACCGGGGTCTGCGCCTCGGCGACGGCCCGGAGCAGGCGCTCGTCGCTGAAGCCCAGCAACGTCTGGGGATCGCCCCCGCCCCGGGCGATGATGATGACGTCGACCTCGGGGTCGGCATCGAGTGCCTTCAATGCTCCGATCGTCTCCGGCACGCAGCGATCGCCCTGCACGGCGGCATAGGCGGTGCGGAAGACCACCTGCGGCCAACGCAGCTCCGCGTTGCGGTGGACGTCCTTCTCAGCGTCGGATCGCTCCCCGGTGATGAGGCCGATGGTGCGCGGCAGGAACGGCAGCGGCTTCTTCCGCGAGGGATCGAACAGTCCTTCAGCGCGCAGTTTCCGGCGCAGCCTCTCGAGTCTCTCCAGCTGATCGCCCAGGCCCACGTGGCGCATGGCCGAGACCGCGAAGGTGAAATCGCCGGTGCGGACGAAGTAGTCCGCCTTGACGCAGGCGACGACGTGGTCGCCGACCTTGAGATCGCGGGGGAGGCGCTGCAGCGTCGAGGACCAGACGCGGAAGGACACCGTCGAGTCGGTCGCGAGGTCTTTCATACGACCGAAGACGTTGCCCCCGCGGACGTTCCACGACGTGACCTCACCCTCGACCCACACCGATCCCCAGCGCTCGATGAACCCCCGGATCGTGTCGTTCAGCCGGGACACCGAGGTCGGGGTCTCCGACCGGGAATCGCGGGGGTGGACCGAGTCGGGGGGCGGCGCCTCGCCGGGGACCGCGGCGGGCTGGAAAGTCGTCATGGGGACTCCATCGGTCGATCGGGGTCGTCAGGGCCGGTTGCCCCGTAGAATCGAGGGGATGAGCACTCCGACCGTGAGCCTTCCCGTTCCCCGCATACCGGGGCGCCGCGGGCGGCTCCAGGATATCCCGGTGTCCGGACCCAAGAAGGTGCTCCTCGCCGCTCCGCGCGGCTACTGCGCCGGCGTCGACCGGGCGGTGATCGCGGTCGAGAAGGCGCTCGAGCGTTACGGGGCGCCGGTGTACGTGCGCAAGCAGATCGTGCACAACATCCACGTCGTGACCGAGCTCGAGCAGAAGGGCGCGATCTTCGTCGAAGAGGTCGACGAGGTCCCCGAGGGGGCGCACGTGGTCTTCAGCGCCCATGGAGTGTCGCCGGCCGTGGTGTCCGCCGCCGCCGACCGGGGACTGCAGGCCATCGATGCGACGTGCCCGCTGGTGACGAAGGTGCACCGCGAGGCCGTGCGGTTCGCCCGCGATGATTTCGAGATCCTGCTCGTCGGCCACGAGGGTCACGAAGAGGTCGAGGGCACGGCCGGAGAGGCGCCCGACCACGTGACCGTCGTGAACTCTCCCGATGAAGCGGATCTGGTCGAGGTGCGGGACCCCTCGAAGGTCGTGTGGCTCTCGCAGACGACGCTGTCGGTCGACGAGACGATGGAGACCGTCCGGCGTCTGCGCACGCGGTTCCCGCAGCTGCAGGACCCGCCGTCGGACGACATCTGCTACGCCACGCAGAACCGCCAGGTCGCCATCAAGAAGGTCGCCAAGGACGCCGACCTCGTGATCGTGGTCGGCTCGGCGAACTCGTCCAACAGCGTCCGCCTCGTCGAGGTCGCTCTCGAGTACGGCGCGAAAGCGGCCTACCGGGTCGACTACGTCGACGAGGTCAAGCAGGAGTGGCTGGACGGGGTGCAGACCGTGGGTGTCACCAGCGGGGCCTCGGTCCCCGAGGTGCTCGTCCAGGAGGTGCTCGCCGAGCTCTCGGGGGCCGGGTACCGCGACGTCGAAGAGGTGCGGACCGCTGAGGAGGATCTGATGTTCTCCCTCCCCAAGGAGCTGCGAACCGACCCCGCGGGTCGTCGTGACGAGCGCGCCCTGGGCGGCCGGGGTCGCGCGTGACCGACGGGTCCGATCCTCGGCCGCGGCCGCAGTACGGCGAGTACGCCACCCCGGAGGAGCAGCGGGCGAGGATCCAGCAGCCCGACGTCACCGTCGCGTTGGAGACGGGAGCGGCACCGGCTGCGGCGGCATCACCTGCACCGGAGTCGACGTCGACTCCGACGAGGGATGCCGCACCAGACGTCATCGCCTCGCGTCGCCGGTTCTTCGACCGCGTTCTCACCATCGCCCTGCTGATCTACGCGGTCTTCTCCGTCGCGACGGCCATCCCGGCTCTGGTGGACTACAACGGCTACGTCCAGACGCTCTTCGAGTTCATGGGCGTGACCGAGGCCCCCGATCCGACCTTCGACGGCCGTGCGTGGGGTGTGGCGGCGTCGCTGGTGCTGGGCGTCGGTCTTCTGCTGACCGCCGCGGTGTCGTGGATCATGCTCCAGCGGGGGAAGATCACGTTCTGGGTGCCGGTCGTGGGTGGCGTGGTGTTCAACCTCATCTCGGGTGCCCTGCTGATGGTGCCGCTCCTGAGCGATCCTGCGCTCATGGGGGCTCTGCTGTCGCGGTGACCGAGTTCACCCTCGCCGCCATCCCCGGTGGGACCGTGGTGCTGCACGATGCGCGCCGGAAGACACGCCGGAGCGTCGAGCTTTCGCCGTTCGAGATCGGCGTGTACCCCGTCACCGAGGAGCAGGTGGCCCAGATGCTCGAAGGCGGGCGTCATTCCCGCCGACCTGCGTCCGAGGTCAGTTGGCTCCGCGCGATCCGCTTCTGCAACGCCGCATCGGAGTGGGAGGGCCTGGATCCTGCGTACACCTACGACGGTGAGCAGGTCACGTGGCATGTCGACGCCGACGGGTATCGGCTTCCCACGGAGGCGGAATGGGAGTTCGCCTGCCGAGCAGGCTCGAGCGGCCCCCACTACGGGCCGCTCGCCGATGTCGCCTGGACGAGCGCCGATGGCGTCGAGGGTCCCCAGCCCGTCGGCGGCAAGCATCCGAATCTGTTCGGGCTGTTCGACACGCTCGGGAACGTCTGGGAGTGGTGCTGGGACTATCTCGACCCGGCCCGCTACGCCGACTACCGCGTCTTCCGAGGTGGAGGATACGCGGACGACGCGTGGAGCGTGCGAGCCTCCACCCGCCGTGGCGGACCACCGAGGTCGTCGCACGACGACGTCGGGTTCCGCATCGCCCGCGGCGGTTTCGACGCCGATGGTGAAGCTCAGGGATGGTCGGCCGAGGCCGATCTCCGGCGGGCGGACGTCGATGGTCCCGTGCCTTTCGGCTGGACGCCACTGCGCTGAATCCGGCTCGTCGCTCTAGGCTGATCGGATGCCTCGCCTCCTCGCCGTCTGCGCGGTCCACCAGCTTCGTCCCGACGCCGGAAGCAACGGGGTGACCGCCATCGACAAGCGCCCTGTCGAGGGCGCGGCGGCCGTCGGCCGCTACGGCGTGCGGGGCGACGTCCAGGCCAATCGCACGCACCACGGCGGACTGGACAAGGCGCTCTACGCGTACGCGCAGGAGGACGCCGACTTCTGGGCGCTCCAGCTCGATCGCGATCTTCCGCCGGGATGGTTCGGCGAGAACCTCCGGGTGGACGGAATCGACGTCAACGCCGCCCGCGTCGGCGAGGTCTGGCGCATCGGGGGTCGTCTGGAGCTCGAGGTGACGATGCCCCGCACGCCGTGCGCCACCTTCGCTCGCTGGGTCGGGGGCAGCCAGGCGCGCGGCTGGGTGAAGCGCTTCTCCGACGAGGGCCGGTTGGGTGCTTACCTGCGCGTTCGCAAGACCGGCTCCGTCACCGCGGGAGACCTCGTCGAGGTGGTGGAGCGCCCCGAGGGGGCGCCCACCGTGCTCGAGATCTACCGCGGCGTCTGAACAGTCGCGCGCGGGGCGCCCTCAGACGCCGAGGGACTTGCCGGCCGAGCCCAACTGGTGGGTCGCCTCGACGACGCGCGCGGCCATCGCCGACTCGGCGATCTTGCCCCAGGCCCGCGGGTCGTACTGCTTCTTGTTGCCGACCTCGCCGTCGATCTTGAGGACGCCGTCGTAGTTGGAGAGCATGTAGCCCGCGACCGAACGGGTGAACGCGTACTGCGTGTCGGTGTCGATGTTCATCTTCACCACGCCGTTGGCCACGGCCAGGGCGATCTCCTCGTCGCTGGAACCGCTGCCACCGTGGAAGACCAGATCGAGGGGCTTCGGGCCGGTGCCGAAGCGCGAGGCGATGCCCTCCTGGATCTCACCGAGAAGCTCGGGGCGGAGCTTGACGTTTCCGGGCTTGTACACGCCGTGGACGTTGCCGAAGGTGAGCGCGGAGATGTAACGGCCGTTCTCTCCGAGCCCGAGTGCCTCGACGGCCCTGGTCACATCGCCGACGGTCGTGTACAGCGCCTCGTTGGATCCCTCGTGTGCGACACCGTCCTCCTCGCCGCCGACGACGCCGACCTCGATCTCGAGGATCGCGTTGATGTTCTTCAGGCGCGGCAGAAGGTCCTTCGCGATGTCGATGTTCTCATCCAGCGGCACGGCCGACCCGTCCCACATGTGCGACTGGAAGAGGGGGTTCCGGCCCGCCTTGACCTCTTCTTCCGATGCCTCGATGAGCGGCAGCACGAAGTTCGGCAGCGCTTCCTTGGGGCAGTGGTCGGTGTGCAGGGCGACGGTGATGGGGTAGTTCTTGGCGACCTCGGTGGCGAACCTGGCGAAGGCGAGGGCGCCGGCCGCGCGAGCCTTGACGGTGTGACCGGCGAAGTAGTCCGCGCCGCCGGTGGTGACCTGGATGATCCCGTCCGAGCCGGCCTCGGTCAGTCCCTGGAGCACGGCGTTGATCGTCTGCGAACTCGACACGTTGATCGCCGGGTACGCGAACCCGCCGGCCTTGGCGCGGTCGAGCATGTCGGCGTACTGATCCGGGGTGGCAACGGGCATGAGGACTCCTGGTTGTCGAGTGGCCTGAGATGGGACGGTCGTGCGGGCTCCGCGCAACGCGGGTCGATCGAAACTCTAGCGAAGGCCTCGGCCGCGTGCCCGCCGGCACAGCGAACGGCCCTCGGCGCGGACTTACCGAGGGCGAAAGAACGGGTGTTCCTTCGCCCGAGGTCGGACCGAAGGCCGGTCGTGCGCCGCGCGCGCTGGCTAGGCTGGGGCCATGGTGAGCATCACCGGCGATATGAGCCCCCTGCACCCCGACCGCAACCTCGCGCTGGAGTTGGTGAGGGCCACCGAGGCAGCGGCCATCCGCGCCGTGCCCTTCATCGGCCGCGGGATGAAGGAAGCCGCCGACGGCGCCGCCGTCGACGCCATGCGCGCCTTCCTCACGACGGTGAACTTCGACGGCACGATCGTGATCGGCGAGGGCGAGAAGGATGACGCGCCGATGCTGTTCAACGGTGAGCGCGTCGGCAACGGCCGCGGCCCCCAGTGCGACATCGCCGTCGATCCGATCGACGGCACGTCGCTCACCGCCGCAGGTCGCAACAACGCCCTCTCGGTGATCGCGGTGTCCGACCGCGGATCGATGCTCGACGCCTCGGCGGTGTTCTACATGGACAAGCTCGTCACCGGCCCCGCCGGTGTCGGCGTGGTCGACATCCGTCTCCCCATCGGTGAGAACATCCGCCGACTGGCCACGGCGCTCGGCAAACCCGTCGACGAGATCGTCGTGTCGGTGCTGAACCGCCCCCGGCACGAGCAGCTGATCGCCGACATCCGCGAGGCCGGGGCCGGCACCCGTCTGATGAGCGACGGGGATGTCGCCGGTGGGATCAACGCGGCGCGTCATAACGCCCGCACCGACATGTGCGTGGGAATCGGAGGCAGTCCCGAGGGCATCGTGACCGCGTGCGCGATCAAGGCCCTGGGCGGCCACATCCAGGGTGTGCTGTGGCCCCGCGACGACGACGAGAAGCAGAAGGGCATCGACGCCGGACTGCTTCTGGACGATCACGTCTATGAGGCGGACGACCTGGTGAAGGGCAGCAACACCATCTTCGTCGCCACCGGTGTCACCGACGGTCAGCTCGTCGACGGCGTGCGCCGCGAAGGAGACCACGTCTACACGGAGAGCGTCGTGCTCCGCGGGGCCTCGGGGACGCTTCGCCGCATCACCTCGGAGCACCTGACCTCGAAGTGGCTGTAAACGCGACGAGGGCGGGCCGGCAGGCAGACGTGGACGGCGAACTGTAGCAAATCGCCGATCGTGACGCAGTCGTGACGGGCATCTGTGGACGGTTCTGGCACAATTGATCGCAGTGCCAACGGAGTCACGTGTCGTTCGTCCACAGCAGGGGGTTACTCCATGTCGGTACAGTCCGTGGGTCCGCAGACGGGAGCGCAGGCGGTCATCGCCGACGCCGTCGACCCCGCCCGCCGCCCCGATGTGTTGTTCCGGGTGCGCCGGGATGAAGACCATCAGCTCTCTCCGTGGTGGATGATCGGCGCTTTCGCCGGAGTGTCCGTCGCCGTCATCACCCTGCTGAGCTTCGTCCCCGGCGGGGCCTGAGCGCCCCTCGTCAGCGGTGGTGCGGACCGAGCCGGTCCCGGAGGCCGCCGATATCGGCGGTCGCGCCGGGCGCTCGTTCATCTGATGCCACCGACGCTGCGTCGAGCCCGTCGAGCAGTTCGGGCGCGGTGAACCTGCGAGGGCCCGAATCGATCGCCGCGGGCGCGCGGAGCGCATCGATCTTGGTCTCGTCGATGCCGGGGAACTTGCGCGCGGTCACGAGGACGCGGGATTCAAGCGACCCGACGAGGCCGTTGTAGGCGTCGAGGGTGCGCTCGAGAGCCCGGCGCAGGTCGTCGGCGTGGCCGGCGAGCGTGCCGAGACGGTCGTAGAGCTGGGTACCGAGGTCGAACAGCACGCGCGCGTCGGCCGACACGTCCTGCTGCGTCCACGTGTAGGCCACCGTCTTCAACACCGCCCAGAGGTTGACCGGCGACGCGATCGCCACGCGGCGGCCGAAGGCGTAGTCGAGGAGTGAAGGATCGTCCTCCAGCGCCGCGGCGAGGAGCGATTCACTCGGCATGAAGCAGATGACGAACTCGGGGCTCGAGCCGAGCCCCGCCCAGTAGGCCTTCTTCGACAGCGCATCCACGTGGGCGCGGACGGCTTTGACGTGCTTCTCGCGCAGCGCACGGCGGCGCACCGCCGGTTCGCCGGAGGCGCCGTCGGGAATCGCGGACGCCTCGAGGTAGGCATCGAGCGGCACCTTCGCGTCCACCGGGATCGCCTTGTCGCCGGGGAGGCGGATCACCATGTCGGGACGCCCGCCACCGGCATCCGATCGCACGGCGCTCTGCAGATCGAAGTCGACGTGCCGTGTGAGCCCCGCCGCTTCGACGACCCGACGCAGCTGGGTCTCGCCCCACACGCCGCGCGTGGTGCCCGACCGAAGCGCCGACGCGAGCGATTCGGTCGTCGCTCGCAGCGCCTCGTCGGACTGCTGCGCACGACGGAGCTGCTCGGCGAGGCTGCCGAACTGCTCCTGCCGCTCGCGTTCGATCTCGCCGACGCGATGCTGCATCGTCTGCAGCGTCTCGGCGACCGGAGCAAGGGCCCGCAGCACCGCCTGTTCGCGGCGCTCCCGTTCTTCGCGCGTCGCCTGCTCAGCACGGGACTGCGCCACGAAGTCGCGGTACAGCCGCAGCTGCTCGGCGAGCTGCGCGCTGATCGCCGCCTCGGAGGCCTCGGCCGCCGCCAATCGCTCACGCACCGTGGCCGCTCGCGATTGCGCGCGCACCGCCGCGAGCGCCCAGCCGGCGAGCAATCCGGCGAGAAGGCTCGCCGTCACGAGCAGGGGGAGAAGGAGGGCGTCCATGACCACACCATGCCGCAGGGGTCGGACATCGCGTACGCGACGCGCTACGCGACGGCCTCGAACGACATCGGGCGCCGCGCCGCCGGTGCGTCGCCGAGTGCGATCTGCGAAATCCGGACACCGGTCCACGCGGCCAGGTCGTCGATGTCGTCGGCGGCGACCCGTCGCGCCGCGTCGATCATGACGTGCGCGCACGCGAGGGCGTCGGCCACGGCGTTGTGATGGGCGAACTCGGCGAATCCCGCTTCAGCGGCGACGAAGGGCAGTCGGTAGGACGGCAGCTTGTACACCTTGCGCGCGACCTGCAGGCTGCAGGCGTACCGGTAGGGCGGGCAGTCGTCACCGGTCGCCTCGCACGCGCGTGTGAGCACGGCCATGTCGAAGCCGGCGTTGTGTGCCACCAGCACGTCGCCGCCGGCGAAGCCGGCGAGATCACCGAGCTGCTCCGACCAGCCGGGGGCGTGGGCGACGTCCTCCGGGCGGATGCCGTGGATGCGCATGTTGATGTCGAAGAAATGGTCGTGGCCGGCAGGCGGGCGGATGAGCCACCCGGCTGTGGCGACGACCTCCCCGCCGCGGACCCGCGCCAAGCCGACCGCACACGCCGAGGCACTGCTGGAGTTCGCCGTTTCGAAGTCGATCGCGGTGAAGTCCAGGGCCACGGCTTCACCCTCTCCATCGTCCGGCCGCGCGCGTCCGAGGCGCGCCGGGGTTCTGAAGATCGCCCCGCCGTAGGCTGAGGGCATGGCCCGCCGTGAGGAGATGTCGACATCGTTCGGGCGCGAGGCCGCCCGCTACGAAAGCGGACGCCCCGACTACCCCGCGGAGGCGGTCGCGTGGCTCCTCGAGCCGATCGTCGTCGCCGGTCGGCGACCCCGCGTCGCCGACGTGGGCGCGGGAACGGGCAAGCTCACGAGGGTCCTCCGAGAGCTCGAAGCGGAGGTCGTCGCGGTCGATCCCGATGCCGACATGCTGGCGGAGCTGCGCCGACGCGTTCCCGGAACCCCCGCCTTCGTCGGAACAGCCGAGCGGATGCCTCTCCCGGACGCATCGGTCGACGCCGTCGTCGCCGGTCAGGCATGGCACTGGGTCGATCCCGTCGCAGGCGCTGCCGAAGCAGGTCGGGTTCTGCGGGAGCGCGGCGTCCTGGGCCTGGTCTGGAACGTCCGCGACGAGCGTGTCGCCTGGGTGCGTCGCCTCACCGGGATCATGCACGGGTCCTCGGCGGAACAGCTCATCTCCGAGGGCGGTCCCCAGCCGCATCCGCCCTTCGAGCGCTTCGACACGCGCGTCTGGGAGTGGCATCGACCCCTCACCCGAGAGGCGTTCCTCGACATGGCCGCCTCGCGCAGCTACGTCATCACCGCCGGCGAGACCGCTCGCCGGAGCATCCTCGACGAGGTCGGAGTGCTGTTCGACGAACTCGCCGAGAACGGCATCGTGGAGCTTCCCTATCGCACCGAGGCCTTCCGTGCGGCCGTCGGTCACTGACGGCGTCGGGAAGGCCGCGCGCCGCCGGTAGGCTGGATGCCCGTGGCTCTCACCATCGGAATCGTCGGTCTTCCCAACGTCGGCAAGTCGACGCTCTTCAACGCCCTCACCAAGAATCAGGTGCTCGCGGCGAACTACCCGTTCGCGACGATCGAGCCGAACGTCGGCGTGGTGAATCTGCCCGATCCGCGTCTTGACGCCCTCGCCGAGGTCTTCCACAGCGAGCGCGTGGTGCCCGCGACGGTGTCGTTCGTCGACATCGCCGGCATCGTCCGCGGCGCGAGCGAGGGGGAGGGGCTGGGCAACCAGTTCCTGGCCAACATCCGCGAGGCCGACGCCATCGCGCAGGTGGTGCGCGGTTTCGCCGACGACGACGTGGTCCACGTCGACGGAGCGGTGAATCCCGCCGGCGACATGGAGACGATCAACGCCGAGCTCCAGCTGGCCGACCTCCAGACGCTGGAGAAGGCGATCGGCCGGTACGAGAAGGAGGTCAAGGGCAAGAAGCTCGACCCCGTCGTGCTCGAGACCGCCCTCGCCGCTCAGGACGCCCTGCAGAAGGGTGTGCTGCTGTCGGCCTCGGGCCTCGACCTGTCGCCGATCCGGGAGCTCGGCCTCCTCACGGCGAAGCCCTTCATCTTCGTCTTCAACGTCGACGAGGCCGTCCTCACCGACGATGCGCGCAAGGCCGAGCTCGCCGCCCTCGTGGCGCCCGCGCAGGCGGTGTTCCTCGACGCGAAGATCGAGTCGGAGCTGATCGATCTCGACCCTGAGGATGCCGCGGAACTGCTGGCCTCCACCGGTCAGACCGAATCCGGACTGGACCAGCTCGCTCGCATCGGGTTCGCCACCCTGGGTCTTCAGACCTACCTCACCGCGGGGCCGAAGGAGGCTCGCGCCTGGACGATCGGCCAGGGCTGGAAGGCGCCGCAGGCGGCGGGTGTGATCCACACCGACTTCGAAAAGGGCTTCATCAAAGCCGAAGTGATCTCCTTCGACGACCTCGTCGCCCTCGGCTCCGTCGCCGAAGCCCGCGCGAAGGGCAAGGCGCGCCTGGAGGGCAAGGACTACGTCATGCGCGACGGTGACGTGGTGGAGTTCCGCTTCAACAACTGACCGCGCCGGGGGCGCAGGCCCACCGCGATGAGGTGGATCGCCAACCAGACCTCGAATGCGAACACCGGCACCGCGCAGATCGCCGCGATCGTTCCGCCCTGCGGAATGAGGCCGAACAGCTGGGCGGTGTTGCTCATCCCCACCAGTGCCCCTCCGGCGATGCCGAGCACAGCGAGGCCGCGGGGGACGACCCCGGCATCGAGAAGCAGCCAGCCCAGGATGACGGTGTTCACGCTGATCACCAGGCCTTGCCCGACGAGGAATGCCGCGGTGTGGAGAGCCCACAGGGCTTCCGCGGTCGGTCCGGCCGCGGTCAGTTGGAGCAGCGCGAGCATCGGCAGGGTGCCCGCGGCGATGACGGCGGCCTCGAGCGCTCGAAGTCCGGCGAAGGTCGCCGCGCGTGCGGGTCCGAACGGGCGCAGCAGCAGCCAGAGGAGGATCCCTGTGCCCAGGCACCCGGCAGCGAGGATCAGCTCGAGGGCGACGCCGACGGCGAGGGCGTCCGACCCGTAGGCCGCGACGGCGGTGACCGACGTGACGTGGGTGACGAGATACAGGACGCCGGCGGTGCGCGCGTACAGGTGGGAGCGGGGGGTCATCGAGATCCTCACACGAAAGGTATACGCCGTAAACCGACGTGCCCCTCACCTTAGGTATACGGTGTAGACGTGTCAAGTGCCGTGTCTCGTCGACCGCTCGACCGTGAGCGTGTGCTGGATGCCGCTGTGGCCTTGGCGGATGAGGTCGGCCTCGATGCGACCAGCATGCGACGGGTGGCGGAGGCGTTGGGGGTCACCGCGATGGCCCTGTACAAGCACGTCGCGAACCGCGAGGAACTCGTCGACGGCATGCTCGACCGACTGGTGGCGAGCATCGACGTGCCGAGGGACGGCCTTCCCTGGCAGGAGGCGCTGCGCGCCCGGATCCGGTCGGCACGCGCTGTGATGGGCGAGCATCGATGGGCGCAGGCGGCGATCGAGTCGCGGGCGGCGGCGAGTCCGACCGTGCTGGCCTACATGGATTCGCTCATGGCCATCATGTTCGACGGGGGGCTCTCGGCGGACCTCGTGCACCACGCCATGCATGCACTCAGCACGCGGATGTGGGGGATCACGCGTGATGTCCTGCCCACTCCCACCGTGCCCGCCGACCCGGTTGTGCGGGCACAGGCGATGGCGGAGTTCGCGGTTGCGTACCCGGCGATCGCACGGATTGCGACGACCGCTCCGCACGCGGGTGCGGCCTGCGACGAGGACGCAGAGTTCACCTTCGCGCTCGACCTCATGATCGACGGATTCGCCCGACGGCACGAGGCGGGGTGGGCCTCGGTCTCCTGACGGGCGTCACCCGACGCGGACGGCGAAGACGACGCGATTGTCCAGGTAGGACCCGGCCGCCGTATCGAAGATCCCACCGCACGTGATGAGCCGCAGCTCGTCCGAGGGGACGGCGCCGAAGACCTCCGCCGTCGGGAACGCGGACTTGGGATAGTCCGCCGTCTCCCTCACCACGTACGCATGCGCCGTGCCGGCCGTGTCCACCACCTCCACGAGGTCGCCGACCTGCACCTCGCGAAGGCGCACGAAGACCGCGGGGCCCGTCGGGGAGTCGACGTGCCCGGCGATCACCAGTGGGCCCGGCCCTCCGGGTCGGCCGCCGCCGGTGAACCATCCGACATCGTCGAAATCCGTCGGTACCTGCATCGAGCCGTCGGCATTCAGGCCGAGATCGATGAGCGTCTCGTCCAGGCCGATCGAGGGCACCGACACCCGAGCCGGCGGACGCGCCGCCACAGCAGCCTCAGGCGAGTGCGGCGGTGCGGGCGTGGCGGGGGGCGTCGACATCGAGGGAGCTGGCGCCTGCGGCCGCGCGGGGCTCGACGCCTCGGGGAGGTCGGGAGACGTGCAGGCCGTCGCGCTCCCGATCGTCACCGCCAGCACGGCCGCGAGCGCGCCGCGCAGCGCCCATTCCCCCCGGAAGGGGCGCTGCGCAGCCGTCCGCCGCTGCGTCACCGAACGGCGGCCTGCCGGCGCCTGGCCACCACGACCGCAGCGCCGAGCCCGAGTCCCGCCACACCGAGAGCTGCGGCACCGACGCCGAGGGTCGAGGTGCCGGTGTCGGCCGTTCCGCCGGCTCCCGTGTCCACTCCGCCGACGGGGATGGCCGAGAGCTGTCCGCGAACGACACCGGCGGGGTAGTCGACGGTGTGGGAGTCACCGGTGAACCCGGCGGGGTTCGCCTCGATCTCGGCGAGCGAGAATCCGTCGCCGGTGTCGACGCCATCGGCCTCGACGCCCGTCGTGAAGGGTCCCTGGAGGCAACCGGACGACGTACGCGGTCCGTCACCCACCGGCTCGGGGTTGGGGAAAGCGATCCGCGGCGGACCCGGCTGACCCGCCGCTGCCTCGTGGATGTGCGTGGCCGTCTTCGCTGGGCTCTGGTAATCGCCGCTCACACCCTCCAGGCGGATGTCGTAGCAGATGATCTCCAGCTCGGAGTTGATGCGGAACGTGAACGTCCCCGTTGCGCCCTCCTGCCCGGGCGCGGCGACGCCGTCGTTGTTGATGACCTGATCGGGGGTCGCCATGACCGTGAACGCGCTGGTGAACGTGTCCGGCTCCGCGACCTCGGTCTCGGCGTGCGCGGGCATCGCGACGGTGAGGGCGGCCACTCCGGCCAGGGCACCGATCGTCACCAGGCGGGCGGATGTCTTCTTCGTCATTTCCTCGAACCTTCCGATCTGGACGCGCCGGTCGCATCCGTTGTCGGGGTCTACGAGGCGGAAGGCTCGTGCGTTCATCGACGGGCAAAGTCACCGTGCGATGAACGGATGAACGCTGCCGGCGGTATCACCTGGTGATCGCGAGGCCGTCCCGGCGCCCGGGCGATCACTAGCCTGTGAGGAGACGGGGTGGCAATCAGCGCACGACGGGACGAGGGGGAGAGGATGACCTCGGACCCGCGCCCAGCGGAGGACTTCGACGTCCGACGGGCCTTCGCAGAGAACGGCGGCGCTCTCCTGGGGTACGCCGTCAACGCCCTTCGCGACCGTCCGCTCGCCGAGGACTGCGTGCAGGAGACCTTCCTGCGCGCGTGGCGTTCCCGCGACCGCTTCGACGCGGCCAAGGCGACCGAACGCACCTGGCTGTTCGCCATCGCGCGCAACGTCATCGTGGATGCGCTCCGTGCTCGCGCCCGGCTTCCGCGCATCGGCGATGACGCCGAACTCGAGACACGGATGGCGGACGCCATCGACCCGCTGGAACGTCTTCGCATCATCGAGGGCCTCGCGGCGCTCAGTGACGCCCACCGTACGGTCGTCGTGGCGGTGCATGTCGAGGGGCGCAGCTATCAGGAACTCGCAGACGCCACCGGCATCCCCGTCGCCACCTGGCGGACGCGGGCCTTCCATGGGCTCAGGGCCCTGCGGAAACATCTCCAGGAGACCGAGGAGGAATGATGCGCACCCCCGATGACCGCATCGCCGAACTGATGGCCGCCGCGCTCGCCGGCGAGCTGACGGCCAGCGAATCCGAAGAGTGGGAGGCGCTGCGGCGACGCCGCCCCGACGTCGAGGACGAGTTCCGCGAGCTGGCCGCGCTGTCGGGTCGGCTCCGCGAGGGCGATGTCACCTGGACCCCGCCTCGCGATGCGGATGCGCTCGGCGACCGCATCCTCCACGCCGTCGACGCGGAGACCGTGTCCCGCGCGACGGGGTCGCCGGTCACCGCGACGCCCGCACGCGGTCCGCGCCGGTGGATCGCTCCGCTCGTGGCCGCTGCGTGCCTGGTCGCCGGCGTGGCCGTCGGCGTGTCCTGGCCCGATCCGGCGGTCACGACGCCATCGGGACCGCCCGGGACGCTCGGGGCGATCGAACCGGTCGATCTGAACGGTGTGCCCGACGGTGTCGGGATCGAGGCGGACCTCGTGGCCCACACCTGGGGCACGGAGACGGTCGTCGAAGCCACGGGGCTCGACGTCGGCGCGACCTACGAGGTCGTCCTGATCGACGAATCCGGTGTGGAATACTCCGCGGGAGCGATGCTGGGCTCGGAGGTGCCGATCGAGTGCCGCCTCAACGCCGCCGTGATGCGCACCGAGGCGGTGCGTCTCGAGGTCCGCTCGGAGGATCGATCGATCCTCGCGCAGGCGGATCTGCCCGAGGCCTGAGGCGCCACCGGGTAGGCTCCTCGAGGCATTGTCCGGGCCCGAGAGCCCGCCGCACCGACTCGAGAGGATCCCGATGCCCGACCTGCAGACCGTCACGCGCGACGCCCGCGTCATCCCGTTCATCGACGAGGGCGAAGGACCGGTCTCGCTCGTCCTCATCCCCGAGCACAGCCTCGAGGGCGACGCGCTGGGCGCCATCGCACACTATCTCGCCGAGGAGGCCGGGTTCCGCATCATCCGCATCGACGAGCCCGCCGACGGCGATGCCACCGTCGCCGAGCGTGTGGCGGATGTCATGGCCGTCCTCGACCACGTGGGCCTCGACGATTCCTGGGTCGGTGGACACGGCCCCGGTGGCACGGTCGCGCGGGCGGTGGCGGCCGAGCACACGGCGCGCGTCGACGGTCTGCTGCTCCTCGGAGCGGAGGACACCGATCTTCCGCTCGCACCGGGCATTCCGATCCTCGTCATCCAGGGGACGGATGACGCGGTGACCCCGCCGGCGAACGGGGAGCGTCTCCAGGCGTCGGCTGCCGACCGGGCGACCGTGCGCACGGTCTCGGGCGACCACCTCTTCCCGATGTCGCATCCGATCGAGACGGCGCTGTTCATCGAGGAGTACCTCGACTGGGACTGACCCGCGCTGCTCAGCCCTCGAGGTGCAGGAGGACGCGGTTCCTGCCGTCACGACTCAGCACCCGCCCGAGCCCGAGGATCATGCGGGCCTGAAGACCGTACTTCGCGTGGAAGAGCGCGGTGCACCGCTCGATCTCGTCCACGTCGTGCTGGATCGTCGCGGTCGCTGAGACGATCGCCGCGCCGGGGTCGACCCTGCCGGCGCGGTCGCTCGGGCGCAGCGTCACGGCGGGGTTTCTACGGATCCGCTTCACTTTTCCGCTGTCGGCGCCCGTGGTGACCACGAGCCGGTCTGCGTCACGGGCGACCCAGACGGTCGTCGGCACTCCGATACCGTTGCGCCGGAACGTGGTGAGCGAGACGAATTCCTCGGCCGCGAGGGCGATCAGATCATCGGAGGCCATTCTCGGCACGCTACCTGCTGTGCAGGGTCTCGGGGCGGGATCAGCGATTCCCAGCGGGATCCCACCCGTCGACGACGCCCGGCTGGCACACTCGGCTCATGTCCATGGCTGATCCGTTCCTGCCCCTCCCGCCGCGCCGTGACGACGATTCTCCGTTCCAGCGCGAGAACCACTCGCGCGGCGATGAGTCGGAGCCGGATGTCTTCATCGAGCCCGAGGACGGCAGCGCGTCCGAAAGCGGCGAGCCGCCGCTGCTGCCGACGCACTTCCGCACTCCGACCGGTCAGAGCGTCGATCCCGAGCAGGATATCGACCCCGGCGCCTGAGCCCCGGAGCGCCTACCGCGCCGGCCCCGGGTTGGCAAGGGGGCCCCCTTCGGTCGTATCGCCGGAGTAGACATGAGGCATGAAAGTCATCGTCTACGCCGGGAGCGAGTTCCTGACGGGGGATGACCTCGCGACGGCTCTCCTCGAATACAGCGAATCCCTGGGTGCTGCCCACGCCGCCCACATCGTCGAGATCCCGGTCCGAGAGCCCGACGGCTCCACGGTGGGGGCGACGTTCCTGGTGGGGCCGGCAAGTCAGATCGTGGTGAAGGACGCCCCGCTGTCGGGGGCGGAGCTCTCGGCGCCCGACGTGGTGGCGCAGCTGCAGTCTCTGACGAGGGAGCAGCGACCCGTGATGCGGGTCGCCTCGGCTTCCGGTGAGGGGCTGAACTGGGGCGAGGAGTTCTAGGGCGACGGCGCCGCAGCGCCGTCGAACCAGCCGTACGTGTTGAACCATGCGGCGCGGTCGGCGGCGTCGCGGTCGTCGACGGGACCCGCGAACGCGTCGTGGTCCTCAAGCACACCGTCCTCGAGGGCGACGAAACCCCAGCAGACCGGGCACACGGCCCGGCCGTGCGGAAACCCGCCCGGCAGCGAAGGGGCGGCCGACGTCCTCGTGCCGCTTCCTCCGCACCACGGGGGATCAGCCGCCGCGTCCGACCACATCTTTCCGGTGCCGACGCGGTTGTGGAGGCCCGGGTGGCCGGTGGGGCGGGTGCACACCGCGCCGGCGCTTCTGCTCCGACACCAGATCGTCGCGGTCGCCATCCCGAGATTGTAGACAGGCGGATGCCGCATCGCGGCCGTCGATGAAAGGATGACCGCATGCCCGAGTCGCCCGAAGTCCAGGTTCTCGCCGACGTCCTCGACGACGCCGTGACCCATCGCCGGATCATCGGTGTGGACGTGGGTGAGTTCCGCTCGTGGAAGACGCGGGACCGACCGGCCGAGGGGCTCGTCGGCGCGACGATCACGGGCGTCACGCGCTTCGGCAAGCACCTGGACATCGACACCGATCGAGGAGACCTCGTGGTCACCCTCGGTCGCGCCGGGTGGGTCCGTCACCGCGTCGAGGCGGAAGCGGCTGACGACGAGACCGCAGACTCGTCCGGTGCTTCGACGCCGCCGGCTGCGGTGATCGCCACGCTCGACCTCGACGACGACACCGCGCTGGAGTTCACCGACGCCGGCGAATGGCTCTCGCTGGCCCTGTCGCTCGTGGACCACCCCCAGGACGTGCCCGCGGTGAAGAAGCTCGGACCCGACCCGATGTCGCCGACCTACACCCGGGCCGATTTCGACCGGATCACCCTCGGCCGGCGCAAGCAGCTCAAGGCTCTTCTGCAAGAGCAGGAGAGTATCTCCGGTATCGGCAACGCCTATTCCGACGAGATCCTGCATCGCGCGAAGATCGCCCCGACGACGCATGCGGCGGCCCTCGACGACGGCGAGAGGGAGGTGCTTTTCGAGGCGATCCGCGACGAGCTGTCCGAGGCGGTACGTGCACGACGCAGCATCCCGCTGCCGCGGTTGAAACAGGCCAAGGCCGCGTCGATGAGGGTGCACGGACGGACGGGCGAGGCCTGCCCGGTCTGCGGAGGCATCGTCGAGGATGTCCCCGGCTCGAAGGGAGCCGCCCAGTACTGTCCGGTGTGTCAGGGCTCGGTCGATTGAGCCGGCCCGTCCGCGCAGCGGGGATCGGATTAGCATGGAGGGATGACGACTCAGACCTCCGCCACCCAGATCCCCGCCGCGCAGACCGATGACGACGCCAAGCCCCTGGTCCCGGGCGAGAACCTCCTGGGTGCGCCGGGTGCAGCTGCGGGCTCGTGCTGCGGGGGCAGCGCCTGCGGCGTCTGAGTCCTCAGCCCACTCCGCGCACGCCCGCGACGCCGCTCAGAGCGTCTGACCGGCGTGCGTACCCTCGGCGATCTCCTCGACGACCTTCGCATTGAACGCCGGGAGGTCGTCGGGTGTCCGGCTCGAGACGAGTCCCTGGTCGACGACGACCTCCTCGTCCACCCACCGGGCCCCGGCATTGGTCAGATCGGTCTTCAAGCTCGGATAGCTCGTGAGTGTGCGGCCGTCGACCGCGCCGGCCTCGATGAGGATCCAGGCGCCGTGGCAGATGACGCCGACCGGCTTCTGCTGGGAGAAGAAGGCGCGGGCGAAGGCCACCGAGGCCTCGTCCATTCGCAGATGGTCGGCGTTGACGACGCCGCCGGGCAGCACCAGGGCGTCGTAGGATGCCGCGTCGGCGGCGGTCACCGCCACGTCGACCGCCTGCTCGTGTCCCTTCTTGCCGGTCACACTCCCCGATGCGGGGGAGATCAGGTGCGCCTGGGCGCCGGCGTCCGTCACCGCCTGCCAGGGACTGGTCAATTCGCTGTCCTCGTAACCGTCGGTGAGGAGGAACGCGACGGTCTTGCCGTTCAGTTCGGCCATGACACTTCCTTTCGTGGGGTGCCCCCACGCTAGGCCGGTCCGCCGTCTCGGACCGGGACTTGCCCCCGACACCCGTGACGGCTACGCCTCAGTGCGCCGCGGGGAGGGGAAGCCCTTCGTCGGCGGGCTTGCGCACCAGGAAGGCGCTGAACAGCAGCGGCAGCGACACGATCGCTGCGAGGAGGAACGCTGCGTGAGCGCCCTGCGCGCCCGCATCTTCAGCGCCGGACGCCTCGGCGGCGGCCTGCACGCTCGACATCACGGTGATGAACAGGGCGATGCCGGCTGCCCCGGCGACCTGCTGCACCGTTCCGACCACCGCCGAGCCGTACGAGTAGTACTTCCGATCAAGCGACGCCAGCGACGCCGTGAAGAGCGGCGTGAACGACAGTGCGAGACCGATCGACAGCGCGGTCTGGCCCGCGGCGATGGCCCAGACCGGCGTGGTCGCGGTGAACATCGTGAAGACCCACAGCATCCCGACGGCGATCACGGTGCCCGGGACGAGAAGGACCCGAGTGCCGTACCGGTCGTAGATGCGACCCACGATCGGGCCCGCGAGACCCATGGCCAGGGCGCCGGGCAGGACGATGAGGCCCGACATGAACGGGTCGAGGCCCACCACGTTCTGCGCGTAGAGCGGCAGCACGGTGATGATCCCGAAGAAGGCCGCCGAGAGCAGCGTCATGTGGCCGGTGGCGAAGCTGAAGTTGCGGAAGGTGAACACCCGCAGGTCGAGCAGGGCGTCGTCGGTGCGCTGCAGCCGGATCTGCCGCCAGGCGAAGAGCGCCAGCGCGATCACACCGACCGAGAACGCCACGACGAGGGAGACGGTCGCGGTGGCCGACGCCGACGCCTCCTCGGCGGCGGTGCCGCCATGTGCCGCCGCGGCGCCGCCGATCTGGCTAAGTCCATAGACCAGGCCGCCGAAGCCGAGGGCGGAGAGGATCACCGAGAGCACGTCGATCGGGGCGCGCGTGGTCTCGCCGAGGTTGCGGATCCAGATCGCCCCGACGGCGAGGGCGACCAGGGCGATCGGGAGGACGACACCGAAGTTCCAGCGCCAGCCGACGGTGTCGATGAGGAAGCCCGACAGCGACGGGCCGATGGCCGGAGCGAGGGAGATGACGATGCTGACCCGCCCCATCATGCGCCCGCGGGACTGCGGCGGGACGACGTTCATGATCGTCGTCATGAGCAGCGGCATCATGATCGCCGTTCCCGACGCCTGCACGACGCGGGCGACCAGGAGCATGGGGAAGCCGGGGGACAGGAACGCGATCAGGGTACCGAGCGAGAACAGGCTCATCGCGGCGATGAACATCTGCCGGGTCGTGAATCGGCGCAGGAGGAAGCCCGTGATGGGGATCACGACGGCCATCGTCAGCATGAAGGCGGTCGTCAGCCACTGGGCGGCGACGGCGGTGATTCCGAGGTCGACGATGAGACGCGGGATCGCGATGCCCATCGTGGTCTCGTTCAGGATCGCCACGAACGCTGCGGCCAGCAACAGCCAGATGATGCGGCTCTCGATCGGGCTGAGCGTCGCGGGCGTCGCGGCGTCGCGAACGGCGCCGGCGGTGGGGACGGTGTCGGTGGCTGCCACGGGGCTCCTCAGGGCGGGCGGAAGAAAGCGGAGGTTCACGGACGACGCACGCGCGCGCGTGATCCACGAGGACTGTCTGAGGCTAACCGCCGCCTCCGACAGGGCATTCCCGTCGGAGGCGGATCCGTTCTCGCCGGATCGTCAGAGCGCGGTGGTCGGCTGGGTGTCGTCGTCGTCCGCCGACCCGATCGGATCGGTGGGCTCGGGCTCTGGCTCGGCGGCCAGGAGTGCCGCCGGTGTCGGGGACACCAGCTCCTCCTCCGGCACGGCCTTCAACTCGTCGATCTCTGCACGGATCTCGGCGAGGTCCTCCCCGTCGCGGGCGGGCTGTTCCGGAGTGGTCTCGCTCATGGGTCACACCCTACCGAGCCGGTGGGGGTGGGCGTCAGTAGGCTGGCGAAGGTGAGTATGCGCGGGGGAGGCGGCGGGGGAGCTCCCGGCGGCTTCCGGCCGGTCGACATCGAAGCGCAGCGCCGGCTGAACGCCGAGGCGCCGAAGATCCCGAACCTGGGCCGCCGCGTCGTGGCCCTCTTCCGTCCGTACCTCGGACGAATCACGTTGACGGGCATCCTCGTCGTCGTCGGCGCCGGTGTCGCGGTCATCCCGCCGCTCCTGGTGCAGCGGATCTTCGACGACGCCCTGTTCCCCGTCGACGGGGGATCACCCGACATCCCCCTCCTCGCCCGGCTCGTCGCGATCATGATCGGCTTGTTCCTCCTCTCCGCCGTGCTGGGCGTGGTCCAGACGTGGCTCACCTCGACCGTGGGCAATCGCGTGACGGGCGATCTTCGAGTGCGCCTCTTCGATCACCTCCAGGCGATGGAACTGGCCTTCTTCACCCGGACCAAGACGGGCGTCATCCAGTCCCGACTGCAGAACGACGTCGGCGGGGTCTCCGGCGTCCTCACCAACACCGTCACGAGCATCCTCGGCAACGTCGTCACCGTCATCGCGTCGCTCGTCGCGATGATCATCATCGACTGGCGCCTGACGATCATCGCCGTGGTCATGATGCCGTTCCTCGTCATCGTGCAGCGCCGCGTCGGTCAGGTGCGCGCGCGGATCGCCGGAGAGACCCAGGAGTCGCTGTCGGAGCTGACCTCGATCACGCAGGAGACGCTCAGCGTCTCGGGCATCCTGCTGTCGAAGTCGTTCAACCGGCAGCGCACCGAATCGGCGCGCTACGCCGACGAGAACGTCAACCAGGTACGACTGCAGGTGCGGCGGGCGATGAGCGGTCAGGGCTTCTTCGCCGTCGTGCAGGTGCTCATGTCCAGCGTGCCGGCCGTGATCTACCTGGTCGCCGGGCTTCTGGTGACCGGCGGCGCCGACGCGATCACGGCGGGGACGATCGTCGCCTTCACCACGGTGCAGGCGCGACTGCTCATGCCGCTCATGGGTCTCATGCGCGTCGCCCTGGATCTGCAGACATCCACCGCTCTGTTCGCCCGCATCTTCGAGTACCTCGACCTCACTCCTGCCATCAGCGACGCTCCCGACGCGATCGACGTCGCCGATGCCCCCGGACCTGTGGGGCGGATCGAGTTCCGCGACGTGGTGTTCCGCTACCCCGATGCGGCACCGCAGACGCGGCCCACCCTCGCCGGCATCTCGTTCGTCGCGGAGCCCGGGCAGCACGTCGCCTTCGTCGGACCCTCGGGGGCGGGGAAGACCACCGTGCTCTATCTGACGCCCCGCTTCTACGAGGCCGGTGACGGCGCCGTGCTCTTCGCCGGCGAGGACGTGCGCCATCTCACCCAGGAGTCGATCATCGACCGGATCGGGATCGTCTCGCAGGAGACGTATCTCTTCCACGCCACGATTCGACAGAACCTCCGATATGCCAAGCCCGATGCAACCGACGCCGAGCTCGAGTCGGCGTGCCGAGCAGCGAACATCCACCACGTCATCACCGGATTCGAGCGCGGGTACGACACCGTGGTCGGCGAGCGCGGCTACCGGCTGTCGGGCGGTGAGAAGCAGCGGATCGCGATCGCGCGGGTTCTGCTGAAAGACCCGCCCGTCCTGCTCCTGGACGAGGCGACATCGGCCCTGGACACCGTCTCGGAGCGGGTGGTGCAGGAGGCGCTCGACGCCGCGGCCAAGGGGCGGACCACGCTCTCGATCGCCCACCGCCTGTCGACCGTCATCGCCGCCGACGTCATCCACGTGATCGAGGCCGGGCGGATCGTGGAGTCGGGGACGCACAGCGAGCTCGTGGCCGCGGGGGGACTCTACGCCGAGCTCGCCGCGCAGCAGCTCGCCACGACGCGGGTGCTCGAGGCGGAGGCCGAAGACGAGCCGGCCGACCTCCCCGACCGTCGAGCGGACCGCGCGCCGGACGGGGCGCCCGAGCCGCAGGTCGACGCCGAGCTCCGGCGCGATCGCGAGGAGGTCGCGCGGCTGCTCACCGAGCCGGTCGTCGTCCTCCCCGACCGTCCGCTGCCCTGAGCTCACCAGAGGGCGGCGGCCGACACCTCCGGCGTGACGACGCGGTCCGACCCGCGCCCCTGCAGGTCGCGGACGAAGGCGCCCAGCGCGCGCCGGTAGGCGCCGTCGGGATGGGTGCGGGCGATGCTCACGAGGGGCGGAAGATCCAGGGTCAGAATGAGCTCGATCCGCGCGCGCACGGCGGCCGGGTGCCCCGCGGCATCCAGGATCTCGAGCCCGCCACGGAGTCCGTCGAGATAGTCGCGCAGCACCGGCAGGGCCTCCCTGTGCTGGGTGATCGACGACCCGTCCGCGCGTTCGCGCCATTCGACCACGACATCGGGGATCACATCGAACGACCGCGCGGCGGCGTACATCCGCTGGGCGAGGATCTGATCCTCGTACAGCCGCCCCTCCGGGAAACGCAGCCCCGCGCGCTGCCAGAAGTCATGCCTGCTGACCTTGGACCAGGCGACGATGTTGCCCGATGCCGCAGGATGCTCCTGGAGGGAGGTGCGTCGACGCTCGGGGTCGGTCGCGGCGGCGACCCAGGGCTGGACAGGTCCTGCGGCGTAGGCCCCGCTCTCGTCGGCTCGCAGCCGCACGTAGGCGCCGACGACGAAGTCGCTGCCGGTGTCGTCGAGGACGCTGATGAGGCGCTCGAGAGCGGTGGGTGTGAAGCGGTCGTCTCCGTCGAGGAAGGCCAGATAGGGGGTGTCGACCAGGCCCAGGCCCGTGTTGCGAGCCGCAGCCAGTCCGCGCCGTCCGGCGTGGCTGATCACCGAGAAACGCTCGTCCTCCGCGGCAGCCGCCGCGAAGATCTCCGCGGTGTCGTCGGTGGAGCCGTCGTCGACGAGCACGGCGCGCCACGCGCGGAACGACTGGGCCTGCAGTGACGCCAGCGCCTCCGCCACCCAGGGCCCGACGTCGAACCCCGGGACGATGACGGTGAGGGCGGGTGTCACGGGGCCGATCGTACCGCCCGGACGGCCGCGGCGACCTGGTCGGCCAACCCGTCGGCATCCAGGTCCGGGTGGTGGGGAAAGCTGAATCGGACGGCGGTCTGCGCGACCTCGGGCGCGAATCCCATCGCGAGCAGGACGTGCGAGGGCTCATCGCTGCCTGCCGCGCACGCCGATCCGCTCGAGGACACCACTCCTCGTCGCTCGAGCTCGAGCAGGATCGCCTCGCCGGAGGTGCCGGGGAAGACGAAGCTCGCCGTTCCGGGAAGTCTCTCGGTGGGGTGGCCGGTGAGTCGGGCCTCGGGCACCCGAGTGCGCACGCCCGCGATGAAGCGGTCCCGTGTGGCGCTCGCACGCGCGCTGCTGGTCACCCGTTCGGCTTCGGCCAGTTCGAGCGCCGTCGCGAGGGCCACCGCGCCGGCGACGTCTTCGGTTCCGCTTCGGCGCCCCCGCTCCTGCCCGCCGCCGTGGAACAGCGGTTCGACGGGGACACGGCCCCGAACGACGAGGACTCCCGTCCCCTTGGGGGCGCCGACCTTGTGGCCGGCGATCGCGAGACTGTCGGCTCCGGTGCCGGCGAGGGGGAGCCATCCGGCGGCCTGCACCGCATCGAGATGGAGGGGGATGCGTCGGGCGCCGGTGACGGTGGCGATCGCCGCGACATCCTGCACCGTGCCCACCTCGTTGTTGGCGTAGCCGACGGCGACGACGGCGGTGTCCTCCCGAAGGGCACCGGCGACCTCCGCGGGGTCGATCCGGCCGTCGTGGTCGACGGGAAGCATGGTCACCGCGAAGCCGTGGATGCGCCTGAGGAAATCCACCGACTCCAGGATCGCCTCGTGCTCGATGGGCGAGGTCACCACGTGACGCGCGGCGCGATGCTGCTGGGCCGCGATCGCGATCCCCTTCACCGCGAGGTTGTCGGCCTCGGTGCCGCCCGAGGTGAAGACGATGTCGCCGGGCCGCATCCCCACGACCCTCGCCACGCGCGCGCGGGCGTCTTCGAGGGCGGCGGCAGCGGCCTCGCCGACGGTGTGGTGACTCGACGGGTTTCCGAACCAGCGGCTCAGATACGGCGTCATGGCCTCGACGACCTCCGGTCGCACCGGAGTCGTGGCGGCGTTGTCGAGATAGAGCAGTGACATCACGCGTCCATCAGCCGACGTCCGCCGGCGTGACCCGGATGTCCAGTCCCAGATCCAACGCGCGGGCGGAATGCGTGAGGGCTCCGACCGAGATGACGTCGAGGCCGGTCTCGGCGATGGCGCCCACCGTCTCCAGCGACACCCCGCCCGAGGCCTCCACGATGGCGCGACCGGCGACGATCGCGACCCCGCGACGAAGATCGTCCGGCGAGAAGTTGTCGAGCATGATCGTGTCCACGCGTGCGGCGAGAACGGGTTCGATCTGGTCGAGACGGTCGACTTCGACCTCGACGTGGGTGGTGTGGGGAAGACTCGCCATGGCGATGCGGAGGGCGTCGGTGACCGAGGCGCCGCCGGCGGTGAGGACGGCCAGATGGTTGTCCTTGACCATCACGGCGTCCGACAGCGAGAAGCGGTGGTTGTGTCCGCCGCCGTCGCGCACCGCCTGGCGCTCGAGCGCGCGAAGGCCCGGCGTGGTCTTCCGGGTGTCCGCGATGCGGGCCGGAGTGTGCGCCACCTCGGCGACGTATCGCGCGGTCAGGGTCGCGATCCCCGACATCCGCTGGGTCAGGTTCAACGCGACACGCTCGGCCGTCAGGATGCCGCGCGCCGGCCCTTCGACGACCGCGAGCACAGCGCCGGGCTCGAACCAACGGCCGTCCTCGACCAGGACGCTCACGGTGATCGCGCTGTCGGTGAGGCGGAAAGCCGAGGCGAAGACGGCCAGACCGCTCGCGACGCCTGCTTCCCGGGCGACGAGCTCCGCACGCGCGGTCGCCGTCGCGGGGATGAAGGCGGCGCTGGTGAGATCGCCCCACGGTGCGTCCTCGGAGAGGGCCGCGGCGACGACCCGGTCGATCGCCGCCGGCGTCAGCATGACGCCACCTGGGCCACCGGCACGGTCTCCGTCGCCGCGTCGGCGCGGACGTGCGCCCCGACGGACTCCCGACGCGCCCGAGCCGCAGCGACGAGGTGCGCGCCGACGAGGAGGAGGTTCGCGTCCTCGTAGTCCCTCTCGGTCGATGCGGCGGACGCCGTCACGCTCCAGGCTCGGAGGACGGCGGCTGCCTCGGCCAGACCCCGCTCGGTGCGAACGAGCCCGGCGTGCGTCCACAGCAGGTCCTGCAGTGCCGAGCGATCGAAGGGGCCGGGATCGACCACGGCGATCGGAAGGGCCGGCGGGACGTTGCGGACGACACCCGGCGTGGACGGCCAGTCGCGCACAGCGTCCACGGCGATCGTGTCACCCGCCCGTGCGCCGAACACCGCGCCCTCGAGCAGGGAGTTCGAGGCAAGCCGGTTCGCGCCGTGGACGCCGGTGCGCGCCACCTCGCCGACGGCGTACAGGCCGGGAAGGGAGGTGCGCCCGTTCAGGTCGGTCACGACGCCCCCCATCAGGTAATGCGCCGCGGGCGTGACAGGGACGGGCTCGGCCGCCCAGTCCCACCCTCGGTGGCGCACGGCGGCGTCGATTGTCGGGAAGCGCTGAGCCAGGAACGCGCGTCGCTCGGCGAGTGTGGGCCGCAGGTGCGTGGCATCCAGTCGCACCGGGCGTCCACCCTGGAGGGTCATCCGGTCGGCGATCGCGGCCGCGACCACATCGCGCGGAGCGAGTTCTCCGTCGGGGTGGACATCGAGGACGAAACGGCGGCCGGTGTCGTCGATGAGCGTGGCGCCCTCTCCTCGCACCGCCTCCGAGACGAGGAAGGCCTCGCCCCGCTCGTCCTCGGGAAGAACGGTCGGGTGGAATTGGAAGAACTCCAGGTCGGCGACGGCGGCGCCGGCGCGAATCGCGGCGGCGATGCCGTCGCCCGTCGCCACCGAGGGGTTCGTGGAGTGGGCGTACAGTTCGCCGGCGCCCCCCGTGGCGAGTACGACCGCGTCGGCGGAGAGCCGGCGCCGCTGACCCGGCGCGTCGGGGGACTCGCCGACGAGCAGCTCGACGCCGACGACGCGTGCGGCGTCGACCACGAGGTCGATGAGGAACGCGTGCTCGATCACCGTCACCCCGCTCTCGCGCAGACGCGCGACGAGGGCCTTCTCGACGGCGGTACCCGTGGCATCCCCTCCCGCGTGGAGGATCCGCGGGTACGAGTGGGCAGCCTCGAGCCCTTTCACGAGGGTGCCGTCGGGTGCGCGATCGAACGCCACGCCGAGCGCGATGAGCTCGCGGATGCGCGCGGGCCCCTCCTCGGCGAGGACGCGGACGGCGTCGGGGTCGCTGAGTCCCGCGCCCGCGGTCATCGTGTCGCGGATGTGGTCTTCGACGCGGTCGTCGCCGAACATCACCCCGGCGATGCCGCCCTGGGCGTAGCGGGTGTTGGCGTGCTCGAGGACGTCCTTGGTGACGAGGGTCACCCGGCATCCGCGCTCCACGGCGTGGAGGGCGGCGGTGAGGCCGGCGATGCCGCTGCCGACGACCACGGCGTGCACGGTGGGTGCCGTGCGGGTCATGAGGCGGCGCTCCGTCCGGGATCCGCGGGGGGCTTGGCCGCCAGCATCCGCTCGAGAGCCACCCGGGCGGGGTCTGCGACGTCGGCTGGGACCGTGATCCGGTTCTGCACCTCGCCGCGGACGAGTCCTTCGAGCACCCAGGCGAGGTAGCCCGGGTGGATGCGGTACATCGTCGAACACGGGCACACCACGGGATCGAGGCAGAAGATGGTGTGCTGCGGATGCTCGGCCGCGAGCCGCTGCACGAGGTTGATCTCGGTGCCGATGGCGAACGTCGTCGGTTCGGTCGCGGCCTGGATGGCCTTACGGATGTAGTCGGTCGAGCCGGACTCGTCGGCGGCGTCGACGACCGCCATCGGGCACTCGGGGTGGACGATGACGCGCACCCCCGGGTGCTCGGCGCGTGCGCGGTCGATCTGGTCGACGGTGAAACGGCGGTGAACCGAGCAGAACCCGTGCCACAGGAGGACGCGGGCGTCTTCGAGCTCGCGGGTCGTGCTGCCGCCGAGCGGCTTGCGCGGATTCCACAGGGGCATCTGCTCGAGGGGGACGCCCATCGCCTTGGCGGTGTTGCGCCCGAGGTGCTGGTCGGGGAAGAAGAGCACCCGGCGCCCTCGTGCGAAGGCCCATTCGAGCACGGTGCGCGCGTTCGAGGAGGTGCAGACGATGCCGCCGTGGCGCCCGACGAACCCCTTGATCGCGGCGGAGGAGTTCATGTAGGTGACGGGGATGACGGGGACCAAGCCGTCCGCATCGGGCGTGTCCAGGTCGCCGTAGACGTCGGCGAGCTGCTCCCAGCACTCCTCGACCTGGTCGATGTCGGCCATGTCGGCCATCGAGCAGCCCGCGGCGAGGTTGGGCAGGATCACCGCCTGCTCGGGGCGGGAGAGGAGGTCGGCGGTCTCCGCCATGAAGTGCACGCCGCAGAACACGATCGCCTCGGCGCTCGGGTGCTCGAGGGCGGCGTTGGCCAGCTGGAACGAATCACCGACGTAGTCGGCGTGGACGATCACCTCTTCGCGCTGGTAGAAGTGGCCGAGCACGACGACCCGGTCGCCGAGGACGGCTTTGGCGGCGCGGATGCGGTCGGCGAGCTCGGCCTCGGAGGCCTCGCGGTACTCGCGGGGGAGCTCGCCCTGGCGCGGCGCACCGGTGGGGATCACATCGCCCATCGACGATCCCGGCCCGTAGCCGGGCCGGGCGTCGAAGTTCCAGGGGCCGGCGGCGAGATCGGTCGCGCAGGTCTCGGTCGTCGATCTGCCCGTCACGATTGCCTGGATCTCGTGATCGACCGAGGGGTCGACGGGCTCACGGAGCGCGGGGGTGGGGAGGATGGTGGTCATCGGACACTCGTTTCGGGCGAGCGCGAGAGGGGCCCGCGGTCGGCGAGCTCCACATCGCGGTTGTAGCGGTACAGACGGGCGGGGCGGTGACTGCCGGTGCGGAACCGGTCGGTCGGGATGAGGGTGGCGGAGGTGTCCACCTGGCGCCGGAAGTTCGCGGGGTCGAGCTTTCTGTCGAGGATCGCCTCGTACACCTCGCGGAGCTCGGCGAGGGTGAACTCGTCGGCGAGCAGGCCGTGGGCGATCCGGCTGTAGCCGACCTTGTTGCGCAGGCGCCACAGGGCGTACTCGACGATCTCGTTGTGGTCGAAGGCGAGGCGGGGAAGGTCGGCGGCGTCGAACCACCCGACGTTCTCGACATCGGAGACCTCTTCGGGGCGCAGCAGCGCCCAGTAGACGATCGACACGACGCGGGTGGGGGAGCGGTCGACCGCGCCGAACGCGTAGAGCTGCTCGAGGTAGCTCGGAGCGAGACCCGTGGTCTCGCCGAGGGTGCGGGATGCCGCGGCATCCAGTCCCTCGCAGGCTCCCAACCACCCGCCGGGAAGCGCCCACAAACCCTCGAAGGGATCCCGGGTGCGCTTGACGAGCGGGAGGACGACCGCGGGCGCGTCACCCGCCCGGGGCGTGCGCAGCGAGAAGATCACCGTCGACACCGCCACGCGGATGTCCTCGACTTCGGGATCCATGTTCTTGTCATCCTGACTCTAAGGTGGTCTCATCTTATTGTCATTGCGACCTGAAGGCAAATGCGACGCCCTGCGGCCCCGCTTCGGTGATGTCACAGGCGAGCGCCGTACGCTGGTGGCTCCCTGCCGAAGGATGGCCGTGCTGCTCGTCGATCTCTTCCTCATCGCCCTGCTGGTGGTGGCGCTCGTCGTCGGGCTTCAGCGTGGTCTCGTGGCAAGCCTCGGGACCCTTCTCGGGCTCGCCGCCGGGGGCGTCGCGGCCTGGTGGCTGGCCCCCGTCATCAACGACGCGTGGCCCTGGCAGGAGTGGCGTCCGCTCGTGGTCATCGCCGCGTCATTCCTCCTCCTCGTGCTCGGCGGCACGATCGGCGGGGTCCTCGGGGGCATGGTTCGTCGCGGTGTGGATCGGGTGAAGCTGCGGGTCATCGACCGGCTCCTCGGCGGCGTGGTGAGCGTCGTCGTCGCCGCGCTCGCGCTCTCGCTCGTCGGCCAGAGCGTGGCGAACACCGGAGCGCCGGTCCTCGGACCGGCGGTGGCGTCGTCGCGCGTCATGACGATCATCAACGGGGTGATCCCGGCGCCCGTCTCCCAGGCACTGGGTGAGTGGCGCAGCTTCGTCACCGACGACGGGCTGCCGCGCCTCGGCGGCCTTCTCACGCCGGAGGTCACGCCCGGCACGGCGACGCCGATCCAGCTGGACGATCCCGAACTCGAGCTTGCGGCGGCATCCGTTCTCCGCGTGTCGGGAACCGCCTTCGCCTGCGGCACGAGCTCGACGGGATCGGGCTTCGTCGTCGCTCCCGACCGTGTGGTCACCAACGCCCACGTCGTGGCCGGCGTCGACACCCCCGTCGTGCAGCCCAACGGGGGCACGGCCCTCGAGGGGCGCGTGGTGTACTTCGACCCGATCGACGACCTCGCCGTCATCGCCGTCGACGGCCTCGGGGTCGCCCCGCTCGGTCTCAGCGATCCCCTCACGGCGGGAAGCGCCGCACAGGTGCAGGGCTATCCGCTCGGAGGGCCCTTCGATGCGAAACCGGCCGAGGTGCTGTCGGTGGGCACGGTGCCGGTTCCCGACATCTACGACGACACCGCCAATCCGCGGGAGATCTATCAGCTCTTCGCCGAGGTGCGACCCGGCAACTCGGGCGGGCCGCTCCTGACCGGAGACGGGGAGGTGGCCGGCGTCGTCTTCGCGCGGGCCGACGGCGACGATACGCGGGGGTTCGCGATGACCAACGCCGAACTCGAACCGGTCGCCGCCGGGGCCTCGGGACTGAACGACCGGGTCTCGACCGGGGACTGCCTGGGCTGACGCGCCGCTCGGCGGGGTCTGGGCCCACGCCCCTCGCGCCGCTATGCTGGCCCCACCGGCCCCGCCGGGAGACAACTTCATACCGGCCCATGACACGGACGGGAGAGCTTCGGCGCCGACGGCGCCGAACACCGAAGGAGCAAGCCTCCCCGCCAATCTCTCAGGTACCGCGTACCGTCCGTGCCGGCCGACTCTGAAAAAGGATGCCGCCGCTTTCTGCGTCATCCGCCGACGGTGAAAGCCCGGGTACGCCCCGGCGCGAAACTCTCAGGTCCATGACAGAGGGGGAGTTCTTCGGCACGGATGACCGTGTCGACCCGATCCGACCGGGAGAACTCCATGGACGACACAGCACGGCAGAGCCCGCTGCACGATCGACACGCCCAGCTGGGCGCGTCGTTCACCGATTTCGGGGGCTGGCTGATGCCGGTCCGCTACACCTCCGACCTCGCCGAACATCACGCCGTGCGCACCGCCGCGGGGCTCTTCGACATCTCGCACATGGCGGAGATCTGGGTGCAGGACGGCGACGCCGCGGGCTTCCTCGACGTCGCGCTCGCCGGCCGGATGTCCACCATGGCGATCGGGAAGGCCAAGTACTCGCTCGTCCTGGCCGAGGACGGCGGCATCATCGACGACGTCATCGTCTACCGCACCGGTGAGCAGCACTTCCTCGTCGTGGCGAACGCCGGGAACCGTGACGCGGTGACCGCGGCCCTCGCGGGACGAGCGGATGCCTGGCGCGCCAGCGGGTCGGTGCCGCGGATCGAGGACGTCACCGATCAGACGGCTCTGGTGGCGGTGCAGGGGCCTCGCGCCGAGGAGATCCTCCGCGAGGCGGCGGGCGTGAGCGTCGAGGGCCTCGACGATCTCGGCTACTACGCCTGGCGGCAGGGCGAGTTCGACGGCGCGCCGCTCTTCGTCGCCCGCACGGGGTACACCGGCGAAGACGGCTTCGAGCTGATGGTCCCCGTCGCCGCAGCGGGGGCACTCTGGGACGCGCTCCTCGCAGCCGGCGCACCGCTCGGCCTCGTGCCCGCCGGACTCGCCGCGCGTGACACGCTGCGCCTGGAGGCGGGCATGCCGCTGTACGGCCACGAGCTCGGTCGCGGCATCCGCCCCGCCCAGGCGGGGCTCGGACGCGCGGTCGCGGCGGACAAGGCCGACTTCGTGGGGAAGGGAGCTGTCGTCGATGAGAACGCACCCGTGCTCGTCGGGCTCGTGTCGGAGGGCCGTCGTGCGGGCCGCGCCGGCTACGGCGTCTTCGCCGGCGACACGCGCGTCGGCGAAATCACCAGCGGTGCTCTCAGCCCGACCCTCGGGCACCCCATCGCCATGGCGTACGTCTCGCCCGCGGCATCCGCTCCCGGCACCGAACTGACCATCGATGTGCGGGGCACCCGCATTCCCGCCACTGTGACCGCCCTGCCGTTCTACCGGAGGAAGAAATGACCGACACCAGCGCCCTGAAGTACACCGCCGAACACGAGTGGATCGCCCTCGACGGCGATGTCGCCACCGTCGGCATCACCGACTACGCCGCCGACAAACTCGGCGACGTCGTGTTCGTCGACCTCCCCGTCGTCGACTCCGGCGTGAGCGCCGGTCAGGTCTGCGGCGAGATCGAATCGACCAAGTCGGTCGGCGAGCTCTACGCCCCCGTCGCGGGCGACGTCGTCGCCGTCAACGACGCGGTCGTCGACGACCCCTCGCTGGTGAACTCCTCACCGTACGAGGACGGGTGGCTGCTGAAGCTGCGGGTCGACCCCGCCGCGGTCGAGGGTCTTCTCGACCGGGCCGCCTACGAGGCCCTCACGGGGGGCGAGTGATGGCGCGGACCTTCGCCGAACGGCACATCGGCACCGATGCGGCGGCCGAAGCGGTCATGCTCGACACGCTCGGCTACGACAGCGTCGACGCTCTGCTCACCGCCGCCGTGCCGGCATCCATCCGGGCCACGGCGCGTGCGTCGTCGTCGATCCCTGCCGCCGCGACCGAGACCGAGGCGCTCGCCGAGCTGCGTGCGCTGGCGTCGCAGAACAGGGTCGCCCGGCCGATGATCGGGCTCGGCTACTACGACACGTTCACTCCGTCGGTGATCGCCCGGAACGTGCTCGAGAACCCGTCCTGGTACACCGCCTACACGCCGTACCAGCCCGAGATCTCCCAGGGGCGCCTCGAGGCGCTCATCAACTTCCAGACGATGGTCTCCGACCTCACCGGTCTCGCGATCGCGAACGGGTCGATGCTCGACGAGTCGACCTCGGTGGTCGAGGGGATGCTGCTGGCCCGGCGGGCATCCAAGAGCGCCGCGAACGTCTTCGCCGTCGACGCCGACGCACTGCCGCAGACTCGCGCGCTGCTCCACGCCCGCGCCTCGGCTGTCGGGATCGAGATCGTCGAGCGTGACTTCGCCCGTGGGGAGACACTGCCCGACGGCGCCTTCGGCGTTCTGCTGCAGTATCCCGGTGCAAGCGGACGCGTCTGGGATCCTTCGGGGGTCATCGACGCCGTCCACGTCGGCGGGGGACTCGCCGTCGTCGCCGCGGATCTCCTCGCCCTGACGCTCCTGGCCTCGCCCGGCTCGCTCGGCGCCGACATCGCCGTCGGGACGACGCAGCGCTTCGGTGTGCCCCTCGGGTTCGGCGGCCCCCACGCGGGCTACATGGCGGTGCGCCAGGGTCTCGAGCGTCAGCTCCCGGGACGCCTGGTCGGCGTGTCGCAGGATGCCGCCGGTCACCCGGCGTATCGCCTGTCGCTGCAGACCCGAGAGCAGCACATCCGCCGCGAGAAGGCGACGTCGAACATCTGCACCGCCCAGGTGCTCCTGGCCGTCATGGCCTCGATGTACGCCGTGTACCACGGCGCCGACGGGCTGCGTGCGATCGCCACCGAGGTGGCGCAGAAGACCGAGGCACTCGCCGGACGGCTGCGCTCGTACGGGCTGAACCTCGTGTCGGACTCCTTCTTCGACACGCTCCGGGTCGTGACGCCGGGCCCCGCGGAGCGGGTGATCGAGCGCGCACGTTCGAAGGGATATCAGCTGTTCTGGGCGGATGACGCCACCGTGGGCGTCTCGATGGACGAGACCACCACCCCCGCCGATCTCGCGGCCGTCGCATGGGCGTTCGGACTGCCGGACGCGGAGCCCGACGGGGTGCGTGACGTCGCCCTCGACGGGGTGGAGGGGCTCCGGGGTGTGCCGGATGCGCTCCGTCGCGAAGACGCCTACCTGCAGCATCCGGTCTTCTCGCAGCACCGGAGCGAGACGGCGATGATGCGCTACCTGCATCAGCTCGCCGACCGCGACTACGCCCTGGACCGCGGCATGATCCCGCTCGGCTCGTGCACGATGAAGCTCAACGCCGCCACCGAGATGGCGGCGGTGTCATGGCCCGAGTTCGCCCGCGTGCACCCGTTCGCCCCGTCAGACGACGTGCACGGGTACGCGGCGCTCATCGAGCAGCTGGAGAGCTGGCTGGCCGAGCTCACCGGGTACGACGCGGTCTCGCTGCAGCCGAACGCCGGGTCGCAGGGTGAGCTCGCGGGGCTGTTGGCGATCCGCGGATGGCATCGCGCGAACGGCGATGAACGACGCGTGGTGTGCCTCATCCCGTCGTCCGCGCACGGCACGAACGCCGCCTCGGCGGTGCTCGCCGGCATGCGGGTGGTCGTCGTGGCGTGCGACGAGGCCGGGAACGTCGACCTCGACGACCTGCGCGCCAAGGTCGCCGCGCACGCCGACGAGCTCGCGGCGCTCATGATCACCTACCCGTCGACGCACGGAGTGTACGAGCACGACGTGCTGGAGATCACCCAGGCCGTGCACGACGCCGGGGGCCAGGTGTACATCGACGGGGCGAATCTCAACGCACTCCTCGGCTACGCGCGCTTCGGCGACCTCGGGGGCGATGTGTCGCACCTGAACCTGCACAAGACGTTCGCGATCCCGCACGGCGGGGGCGGCCCGGGCGTCGGGCCGGTGGCGGCGAAGGCGCACCTCGCGCCCTACCTGCCGTCGCACCCGTTCTCGCAGTGGGCCGATCACGCCGGCGGCTTCCGGTTCGAAGGAGGTGCGGTGTCGGCGGCGCCGCACGGATCGGCAGGGATCCTGCCGATCTCGTGGGCCTACATCCGGATGATGGGGGAGCAGGGCCTCACGCGGGCGACGGCGTCGGCGGTGCTCGCCGCGAACTACATCGCGGCGCGCCTGCGCGATCACTTCCCGGTGCTCTACACCGGGGAGGGCGGACTCGTCGCGCACGAGTGCATCCTCGATCTCCGCCCGCTCCGCGAGGCGACCGGTGTGACCGTGGACGACGTGGCCAAGCGTCTGATCGACTACGGCTTCCACGCCCCGACGATGTCGTTCCCTGTCGCGGGGACCCTCATGGTCGAGCCCACCGAGTCGGAGGATCTCGCCGAGATCGATCGGTTCATCGACGCGATGATCGCCATCCGTGCCGAGGCGACGCGCGTCGCCGACGGCGAATGGCCCGCCGACGACAACCCGCTGGTGAACGCCCCGCACACGGCCGAGGCGATCGTCGACGCCGAGTGGCGGCATCCTTACTCGCGTGAGGAAGCGGTGTATCCGGTGCGCGCGCTGGTGCGCACGAAGTACTGGCCGCCGGTGCGCCGCATCGACCAGGCCTACGGCGACCGCAACCTCACCTGCGCCTGCCCGCCCATCGAGGCGTTCGCCTAGCCTCGCGCTGCCGCGCGCTCCTTCGAAACCGACCTCGGCCGTCGAAACCCATCACGCCGAGGTCGGTTTCGACGGTCGAGGTAGGTCTCGGCATTCAGCGCCGAGGACGAAGTGCCCACATCGTGGCCAAGGCTGCCTCGTTCCGTCGCGTCACGGGCCGCAGGCCCGCGGCATGAAGCTTCTGGTCGAGTGGCTCGACGAGGTGTGCGTCGTCCCAATCCCATCGCGCCATGTCAGAGAGGGAACGTCGTAGGCGCTCTTCGCGCTTCTTCTCGCGCAGAAGAGCCGCCCGCGCGAGTGCAGGATCTGTGGGGTACTTCCCGTATCCGTCGGACTCGCCGGCCACATTCCAGCGTCGCCAGAAGAAGTCGCACCGGTCGACTGACCCTTCGAACGCGAAGGTGACCTGGAGTTCGGGTGGCTCGTACCCGAGCCACCCGATCACCGCTCTGCTGACGCTTTCACCGGGCGACTCCGCAACCGGTGTGGCGTTCTCCGCCACCCACGCCAGTCGCCGCTTGCCGCGCGTGGTGTGCTGGCGGTCGGCTACCGCGTCGAAGTCGACGGCTCTGCCTTCGGACTCCAGGCGTCGAAGCGCCGCGTCGGCGACGGCCAGCCCGTACGCCGGGGGGAGAGTGCGGGCGAGATCGACGGCGGTGTCGGCGAGGGATGTCGCCGCCACGCCCGCCGACGCCGTGATGCCACGATGACCGCAGCCCGCATGCACGATCACGTCGCCGAACCGACGAGCATGGCCCACCGGATCGAGCAGGTGTATGAATTGTGGTTCGCCGAATACCGGAAGTCCCAGAAGCGCCGCGGCCGATTCGTGGCTGAAGACGACGCCACCGAGTTTCACAGCCGCAGCGTGAACGCGCGCGAGGTAGCGGTGCCAGGGCGGCAGTGCGCGCCACTCGGAGCGTTCGGCGTAGATGCCGTGCCGCACCCGTATGAGGGACGGATCGGAGCTGGGCCGCCGACCCATCGCCTCGCTCTCCCGGGAGGTCAGCAGGGTGAGGGGACTGGGGTGGATGAGAGACATCGCCCCACCCTCGCGACGAACAGATCCGCAGGGCGCGCGAGAGCCGGGGATGTGGATGACTCGTCGTGACCGCAGCCGTGTGGAGGAGCGGTTGCTCGTGGCCTCGACGCACCGAAACCGAACCACGGCGTCGAAACCGACTTCGCCGTGGTCGGTTTCGACAGCGGAGATCGGTCTGGGCGAATGAAGGGGTGGGGGCGGTGGTCGCCGCGGGGGCCGAGCGGGTCAGAGGGTGGGGGAGGGAGACGGGGTGGGGGAAACGGTGGGGGTCGGGGAGGGGATGGGGGCGAAGACGCCGGGGAAGAAGGCGACGGCGAGCGGGTAGCCGACGAACGCGACGATGTCGATGAGGGTGTGCGTGATCACCAGCGGCATCACGCGTCCCCAGCGGCGGTAGCACCAGCCGAAGACGACGCCCATGACGAAGTTGCCGATGATCGCGCCGACACCCTGATACGCGTGATAAGCCGCGCGGAGGCCCGCGGTGGTGAGGATGATCGCCCACCACGACCATCCGACGCGCCGCAGGCGGTCGAAGAGGTAGCCGAGGAAGATGACCTCCTCGGTGAGGCCGGCCCGGAGGGCGGCGAGGAGCAGAAGCGGCACCGTGTACCACGCGGCATCCAGCGGCGAGGCGACCACGGCCACCGTCACCCCGAGAGAACGACCGAGGACGTAGAGGCCGAGCCCGGGGACGCCGATGACGAGGCCGAGCAGCACCGCGCGACCCAGGTCGCCGCCGAAGCGACGGAAGTCGAGGCCGATCTTGGCGAAGGCGCTCTTCCCCGGTTCCCACAGCAGGTAGATGACCAGGGCGACGAGGGCCAGAGAGAAGAAGATGTCGAGGAGCTGATAGACAAGGTCCCAGATGGCCGCGGCGTCGCGCGAGGGATTCAACTGCGTCTGCTGGTCGGAGATCCGTCGGTCCTCCTCGAGGGCGCGGATGATCGACCGGACGAAGGACAGGATGCTGTAGACCGCGCTCTGACCGACCGTGATGGCCAGCACGATGCCGATCTCCCACCACGTCCGGGCCCGGGAGAACCCCGTGGGATTCCTCACATCGTGCGGGGGCATCACGGCGGCCATCTTGTCAGATTGTCACACCCCGGTCGCTCTGAGTTAAGGCTCTGTAACGTTTTGGGCCACCCTTTTGACCATCCGCAGAGGGCGTGCTTAGGGTTTCGGTATCCGCGCGGCGTAAGGTCCAGGCCTTTCGCATGCGCACAACCCTGCACAGGAGGAACAGTGAGAATGAAGCGCTTCTCGATCGCGGTGGGACTCACCGCGGTCGGCGCACTCGTGATCTCGGGCTGCGCCCCGGGCGGCGGCGGCGATGCCGGCGACGACTCGGGTCTGGTCGAAGGATCGTCCATCACCGCGGCGTGGAACCAGGCGTTCTACTCGATGAACGGCAACACGTCGTTCGGAAACGCCACGGCCAACAACAACATCAACTACCTGGTGTTGGACGGCTTCAACTACTACAACAACACGCCCGAGCTCGTCGAGAACACCTCGTTCGGCACCTACGAGCTGATCAGCGAGGACCCGCTCACCGTGTCCTACACCCTCAACGAGGGTGTGAACTGGTCCGACGGAACTCCGATCGACACCGCCGACATGCTGCTGCACTGGGCTGCCCTGTCGCGTGCGCTGGACACCCCGGACTTCGACCCGGCCGAGTTCACCGACCCCGAGACCGGTGAGTTCACCGACGCCTTCCCGACGGATGTCGTCTACTTCGACTCCGGCGCGACGCCCACCTCCGGACTCGGCCTCGTGAGCGAGACCCCCGAGGTCAGCGAAGACGGTCGCACCATCACGATGACCTACAACGAGCCCTTCGTGGACTGGGAGCTTCAGTTCGCCACCATGGGCGCCATGCTTCCCGCGCACGTCGTTGCGAAGAACGCGCTCGGACTCGAGGACAACGAGGAGGCCAAGCAGGCCGTCCTCGACGCGATCGAGTCCAACGACGCCGCCGCGCTCGCGCCGATGGCCTCGTTCTGGAACTCGGGCTTCAACTTCACCGCGATGCCCGACGACCCCGAGCTGGTCACCGCCAGCGGCCCGTACATGATCAGCGACTTCGTCGCCGACGAGTACATCACGCTCACGGCCAACCCCGAATACGCCGGTGACAACGCGGCGAACATCGAGGAGATCACGATCCGCTTCATCCCCGACCCGCTTGCAGCGGTTCAGGCGCTGGAGAACGGGGAGGTGGACATCATCCAGCCGCAGGCGACCGCCGACATCACCACGGCGCTCGAGGGCATCGACGGGATCACCGTCAGCACCGGTCTCGGTGGTACCTACGAGCACGTCGACCTGCAGTTCGACCAGGGGCGCAACCCGGAGAACATCTTCTCCAACCCCCAGGTGCGTGAGGCCTTCATGAAGACCATCCCGCGCCAGGAGATCGTCGACACCCTCATCAAGCCGATCATCGGCGACGACGCGATCCTCCGTGACTCGCAGCTGTTCGTCCCGGGTGCTGCAGGCTACGACGAGGCGGCGGCCGACAACACCTCCGCCGACTACGCCGAGGTCGACATCGAGGGTGCCCGCCAGCTCCTGGAGGAGTCGGGTGTCACCAACACCGAGGTCTGCATCCTGTACGCCTCGAACAACCCGCGTCGTGTCAACGAGTTCGCGCTCATCCAGCAGTCGGCCAACGAGGCCGGCTTCAACGTCACCGACTGTGGGTCCGAGGACTGGGGCGGCCTGCTGGGCACCCCCGGCGCCTACGACGCCTCGCTGTTCGGATGGCAGTCGACGAGCCTGGGTGTCACCAACTCGCTGCCGACCTTCGAAACGGGCGGTATCAACAACCTCAACTTCTACTCGAACGAGCGCGTCGACGAGATCATCGCCGAGCTGAACTCCACGTTCGACGAGGAGACCCAGATCGAACTGCAGATCGAGATGGACCGCCTGCTGTGGGAGGACTTCTACGGCGTGACGATCTACCAGTTCCCCGAGGTCACTGCCTTCAGCGACCGCGTGACGAACATCGACTCGTCGATCCTCGCCCCCACCGTGTTCTGGAACGCGTGGGACTGGGAAGTCACGGACGCCGGCTCGGAGGAGTAAGCGAGACCACGGTCTGACTCGGGCGCCAGCCCGAGACCCGCACCAAGGTCGGGGGGTGCAGATTCCCTCGGGAATCTGCACCCCCCCGCTTGTTAGACTTCTCCCCGCGGCAGCCGCGCGCTCGAGCTGCATCCCCCGCTCGCGCGCGCGCCGTGCCGACTCATCGATAGGCAGGCAGCCTCACCATGGCTTCATTCATCATCCGGCGGTTGATCGCATCGATCTTCGTGCTCTTCGCCGCCACCTTCTTGATGTACATCCTGGTCTCGCTCTCGGGTGACCCCCTCGAAGAGCTCAGACAGTCCAACGCTCCGAACAAAGCGGAGCTCATGGAAGCGCGCACGCGGCTTCTGAACCTGGATGTCCCCGCACCGCTTCGCTACTTCCTGTGGCTCGGCGGACTCTTCCGCGGAGACCTCGGAATCAGCATCCAGAACCAGTCGGTCAACGCCCTCCTCTCCAACGCACTGACGTCGACGCTGACGCTGGTGACGACGGCGACGGTCGTGGCGATCGTCCTGGGAATCACGGTCGGCATCATCTCGGCGCTTCGCCAGTACACCGGCTTCGACTACACGGTCACGCTCATCGCGTTCCTCTTCTTCTCCCTCCCGATCTTCTGGGTCGCGGTGCTGCTCAAGCAGTACGGTGCGATCCAGCTGAACTCGTGGCTGGCCGATCCCACGATCGCGATACCGGCGATCGTGGTGATCTCGCTCATCGCCGGTGTGCTGTGGATGTCGCTGATCGGCGGCCACTGGAAGCGCCGTCTCATCGTGTTCGGCGCGGCGACCCTCGCCACCGCGGGCGTCCTCGCCTACCTGTCGGCCACCCAGTGGTTCGCCGATCCGAGCATCGGCATCGTCGTCTACGCGGCGCTCGTCATCGGCATCGCCTTCGGCATCACCGCCGTCTCCACGGGACTGCGCAACCGCAAGGCGCTGTACGCGGCACTGGCCGTCGCGGTGCTCGGCATCGCGTTGTACTTCCCGATGATGAACTACATCCTCAACGGGATGACGCTGGGCTTCTTCGTCCTGCTGATCGTCCTCACGATCGTGGTGACCGGCGCCATCGGGTGGTTCTTCGGCGCTCCCGACCGCGGCCCGGTCATCCGCACCGCCATCCTCGTCGGCATCTTCGCCGCCGGTCTCATCGCCCTCGACAAGTACATGTCGTACTGGGAGGCCTACGCCAACTCCAGCCGCATCCGGGGCCGGCCGATCGCGACCGTGGGGGCGTCGACGCCCGGCCTCGGGGGGAACTTCTGGGTGCAGGGCATCGACCTCTACACCCACCTGCTCCTCCCGACGATCGCGATCGTGCTGATCTCGTTCGCCTCGTACACCCGGTACTCCCGGGCGAGCCTTCTCGAGGTGATGAACCAGGACTACATCCGCACCGCGCGGTCGAAGGGTCTGACCGAGCGCACCGTGGTCGTCCGCCACGCCTTCCGCAACGCCCTCATCCCGATCACCACGATCATCGCCTTCGATGTGGGTGCCCTGGTCGGCGGCGCGGTGGTGACGGAGACGATCTTCGGCTGGACCGGGATGGGGCGTCTGTTCGTCGATGCGCTCCGTGTCTCGGACCCCAATCCGATCATGGCGTTCTTCGTCGTCACCGGAACGCTCGCCGTGTTGTTCAACCTCATCGCGGACCTCGTCTACGCCGCGCTCGACCCGAGAATCAAGGTGGGCTGATGAGCACCGTCACACAAGGACCCGACAACCGCGAGGCCGAGGCCACCGCGGAGATCTCCATCGAGCAGCGCGAGACCGAGGGTCTCAGCCAGGGCCAGATCGTCCGGCGCCGGTTCTTCCGGCACCGCGCGGCCGTCACCTCGATGATCGTGCTGGCGTTCATCGTCGTGCTGTCCTTCACCTCGGTGGGAATCGAGATCGGCAGTCTCCGCATCCCGGGATGGTGGCAGTACGACTGGCGCGAGATCCCGACCGTGGAGAACCGCGGTGCACCCACGCTCAGTCTCATCCCGGAGTTCCTCGGCGGTGCCGGCATTGCGTTCGGCAACCACCCGTTCGGGCAGGACGAGGTCGGCCGCGACACCTTCGCGGTCGTCATGCGCGGTGCGCAGCAGTCGCTGATGGTGATGGTCATCGCCGGTGTCGTGGCGACGATCATCGGCGTCGTGATCGGTGCGGTGGCCGGGTACTACCGCAAGTGGGCCGACTCGGTCCTGATGCGCTTCACCGACATCATCATCACGATCCCCCTCATCGTCATCGGTGCGGTGCTCGGAAACGCGCTCGGCAACCTCGGAGCGGCTGTCCTCGGGGTCGTCATCGGTCTGTTCGCCTGGACGACGCTGGCCCGCCTCGTGCGCGGGGAGTTTCTGACCCTTCGCGAGCGCGAGTTCGTCGATGCCGCCCGGGTGTCGGGTGCGCGCGACAGAAGGATCATCTTCCGCCACATCCTCCCCAACGCGGTCGGCGTCATCGTCGTCAATGCGACCCTGCTCATGGCGGGGGCGATCCTCCTGGAGTCAGCGCTCAGCTTCCTCGGCTTCGGCGTGCAGTCTCCCGACACCTCGCTCGGCAAGATCGTCTCCGACAACCAGGCGGCGTTCTCCACCCGTCCGTGGCTGTTCTGGTGGCCCGGCATCTTCATCATCGCGATCGCCCTGTGCGTGAACTTCATCGGCGACGGTCTGCGCGACGCGTTCGACCCCCGCCAGAAGAAGATGCCGAGCGAGCGCGCCATGGCCCGGGCCGCGCGCGCGAAGGGACCGGCGGCGCCGATCCTCGACCGTGTCGACCCGCAGGGGCCCGCCTCGGTCACGGTCGCGGGCGAAGCGGTGTACACCGGCGACGTCGAGAACTACCACGATCCCCGCCCCGAAGAGCCCGGCGATGCCGGTCACGGCCGGTTCGATCCGGAGCGCTGAGATGGCGCTTCTACAGCGCGAGCCCGAGGATGGTCGCCGCGCCGCTGATCGCGAGCGCGGCGATCGTGCCCACGTGCCAGGTGACCTTCTCGGCCTCGGGGTCCTCCCCGGGGGCGAGGAGGCCCTGGGAGCGAAGCGCCTCCCACTGGCCGCGGATGAGCTGGGCGAGGTTTCCGGTCGGCGTCGAGACGGCGTCGCTCGGGCGGAGCGAGCCGAACTCACCCCGGGCGCTCTCGCCGACACCGTCGAAGTCCTTCTCGGCGAGTCCGAGTGCGCGGTGCCGGCCCGGCGCGGGCGCCGCCCACACCGGCACCTTGCCGCGTCCGGTCCGCAGCGTCAGCGCGAAGCGCGTATCGATGTCACGGATCGCCGGCCACGGCACGAAGTGCGTGCGCAGAACGTTGACGACCGTCACCCCGTGCGGCTCGACCGTCAGGCGAGGTCGCCAGAAGAAGGTCCACGCCAGCACCGCGATGAACACCAGGGGCCACGAGTAACGAAGCCCCGACCCCGGGTCATCCACCCACAGCGCGATGATTCCCCCCGCGCACAACACCACGGTCACGACAGCGAGGATGCGGCCGAACACCGGCCTGTAGTCGACCTCCTGGAACGCCATGACCCCAAGCTTCTCAGATGGGATGCCACCGCATGACTGACACCACCGCCAACACCGGCGCCCCCGAGACGATTCTCGAGGTCGACGGCCTCAACGTCGACTTCTGGGTGGACGGGGAGTTCTACCCGGCCGCTGTCGACATGAACTACACCGTCCGCCGCGGCGAGGTCCTCGCCATCGTGGGCGAGTCGGGCTCGGGCAAGTCCACCAGTTCGATGTCGCTCCTGGGCCTGCTGCCTGAGAACGCCCGGGTCACCGGGTCGATCAAGCTCCTCGGCCGTGAACTCCGCGGCGTCGACCAGGCCACCATCCGGTCGCTGCGCGGAAACGAGATCGCGGTGATCTTCCAGGAGCCGATGACGGCACTGAACCCGGTCTACACGATCGGCTTCCAGATCGTCGAGGCCCTCCGCTCGCACGACCGTTCGCTCGCGCCCTCGGCGGCGAAGGAGCGTGCCATCGAGCTGCTGAGCCTGGTGGAGATGCCCAATCCCGAGCAGTCCTTCCACAAGTACCCGCACCAGCTCTCCGGCGGTCAGCGGCAGCGCGCCATGATCGCGCAGTCGATCTCGTGCGACCCGCTGCTCCTCATCGCCGACGAGCCGACCACGGCCCTCGATGTCACGGTGCAGGCCGAGATCCTCGACCTGCTCCGCAACCTCCACAAGCGCCTGGACTCGGCGATCATCCTGATCACCCACGACATGGGGGTCGTCGCCGACCTCGCCGACCGCATCATGGTGATGAAGAACGGCATCGTGGTGGAGGCCGGTTCGGTGGACGACATCTTCCACCACCCGACGCACCCCTACACCCAGCAGCTGCTGGCCTCGGTGCCGCACCTCGGCCTCGGGGTGCTCGAGCCGATCGACGAATCCGCGGTCGACGAGGTGGTCAGCGAGACCTCGGCCGTTCCCACGATCGCCTCGATCCGCGAGCACGCCAACACCCAGCGCGTCGTCGAGACGAGGGAGCCGGTGCTGTCGTTCGAGGATGTCGCGATCGAGTACCCCAAGCGGGGGCGCATCCCGGCATTCCGTGCGGCCGAGCACATCGATCTGCAGATCTATCCCGGCGAGATCATGGGACTCGTGGGGGAGTCGGGGTCGGGCAAGACCACGATCGGTCGCGCGGCGATCGGCCTCATCCCGATCGCGGAGGGAAAGCTCACCACCGTCGGAACGGACATCTCCCACGCCACGCAGAAGGATCTCTTCACCATCCGCCGTCGAACCGGGATCGTCTTCCAGGATCCGGCGTCATCGCTGAACCCCCGGATGCCGATCGGTCAGTCCATCGGTGAGCCGATCCTCCTCGCGGGAGAGGCCAAGGGCAAGGACCTCGATCGAAAGGTCGAAGACCTCCTCGACCAGGTCGAGCTGCCCCGCTCGTACCGGAACCGCTTCCCCCACGAGCTGTCAGGCGGTCAGCGCCAGCGTGTGGGTATCGCCCGCGCTCTGGCCCTCGCCCCCGAGCTGCTCGTCGCCGATGAGCCGACCTCGGCCCTGGACGTCTCGGTGCAGGCGCGCTTCCTCGATCTCCTCCAGGAGCTGCAGCAGGAGCTGCAGTTCGCGTGCCTGTTCATCAGCCACGACCTGGCCGTCGTCGACATCCTCGCCCACCGCATCAGCGTGATGCACCTGGGCAAGCTCGTGGAGACGGGCACGCGTGATGAGATCCTCCGTGGCGCGAAGGATCCCTACACCCAGCGCCTCATCGCCGCGGTCCCGGTGCCCGACCCCGAGGCGCAGCGGGAGCGCCGGGAGGCACGCGCGGCCCTCCTGGGACGCTCCGCGAGCTGACCCTCGTCCGCGCCTGCGAGGCTCCTGAACGGGTCGCGCAGGCGTGGACGGTAGGATGGGGTCCGCCCGATTCCGGGCTCTTCCCACAGCTTCAAGGATTCCCTCATGGCGCGCGCCCTCCGTCCGGACCTCCGCAACGTCGCGATCGTCGCGCACGTCGACCACGGCAAGACCACCCTTGTGGACGCGATGCTGCGGCAGACCGGGTCGTTCGGCGACCACGCCCACGTCGAAGAGCGGGCGATGGACTCCAACGATCTGGAGCGCGAGAAGGGGATCACGATCCTCGCCAAGAACACCGCGATCACCTACAACGGCGCGCACACCGACGTGCCGGTCACGATCAACGTCATCGACACGCCCGGTCACGCCGACTTCGGCGGCGAGGTGGAGCGAGGCCTGTCGATGGTCGACGGCGTGGTGCTGCTGGTCGACGCCAGCGAGGGTCCGCTTCCCCAGACCCGCTTCGTGCTGCGCAAGGCCCTGGAGGCCAAGCTCCCCGTCATCCTGCTGGTGAACAAGACCGACCGCCCCGACGCGCGCATCGCCGAGGTCGAGGAGGAGGCGCACGACCTGCTGCTCGGTCTCGCCTCCGACCTGCAGGACGACGTGCCCGACCTCGATGTCGACGCGCTCCTCGACGTTCCCGTCGTGTACGCGTCGGGGCGCGCAGGGGCTGCCTCGCGCACGCGCCCGGCCAATGGCGAGCTCCCCGACAACGACGATCTCGAGCCGCTGTTCGAGGCGATCCTCCAGCACGTGCCTGCGCCGTCCTACGACGACGAGGCTCCGCTGCAGGCATGGGTGACGAACCTCGACTCCAGCCCCTTCCTCGGGCGCCTCGCGCTCCTGCGCGTGTTCAACGGCACGCTGAAGAAGGGTCAGACCGTCGCCTGGGTCCGCCACGACGGCTCGCACTCCACCGCGCGGATCACCGAGCTGCTGAAGACCCGTGCGCTCGAGCGCTACCCCGCCGAGGAGGCGGGCCCCGGAGACATCGTCGCCATCGCCGGTTTCGAGGACATCACCATCGGCGAGACCATCGCCGACCCCGAGGACGTCCGGCCGCTGCCTGCGATCACCGTGGACGACCCCGCGATCTCGATGACCATCGGGACCAACACCTCGCCCCTGGTCGGAAAGGTCAAGGGGCACAAGGTCACCGCCCGCATGGTGAAGGACCGTCTCGACCGTGAGCTCATCGGCAACGTCTCGCTGAAGGTGGTCGACATCGGCCGGCCTGACGCCTGGGAGGTGCAGGGCCGTGGCGAGCTCGCCCTCGCCATCCTCGTGGAGAACATGCGGCGCGAGGGCTTCGAGCTGACCGTCGGCAAGCCTCAGGTCGTCACCCGGAAGGGTGAGGACGGCAAGGTCAAGGAGCCCTTCGAGCACCTCACGATCGACGCCCCCGAGGAGTACCTCGGCGCCATCACCCAGCTCCTCGCCTCACGCAAGGGCCGGATGGAGACGATGGTCAACCACGGCACCGGATGGGTGCGCATGGAGTTCGTCGTGCCGTCGCGCGGCCTCATCGGCTTCCGCACCGAGTTCCTCTCGGTCACCCGCGGCACTGGTATCGCCAATGCGATCTCGCACGGCTACGACGATTGGGCGGGACACATCCAGTCCCGCCAGAACGGGTCGATCGTGGCCGACCGTGCGGGCGTCGTGACCCCGTTCGCGATGATGGCTCTCCAGGAGCGCATGAGCTTCTTCGTCCAGCCCACCGAAGAGGTGTACGAGGGCATGGTCGTCGGCGAGAACACCCGCGCCGACGACATGGACGTCAACATCACCAAGGAGAAGAAGCTCACCAACATGCGCTCGTCCACCGCCGACGAGCTCGAGCGTCTGACCCCGCCGCGTCAGCTGTCGCTGGAGGAGAGCCTCGAATTCGCGCGAGAGGACGAGTGCGTCGAGGTGACGCCCGAGAAGGTGCGCATCCGCAAGGTGATCCTGGATGCGACCGAACGTGGTCGCGCTGCGTCGCGGCTGAAGCGCCAGGACGCCAACGTCTGATCGGGACCGTGTCCGTCGCGGGCCGGTTCAGCGCGCTTCCGAGAGCAGAACGGCGGATGTCGCAGGCACGAGTGCCTCGAACACGTGGGGCGCGTCGCCGGCGTAGGTGAGGAAGTCTCCAGGCTCGAGGGTCACGGGGTCCTCTTCGGGACCGACCAGCGCCCGCCCCGAGATGAGGACGACGTACTCGACCGTGCCCCGGGGGTGGGGCGCCGAACGGCGTGTGCCGCCGGGATCGGCCCGGATCACGTAGAGGTCGCGCCGGGCTCCCGGGGGGCACGCGGACAGCAGCGCAGCGGCGTAGGGCGCCAGAGCAGAGGGGACCGCCGGCACCTGGCTCGCTCGGACGAGGCGGGTCACCGGGGCCGGGTCGTCCACGAAGACGGAGAAGGGGATTCCGAGCGCCGTCGCAATCGCCCAGAGCGTCTCGACGCTGGGATTTCCCGCTCCGCTCTCCAGCTGAGACACCGTCGCCTTGGACACCCCTGCGCGCCGCGCGAGCTCCGAGACCGTCAGGCCGGCCGCGTCGCGTTCGCGACGGAGCGAGGTGGCGATGCGGGCTCCAAGCGACTCCATGTGTTCAGTATGTCAAACGATCGTTCGCTTGACTGGAATAACCTCGTCGTCCAGGATGATGTCGGATCTCCTCCCGGAGCATCCCGCCGAACAGGAGCTCACGTCATGAACCAGCACGCCGACGCCCGTCAGGCCTGGCGGGATGCACTCGGTGTCGCGCTGGCCACGAGCGCGTACGGGGTGTCCTTCGGCGCGCTGTCGGTGGCGGCGGGGCTGGATGTCTGGCAGACGTGCGTGCTCAGCCTGCTGATGTTCACAGGAGGGTCGCAATTCGCCTTCGTCGGCATCATCGGAGCAGGGGGAGTGGCGGCCGCTCCCGCCGCGATCGCCTCCGCTGCGCTTCTGGGCGTCCGCAACATCGCCTACGGCATGCGGATGTCGGCGATCGTGGGACCCGGTGCGATGAAGCGGCTCGCAGCCGCCCACGTCACCATCGACGAGTCCACCGCCGTCTCCCTTGCGCGAGGCACCTCGAGAGGACGGGCGATCGGCTTCTGGGTGACGGGCGTCGGCATCTACGTCGGCTGGAATCTGTCCACGCTCGCCGGGGCCCTTCTCGGTGACGTCCTCGGCGATCCGCGCGCCTGGGGACTCGACGCCGCGGCCGCAGCGGCGTTCCTGGCCCTCCTGTGGCCGCGTCTGCGGGAACGGCAGGCCATCGCGACCGGCATCGCCGCGGCCGTGGTCGCCACGGTGCTCACCCCGGTGCTCCTGCCCGGTGTCCCGGTGCTGGTGGCGGCGTTCGTGGCTGTGATCATCGGCTGGGGGAACCTCCTCGGCCGCGCCCCGACCAGCGCGGTGCCGAAGCAGGAGATCTCATGACGCTCTGGACGGCGGTCCTCATCGCCTCGATCATCTGCGTGGCGCTGAAGACGGTCGGTTACCTCATCCCGCCGAAGGTCCTGGAGGCACCCCGCCCGGCCCGGATCGCCGATCTGCTGACCGTCGCGCTGCTCGCGGCGCTCGTGGCCGTGCAGACCCTCGGCGCCGGCCAGGCGATCGTCGTCGACGCTCGGGTGCCCGCCGTGCTGGTGGCTGCCGGCCTGCTCCTCGTGCGTGCCCCCTTCCTGGTGGTGGTGGCCGCCGCCGCCCTCACCGCCGCCCTCCTGCGGTGGCTGGGCTGGGCGGCCTGATCGCCGCCGGGTGACGCGCAGCGCCTACGCTGGTCTGATGCGCACGTCCACCCTCGCCCGCATCCTCACCTGGATCGTCGCGGTCGTGATCGGCGGAGCGTACGGACTGGCGGGGACCATCGCCCACCCTTTCACCCTGTGGGTCCTTCCCGTCGGCCTGACGCTCGCGATGATCGGGTCGACGGCGCTCCTGATCGCCATCCGTCTCCTCACCGCAGACCGGTGGGCGACGCTCGCCGCCGGCCTCGGGATGCTCGCTGCCACGCTGGTCTTCTCCGGCGAGGGCCCGGGAGGGAGCGTCATCGTCCCGCAGACGAGTCTCGGAATCGTGTGGACGTTCTCGGTGCCCCTCGTGGTCGCGGTGGTCGTCGCGTGGCCCGACCGGATATCGGTGCCGGCGAGGCCTGCCCGGTCGGAGACCATAGACTGATCACGTGACGTATGTGATCGCCCTCCCGTGCGTCGATGTCAAGGATCGCGCCTGCATCGACGAGTGCCCGGTCGACTGCATCTACGAGGGTGAACGCTCTCTGTACATCCACCCCGACGAGTGCGTGGACTGCGGTGCGTGCGAGCCCGTCTGCCCGGTCGAGGCGATCTACTACGAGGACGACCTCCCCGAGGAGTGGTCGGACTACTACACGGCGAACGTCGAGTTCTTCTCCGACGTGGGCTCGCCCGGCGGTGCCGCCAAGGTCGGCGTCATCGCGAAGGACCACCCGATCATCGCCGCCCTTCCTCCCCAGGACCACTGACCGTGGGGGTCGCCGACCTCGCCGACTACCCCTGGGATGCCGTCCGGCCGTTCGCGGTGCGGGCTCAGCAGCATCCCGACGGCATCGTCGACCTCTCCGTCGGCTCACCGGTGGACCCCACGCCCGACGTCGTCGCCGCGGCGCTGCGTGACGCGACGGACGCGCACGCCTACCCTCAGACCGCGGGAACGCCCGCGCTGCGGACCGCGATCGCCCAGTGGTACGCCCGGCGGCGCGGGGTCCCCGGCCTCGCCGACGATGAGGTGCTGCCCACCGTCGGGTCGAAGGAGTTCGTCGCCCTCCTCCCACTCCTCCTGGGTCTCGGGCCCGGCGATGTCGTTGTGCACCCGCGCGCGGCGTATCCGACCTACGAGGTCGGCGCTCGGCTGGTGGGTGCGACGCCGTTCGCCTCGGACGACCCGGCGCAGTGGCCCGACGCGACCCGGCTGGTGTGGCTGAACTCGCCCGGCAACCCCGACGGTGCGGTGCAGGATGCCGCGGCCCTGCGTGCGGCGCGGGAGCGCGCGCGCACCGTCGGCGCGATTCTCGCCTCGGACGAGTGCTACGCCGAGCTCGGCTGGGACGCCCCGTGGGACGCGACCCCGATTCCCTCGGTGCTCGATCCGCGCGTCACGGACGGTGACCGGCGCGGCGTGCTGTCGGTCTACTCGCTGAGCAAGCAGTCCAACCTCGCCGGCTACCGCGCAGCCTTCGTCGCCGGAGACGCCGCTCTTCTCGCCGGGATCCACACCGCCCGCAAGCACCTCGGTCTCATCCCCCCGGCGCCCGTGCAAGCCGCGATGGTCGCCGCGCTCGGCGACGACCGCCACGTGCACGAACAGCGCGAGCGGTATCGCCGACGCCGCGACATCCTCCGACCCGCCCTGATCGATGCCGGGTTCCGGATCGACCGCAGCGAGGGCGGCCTGTACCTGTGGGCGACGGAAGGACGCGATGCCTGGGAGAGCCTGTCGGACCTCGCCGATCTCGGCATCCTCGTCGGCCCCGGCACGTTCTACGGACCTCACCATCCGCAGCACATCCGGCTGTCTCTCACCGCGTCGGACGAGCGGATCCAGACAGCGGCCGCACGGTTGCGCGCGCGGGGAATCGTCTGATTCCTCCAGCCGATTCCGTCGGGCTTTGGCGGTGACAACAGTAGGCGTCGCGGCCCGATAGGCTGTAGGCGGCGTCGCGACACGCGTCGTGGGCCGCATCGCTCGAGCAGGGAATCGTGACGCTCGGGCGGACGACACCCCCGGCACGACCAGGAATCGCGAGGAGGCGCCGTGAGCGACGGAACCCAGCAGGAGAAGGCAACCTTCACGATCGGGGAACGCACCGCAGAATTCCCGGTGCTGGCGGGGACGGACGGCATCCCCAGCGTCGACATCTCCACCTTCATGCGCCAGACCGGGCACACCACCCTCGACTACGGGTTCGTGAACACCTCGGCGACGAAGTCGGCCATCACCTTCATCGACGGCGACAAGGGTATCCTTCGGTATCGCGGCTATCCGATCGAGCAGCTGGCGAAGAACAGCACCTACCTCGAGGTCGCCTGGCTGCTGATCTACGGTGAGCTGCCCACGGCCGATCAGCTCGCGGAATTCGACAACCGCATCCGTCGCCACACTCTGCTGCACGAGGATCTCAAGCGGTTCTTCTCCGCTCTTCCCCACACGGCCCACCCGATGTCGGTGCTCTCCGCGGCGACGGCGGCGCTGTCGACCTATTACGAGCGCGAGTCCGATCCGAACAATCCCGAGCACGTCGAGCTGAACACCATCCGGATGCTCGCGAAGCTCCCCGTGATCGCCGCCTACGCGCACAAGAAGAGCGTCGGGCAGGCCTTCCTCTACCCCGACAACTCGCTGAGCTTCGTCGACAATTTCCTGAAGCTCAACTTCGGCGTGCTCTCGGAGATCTACGACGTCAACCCCGTGATGACCCGCGCCCTCGAGCGGCTGCTGATCCTCCACGAGGACCACGAGCAGAACGCCTCCACCTCGACCGTGCGGCTCGTCGGCTCGACCGGCGCGAACCAGTTCTCCTCGATCTCAGCAGGCATCAACGCGCTGTACGGTCCGCTGCACGGCGGAGCGAACGAGGCCGTGCTGGAGATGCTCGGACGCATCCGCGACTCGGGCGAGGGCGTGCGTCGCTTCGTCGAGCGCGTGAAGAACAAGGAGGACGGGGTGAAGCTCATGGGCTTCGGGCACCGCGTCTACAAGAATTACGACCCGCGCGCCAAGCTCGTGAAGGAATCGGCCGACGAGGTCCTCGAGGCGCTGGGCGTCAGCGATCCGCTGCTGGACCTCGCGAAGGAGCTCGAGACGATCGCGCTCGAGGACGACTACTTCAAGGAGCGTCGCCTCTACCCGAACGTGGACTTCTACACGGGCGTGATCTACAAGGCGATGGGTTTCCCCACCCGCATGTTCACCGTGCTGTTCGCCATCGGCCGCCTTCCCGGTTGGCTGGCGCACTGGCGCGAGATGCAGCAGGACCCGCAGACCAAGATCGGCCGTCCGCAGCAGCTGTACACCGGGGCCGTGGAACGGAATTATCCCGGCGAGGTCTGAGCCGCCCGCGTCACTCACTCCACTCCGCATCATTCCAGCAGGGGCAGCGGCGGGAGCTTCTCCCCGGCGTGGATGCGTCGCAGCATCTCGCCCGCGTGGTCGGGCACGTCGTTCTCGAGGTTGCGCGGTGGGCGCTCGTACCCGCCGGAGGCGGGTCGCTCGGGGATCTCGATGACAGGACGCTCGATATCGCGGTACGGGACCTGCGACAGCAGGTGCGCGATCATGTTGAGCCGGCCGCGGCGCTTGTCCTCGTTGTCCACCTCGAACCAGGGCGCCTCGGGGATGTCGGTGTGCACGAACATCGTGTCCTTCGCGCGGGAGTAGTCCTCCCATCTGGTGATCGACAGCACATCGTTGGGGCTGAGCTTCCAGCGGCGCATCGGGTCCTTCGCCCGCGAGCGGAAGCGGCGCTCCTGCTCCACGTCCGAGACGCTGAACCAGTACTTCAGCAGCAGGATGCCGTCTTCCGCCAGCATCCGCTCGAAGATCGGCGCCTGGTGCAGGAACCGGTGGTACTCGGCATTGGTGCAGTAGCCCATCACGTGCTCCACACCGGCCCGGTTGTACCAGGAGCGGTCCATCAGCACGATCTCACCGGCCGCGGGCAGGTGGGCGATGTACCGCTGGAAGTACCACTGGGTCCTCTCGCGGTCGGTGGGCGCGGGCAGGGCGACGATCCGCGTGACGCGGGGGTTGAGGTATTCCGACACCCGCTTGATCGTGGAGCCTTTGCCCGCTGCGTCCCGGCCCTCGAAGATCACCACGATGCGGGCGCCGGTGGCCTGCACCCATGCCTGCATCTCGACCAGCCGCGCCTGCAGCCGGGCGAGCTCGTTCTCATACAGTTCCCGTGGGATCCGGCGTGCCATGGCGGCTTCCTTAGGCGTGCAGCGACTCGTTGAGGGTGACGCCCACCCCGGCCCGGCGCACCGCCTCGACGGCGCCGGTGAGCGAGTTGCGGCGGAAGAGCAGGCCGTTGCGGCCCGACAGCTCGGCGCCCTTCGCGAGGGGCTGCGTTCCGTCGGCGTGCACGGGCTCGTCGGCGAGCACGACCTTGGTGCCGGCGGTGACGTAGAGGCCCGCCTCGACGACGCAGTCGTCACCGAGGGAGATGCCGATTCCGGCGTTGGCCCCCAGGAGCGTTCGTCGGCCGACGGAGATGCGGTGCGAACCGCCGCCCGAAAGCGTCCCCATGATCGAGGCGCCGCCGCCGATGTCGCTCCCGTCGCCCACGATCACGCCCTGCGAGATCCTGCCCTCGACCATCGATGCGCCGAGCGTGCCGGCGTTGAAGTTGACGAAGCCCTCGTGCATGACCGTGGTGCCGGGGGAGAGGTAGGCGCCCAGACGCACTCTCGACGCATCGGCGATGCGGACCCCGGTCGGCGTGACGTAGTCGAGCAGTCGCGGGAATTTGTCCAGTCCTTGAACCTGGATTCCGTCGCGGATGAGGAACGGACGCAGTCGCGTGAGGTCGTCGGGATGCATGGGCCCGGCCGTCGTCCAGGCGACGTTCGGAAGCTGGCCGAAGACGCCGTCGAGGTTCAGGTCGTTGGGCGCGACGAGGCGGTGCGACAGCGCGTGCAGGCGGAGATAGGCGTCCGCCGTGGAGGTGGGCGGGTGGTCGAGATCGATCTCGAGCGCGACGACGTCGATGTCGACGGCCCGACGGGGGTCGGGGACGGCGTGACGCTCGATGTCCGAGGCTGCCAGCGCCGGATCGAAGCCGGTGGGGAGCCGCCCGACGCGCGGCTCGGGGAACCAGGCATCCAGAGCCGTGCCGTTTTCGGCGATCGTCGACAGCCCTACGCCCCACACCCAGCGGTCTTCACTCATACCTCCACGGTAGCGAACCGGAGCCGACCACCAGACAGTCGGGCTCGTGCGCGCTGGGTAGACTCCAGGGCGTGCCCGCGATCGATCTGTCCGCGTCATCCGTGGATCTCACCCGGACCATCTGCGACATCCCCAGCGTCTCCGGTGAGGAGACTCCGCTGGCCGATGCGATCTTCGCGGCGATCACAGACCTCCCTCACCTGGAGATCTACCGCGACGGCGACACCATCGTGGCGCGGACGAATCTCGGAAGGGCTCAGCGGGTCGTGATCGCCGGGCACATCGACACCGTGCCGATCAATGCCAACGTGCCCACCCGCGACGTCGACGTCGACGGTGAGGCCTTCCTGTGGGGCCGCGGGACGGTCGACATGAAGGCGGGCGTCGCGGTGCAGCTCAAGCTCGCCGCCGAATTGACCGCGCCCCGCGTGGACCTCACGTGGATGTGGTACGACCATGAGGAGGTCGATGCCGATCTCAACGGCCTGACCCGCCTCGCTCGGACGCGCCCCGATCTGTTCGCCGGCGACTTCGCCATCCTCGGCGAACCGTCCAACGGAACCGTCGAGGGTGGCTGCAACGGCAATCTCCGCGCCATCGTGCGCACCTCGGGCGTGCGGGCCCACAGCGCGCGGGCCTGGGTGGGGGTCAACGCCATCCACGCCGCGGCGCCCGCACTGGCGCGGCTCGCCGAGTACCGTCCGCGCGATGTCACCGTCGACGGGCTGGTCTATCGCGAGGGGTTGAACGCCGTCCGCATCCACGGCGGCATCGCCGGCAATGTCATCCCCGACGCCTGCGAGATCGAGGTGAACTACCGCTTCGCCCCCAGCCGCAGCGGTGAGGAGGCCGAGAGACACGTCCGCGACGTCTTCGCGGGATTCGATGTCGAGGTCGTCGATCTGGCCGAGGGGGCCCGACCGGGGCTGGACGCACCGCTCGCGCAGGAGTTCGTCGACGCTGTCGGCGGCCAGCCCCGCCCCAAGTACGGCTGGACCGACGTCGCGCGCTTCTCGGCCCTCGGAGTGCCCGCGGTCAACTACGGGCCCGGTGATCCGCACCTTGCGCACCACGACGAGGAGCGGGTTGCGCTCGCGCAGATCGAGGACGTCGAGCGCGGGCTCCGGGCGTGGCTGGCGGACTGACCGCCTCGCTCACCGGGCGTCGCACCGGGGCGGTGCTGTTCCGTCATCCGGCGCTCTTCATCCTCCTCCTCTACATCGCTGCGAGGGGGGTGACCACCGGCCTCTTCCTCCTCACCTCGGCGTGGGCTCCCGCGGGCAGCCGCTTCGGCCCGGGTGCGGGCCTGGCCGACTACATCGTCGGGTGGGATGCGCAGTGGTACTGGTTGATCGCCGTCGAAGGGTATCCCGCCCAGCTGCCCCGCGACGACGAGGGCACGGTCGGGGAGAACGCCTGGGCCTTCATGCCCGTGTTCGCCCTGCTGGCGCGAGTGGTGGGCGCGCCCCTGGGAGCGTGGGGGGCGGGCGGGGTCCTCGTCGCCCTCGCCGCCGGCTACGGCTGTTGCGTTCTCATGTGGATGCTGCTGCGCGAGCGCATCGGTCGGATCGCCGCGATGTGGGCCGTGGCCTTCTTCGCGTTCGCACCTCTCGCGGCGATGTTCCAGGTCGCCTACGCCGAGACGCTGTTCCTTCTCCTCCTGCTGTGGATCCTGCGGTGTCTGCAGACTCGTCGATACGGCTGGATCTACCCGGCGGTGGTGCTGATGGCGTACACCCGCCCCGGAGTCCTCGCTGTGGCGTTGCTGTTCGGGCTCTACGGGATCTGGCGTCTCGCCACGCGGCGGAGCGAGCCGCTGCGCAGGGTGGAGATCGTGCACATCATCGCGCTCGGGGCGCTGGCCACGGCCACCGGGTTCTCATGGACGTTCATCGCCGGCGCCGTCACCGCCGATCCCACGGCGTATCTGGACACCGAGCTGGCCTGGCGGCGGGTATGGGTGGGGGACACCGGCGGATTCCTTCCGTTCGAAGGATGGGCGCAGGCGGCGCAGTTCTGGTTCGTCGTGTGGGGCCTGCCCGCGTGGCTCGGATTCGTCGTCCTGGGGCTCGGAGTGGTCGTGGTCGGCGGCCTTCTGCTGTTCGAGCCGCACGTGGCGCGCCTCGGAATCGAGGTGCGGCTCTGGGCGGCGAGCTACCTGGTGTACCTGCTGGCGGTCTTCTTCCCTCAGTCCAGCGTCTTCCGGCTGCTGTTCCCCCTCTCGCCTCTGTGGGGGGCCTTCGCGGCGCCTCGCCATCCGGTCTGGCGGGGATCGGTCCTGGTGCTGTGCGTGGTCGGTCAGTGGTGGTGGATCTGGAACATGTACGGACTCGGCACCTCGTTCTGGCAGATCCCCTGAGCGATCCACGGCACGGGCACGGGGTGATGCCGCGGCACGCGGTGCACCCGATAAACTCGACTGATATACCGACGACGAAAGGGAGCCGCGATGGCAGCCATGAAGCCGCGAACCGGGGATGGGCCGATGGAGGCCGTGAAGGAAGGACGCCTCATCATCGTGCGTGTCCCGCTGGAAGGCGGTGGCCGTCTGGTGGTCTCCGTCAACGACGCGGAAGCGAAGGAGCTCTACGACGTCCTCGGCGAGGTCGTCGGCGCCTGAGCCTTCGCCACAGATTCTGAGTGAAACGACCGGTCCTCGGACCGGTCGTTTCCGTTTGACCTGGGGCCCTCGGCGTCTGGTCAGGCGTCCGAGCCGACGGTGGTGAGCTGCAGGAGGCTCTCTCCGACGATGGAGAGCGCGCCGATCACGGCGGAGGAGGCCAACGTCTCCTGAATGAGCGATCGGTAGGCGGTGGTCACGGCGTCGCGGCGCACCGGATCGGCGACGGCGCCGCCGCGAAGGACCCGGGGCACCAGTACCGTGCCGCCGGTGCGGGCCAGGCGCAGCCCGTGTTCGACGTATTCCAGGACGCCGTCGGGATCGGCGTCGATGAGGACGATGTCGTAGGACGCCTCGTTCATGCGGGGGAGCACGTCGGAGGCTCGACCGGTGATGAAGCGTGCGCGGGCCGCGGGGATGCGCGCCTCGGCGAAGGCCTGGCGGGCCGCACCCAGGTGCTCGGGCTCGTTGTCGATCGTCGTGAGGGTCGCCCGCGGCGATCCGTGGAGGAGCCACAGGCCCGAGACTCCGCCCCCGGTACCGATCTCGACGATGTTCAGAGCGCGGGACGACGCGGCGATGAGCGCGCACTGCGCGCCCACAGCGGCGCTGATCGGCGCGGCGCCGAGCTCGAGGGCATGGGCTCTCGCGCGGGCGATGTGGTCGGGTTCGGGAGTCGCTTCGTCGGCGAAACGGTGGTTCGCGTCGTGTTCGCCCATGCGCTCGTCCTTCCTGCCGGCCTGCCGCCTCAGCCTACGGTGATCCTGCGGGCTGACTCCTCAGGCGCGGCGGTAATCTGGACGCATGTTCTTCGGGATCACGATCGAGAAGCTTCTGCTGATCGGCGTGATCGCCGCTTTGCTCATCGGCCCCGAACGGCTGCCCCGCTACGCCGAGTCGCTGGCCCGGTTCACCCGCCGTACCCGCGACTTCCTCCAGGGGGCGAAGACGCGGGTGCGCGACGAGATGGGGTCGGATTTCGACGACGTCGACTGGCGGTCGTTGGACCCCCGCCAGTACGATCCCCGTCGCATCATCCGGGAGGCACTTCTCGACGACGCGCCCGTGGCCACCGTCCGCGCGGCACAGGCCGCGTCGGTCGTGACGGCGATGGAAGCCGCGCCCGCGCGTAAGACGTCGCTCGCCGCCGGCGAGCAGCCGCCCTTCGACAGCGAAGCCACCTGACGCCCGTCGGCGTGGCAGCGGGCCCGATCGGGCTCAGCGGGTGCGCAGGGGGACTGCGCGGCCCGACAACCCCCGCGGCGAGCGTCCCAGCCGCGCGGCGAGGTCGGTCATCGCTCGCGCGGCCGGGTCGTCCGGGTGTGCCAGGACGATCGGCGTTCCGGCGTCACCGTCTGCGCGCAGAGCAGGACTCAGCGGGATCGAAGCGAGAAGATCGACCTGCTCGTCAGGTGTCGACAGGGCGCGGGCGACCGCTTCCCCCCCTCCGGACCCGAAGAGGTCGAGGGTTGTTCCGTCGGGGAGCGTCATCGGCGCCATGGTCTCGACCACGCCCACGACTCGCTGACCGGTCTGCCGGGCGACCAGTCCGCTGCGCACGGCGACATCGGCTGCTGCCGACTGCGGGGTGGTGGTCACCAGGACCTCGGCGTCGGGGAGGAGCTGGCCGACCGAGATGGCGATGTCACCCGTGCCGGGCGGCATGTCCAGCAGCAGGATGTCGAGGTCGCCGAACCACACGTCGGTGAGGAATTGCTGCACCGTGCGATGGAGCATCGGCCCGCGCCACGCGACCGCGCCGAGCGGGGCGTCCTCGGGACCGCGACGCAGGAACATCCCGATCGAGACGACCTTCACGCCGTGCGCGATCGGGGGGATCATGAGGTCGTCGATCCGGGTGGGCTGCGGGACGGATCCGTCCTCGGAGACCAAGCCCAGCAGTCCGGGGATCGAGAAGCCGTGGACGTCGGCGTCGACGAGACCGACCGACAGGCCGGATGCCGCAAGGGCGACGGCGAGGTTGGCGGTGAGCGTCGACTTTCCGACGCCCCCCTTGCCGCTCGTGACCGCGATGACCCGGGTGAGGGAGCCGGGTCCGAAGGGCATCTCGCGACGCGCGCGGCCTCCGCGCAGGCGCTCGGTGAGCGCTGCCCGCTCATCGGCGGTCATCACGCCGAGGGTGACGTCGACGTCGTGGATGCCGGGGACGGATGCCGCGGCGCGGCGCACGTCGGATTCGATGCGATCGGACGCGGGGCAGCCGACGATCGTCAGCGCGATGGCGACGTGGGCGACCCCGTCGGCGGTGCGGACGTCCTTGACCATCTGCAGCTCGGAGAGCGGACGCCGGAGTTCGGGGTCGGTCACCGCGCCGACGGCGTCGGCGACGGCCGAGGTCAACGCGGCGTCGCTCACGGCGGCTCGCCGGGGGCGTCGCGTCGCTGGTCCAGGTCCTCCAGCAGCGCTCGCAGCTCGCTGCGGAGGGTGTCCTTCGTGACCACCTCGTCGGAGAAATCGCGCAGCGTCATCCGCAGGGCGACGATCTCACGGGCGAGGTACTCGGTGTCGGCGAGGTTCCGCTCAGCGCGCTGACGGTCCTGCTCGATCTGCACCCGGTCGCGGTCGTCCTGACGGTTCTGCGCGAGCAGGATGAGAGGCGCGGCGTACGACGCCTGCAGCGAGAGGACGAGGGTCAGGGCGGTGAACCCGAACTCCGCGGAATCGAACCGCAGCCAGATCGGCATGAGCGTGTTCCAGGCGATCCAGCTGACGCAGAAGAGCGTCAGGCCGAGCAGGAACACCGGCGTGCCCATGTTGCGTGCGATCCACTCGGTGAATCGCCCGAATCGGTCGCGTGAGGGCTGCGGGGTGCGGCTGAGAACCCCGGACCGTCCCCGCGGGGCGTCCAGCGACACGGCGCCGCGATTGCCGCGCGCCATCAGCGCCGCCCCGTCGGGCGCGCCGCCGGGGCGGCGGTGAGCGGAGGTCGGGCGCCGTCGTCGCCGTCGTGCGAGCGCCAGTCCTCGGGGAGGAGGTAGTCCAACACGTCGTCGACGCTGACGGCGCCGACGAGCCGGTGCGCCCGATCCACGACCGGCAGCGAGACGAGGTTGTAGCTGGCCAGCATGCGTGCGACCTCGGCGGCCGATGCGGTCACCGGGACGGGATCGAGGGTGTCGTCGATGATGGTGCCGAGTCGTTCGTGGGGCGGATAGCGCAGCATCCGTTGAAAATGCACGGTTCCGAGCAGGCGGCCCGTCGGCGTCTCATAGGGCGGCAGGGTGACGAAGACCGCCGCGGCGAGGGCCGGATGCAGCTCGTGACGCCGGATGAGGGCGAGGGCCTCGGCGACGGTCGCGTCGGCGGAGAGCACGATCGGCTCGCTGGTCATGAGTCCGCCCGCGGAGTCGGGCAGGTACTTCAGCAGTTCGCGGACGTCCTCGGCCTCTTCGGGTTCCATCAGCTCGAGGAGCTCCTCCAGACGCTCCTCGGGAAGCTGCCCCAGGAGATCGGCGGCGTCGTCGGGTTCCATGTTGTCGAGGATGTGCGCGGCGCGCTCATCGCCGAGCTGCTCGAGGATGTGGACCTGCTCGTCCTCGGGCATCTCCTCCAGCGCGTCGGCGAGGCGCTCGTCGGAGAGCTCCTCGGCGACCTCGAGCAGTCGGTCGTCGGGAAGGTCGAGAAGGGTGTTGGCGAGGTCGGCGGGTTTGAGCTCGGAGTAGGTCGCGACGAGCTGCTCCGCGGACTGCGCCTCGCCGGAGGTGTGATCCTCGCGGACGTCGGCCCACGACGAGAAGGTGGTCGGCCCCTTGGCGAACGGCGAGGCGCTGGTCTTGGGCTTGCGGAGGAACAGCTGGCCGACGTCCCATTCGCCGAGCCGGTTGCGCTCGATCGCCACATCCTCGATCACCGCGTGACCCGAACCGTCGCGGAAGTAGACCTTGCGGCCCAGCAGCTCCGACATCACGCGCACCTCGCCGCCGCGCTGCTGGAACTTCCGCACATTGATCAGACCGGTCGTGATGACCTGCCCGGTGGCGATGGAGGTGACCCGGTTGATCGAGAGGAAGACGTTCCGCCGGCCCGGGATCTCGACCACGAGTCCGATGACGCGGGGCGGATCGTCCTTCCGATAGATCACTACGACATCGCGGACCTTGCCCAGGCGATCGCCGGTGGGGTCGAAGACGGAGCACCCCGCCAGGCGCGCGACGAAAACCCTCTGCGTGCTCACGGGTCAAGCGTAGTCGCGCGTGGGAGGATGATGAGATGAGCATGATGGGTGGAGGGCGCCTGCCGCAGGGTTTGGGGGAACCGGGTCAGGCCATCGCGAGCTTCCCGACGTACGAAGCAGCCCAGAAGGCCGTCTCGACCCTGATCGCGGCGGAGATCCCCGCCCGCGACATCGCGATCGTCGGCCACGACCTGCGCTCGGTCGAACGCGTCACCGGGCGGCTGGGATATGCCGAGGCGGCGCGATCGGGCGCCATCAACGGTCTGCTGCTGGGCATGCTGTTCTCCGCGATCCTCGTCCTCGGGTCTCCCTCCGTCCCGATCCAGGCCTTCGTCGGCGTGCTGTTCGTCGGCATCGCCATCGGCATGCTCCTGAGCCTCATCACCTATTCGCTTGTGCGCCGCCGGCGCGATTTCGCCTCCGTCATGCAGGTGATCGCCGAACGCTACGACGTCACTGTCAGCGCGTCCGACGTCGCGAAGGCACGCGGCGTGCTGGGTCCGCGTGCGCACTCGCCCGCGCCGGCCGCCGAACCGGTCGACGCGGCCGCGGTCGCCCCCGCGGCTCCGGCCGGGCCGGGGACCGGTGAGACGGCGGATGCCGGGTCGGGCGCCGCGACGCCCGCTGATGCCGAGCCTCCCCGCTACGGCGAACGGGTGTCTCCTCCCGTGTCGTCCGGACGAGATGCCGACGAGGGCTCTGCGTCCGAGCCGAGATGACGCTGACGCGCGCCGAACGCATCGGGGTCGAGCTTCCGCGCGGCACCGTCGACGTGACGGCCATCGTAACGCTCCCCGAGGCGCCCTGGGGTGGCGTGGCACTGGCTCACGGCGCGGGAGCGGGGCCCGAGCATCCCTTCCTCATCGGCGTCGCCGACGCGCTGGCGCGTCAGGGCCTCGGCGTGGTGCGCTTCGCCTTCCCCTACCGCGAAGCCGGGCGTCGCATGCCGGGTCCGGTCGCGCACGCGACGGCGACCTGGTCCGCGGTGATGGCGGCTCTCTCGGGCTGGTGCCCGGAGGTGCCCCTCTTCGCCGTGGGGAAGTCGTACGGCGGTCGGATGGCGTCGCTGGCTGCCGCGGCGGGCATGATCCACCCCGCCGCCCTGGTCTACCTCGGCTACCCCCTCCACCCGCCCGGTGAGCCGGAGAAGGAGCGTGCCGGCCACCTTCCCGACATCTCACCGCCTCAGCTGTTCCTGTCGGGCACCCGCGACCCCTTCGTCCACCCCGCCGATGCGTGGGAGCGCGTGGTCGCCGGATGCCGCGAGGCGACCCTGACCTGGATTCCCGGGGGGGATCACTCCTTCGAGATCGCCGGGCATCGGCGTCCCGCGCAGGCGATCGGCGGCGAGCTCGGAGACCTGATCGCGACGTGGCTGAGACAGCGGTCGGATCAGCGACCGGCGGCGTAACCCTGCATGCCCCGGGGGTTGGCGGCGGCCCACAGCAGAGTCGCGTCCGAGCCTTCCGACGCCTCGCGGCCGACGGCCGAGACACGACCGAGCGACCAGTCCCCGGCACGGGTGACGACGTGACCGCGCCGCTCGAGACCGCCGACCACCGCGTCGCCGAGTCGATCCTCCACCACTGCTCCGGCGGGAGTCCACGTGCGGGGCCAGAACGATTCGGGCAGCGCGGTGGAATGCAGTGCGGGGGCGTCGATGGCCTCCTGCGCGCGATAGCCGCCGACGATCATGCGCAGCAGGGCGAGCAGCTGCCACTGATCCTGCTGGTCGCCGCCCGGTGAGCCCATGGCGAACCAGGGTCGCCCGTCGCGGAGTGTCAGTGTCGGTGTCAGAGTGGTCCGGGGGCGCCGACCCGGCTCGAGTGAGGAGGGGTGGCCGGGTTCGAGCCAGGTCATCTGCAGTCGCGTGCCGAGGCAGAAGCCGAGCGCGGGGATCGTGGGGGAGGACTGCAGCCATCCGCCGGAGGGCGTCACCGAGATGATGTTGCCCCAGCGGTCGGCGACGTCGATGTGGCAGGTGTCGCCCCGGGTCTGCCCACGACGGTCGACAGTCGGCTCACCGGTTCCTGCGCCGCCGGTGCGGTCGTAGGCGGTCCGCAGCGGCGGTGTCCAGGGTTCGGCCCCGCTCAGACGCCCGGGTCGGAAGGTCGTGGCCGCCTCCTCACCGATGAGATCCCGACGCGCAGCGAGATAGTCCTCGTCGAACAGACCGGTGATCGCGCCGGCGTCGGACGCGTCTCCGAACCACGCTTCGCGGTCGGCGAAGGCGAGCTTCTGGGCCTCCAAGATGGTGTGCGCGCCGCGCTCGGTGGAGGGGTCGAGCAGGTCGTCGGTCAAGGGTTCGAGGAGCGCCAGCGTCTGCACGAGTGCCGGACCCTGCGTCCACGCGCCTGCCTTGGCGATCGTCACACCGCGGAAATCGCGGGTGAGGGCCGGTTCGTATCCCGCCTCGAAGGCTGCGAAGTCGGATGCGTCGATGACGGCGGAGTGCATCCCCCCGCCGGAGTGCCGGTGGGGCGTGCGCAGGAAGGTCGCGGCCTCGTCGGCGACGAACCCTTCGCGCCATTCGCGGCGCGCGGCGTCGATACGCGCCGCCCGACCGACCCCACCCTCGTCGCGCACGGGGCCCGCGGCGTGCACGAGACCTTCGAGCACCGACGCGTAGGCCGGATTGCGCACGACGTCGCCCGCGCGCGGGGGTTCACCCCCCGGCATCCACAGGTCGGCCGAACTCGTCCAATCGTCACGGAAGAGATCGGCGACCCGTGCGATCGTGGCGGCCGCCTGGGCGATCAACGGGTGTCCGTCGCGCGCGTAGCCGATCGCATAGGACAGCACCTCGGACAGCTCCCATGTGCCGTGGTCGCGCAGCAGGACGAGCCAGGCGTCGACGGCTCCGGGGACCGCGGCGGCCAGGCCTCCTGCCCCGGGCACGAGATCGAGCCCCTCAGCGGTGTAGTGGGCGATGCTGGCGCGCGCCGGCGCCGGACCCTGACCCATCAGCACGACGGGGGTCGGATCTTCGGCGGTGGCGAAGACGCCGACGAGATCACCGCCGGGTCCGTTCAGGTGCGGCTCGACCACGTGCAGCACGAACGCGCCGGCCACCGCCGCGTCGAACGCGTTGCCGCCGCGCTCGAGAACGGACTGTGCCGATGCGGTGGCGATCCAGTGCGTGGAGGCCGCCATCCCGAAGGTTCCCGCAAGCGTCGGCCGGGTGGTGAACGGGGCGGGAGGGGTGAAGGTCACAGGGCGGTCGGAGCGGTCGAGGCGTGCCGGGCGATCCACTCCTCGACCTCGTCCGCGGTCCGCGGGATCGAGGCCGACAGGTTCTCGGGGCCGTCCGCGGTCATGAGGACGTCGTCCTCGATGCGGACGCCGATGCCTCGGTACTCCTCCGGAACGGTGAGGTCGTCGATCTGGAAGTACAGACCCGGCTCGATCGTGAAGACCATTCCCGGTTCGAGGATGCCGTCGTAGTACATCTCCCGGCGCGCCTGGGCGCAATCGTGCACGTCGATCCCGAGGTGATGGCTGGTGCCGTGCACCATGTACCGGCGGTGCTGTCCGCCGCGATCGGCGTCGAGAGCCTCCTCGGCGGTCACCGGGAGAAGGCCCCACTCGGCCGTCCGCTGTGCGATCACTCTCATCGCCGCTTCGTGGACGGAGCGGAAGGTCACCCCGGGGCGTGCCGCGGCGAACGCGGCGTCGGCGGCTTCCCGGACGGTCTCGTACACCCGCCGCTGGACATCGGTGAATCGTCCGCTCACCGGGATCGTCCGGGTGATGTCGGCGGTGTAGAGGCTGTCGACCTCGACCCCGGCGTCGATGAGGATGAGGTCGCCGGGGGCGACCGTTCCGTCGTTGCGGGTCCAGTGCAGGTAGCAGGCGTGAGGACCCGACGCCGCGATCGTGTCGTAGCCCTCCCCGTTCCCGTCGGTGCGTGCTCTCAGGTGGAAGACCCCCTCCACCACGCGCTCTCCGCGCGGATGGGCGAGCACACGGGGGAGTTCGGCCACGATGTCGTCGAACCCGCGGGCGGTCGCCGCCACCGCCAGGCGCATCTGCTCGACCTCGAAGGCATCCTTGACCAGGCGGAGCTCGGAGACCGCGCGGGTCAGCTCGGCGTCGACGTCGAGAAGCAGGTCTCCGTCGGCCGTCAGGAAGTCGTCCACATGGCGGGTCTCGAGGCCCAGGTCTGCAGCGACGCCGGCGAGAGCGGGCCGCGGTCCGATCCAGAACTCGCCGATCGACGCGTCGGCGTAGAACTCCGCCGTCGTGCGGTCGGCGCGCTCACGGAAGTACAGAGTGGCGCGGTGGCCGCCCTCGGGTAGAGGATCCATCACCAGCACCGCACCCGGTTCGGAATCCGAGCCCCAGCCGGTCAGGTGGGAGAACGCCGAGTGGGCGCGGAAGGGGAAGTCTGTGTCGTTGCTGCGCTGCTTCATCTCGCCCGCGGGGATCACCAGGCGACGCCCGGGGAAGGCTGCCGACAGCCGTTCGCGCCGCGCCGCGGCGTACGGCGCCTGAGGCCGCCGCGGCGGGAGGGAGTCGGGCCGCTCGGCCCACCCCGAGGAGATGCTGTCGAGGAAGCCCCGGGGGAACGGCTGACGGCGATTGGTGGTCGTGTTCGAGGTGGTGTCGCCGGAGGTGCTCATCCCTCCAGTGTCGCACTCCGCCGCGGCATCCGATCGGGAATCATCCGGTCCGCGTCTCAGCTCGCAGGGTCGAGCTGCACGATCAGGGGACGATGGTCGCTGCCGGAGTCGTCCATGGTGCGCAGCACCACGGACGCCGTCGGCGTCCACTGCGGGGAGACCATCACGTGGTCGATGCTCGTTCCCAGCAGCGCCGGCACCGACGTGGACCACGTTCCCACCGAGCCGTTGCCGGTGCGACTGGCCACGTCACGGCACCGACCCATGTCACCCCCGTCCACGCCCAGTCCACCCATGTGATCGAGGGTGGCGTTGAAGTCGCCCGCCATGATGACGTTCTGATCGGCGCACTGATCGGCCAACCACTGCAGGTCGGTGCGCCACTGGTCCATGTACTCCTGGCGAGGGGCCACGGCGTGCGCGGCGACGACGATGGGCCCCTCGCCGTCGACCGGCATCGCCACCGCGCTCGGCAGCGTGGAGGTGTTCGTCGTGCCGTTGACCGACGACTCGATCACGCTGTAGTCGCCGAGCTCGGGAGTGATGAGCAGGGTGGTGGAGTGCGCGTCCCATCCCTCGCCGGCGAAGTACTCGGTGTGGTGCGCCCACATCGGATGCCCGAGCTCCCGCATCGCGATCGCGACCTGCTCTCCGGTCTCGATGGTCGTCTCGGGGAGGGTGACGACGTCGGCATCCATCGCCACGGCGACCCGCGCGATGCTCTCGGCCGTCGTCGCCTCCCCGGCGGTGTTCCACGTCATGACCCGGATGCTGCCCTCGCCCTTCTCCGGGAGGGTCTCGGCGCCGATGCCACGGCCGAGCACGGTGCCGAGACTCACCGCCGATGCTGCGACGCAGATGAGGGCGAGGCTCAGCGCGAGGGCCCGCATCGGCCGGATGATCGCCACGAGGAGGAAGAGGATCGCCGCAGCGGCGAACACCACGACGAGGAGGGGGCGGAAGGAGACGATCTGGGCCACCGGGAAGGTGCGGTCGAGCCGGAAGAACGACGGCCACGTCAGGACCGCGGCGGCGATCGCCGCCACCACGGCAAGCAGGATCCCGACCAGGCGAAGCACATCGCGACACTATGCGATGAGTCTGAAAGATCCGTCTGCCCGACGCCGGGGGCGCAGTGGCGGCCCGTGCCCTGCGGCCGACGGTAGCGTGGGAGGATGCACCCCTCTCGCGGACCCCAGGGCCCGGGGGATCTGCACCTGCACTCCGTCTACTCCGACGGCACCGAGACGCCGGCCGAGGTGATGGCCGCCGCACACCGGCATGAGATGCGGACGGCGGCGCTGACAGACCACGACACCACGGCGGGCTGGAGTGAGGCCGCCGACGCCGCGTCTGCGCTGGGGGTGACGTTCCTGCCGGGGATGGAGCTGTCGGCCAAGTACCAGTGGCGGAGCGTGCACATCCTGGCCTACCTCTTCGATCCGGATGACGCGCAGCTGCGTGTCCTCACCGACCGCATCCGCTCCTCGCGCATGGATCGCGCGCAGGAGATGGCCGAGCGCATCAGCGCCGACTTCGATCTGGACTGGAGTGACATCCTGGCCCAGACCGCAGACGGAGCCACCGTGGGGCGACCGCACATCGCCGACGCCCTCATCGCGCGCGGATACGTGCGCGACCGCACCGAGGCCTTCTCGCGTATCCTGCACCCCGGAGGCGACTACTACGTCGCCCTCTACGCGCCTGATCCGGTCACCGCCGTCGAGCGGATCGCCGGGGCGGGCGGTGTGCCTGTGGTGGCACACCCGGCCGGACGCGGGATGCTGCCGCACGGGGTGATGCAGCGGATGCTCGACGCAGGCCTGGCGGGGCTGGAGCTGCGCCATCGGGAGAACATGGCCGACCAGGTTCGTCAGCTGCGCCGGATCGTGGACGAGCGGGATCTCATCGTCACCGGCTCCAGCGACTACCACGGGCAGGGAAAGCCCAATGTCCCCGGCGAGAACAGCACCGAGACGGCGATGATCGAGCGGATCATCGCGCTGGGGAGAGGAAGCAGCCCCGTCCTGGGGTGACCAGGACGGAGCGGCGCTCCGCTGCGGTCAGGAGATGACGCGGGCCTTGAGGCGCTCGTATTCCTCCGGGGTGATGGTCCCCGCATCCAGCAGGGCCTTCGCCTTGGCGATCTCATCGGCCGGGCTCGGATGAGCCGAGGTGCCGGCGACGGACTTGATGTACTCGTCCTGCGCCTTCTGCATGGCACGCACCTGGGCGGCGCTGCGTTCGGCCATGCCGCCGCCGCGTGCGATCAGATAGACCAGGGCCGTCAGGAAGGGGACGAAGATGAGGAAGACGATCCAGATCGCTTTGGCCCACCCCTTCATCTTGTGATCGCGGAAGAGGTCGCCGATGATCGCGAACAGCGCGAACAGGTAGGCGATGAAGGCGAAGGCCCAGAGGAACCACCAGATCAGGTCCCAGAACGATCCCCAGAATCCCTGGTACTCGATGACGTCGGTGAAGCGCACGGTCGTGCCTTTCTTAGCGAGGTGACACGCCGCATCCTGCGGCGTCTGGCTCACCATATCGCTCGAACGGGTTCACCGTCGGGACGTTGTCAGCCGATCGTGGGTGCGCCGCCGGTGCGGGGAGCCCGGCGGCGGCGCCGACGGCGTGCCGGGGCGGCGTTGCCGTCGTGGTGTTCCTTTCCGCCGCCGTCGTGCGTGCCCTGGCCGGCGGTCTCGGCCGCGCTTGCCGCGCCGTGCTCGGCCTGCACGCTCGCGGCGTCGGGCGATGCCGTGTCTTCACTCCGTCGACGGCGGCGGCGGGGCGCATCTGCGCGCGCCGAACGATCGGACGCGGCGCCGGAGGTCTTCGTCGTCTCGGCGCGCGGGGCGGTGGTGAGCCGGCCTCGCACGCCGGCGGGGATGCCGAGGTCCTCGAACAGATGAGGGCTGGAGGAATAGGTCTCGAGGGGCTCGGGCTGACCGAACTCCAGCGCACGGTTGATCAGCGCCCACTTGTGCAGGTCTTCCCAGTCCACGAAGGTGACGGCGATGCCTGTCTTGCCGGCGCGGCCGGTGCGCCCCGCACGGTGCAGGTAGGTCTTCTCGTCGTCGGGGATCGTGTGGTTGATGACGTGGGTGACGTCGTCGACGTCGATGCCGCGGGCAGCCACGTCGGTGGCGATGAGGATCTCCTTCTTTCCCGCCTTGAACGCCGCCATCGACCTTTCCCGGGCCTCCTGGCTCATGTCGCCGTGGACCGCCACCACCGAGAAGCCCCGGTCGCCGAGCTCGTCGACGAGCCGCTGCGCGGCGCGCTTGGTGCGGGTGAAGATCACCGTCTTGCCGCGCCCTTCCGCCTGCAGGATGCGGGCGATGACCTCGTCCTTGTCGAGCGAGTGCGCGCGATACACGAGGTGGTTGATGTTCGCCTGCGTGAGCCCCTCGTCGGGGTCGTTCGCCCGGATGTGGATCGGGTTCGACATGAATCGACGCGCGAGGGTCACGATCGGCCCGGGCATCGTGGCCGAGAAGAGCTGGGTGTGACGCACGGCGGGAAGCTTCTGGAAGATCTTCTCGATGTCGGGGAGGAAGCCGAGATCGAGCATCTTGTCGGCCTCGTCGAGGACGACCTCGGTCGCGCCGGAGAGATCGAGGAGGCGCTGACCGGCGAGGTCGATCAGTCGGCCCGGCGTTCCCACGACGATCTGCGCGCCCGCCTGCAGCTGCTCGATCTGGCCCTCGTAGGCCTTGCCGCCGTAGATCGCCACGACCGAGGTCGAGCGGTTCCGGGTGAGCATGTCGATGTCCTCGTAGACCTGCACCGCCAGCTCACGGGTCGGGACCACGATCAGTGCCTTCACGCCCGGTGCGGGATCGAGCCCCAGACGCTGGACGACCGGGATGCCGAAGCCGAAGGTCTTCCCGGTGCCGGTCTTGGCCTGCCCGATGATGTCCTGGCCGGGGAGGCCGAGGGGGATGGTCTGCTCCTGGATGGGAAAGGAGTCGATGATGCCGCGCGCGGAGAGCGCATCGACGATGTCCTGATCCACGCCGAGTTCGGCGAAAGTCGTCACGATGTCATGCCTGTCTGTCGAAGGGGCCCGGATGGTGGCACGCGGGCCGCGTGATGGATCCACGCCCTTCGTCGACCGCAGGCGCGGGGGTTCCGATCCGATGCCGGAACGCGTCCCAGGATACCCGTCGACGACCGGAAGGCCGCCGAGGGCCTTTCCGCGGCGAGCCGCGACGGTAAGGTGACCTGCGTGGTGAACTGGTTCTGGCGCAGGCAGGGTGGCACCGCTCGGACCCTGTCGTTGCGGTCGCGTGGAGATTTCGGCGACGCGCGCCGCGTGGATTTCGCCGAGCTGGCTCCGGACGTCACCACCTTCCTCGGTCAGGCGGCCTATCTGCAGCTCGGCTTCTTCGAGACCCTCTCCGAGCTGATCGCCATGACCCCCTCGCTGGCCGAGAAGGAATCGCTCTCGCGGGCGGCGGGCGCGGCGCTGACCAAGCACGAGGAGCTCGTGGCGCTGATCCGCGACCGCGGCGAGGACCCCACCTCGCTCATGCTCCCGTTCCGGGAGCCGTTGGACGCGTTCCGTCGAGCCACACACGGGGTCAGGCCCGAGGAGACGATGCTCTCGGTGCACATCACCGCCGGCATGCTCGACGACTTCTATCTCGCCCTCTCCGCCAGCTACGGCGAGACCGGTCGGCGGGTCGCACGCATCCTCCGCGCCGACGATGACCGGCAGGCGATCGTCGACCTGGTCGTGCAGACGATCCAGAGCGACCCCGAATGGCGCTCACTGCTGGCGATGTGGGGCCGGCGTCTGGTGGGCGACACCCTCTTGATCGCACGCGCCGCCCTGCGTCCGCCGACGCTCGCCGCCTCTGACGAGAAGCGGGTCGAACCGGTGTTCACGGCGCTGATGGCGGCCCACTCGCGCCGCATGGAGGACATGGGCCTCGCCGCCTGAGCGATCGCGGTACGGGAGTGGACCGTCCGGGCGCCGCTCAGGCGATGCCGAGCCGCTCGCGCTCCCGCCGGTCGGCGGCGACGCGAGCACGGGCGAGCAGGGCCACGACCGGAGCGGTCACGACGACCGGGGCGACGAGGGCGCTCAGCCAGATCCATGGATTGTCGATCCCCACGCCCGACCAGGTCAGTGCCGACCAGACGATCCCGGACGCTGCGGCGCCGATCACCGGCGCGAGCACCACCCCGCGGCTGTCGCGGCCCTGCAGCAGGAAGTGGATCGAGATCCCGATCGCGGCGCCGGCGATGAAGGCCAGGAGGATCTGCACGCGCGGGTCCTCAGGCGACGAAACCGACGCGGCGGGACTCCTCGGTCCCGACCTCGATGTAGGCCAGTGCGGCGGTGGGGACGATGTAGGTGTTGCCCTTGTTGTCGGCGAAGCTCACGTGGGTCGCGCCGGCATCGAGCGCGGCTGCCACCGACGCCTTCACGTCCGCCGCCGACTCGCTCGTTTCGAAGTTGAGCTCGCGGCCGGTGTTCGCGATACCGATACGGATCTCCACGTGTCTGCCTTCCTCTCGCGCTCGGACCTCGATGCGCATGGCAACTCTACGACACCGGCCGAGAGGGAGAGGGCGGTCAGGCACGCTCTGGGCGAACGCCCCGTCGGTGTGGTGACAGGGGTTGTCGGAGCCTCGGGTTAGCGTCGAAGCGTGACATCGACCGACCTTCTCGCGCTGGTACCCGCACCGGGAGACGCGGGGGCCGACGGCGGTGCCGCCCCGATCCTCGATCAGGACCAGTCGGCGGTGGTCCGACTGCCTGCAGACGCCTCGGGCGTGGTGGTGGGCGCCCCGGGATCGGGCAAGACCCTCACCGTCATCGAGCGATTCCGACGCCTCGTGGACGAGGGCACCGACCCGGATGAGATCCTCGTCCTCACGCCCACCCGGCAGACCGCGACGGTCCTGCGCGACCGGCTGTCGCTGGCCGCGGGGAGGGCGACCTCCGGTGCTCCCGCCCGTTCGGTGCCCTCGTTCGCGTTCCAGATCGTGCGCGCCGCCGAGGTCGCCTCCGGTGGGGAGGCGCCGCAGCTGCTGACGGGCGGCGACGAAGACCAGCTGCTGCGCGACCTGCTCGACGGTGACGCCGAGGACGAGGCAGCCGGTCGCCCCCGCGGGTGGCCGGAATGGCTCGGGCCCGAGATCCGGGCGACGGCGGGATTCCGCACCGAGGTACGCACCTTCCTCGCCGAATGCACGACCCTGGGCGTCGAGCCGACGGCACTCGAGCGCCTGGCCCGAAGGCACGGGGTGGAGGTGTGGCATCCGCTGGCGACGTTCTTCCGGGAGTACCTCGACGTGCGGGCGGCGATGCGAGGGGCGCATCGCGACGCCGCGGGGCTCGTCCGCGAAGCCGTCGGGCTCATCCGTGGAGCGCGCGACGCCGAAGCCGCGGGCGCGGCCGCCGGCGGGCTGCGTGTTCTGCTCGTCGACGACGCACAGGAGCTCACGCTCGGCGCGATCGAACTGTTGGAGGCCTGCGCCGCCCGGGGCGTCGCCGTGCTGGCCTTCGGCGACCCGGACGTCGGGGCGGGCGCCTTCCGGGGAGCGTCGCCGGAGAACTTCGCCCGGCTCGCCGCCTCACTGCAGACGGTGCATGTGCTCGGCCAGGGCCACCGTGGCACGCGCGCCCAGCGTGAGACGGTACGCCGAGTGGTCGAGCGGATCGGTGCCGCCGGGGTCGTGGCGCACCGCCGCGTGCCCGACCCCACCGCGGGGGATTCCTCCGTGCGGGCGCTCCTGCTGAGGTCTGCCGCGGAGGAGTTCGACACCGTCGCGCGGATCCTGCGTGAACGTCACCTGCTCGCCGGCGTGCCGTGGCGCGAATTGGCGGTGATCGCCCATGACAGTCGCCAGGTCGCGGCGCTCGAGACCGAGCTCGCAGCGCGAGAGGTCCCGGCGCGCTCCCAGGGTACGGGTCGTGCGCTGGGGGAGGTGCGCGCCGTCCGCGACATCCTCCGGCTCGTGGAACTCGCTCATCGACCGGTCGAGGAGTGGTCGGCCGACGATGTCTCCGCGGCCCTCGAGGGAGTGTGCGGCCGCCTCGATGCCATCGAGCTGCGAAGACTGCGCACAGGGCTCCGGCATCGGGAGATCTCCGATGGCGGCGACCGATCGGGGCGCGACCTGCTGCTGTCGGCGATGATCCATCCGCTCGAGTGGGAGCTGGTCGACACGCGGGAGGCCCGACGCGCTGCTGCGGTGGCCGACACCCTTGCGCGCCTTCGGGAACAGGTGGCGCAGGACGCCACCGTTCACGAGCTGCTGTGGACGGCGTGGGAGCGCAGTCGCCTGGAGCGTGCGTGGGTGGAGCAGGCGAAGGGACACGGCCCCCTCGCCGATCAGGCGGGTCGTGACCTCGATGCGATGGTCGCGCTCTTCCAGGCGGCCAAGCGCTTCGTCGAACGTTCCGTCGACGCAGATGCGCGCGCCTTCATCCGAAGCATCCTCGACAGCGCGGTGGCCGACGACCGATTGGATGCCGCGCTCGCGCACGACGTCGTCGCGGTGCTGACGCCGGCAGCGGCACTCGGCCTCGACGTGGACACGGTGATCGTCGCCGGCGTTCAGGACGGGGTCTGGCCGAACACGCGCCACCGCGGGAGTCTGCTCGAGACCTGGCGGCTCGCCGACGCTGCGCATCATCCCGACGGAACCGGTGTCGGCATCGCCGGACCGGACCGGCGGCGCGCGGCCCTCCACGATGAACTCCGCCTCTTCGCCCGGGCGCTGTCGCGCTCACGGTCGCAGACGGTGATCACCGCTGTCGACGACGACGATCGGGGACCGAGCGTCTTCTTCGATCTTCTTCCCGATCCCGAGGCACCCACCACATCCTCGGAGCATCCTCTGAGCCTGCGAGGCCTCGTCGCGGTCCACCGTCGCACGCTGACGGCGCCCGGCGCTCTGGCCGACCCGGCCGACGTACGCGCCGCGGCCGGGCAACTGGCCCTGCTGGCGGCCGCGGAGGTGCCCGGCGCGTCGCCGGAGGAGTGGTACGGGGTGCGTCCGCCGACATCGAGCGGACCGCTGCGCGACCTCGCGCGCGAGCGGGTGCGGGTGTCGCCGTCCCGGTTGCACACCCTCGAGGAGTGCGAACTGAACTGGCTCATCGGCGAGCTCGGGGGCGACCCCGGCAGCACGACCGCGGGCGTCGGGACGATCATCCACGCCGCCCTCGAGGTCGCCACCGCGGGGACCGACGAAGAAACCCTCTGGCAGGTGGTCGAGCGGCGCTGGCACGAGTTGGCGTTCGACGCGGCATGGCAGGGTCGTGCCGAGCGGGCCCGGGCACGCGAACTCGTCCGGCGACTGGCGCGCTACCTCCACCGGTTCGATGCCGATGGGGGACGGCTCCTGGACGCCGAACCCCACTTCGAGATCCCGCTGAACTTCGACCCCCAAGACCCGGCCGGGCTCACCGTCGGCGAGCGTGCGACGACGGCTCAGGCGGTGCTGTCGGGATACATCGACCGTGTCGAGCTCACCGGGGACGGCACCGTGGTCATCGTGGATCTGAAGACCGGCAAGAGCGAGCCGCAGACGGACGCGAAGGTCATCGATCACCCTCAGCTCGCGGCCTATCAGCTGGCCTTCGAAGCCGGCTCCATCGCCGGGACGGAGGGGCTGCCCTCCGGAGGCGCCCGCCTGCTCGTGCTCCGGCCGACCTCCCAGCGGGAATTCGTGACTCCGACGCAGCCGCCCTTCGACGAGGAACGTCGCACCGCCTTCCTCTCCCGCATCCACGCCGCCATCACGGTGATGACCGGCGAGTCCTTCCGCGCCCCGTACGAGGAGCACTGCCGCGATGAGCACAGTCATGGACTGTGCCGGATCCACACCATCGGGGCGGTGAGCGCGTCGTGACCGTCGCAGGACCGGCGCGTCTGACGGCCGCGGTGATCGCCGCCGCGCTCGGACAGTTCCCGCCCACGGACGAGCAGGCGGCGGTGATCGAGTCGCCACTGCGTCCCGCGCTCGTCGTCGCGGGAGCCGGCAGCGGGAAGACCGAGACCATGGCCGGTCGGGTCGTGTGGCTCATCGCGAACAGCTTCGTGCGCCGCGACGCCGTCCTCGGACTGACCTTCACCCGAAAGGCAGCCGGCGAGCTGGCCGAGCGCGTGCAGCGTCGCCTGCGTCGGCTCGGTGAATTCGAGGCTGTCGGGTTGCTCCCCCTTCTGCCCGAACTGCACGCCGCCGGCGCGCTGCACTTCTTCTCCACCGAGAGTGCGCACCACGAGGCGACCCGGCGGGGCTACCTGCGCTCGCTCGCCGAGCGTGCCGGCGTGAGCGGGGGCGGCGGTGCCGGCGATGACCTCCTCGAGCGGCCGGTCGTCGCGACCTACAACAGCTTCGCCGACCAGATCGTCCGCGAGCACGCGGTTCGGATCGGTCGCGACACCGACACCGCCGTCCTGTCCGAGTCGGCCGCCTGGCTGTTGATGAGGCGAGTAGTCCTCGATTCCGACGACCCCCGCCTCGAGGATCGTCCCGAGGCGCTGCGCACCATCATTGACGCCGCACTGCGCATCGCCCGCGACGGTGCCGACAACCTGGTCGACTTCGAGGAGCTGCGACGCTTCCCCGAGAGGTTCGCCGGAGTTCTGGATCGTCCCTCCAGCAAGGCGTCCGTCACCGTCTACAAAGACGTGGCCGACGCGGAAGGCCGGGTGTCTGCTCTCGCCCTGCTGTCGGATCTCGCTCGGGAGTACCTCGACGCGAAGCGTCGACGCGGCGTCATCGACTTCTCCGACCAGGTGGCCGGCGCGCTGGAGGTGGTCCGACAGCACGCCAGCGTGGCCGCGGAGCTGCGCGAGCGCTTCCAGGTCGTCCTCCTCGATGAGTACCAGGACACCTCGGTGATCCAGTCCGACCTCCTGGCCGAGTTGTTCGCCGGTACCGGGGTCATGGCGGTGGGCGACCCCCATCAGGCGATCTACGGCTGGCGCGGAGCGAGTGCGGGCAACCTGGGCGGATTCTCCGCCGCCTTCTCGGGTGAGGCCGGCTGTGGTGCGTACGCCCTCATGACCAGCTGGCGCAACAGCCGTGACGTCCTGCGCGCCGCGGGCGCGGTTCTCGCCCCGCTCGCCCCGCGCTCGCCGGTGGCCGTGGCGGAGCTCCGCCCGCGGCCGGACGCGCCGGAGGGAGCAGTCGAGATCGCCGTCGAAGCCGATATCGACGCCGAGACCGAGCGGGTGGCCGAGTGGTTCGATCGGGTGCGCGCCGAGCGGCGCCGTGCCGGTCTCCCCACCACCGGCGCCATCCTCTTCCGCAGCAAGAAGCACATGGTGCGTTTCGGCGATGCCCTCGGGCGACGAGGTATCGCGCATCGCATCCTGGGCCTGGGCGGACTGCTCTCCACGCCCGAAGTGGTCGACGTCGTCAGCGCCCTCCGCGTCATCAGCGACCCCACCGCCGGTTCGTCCCTCATCCGCCTGCTCGCAGGTCCGCGGTGGTGCATCGGGCTGGCCGATCTCCGCGCGCTCGCCGAGCTCGCCCGTCGTCTTGCAACCCACGATTCCGCGCTGAAACCCCTCGACGACGTCGTCGCCGAGCGGGTCCGCGCCGGCGCGGGGGAGGACCGAGCATCGCTCGTGGACGCCCTGGACTTCGTGGTGCGCACCGCCCCCGATCACGGCTGGCTGGCGGGCTTCACGCCCGAGGCGCGTGGGCGGCTGAAGGAGGCGGGCGCGGTGTTCGCGGGGCTCCGCCATGCCGCCGGTGCGCCCCTGCCCGAGCTCATCCGCCTGATCGAGTCGGAACTGCTGCTGGACATCGAACTGGCCTCGAACGAGACGCGCGGCCCCATGCGGATCGCCTCCGCACAGTTGCGGGCCTTCCTCGATGAGGTGCACGCCTTCCTCGCCGCCGACGACACGGGGTCGTTGGCGAGCCTGCTGGCATGGCTCGATCACGCGGAGAAGGTCGATGAATTCGCTCCCCGGACGGAGCCTCCCGAGGACGATGTCGTCCAGCTGCTGACGATCCACGGATCGAAAGGGCTGGAGTGGGATGCCGTCGCCGTGGTCCGCATGGTCACCGACGAACTCCCCTCCGCCGCGAAGGATACGAAGGGGTGGCTGGGCTTCGGGGTTCTGCCCTACGAGTTCCGGGGTGATGCGGCATGGCTTCCGCCCCTGTCTTGGCAGGCGGCGGCCGCTCCCACCCAGCAGGACCTCAAGCGCGAGATCGACGCTTTCATCGCCGCCCATCGCTCCCGGCAGCTCGACGAGGACCGACGGCTGGCCTACGTCGCCGTCACCCGCGCGCGTGAGCATCTGTTGTTGACCGCCTCGCCCTGGTCGGGGACGAAACGGCCGAGGACCACGGGGGTGTTCCTGCGCGAGATCTCCGACGCACTCGGCATCGACATCGACGAGCCCGATCTCGAGTCCAATCCGTACGACGGCGACCGGAGGGTCCTCCCGTGGCCCATCGATCCGCTCGGGGCCCGTCGGGAGCGGGTCGAGGAGGCGGCGCGCCTGGTGCGGGAGGCGCTGGATGCGCCTGCGGTCACCCCGGACGACGAGGTGCGGATGCTGCTGGCGGAACGTCGTGCGCGTGCACGACACCGCGCCGGACCCCTCCCTACCCGCATTCCGGCCTCGAGGTACAAAGACGTCGTTCGGGTGGATGGCGCACCCGCCGATGCGGGCTCCCGCCCGCTCCCTGAGCGCCCCTACCGCCAGACGCGTATCGGCACGCTCTTCCATGAGTGGGTGGAACGGCGATCGGGGATCGCCGGGAGCGCGGCGTCACTGGACGACGCGCTCTGGGACGACCTCGATGAGGGAGACACCGGACCCATCGACGGCGACGCCGCTGTGCCCGGAACCCGAGGAGTCGATGAGCTGCTTCGGCTGCAGGAGCGCTTCCTGGCCTCCGAGTGGGCGGACCTCCAGCCGATCGAGGTGGAGACCGAGATCGACTTCACCATGGAGGGTCCTGACGGCCGCCCCCACATCATCATCTGCAAGCTCGATGCCGTCTACCGCCGCGGCGAGCGCGTGGAGATCGTCGACTGGAAGACCGGCGCGCCCCCGAAGAACGCGCGAGAACGCCAGGAGCGCATGGTGCAGCTGGAGCTCTACCGTCGGGCGTATCACGCCAAGCACGGTATCCCCGTGTCGCAGATCGACGTGGCGCTCTATTACGTCGCGGACAACCTCGTCCTCCGAGGCTGAGCGGCGCCGGCGCTACTCCGACACGGCCCAGCGTCGCAGCGCCGCCTGCGACGCCCGCTCCGCTTCGCCCACGTCGTCCAGTCGTTCGCGGATCGGCCCGAGGTCCAGGGGTGCGGTGTCGGCCGGCGCCGCCGAGCGACCGGGTGCAGGAGCGTCCTCGGCGGCGTCCTGTTCGTCTGCATCGTCGCCGAACCACGCCGAGACCTCGGCGGGGTCGTAGGCGTCGGTCTGCATGGAGGTGTCCACGACCGTCGCAGCGGGCCCCGGCACCCGGTCGAGCAGCGCGATCGCATCGTCGACGTCTCCGCGATCCTGCGGCACGATGTCGTCGCCGGCCACGCCGGCTGCCAGCGACTCCAGAAGCTCCACCGCGTCGTCGACGATGTCGGAGCGTCCCCCCTCATGCCCGTGCACGAGCCATTTGGCGAACTCCAGCTCGGCGTACAGCCGAGCACGTTCGCGCAGCAGACCGTCGGGCGCGTGAACGCTGCGGGCGAGGTAGGAGGCGAAGACGTCGTCGGCGGCGTCCGGGGCCGAGGCCAGCCACATGAAGTCGCCCGCCGGATCGCCCACGCTCAGCCCGTGCCAGTCCAGGACGCCGGTGATACGGGGCTCGCCGGCGAAGTCCTCGAAGAGGAAAGACGAGGCTCCGGCGCCGCCGAGCACGACGGTGGTCTCGAAGCGCCACAGCTCTTCGGCGTTCAGAGCCTGGCTCCAGCGCACATCGAGGCTCGGGGGAAGACGGCGAGTCGCCACGGCGCGCTCGACGGTCCGTTCGATGTCGTCGCGCAGCTGGCGGGTCGTGCGGGCAGGGAGCCCCTCGTCGCGGACGACCGAGACGGGAAGGGCGTGGATGGCCGCGATCGCCTCTCCGAGAGACGTGGCGGCCCCGCGGCCGGCGGGCAGGTGCGGCGGATCGACCCGATACCCCGGCAGGAAGTCGACCACGACGGCACGACCGCCGACGAGGGGTGTCTGACCCAGCACGGTCGGCACACGGAAGGGAAGAAGCCCGCGCACACCGGACGTGAGCACCGTCAGTGCGCGCACCTCGGCCGCGGTCTCCGTCGCGGCGCCGTCATCGACCGGGGCGCGCACGACCACGCGGCGTCCGTCATCGAGATCGACCAGCGCGGAGTCGTATCGTCCAGCGCTGTTCTCTGTCAGCGCGGCGACACCGACGACGCCTGCGCCGGGCAGAGCCGAGGTCACCGACGCGGCTAGAGTGAGGGGTGAGCGTGCCATGAGCCCAGGGTAGGTCGGGCATGCCGCCGGGCCTTCGCGCCACGCCCTGGCTCATCGACCAACGCGGGAAGGTCTCGATGACATCCTCCGACAGCGCCCGAGCGCGGTGGGACCGTGCTGCGGACGAACGCATCATCGCGGAGCTGCTTCCGACGGTCCTCGGCGATCCCGCGACGCGCGTGCTCGCGATCTCGGGGGAGCGGGTGCGCCTGCGCGACGGGGGTCTCGCGTGGGACACGGTGGACGGGTGGGTCGGCCCGTCGGCTGCCGGTCAGGTCGCGGAGTGGGCGTTCCTGGGTCGGGACGAGCGTGGCGCGGCCATGCTGATGGCCGTGCTCGCCGATGAGGGCGCGCCGGGGGACGATGACGCATCGGTGACGAACGAGTCGCTGCGGGTCGCCGCCCCCGATCTCGATCGCACCGAGGCGGCGCTTGCCGTCACGGCGGTGAGCCTCGGACGGTGGCTGCTCGAGGCGCCGTTCTGTCCCGCCTGCGGCACTCGCACCGAGGTCCTCCACGCGGGGTGGTCGCGCCGTTGCCCGTCCTGCGGGCGTGAGCACTTCCCCCGCACCGATCCGGCCGTGATCGTCGCGATCACGAATCGCCATGACCCGGATCTTCTGCTGCTCGGGTCGAATGCCGCATGGCCCGATCAGCGGTACTCCTGTTTCGCGGGGTTCGTCGAGGCGGGCGAGTCCCTCGAGGGCGCGGTCCGTCGGGAGGTTCGGGAGGAGGCCGGTGTGGAGGTCGGAGAGGTGCGATACCGGGCCTCGCAGGCGTGGCCGTACCCGCGTTCGCTCATGGTGGGGTTCACCGCCGAGGCCGTCGACGCCGGCGCAGCCCGGCCGGACGGCGAAGAGATCGTGAGCCTGCGCTGGTTCCACCGCCAGGAGATCGGCGACGCCCTCGGCGGACGCGGGGATCTTCTGCTTCCTGGACCGGCGTCGATCGCGCATCGGCTCATCAGCGAGTGGCATGCGGCGGGATCGCCGTGAACGGTCCGCTCGAACACCTCGACGAGCAGCAGCTCGAGGCGGTGACGGCGCTGCGCGGACCCGTCGTGGTGCTCGCGGGAGCCGGAACCGGCAAGACCCGCGTCATCACCCACCGCATCGCACACGGAGTCGATATCGGCGCCTACTCGCCAGGTCGTGTGATGGCGGTCACTTTCACCACGAAAGCCGCCGGGGAGATGCGCGCACGTCTGCGGGCCCTCGGCGTCGAAGGGGTTTCCGCACGGACTTTCCATGCGACGGCGCTGGCGCAGTTGAACTACTTCTGGCCGACGCTCGCGGGGGATTCCATGCCGTCGATCGTCGACAACAAGGTGCGACTTCTTGCACACGCTGCCGACGGAATCGGGCTCGAGCCCGACACCGCGACTCTGCGGGATGTCGCCTCCGAGATCGAGTGGCGGAAGGTCACGATGCGCTCGATCGAGGACTACGTCCGCGCTCGACCCCAGGGGGTGGGGGGCCTGGACGTCGAGCGGGTGACGCGCCTGCAGCGTGCCTACGAGGAGCTGAAGGACCAGCGTCGGCAGATCGACTTCGAAGACGTCCTGCTGGCGTGCGCGGGGATGATCGAGGCCGAGCCGCGCGTGGCCGCGACCATCCACGAGCAGTACCGTCACTTCACCGTCGATGAGTATCAGGACGTCTCGCCGCTCCAGGCCCGCCTCCTCGAGCTGTGGCTCGGCGATCGACGCGACCTGTGCGTGGTCGGCGACGCCAGCCAGACCATCTACTCCTTCGCAGGAGCGGACCCGACGTTCCTGTTGGACTTCGAGCGGCGCCACGCCGACGCCCGCGTCATCCGCTTGGAACGCAACTACCGCTCGACGCAGGCCATCCTCGGGGTCGCCAACGCGCTGATGAAGGACCGTCCCGGTGCGCTGCGCCTGGTGGCTGCCGGACGCAACGCGGGAGAGCATCCCGCGGGGCACGCGGATGGCGCCGACGCCGCGCCGCTGCCGACGGTCACCGCTTTCGACGATGAGCGTGACGAGGCTCGGGCGGTGGCTGCTCGCATCCGCGCCCGCATCGCGGCGGGCGCCGATCCCGCCGGGATCGCGGTGCTCTACCGGGCCCACGCGCAGTCGGCCGAGCTCCTGCGGGCGCTGGCGGACGTCGGGATCGCGGCGAGCGTGCTCGGCGGTCGACGGTTCTTCGACGTCCCCGAGGTGCGTCAAGCGGTCATGGCGTTGCGCGCCGCCGCCGTGGCACCCCTGACAGGGACGTTCGTGCAGGCGGTTCGCGATGTGCTGCGCTCGCTCGGTCTGACGGACGACCCGCCGCCGGCCGGCGGCGCCGTGCGCGATGCGTGGGAGGCGCGGGCGGCTCTGCTCCGTCTGGCGGAGGAGGCGCCGGAGGGGACGACCCTGCGGGAGTTCGCCGACGATCTGCTCCGGCGGGCGAAGGTGCAGGAGGAGCCCACGCTCCGGACGGTGACGCTCGCCACCCTCCACGCCGCGAAAGGCTTGGAGTGGGATCACGTGTATCTCGTCGGCCTCGCGGAGGGCGTGCTGCCCATCTCCTATGCGCAGACGTTCGAGACGATCGACGAGGAGCGACGACTGGCCTACGTGGGCATCACGCGCGCCGTGCGGACCCTGGATCTCAGCTGGTCGCGCGGAGCGCGTGATCGCCGCCCGTCGCGCTTCCTGCAGGAGATCGGCACCCGCACCGTTCGTGCGGGTGGTGCCGGAGGGATCGGAGCACCGACACGGTCGACAAGACAAGCTCGGTCGTCGTCGTCGTCGTCGTCGTCGTCGTCGTCGTCGACGGCGTCGTCCCCTCGCCGCTGAGGAGCCGCACCGCTCCCGCTGCGGCCTCGACGAGGAGGGTCGCCGCGACCTCGGAGATCGGCCGCCCGCAGAGCTGGGCAGCCAGCAGGGGCCAGCCGCCGTCCGCATCGGTCGACGCCAGAGCCAGGCAGCTGAGGCAGGCCGTGACACCCGGCACGACGAGGGGACCGACGCGCACACGGCTCCCGGCCAGGATGACGGGCAGATGTGTCACGTCTGAGGCCATCAGAGCGGCCGCCCGAGCGGGGTGGACGAGGTGAGCCGCGAGGGCGATCACCGGCACGGCGGGATCCGATGGCGTGTCGCCGGGCCAGACGGCGCGTTCCCACGCGAGACCGCAGCACGACAGCGCATCTTGGAGCGTCTCGATCACCGCCGGGGCGACATCATCTCCCACCTGGATGACCACTCGCGTCGGAGACGGCGGGCGTGGTCTCTCCAGCGCCGGTGAGATCTCGGCGAGGAGATCTTCGGCGGCTCCTGCGGGGGCGCCCACCGACGCCGCCACGAGAGGCAGAGCCGCGGTGGGAACACCGTTCCCCAGCTCGTGGATCAGACGCTCCTGCCACACGGCCGGAGCGGTCAGTGTCGCCACCGGATCAAGCCCGAACTGCACCGCCCAGGGGGAGCGCCACAGCGGAGGGAAAGCCGGATCCAATCGGAGCATGCCCCGATCCTCGTCGCCGCGATCGTCGTGCGGCGACTGTCCACAGATCCGGGGTGCTCCTGCCCCTCACCGCACGCCTGTGCAGGAGAGGTCGGGGGTCACACCGGCCGGGGATCCTCCGGCTCGCCCGAGTCCGCCTCACCCGACAGCAGACGTTCCAGCGCATCGTCCATCTCGTCACGCGCCGGTACTTCGCCCCGCGCACGTGCCTGCAGTCGCGCGACGAGCGCCGACGGGTCGTCGATGTCATCGGCTCCGGGCATGAGGTCGGGGTAGTCCCACAGGCTGTCTCGACCGGCGATGCCGACCGCGTCCGTCACCGCACGCCACATCGCGGCGGCCTCCCGCATGCGCCGCGGCCGGAGTTCGAGGCCCACCAGCGAGCCCAGTGCGCGCTCGGCAGGTCCCCCGACCGCGCGGCGACGGCGGACCGCTTCCGCGATCCGCGCGGCGGAGGGGAGGCGGGAGGTGGCGTCCTCGGTGACCACATCCACCCATCCCTCGATGGTCGCGAGAAGGTTCTCCAGGCGGGCGAGGGCAGCGTTCTGCGCATCGGTGCGCGGGGGGAGAAGAGCGCCGCTCTCCAGGGCCCGGCGCAGCTCGTCGGGCTCGGACGGATCGAATCGCGTCGCCAGGTCCTCCAGCGCATCGGTGTCGACGTGGATCGCACGAGCGAACTCGGTGACCTGCGAGATGACGTGCAGCCGCAACCAGCGGGCGTGACGGAACAGGCGGGCGTGGGCGAGCTCGCGGGCGGCGACGTAGAGCGCAAGCTGATCGTCGGGGATCTCGAGGTCGCGCCCGAAGTCGGCGAAGTTCTGCGGCAGGATCGCCGCTTCGCCGTCGGGCATGAGCGGAATGCCGACGTCTCCGCCACTGACGACCTCCTTGGACAGGTTTCCGACGACCTGACCCAGTTGCAAGGCGAACAGCGACCCGCCGACGGTGCGCATGAGCCGGCCGGCGCCCTCGATCAGTGCCCTCATCTCCTCCGGAGCCTGCTCGCTGAGGGCCCGGGTGAGAGCGTCGGTGATGCTCGTGGCCACGGGCTCGGCCAATTCCTGCCAGACAGGAAGCGTCGCCTCGACCCAGGCGCCACGCGTGATGACCTTCGGTGTCGTCGACAGGTCCGACACCGAGGTCGCTTCGCCGAGCCACAGGTTCGCCAGCGAGAACGCCTGATCGAGGTCGGTCCGCTGGCCGCCGGTGACGCTCAGGCCGTCCTGGTTGGCGATGTGGAGGGCGCCGCGCTTCGTCATGTCCCACGGGATGCCGTCGCTGCCGGCGGCGAACGCCCCCTGCAGCTGCGACATGATCGTCTGCATCATGGCGGGATCGATGTTCATCCCCGACAGTCGGGCGAGCGCCTCCGGATCGGGAGCACCGCCACCTCCGCCGAACAGTTGGCGCATGAGCTCCTGGAACTCATCCTCGGGGCTGCGGTCGTCGTCTGGCACGTGTATCGCCCTCTCAGCCGGGTCAAAGACGTGGTGTCTACGCTAGTCCCACGGATGATCGCACTCTCCGAACAGACCGGGCGAACCCTTACGCCGGTCGCGAACGATCAGCGACATCGGCACGAGGCTCACAGCAGGAAGCAGGGACACCGGTGGTGCTGTTCGACGAGAAGGTGACGGTCACGCCGCCGCCACGGCGGCCGATGAGCCGAGCCACGCTGGCGGGCATCTGGGCGCTGGTGGTCGCGCTGGTCGTGCTGCTGGTCCTCACCTTCCTCCCGACCGCCTACGTGATCCAGCAGCCCGGACCGGTGTACAACACCCTGGGCACCGCGCAGAACGCCGACGGTGAGGACGTTCCGCTCATCACCGTCGACGGTGCGCAGACCTATCCCACCGACGGGTCGCTGGACCTTCTCACCGTGCAGGTCGTGGGCAACCCGCAGCGGACGCCCTCGTGGCTGGAGCTCGCCGGCGCGTGGTTCGACCGCACCCGCGCGGTCCTTCCCCTCGAGTCGGTCTTCCCCGCGGGGCAGACCACGGAGGAGCGTCGGAATCAGAGCACCACGATGATGGTCAACTCCCAGCAGGACGCCACGGCGGCAGCGCTCACGGAGGCGGGATTCGATGTGCCGTCGGACATCGTCGTCTACGACTTCTCCGAAGGCTCCGTCTCGCAGGCCGTCCTCGAGGTCGATGACGTCATCTTGGCGGCGAACGGCACCCCTGTCGACGGGGTCGTCGATCTGCGTGAGGTCATCAACGACGGCGACGGCGACGACGTCGAACTGACGATTCTGCGAGACGGAGCGGAGCAGACGGTCTCGGTCACCCCGACCGAACAGACGGACGCGAACGGCACCACCTCGTGGGTCATCGGCGTCGTCCTCGCCACCGAGTTCGATTTTCCCATCGACGTGCAGATCCAGCTGAACAACGTCGGCGGCCCGAGTGCCGGAATGATGTTCGCCCTCGGCATCGTCGACCTTCTCACTCCCGGCGACCTGACCGGCGGAGAGGATGTCGCCGGCACCGGCACCATCACCGCCGATGGCGCCGTCGGCCCCATCGGCGGCATCCGCCAGAAGATGTGGGGCGCGGTGGGCGCCGGTGCGGAGTGGTTCCTCGCCCCGCAGGCGAACTGCGACGAGGTGGTCGGGCACGTCCCCGACGGGCTGCGCGTCTTCGCCGTGGAAGACCTCGATGACGCCCTCACCGCCGTCGAGACCGTGGCAGATGGCGGCGACCTCGACGCGCTTCCCACCTGCACCGCGACGACGTCCGCGGCCGGCTGACCGACAGCGGGCTGAGCGTTCACCCTGAC